>NZ_JBKEZJ010000001.1:0-716562 GCF_046449555.1 Rahnella selenatireducens
ATGGCTGCCTTGAATACCATACCGGTCTTGCGCCTCGCGGTAAGTCATTTCGCCTTTTTCGACCTGTTCGACTACAGCCAATTTAAAGGATAGAGAGTAATCGCGTTGGGTACGTTTAACATATTGGTTCATCACATTTTCCTCAATATACGAGTTAAATGTGTCAACGCTATTTAGGACGGGTCAATACAAATAAAAAGAGCGACATAATGTCGCTCTTTTTTACCGGTAACCCCGGGTCAGGCTGCCGGTATTTCTGAATCGCCCTGAATTACTCTTCAGAGGATTTGTACTTCTCAGCCGTTTCTTTGATCAGCTGTTGCAGTTCACCACGCTGGAACATCTCAACCACGATGTCGCAACCGCCAACCAGCTCACCATCAACCCACAGCTGCGGGAACGTTGGCCAGTTTGCAAATTTTGGCATCTCAGCACGGATATCCGGGTTCTGCAGGATATCAACGTACGCGAAACGCTCGCCGCACGCAGACAGCGCCTGAACGGCCTGTGCAGAGAAACCGCAGCTTGGCAGTTTTGGAGAACCTTTCATGTACAGCAGAATCGGGTTTTCAGAAACTTGCTTCTGAATTTTTTCAATCGTTGGAGTGGTCATTTCTTGCTTCCTCAAGCCGGTACAGGCTGTCACGGTCATTACTCTTCACGCGCAGCACACAGAGACGGTGCGCAATCACAATGCTTTCTATTGTAACGATGGCTGCCACCAGATAAAAACGCCAATTTTTGTGGGGTCTTTCTGAATACTGGCATTTTCCTAAACAATCTTTAGCGCTTGCGTTCAGGCTCACATATTTAAAGATTCATCGAGAATAACATTTTTGCCGTTCGGCGATAATGTCAGATTTGCAAAATCCCATTCTTTAACTTAAATAATAACATGATGAAAAGTGGTTATTTTTTTGACTAAAAATGGCGGTTATTTCGACATAAAAAAAGCTATTAACTTTTTCTCACAATATGATCTAGAATCGAGGCAATTCGTGCTTTTTTGTCTCGTTCTTTTAGGCAATACTCTGACATCCCTGATGTTTAACCCTACCACTCATGGTAACGAAGCTATGCGCTTACTGTTCACGCTTTTTGTGCTGCTCTTTACCCAGCTGTTTCTGAATATGGCTCACGCGTCGCCACAGACTCGTGTTGCTGCCGATCAGCGAAAGAGTCATGTCAACCAGGTCACACCGGAAGAACGCCGAAAGCGAAAAACAGCAGCTGCGAAAACCAGCAAGAAAACCAAAGTCGCGCCGGTTTCAGAACCTAAAACTCAGGAAAAAGTTTCGAAGAAGAAAGTAAAAAGCACCGAACTGGTTAAGCGAAAGACGCCTTCTGAAAAAACAGTAAAAACGACGCGGGCCGAGAGTAAAAAAGAAAAGACACTCAAGACAACGCGGGCTGAGAAAAAAGCAGAGAAAGAAACGAAAAACCGTTCTCTCGCCAAAAACAGCAGTGAAAAGGCCAGTAAAAAAGAAGCGTATGGTCGCCACCGCAAAGGCAAAAAGTTACGTGAAGAAGACAGTAAGCCGATAACGCTCAGCGCAACACACAAAAAACGTTATCAGCATGCGCAGCAAACCGCGATGACCAAGCTGATGCACCAGGTCGGCAAACCTTACCGCTGGGGCGGAACGTCACCGAATACAGGTTTCGATTGCAGCGGACTGGTCTACTACGCATACAAAGATTTGATCCGTATTAAAATGCCCCGCACAGCCAATGAAATGTACCACTTGCGCGATGCGGCTCCGGTCAAACGGGGTGAATTAGAATCCGGCGATCTGGTGTTCTTCCGGATTAATAACCGCGGCGCCGCAGACCATGTCGGTGTTTACGTAGGAAACGGGAAGTTTATCCAGTCACCGCGCACCGGCGAAGACATTAAGATCACCTCACTGGGTGACGATTACTGGCAAGATCATTATGTAGGCGCACGACGGGTAATGACCCCTAAGACAATCCGATAATAAACAATTCGTTAAGTCTGAAGTTTCGCTAATCAGCCATTGAATAGCATTTAACGAAGAGTTTCTGCAGGGAAGAGTATCGGCGGAATGGGTGACTGCGTAAAATTGAAAAGGGCGATTCCTGTTATAGGTAATCGCCCTTTTTTATTGCGGCTTTCGCACAAATCAGTTCATCACTGCGGTAAAGCTGAAAGCAATAATCACGAGCAAAGCGCAGACCGTAGTGATCAAAGAAAATTTCAGGTTGCTGTCCATCAAACCCCCTTACGGATCAAATTGTGGCGTTGGTTTAGCCACACTAAATGTGTGCCAACGCATTTTCTCATAATTCGCATTTAAAATCTTGTGCTGAATCACAGTAGGTTCATGACAATTTTACTTCCACTTTCCTGCATTATAAGTGAAAATTGTCGGTTACCACGCCTGTGTGCCGGTCGATTTCACCCGAGAGCATTTCACGCCTTACTCTGAAGAATCCACCCAACGATTTCACTGCCCTTTTCGAAGTCCGCAGTTAAATCCACGCAAGCAAACGATTAACATAATGCTAACGTGCTGAAACACGTGAGCACAGGAGTCATTTTTTACATGGCAACGATTAAAGATGTCGCAAAGCGCGCTGGCGTTTCCACCACAACCGTGTCGCACGTCATCAATAAAACCCGTTTCGTCGCCGAAGAAACCCGAGCCGCGGTTCTCCTTGCAATCAAAGAATTACACTATTCACCCAGCGCTGTGGCACGCAGCCTGAAGGTCAATAACACAAAAACTATCGGTCTGCTGGCAACGTCCAGTGAAGCGCCCTACTTCGCCGAAGTGATTGAGGCCGTGGAAAACAGCTGTTTCTCAAAAGGCTATACGCTGATTTTGTGTAACTCACACAATAATCTGGAGAAGCAACAGGCCTACCTGCAAATGCTGGCGCAAAAACGCGTCGACGGTTTACTGGTGATGTGCGCGGAATATCCGGACGAATTGCTAAATATGCTTGAAGAATACCGTTCCATCCCGATGGTTGTGATGGACTGGGGCGAAGCGCGTAAGAATTTCACCGACAGCATTATCGATAACGCGTTCGAAGGCGGTTATATGGCCGGACGTTATCTGATTGAACGCGGTCATCGCGATATCGGCGTGATCCCGGGACAGCTGGCGCGAAACACCGGCGGCGGCCGTTTTCAGGGCTTTGTGAAAGCACTGACGGAAGCTAATATTCCTCTTCGTGAAGAGTGGGTCGTTCAGGGCGACTTTGAGCCGGAATCGGGCTATCAGGCCATGCATAAAATTCTGATGCAGAAAAACCGTCCGACGGCCGTATTCTGTGGCGGCGACGTAATGGCAATGGGCGCAATTTGTGCCGCCGATGAACTGGGCCTGCGCGTACCGCAGGATATTTCCGTGATTGGCTACGATAACGTGCGTAACGCGCGCTATTTCTCACCGGCGCTGACGACAGTTCATCAGCCAAAAGAACGTCTGGGCGAAATGGCCTTTACCATGCTGCTGGACAGAATTATCAGCAAACGCGAAGAGTCGCAGACCATTGAAGTGCATCCGAAACTGGTTGAGCGCCGTTCTGTGGCCGACGGCCCGTATCGGGATTACCGCCGTTAATTCTCACTCGACGCCTGCGATGCAGGCGTTTTCTTTTCAGCCGCGCAACCATTCCCGGTTCATCGTTTCCGTATCGCCCATGTATTCCAGCAGCCACGCCAGCGAAGGCGACGGATTGCTCTGATCCCACGTCAGGCAGCACGGGCTGTCGGGGAAGATATTTTCCAGCGACAGTACCTGCAATTTCCGCTGTTCAATCCACGGCGTCACGCGGTGAACCGGCATCATCCCCACACATAAACCTTCGTTCAGACATTCCACCGCACACGTCCAGTCGGGAACCACCAGCCGCCGCTGGTTATCCAGCGTCCAGGTATCGCGTTTCGGCAATGTCCGCGATGTATCTTCCAGGCAAAGCGCAGGATAAGGCCGCAACTGATCGTCATTCAGTATTCCCGACGTCTGCGCCAGCGGATGTTGCACGCTAACCACACAATGCCAGTCCATAAAACCCATATCGCGGAAACTGAACCGCCCTCCGACGGGGATCGCCCGCGTCGCACCGATGGCGACATCTGCCCGCCCGTCGACCAGCGCGTCCCAGACACCGTTAAAGACTTCCGAATGAATGATGAGCTCGGTATCGGGGAAATGGCGGTAGAAATCCAGCACCAGCCGCCGTGTCCGCGCAGGTTTAACGATACGGTCGACGGCCACCCGTAATTCTCCGCGCCAGCCGTTTGCGACCTGCTGACACTGGCGACGGGTAGCTATCATTTTTTTTGTCAGAATCCGTGCTTCATCGACAAAAACTTTCCCTGCGGGCGTCAGAACAACGTCACGGTGTCTGCGCTCAAATAAAGGAACGGCCAGCCATTGTTCAAGCTGGCGCACGGTATAACTGATGGCCGACGGCACGCGGTGCAAATCCTGCGCGGCTGCGCTGAAACTGCCTGTTCGGGCGACGGCGTCCACGACTTCAAGTGCATATTCGGACCACATTGTTTAGCCTTCAATATTTTTGATAGCAGAATGCAAATATTAGCGTTTCACAAGCCTGTTATCCAAGCGTTAAACTCCGCATCCGATATGATTTCTGCGTCAATTCATCTGCACTAAATAAATTAAAGAGACAATAATGAAACCCTCACTTGGATTTATGCTCTATCTTGCCGGGCTGAGCATGCTTGGCTTTTTAGCGACCGATATGTACCTTCCGGCCTTCAGCGCGATGCAAACCAGCCTGATGACCAGCCCGGGCATGATCAGCGCCAGCCTGAGCATTTTCCTGGGCGGCTTTGCCATCGGCCAGTTGGTTTGGGGGCCGCTGTCCGACAAGATCGGTCGCAAACCGGTATTGCTGATCGGCTTAGCGCTCTTTGTCGTCGGTTGTCTGGGCGTACTGTGGGTTGAGAATGTCCGTGCCCTGTTGGCGCTACGTTTCCTGCAAGCTGTCGGCGTCTGTGCTGCCGCCGTCACCTGGCAGGCGCTGGTGGTAGATCGCTTTTCTGCCGATGTTGCTAAAAAAACCTTTGCCAGCATCATGCCGCTGGTGGCGCTTTCCCCCGCGCTTGCCCCTCTGCTGGGCGCATGGGTTCTTAATCATTTTGACTGGGAGGCGATTTTCGTTCTGCTGACCGGCGTAGCCGTTATCCTGCTGATCACCACGTTCACTCTGCGCGAAAAGACACCGGAGGTTCATGCCCCTGAAGATAAAGCCGGTTTCGCGAAGCTTCTTGCTTCGCGGGTTTACAGCGGTAATGTGATGATTTATGCCGCCTGCTCTGCTGGCTTTTTCGCGTGGCTGACCGGTTCTCCATTTATTCTCAGCGACATGGGATATTCGCCGGGCGTGATTGGCCTGAGCTATGTTCCTCAGACCATTGCTTTCCTGCTGGGCGGTTTTGGATGTCGCGTACTGATCAGTAAAACGGATGGGAATAAGATCCTGCCGTGGCTGTTGGCGGGTTATGGCGTCAGTGTTGCGGGTCTGTTCGGCGTAGCTATATTTACTGATGCCGGGCTGATGAGCCTGTTAATTCCGTTCTGTATGATGGCTTTGGTGAATGGCGCGATTTATCCCATTGTTGTCGCAAATGCATTAATGCCATTTACTGCTAATACAGGTAAGGCCGCGGCGTTGCAAAATACCCTGCAGTTGGGTTTGTGTTTCCTCGCGAGTCTGCTGGTTTCCGCATTTATTGTGCAACCACTCATGGCGACAGTCACCACGATGCTGTCTACACTACTGTTGGTAGTTTTAGGCCGCTGGCTGTCACTGCGTCAGGAAGAAGGGCAATCCGGTGAACAGGAACCGGAGCAGAAACAGCAAGCAAGGCATGCGAACTGATCGCAATAATGACCTTAAGTAACAATCACTTAATGGACATTTTCATTCGTCGCGATTAACTATTGAGAATGCCTGCCAGCGAGCCTATACTCAACAAAACCCAATAAAATAGCATTTTTACAATACTTTTATTACATACTTAGCGCCGGCGCGAGGGTCGCGTCACACTATTTATTCTGGTTTATTTTTCAAGGATGATTTTCCTGCACGCCATTTGTGTGCGGGTGTTCTTCTAAATTTCCTCTGTAGGTGTCGAATATCGGACGTGGCGCGAGTCGTCTGTTCTCATAAAGACCTGCACAAATTGCCTTTGCTTTTCCCGGCAGGTTAATAAGTCAGAAGAGAAAGTGATGGAGAAGCTATGAGTTCATCGTGTATAGAAGACCAAAGCATTCAGGACAATCAGTGGTATCGGATAGTCAGTGAATTGCTGGCTACGGCAGACATCCAGGTTAACGGTAATCGCCCTTTCGACCTTAAAGTAAAAAACACTGACTTCTTCAAGCGTGTTTTACAGGAAGGTTCTTTGGGTCTGGGTGAAAGCTATATGGATGGTTGGTGGGAATGTGAGCGCCTTGATATATTTTTCCAGCGTGTTCTCCGTGCAGGTTTGGAAAATAAACTCCCCCACCATTTCAAAGATACACTGCGCATCGCAGCTGCACGCCTAACCAATCTGCAATCCCGCAAACGTGCGTGGATCGTTGGGAAAGAACATTACGATTTGGGTAATGATTTATTCACTCTGATGCTCGACCCATATATGCAATATTCCTGTGGCTACTGGAAAGACGCCACGACGCTTGAAGAAGCGCAGGAAGCTAAACTCAAAATGATCTGCGATAAACTGCAACTGAAACCGGGCCAGCGTTTACTCGATATCGGTTGTGGCTGGGGCGGATTGTCTGAGTTTGCAGCCCGCAATTATGGCGTCAGCGTTGTCGGCGTGACAATTTCTGCCGAGCAACAAAAACTGGCTCAGAAACGCTGCGAAGGCCTGGACGTCACCATCTTGCTTCAGGATTACCGCGATCTTAACGATCAGTTCGATCGCGTTGTTTCTGTCGGCATGTTCGAACATGTGGGTCCAAAAAATTATGACACCTACTTTAATGTCGCCAGACGCAATATCAAACCTGACGGCATTTTCCTGCTGCACACCATCGGTTCTAACAAAACAAATCTGAGTGTCGATCCTTGGATCGATAAATACATCTTCCCGAACGGTTGCCTGCCGTCTGTCCAGCAAATTGCTCAAAACAGCGAGTCATTGTTCGTGATGGAAGACTGGCACAATATCGGCGCAGATTATGACCGTACCCTGATGGCCTGGAATGAACGTTTCCAGAAACACTGGCCAGAACTGGCAGAACGTTACGGCGATCGTTTCCACCGGATGTTTACCTACTATCTGAATGCCTGCGCGGGAGCGTTCAGGGCTCGTGACATTCAGCTCTGGCAAGTTGTGTTCAGTCCGGAAGGTGTGGATGGCGGTATGCGCGTCCCGCGTTAACTCGGACAAGTAATGCTGTGCCATAAAAGCAAAAAACCGGACATGAATGTCCGGTTTTCTTTTGGTGCTTCTTCACACACGTGCTGAAAATAATTATTCAGCCCTTTCGATCATTGCCTGCGCAGTGGCAATTGCAGCTTCGCGACTGGCCAGCACGCGTTCAACGGTATCGACGATGGCCTGCGTTTGCGGATCAATTTCAATATTAATTTTATCCCCGAGACGCTTCGTTCCCAGCGTGGTTCTTTGCAGTGTTTCGGGAATTAAATGCACACAAAAACGGGTGCGGGTGACTTCGCCAATCGTCAGGCTGATGCCATCAATCCCTATATATCCTTTATGTAATACATATTTCATCAAATCTTCATGCGGCATGCGGAACCAGATTTGACGGTTATTTTCTGACGTCAGAATCTTCGCCACTTCAGCCGTACAAATAATATGCCCGGACATTAAATGCCCGCCGATTTCGTCATTAAAACGCGCAGCACGTTCCAGATTAACCTGATCGCCAATCTTGAGATCACCAAGATTAGTCAGACGCAGGGTCTCTTTCATCAGATCGAAACTGACCAAATCTCCCTTCACTTCTGTGACTGTCAGACAACAACCGTTGTGCGCGACAGAAGCACCTAGCTGGAGGTTATCAAGCATATCTTCGGGCAAGCTAACTACATGGGTACGGAAATTCGGTTTTTCGTCAATGGACACTACCGTTCCGGTTCCCTGAACAATTCCGGTAAACATAGCCTATTCCTCAATTTTAAATCTGCTTTATTAAGCCGACGTTTCTTTCAGTTTGCCGCAGAATTAATTGAAAGCCAATTCTCTGTGGGCAAAAATAGTCTCATATTGACGGATTTCATTATTTAACCGGTCATTAACAGCATTGTTTGCTTAAAAATATTGAAGATGTACAATCTTCTGGCTATTTTCCACTCTTTAATGCCGCCCTGCGTGGCGTTTTTTATTCAATATAATCAACAAAAAAGGTGTATCAGTGCAGAAGTACCTTGCAGAGGCGCGGGTCTTATTAGCGCTCGCGATCCCGGTCATACTTGCGCAGGTAGCCCAGACCTCTATGGGCGTGGTGGATACCATCATGGCAGGCTCGGTCAGCGCAACAGATATGGCTGCAGTTGCCGTCGGCACCTCAATCTGGCTACCCGCAATTTTATTCGGCCACGGCTTATTACTTTCGCTGACGCCAACCATCGCGCACCTGAACGGTGCCGGACGCCGGGACAAAATTGGTCATCAGGTCCAGCAGGGATTCTGGCTGGCCTCCGGCGTTTCTGTGCTGATCATTGCCGTCTTGTATCAGTGCGACCATCTTATTGGCCTGATGCACAACATCGATCCTGAGCTTAAAGAAAAAGCCGTCGGGTATTTGCACGCGATTATGTGGGGTGCGCCGGGTTATCTGTTCTTTCAGGTTTTGCGCGATCAGTGTGAAGGGTTGTCGAAAACCAAACCTGGTATGGTCTTCGGATTTATCGGGCTGCTAGTCAATATCCCCGTTAACTACATTTTCATCTACGGGAAATTCGGCGCGCCGGCGCTCGGCGGTGTCGGTTGTGGCGTGGCGACGGGGACGGTCTACTGGGTCATGTTCTTCATGATGCGGTTTTACGTGCGCCGTAATTACACAATGCGCGATATCGTAGCCCCTACCCGCTTTGCGAAACCTGACTGGCCGACGCTGCGCCGTCTGATCCAGCTCGGGATGCCGATTGCGCTGGCGCTGTTCTTCGAAGTGACGCTGTTCGCCATTGTCGCGCTGCTGGTTTCACCGTTAGGTATCGTGGCCGTCGCAAGTCACCAGATCGCCCTTAACGTCGGTTCACTGATGTTCGTGATCCCTCTTTCGCTTGGCGTTGCAGCAACGATCCGCGTCGGCTCCCGCCTGGGTGAATCGTCTGTGGAAGGTGCCAAAGTGGCGGCTTATACCAGCATTCTGACCGGCATTGTGATGGCGTGTTGTACGAGCCTGACCGCCATCATCTTCCGTGAGCAAATTGCGTCACTTTACAATGACAATGTGGAAGTGGTCACACTGGCGTCTCATCTGCTGATATTTGCTGCGCTATTCCAGATTTCAGATGCGGTTCAGGTGATAGGAAGTGGCGTACTGCGCGGATACAAAGATACGCGTTCGATCTTCTACATTACGTTTGTTGCGTATTGGGTGCTGGGACTGCCAGTGGGCTATGTTCTCGGGCTGACAGATCTGCTGGTACCGCAAATGGGGCCGAGCGGATTCTGGTGCGGATTTATCCTTGGTCTGACTTTTGCCGCAGTGATGATGACGATCCGTATGCGCTGGCTGCAAAAACAACCCTCTTTTACTATTTTGCAAAAAGCGGGCCGCTGATCGGATTTAAAAATCCCGAAGTCTGAAATTCCGCGTACTGCAAAGTGAAAGCTGTGCGCGGAAAATTTCGTCATCCTGCTGGCTGTTATGCCTAAAAAAACAACGCAATGCGCATTAGCTCGGCAATCACTCACAATATGACAGTAAAATGTCTTTTTTCCCTTGCCAGCATTCAGAGAGGTCGTTAATATTCGTCCCCGTCGCCAACGCTGGCTGACATAGAAGAAAACGATGCGTCCGTAGCTCAGTTGGTTAGAGCACCACCTTGACATGGTGGGGGTCGGTGGTTCGAGTCCACTCGGACGCACCATTCTTCAAAAGCTTTACCGTTGCACATTGTGCGTCCGTAGCTCAGTTGGTTAGAGCACCACCTTGACATGGTGGGGGTCGGTGGTTCGAGTCCACTCGGACGCACCAAAGCAACGTTCACTCTTCTCACCCCGACTTAAATTTCCCTGAACGGTTTCCGTTTCTGAATAAACCTGATTTCACTCATTCGCATAATTTCTTTCTGAGTTTTAAATAAACCCGACGCCATCCGTTTGTATTTTTTTAAGAATATTTCGCAAATGTGGCATTTTCGAAGGTACCGTGACGAAACTGTTATGCCCTCTGGTTTTTACTCTGCCCGCTTTGGATAATTGCGCAACAAAGCTCTGTCATCTGCCCTAAGCTTGCGCAGCATCACGTTTTTTATTTGGTTTCCCACCCCGTTCCCCTCTATAATACGCATCGTCTCTTCGATTGAATGGTTTCAGCCCCTTGATCTGTCGATATCGCACTTATAAAAGCGTGACCACTCCAGTAGCGATGATAAATCGCACAAATCGCTATGGTTTGGCTGAACTTACTACACCATTCCTTTCACAGTCTTCTACGCTTAGTAATGATTTGATTCAACCAGGCAACACCTCAATTCCGCGCGGACAGCGATGCTGTCAGGCAAACACTTTTCCAATCCATCACAACTTGTAGATAAAATCGTCATGAAAAAGACCAAAATTGTTTGTACCATCGGGCCGAAAACCGAATCCGAAGAAATGCTGACCAAACTGCTTGATGCGGGCATGAACGTTATGCGTCTGAACTTCTCTCACGGTGATTACGAAGAGCACGGTCAGCGCATCCAGAATATCCGCAACGTTATGGCTAAAACCGGTCATAAAGCAGCAATCTTGCTGGATACTAAAGGCCCTGAAATCCGTACCATGAAACTGGAAGGCGGCAAAGACGCTTCCCTGGTTGCGGGTCAGACCTACACTTTCACCACCGATCAGAGCGTTATTGGTAACACCGAACGTGTTGCTGTGACCTATCAGGGTTTTGCTGCTGACCTCAAAATTGGCAACACCATTCTGGTCGATGATGGCCTGATTGGCATGGAAGTTACTAATGTCACTGAAACTGAAGTGACCTGTAAAGTGCTGAACAACGGTGACCTGGGCGAAAATAAAGGCGTTAACCTGCCAGGCGTTTCTATCGCACTGCCAGCACTGGCTGAAAAAGACAAACGTGACCTGATCTTCGGTTGTGAGCAAGGCGTTGACTTCGTCGCGGCTTCCTTCATCCGTAAACGTTCTGACGTTCTGGAAATCCGTGAACACCTGAAAGCACATGGTGGCGAACACATCCAGATCATCTCCAAAATCGAAAACCAGGAAGGCCTGAACAACTTCGACGAAATCCTCGAAGCTTCAGACGGCATCATGGTTGCTCGTGGTGACCTCGGCGTTGAAATCCCTGTCGAAGAAGTTATCTTCGCGCAGAAGATGATGATTGAAAAATGTAACCGCGCACGCAAAGTGGTCATCACCGCAACGCAGATGCTCGATTCCATGATCAAAAACCCGCGCCCTACCCGCGCAGAAGCTGGCGACGTTGCTAATGCCATCATCGACGGTACCGATGCCGTCATGCTGTCTGGTGAAAGTGCGAAAGGTAAATACCCGCTGGAAGCTGTAACCATCATGGCGACCATCTGTGACCGTACTGACCGTGTAATGCAGAGCCGTATCGACGGTCAGAATGACAATCGTAAACTGCGTATCACCGAAGCCGTTTGCCGTGGCGCTGTAGAAACCGCAGAAAAACTGGATGCACCTTTGATCGTTGTTGCAACCAGTGGTGGTAAATCTGCTATAGCTGTGCGTAAATACTTCCCGCACGCCACTATCCTGGCTCTGACCACTAATGAAATCACTGCACGTCAGCTGATCCTCACTAAAGGTGTTGTCACTCAGCTGGTGAACGAAATCGCTTCTACTGATGATTTCTACCGTATAGGTAAAGAAGCCGCGATCGAAAGTGGTCTGGCTCAGAAAGGCGATATCGTTGTGATGGTTTCTGGCGCGCTGGTACAAAGCG
Source organism: Rahnella selenatireducens (assembly GCF_046449555.1). Classification (NCBI taxonomy): domain Bacteria; kingdom Pseudomonadati; phylum Pseudomonadota; class Gammaproteobacteria; order Enterobacterales; family Yersiniaceae; genus Rahnella; species Rahnella selenatireducens. The sequence goes on from NZ_JBKEZJ010000001.1 coordinate 12,135, forward strand.
GCACAACCAATACTTCTTCGGTACATGTTGTTTAATTAAAAACGTGACCTGGGTATTAATAGACGTTGCATAATGCAGCGTCTATTTCTTCAAAAAGGCTCTTCTTACTTAAAAAGTGCTAAAAGCAGTAGCAGCAAAATTGGGATAAGTCCCATGGAATAAGGCTGTTTTCGCTGCAATTTTTAACTTTTTCGTAAAAAAAGATGCTTCTTTGAGCGAACGATCAAAATATAGCGTTTACCGGCAAAAAATTATTCTCATTAGAAAATAGTTTGTGTAATACTTGTAACGCTACATGGAGATTAACTTAATCTAGAGGGTTTTATAATGAATCGCACTAAACTGGTACTGGGCGCTGTAATCCTGGCTTCAACTATGCTGGCTGGTTGTTCAAGCAACGCTAAAATCGATCAACTGTCTTCAGACGTTTCTACTCTGAACTCTAAAGTTGACCAACTGAGCAACGACGTGAACGCAATCCGTTCTGACGTTCAAGCAGCTAAAGACGATGCAGCTCGCGCTAACCAACGTCTTGACAACCAAGCTCACGCTTACAAGAAGTAATATTTACTTCTCTAGTTCAATGGCGCACTCAGTGCGCCATTTTTTTTGCCTGTCATTCAGTCAGTTCCCTACTCTGCTTTTTCGTTTCCTGAATCCCCCCTCCTGCAGTCTGCCCCTTTAAATCCTCCTGCGTCACTTCCTGAGCTTCGGAAACAATAAAGGAGCCATATGGCTCCTTTTGGAAAATCACTTCTTAAATGCTTCTGTATAACGTTATTGCGTGCTGGCCGTCGTTACCGTTGGCGTATCCGCAGAGACAGTTTGTGGCGCGTTGGCTGCCGGTGGCGTATCCGTCGCTTTATCACCCACACTGACCACGACAGGCATCCCTGAACGACGCTTGATAGCCTCTTTCACAATCTCTGCGTTAGTATCATCGCTTTTGATGAATTTCTTCATCGCTGCAGTCAAAAGAATGGGTTTAGTTTGCGGATCGTCTTTCTCGGTATGCGACAGCGGCTGATGCACCTCAATGTAACGTTTTCCGTCCGGCTCGACATCAATTTTGATGGGCTGATTAACTATCTGAACGCGCGTGCCTTTCGGCACAGAATTAAACAGCGACTCGATATCGTCGGGGCGCAACCGGATACAACCCGAACTGACGCGCATACCAATGCCGAAGTTAGCATTCGTCCCGTGGATCAGGTACTGGCCGGTACCGGCAGAAAGACGCATTGCAAACAGCCCCATAGGGTTATCTGGTCCCGCCGGAACCATACCCGGCAACGTGATGCCATCTTTCAGGTAAGCTTTACGAATGTTGGCCGTTGGCGTCCACGTCGGGTTCGGTATCTTCTGGCTCACTGAAGTGACCATTTCTGGCGTATTACGTCCTAACTGGCCAATACCAATCGGATAAACAACAACTCTATTTTCACCCTTCGGATAGTAGTAAAGGCGCAGTTCCGCGAGATTAACCACAATCCCTTCGCGCTTGGTGTCGGGCAGCAGCATTTGCGAAGGAATGGTCAGCACGGTGCCCGCTTTCGGCAAATATGGGTCGGTACCCGGGTTAGCTTCCAGCATTGCAATCAGCCCGATTTGGTATTTAGCCGCCACATCTTCTAAAGGTTTGCCGTCATTGGGCACGACATACGTCGTGTTTTCGCCAATCAGGCGGCTGTTGTCCGGCGGCAAGGGGTATTCTGCTGCACCTGCGGTCATGGAATGTGTTGTCAGAAATGTGCCAACCAACATTGCCAGAAGGGGTAATGCGCGTCTCATACTCAGTCCTTTTTCGGCTCGCATTCAGACCATCTGAAGCAAGACAATTATCTCGTCTGATAATACTAGCAGCGCAGAATCACGTAGCAATCAAACCACAGAAAATCAGAAAGTTACCTTACGCAGATGCAGGGAAATACACAGAAGATAGTGGGTTGAAAAATCAGGAGTAAATGAGTTGAGACAGGGAGAAGTGAAGAAATGACTTTGCTCATTAGCAGATAATTCCTAATGAGCAAAGATGTCGCTCAGGAACCGACTCAGGCCAGTTCAGCCGCTTTTGCACGGATAGATCGAATCATGGCTTCCAGCCCCTGAGAGCGGGAAGGTGTCAGATGCTGGCTGAGCTCAAGTTCAGAGAAGAACGGACGCACATCCAGATCCACCACATCACGAGGCGTTAAGCCCTGATACAGGCTGAATACTATAGCCACGAGACCTTTCACGATAGCGGCATCACTGTCACCTTCAAAGGTCAGCGCGCCACTTTCATCCATACGCATCACGATCCAAACCTGACTCTGACAACCCGCAATCAGATTTTTATCCTGACGATGTTCTTCAGGCAAAACAGCCAGCTGGCCGCCCAGTTCAATCACGTACAGATATTTTTCTTCCCAATTCGGGCATCGGGCAAAATTTCTGACTAACTTATTTTTATCTGGCAAAGCCATAACGACGTCCTGCTCAGGGCTGTCAGGATTAACCCAACAGCCGGTGAATTCGTTGCAATCCTGCGACCAACCGGTCGACTTCTTCGCGGGTATTGTACATCGCCAGCGAGGCGCGGCACATAGCCGGAACACCATAGAAGGACATTAATGGCATCGCGCAGTGATGACCGGTGCGGATTGCAATACCGTATTGATCGAGGAAACTGCCCACGTCGTAGGCATGGTGTTTGCCGAGATTAAACGCAATCACGCCAGCGCGCGTTGCCGGGCCGTAGATCTGGATATCAGGCACCTGCGCCATCGCTTCAAGCGCATAGCTCATCAGCCCCTGCTCGTAAGCGTGGATATTCTCCAGCCCAAGCTCAGTGACATAGTCCATCGCCGCACCCAACCCCATAATACCGCCGGTGTTTGGCGTGCCCGCTTCAAAGCGCCACGGCGCCGCTGCGAAGGTCGTCCCTTCGGTCAGGCTGACGTGCTTAATCATTGAGCCGCCTCCTTCCCATGGCGGCATCTGGTCGAGCAATTCTTTACGACCGTAAAGAATACCGATGCCCGTTGGTCCGTAAAGTTTGTGCCCTGACCAGACGTAGAAATCACAGCCCAGCGCCTGAACATCCACCGCATGGTGCATGACCGCCTGCGCGCCATCAACCAGAACCGTCAGACCGGCAGCTTTCGCCTGAGGAATGATTTTCTCGATAGGGTTAACCGTGCCCAGCACGTTGGAAACATGCGCCAGCGTCAGGAGTTTAGTGCGTGGCGTAATAAGCTTTTCAAGCTGGGATAAATCCAGTTCACCATCCGGAGTGAGGTGCCAGACGTCAATGTGCAGGTCACGCTCTTTCGCCAGCATCTGCCAGGGAACAATGTTCGCGTGATGCTCCATTTCGGTCAGAATAATACGATCACCCGGCTGCAATAATATGCGTCCATAGGTGTTGGCGACCAGGTTAATGGCTTCCGTAGAACCTTTTACGAAGACGATTTCTTCTGCTGACGCCGCATTCATAAAGCGAGCGGCCTGCACACGGACGTTTTCCATCTGCTCAGTCGCTTCCGCGCTCATGGTATGAATGCCGCGGTGAACCGCAGCATAACCCTGTTCGAAGAAAGACATCTCACGGTCAATAACCTGACGCGGTTTCTGTGCGCTGGCTGCACTGTCCAGATAGGCCAGCGGCTGGCCGTTAACTTCACGGCTCAGCACAGGGAAATCGCTACGTACTCTTTCCAGTGGAAAACTCATTACGCACCTCGATTGAGTCGGCCTGCAATACGGGCAATCACGACTTCACGCAGGGTTTCATTCTCAATGGCTTCCGTCAACTCAGCAGCAAACGCGAAAATGATCATTTGCTGAGCATCCTGGCCGCTGATCCCACGGGTACGCAGATAGAAAAGCTGTTCGTCGTCGATACGACCCACAGTGGCACCATGGCTGCACTTCACGTCATCGGCATAAATTTCAAGCTGAGGTTTGGTATCAACTTCAGTTTGCTTGCCCAGCAACAGGTTGTTGTTGGTCATTTTACCGTCGGTTTTCAGAGCGTGCTGCGCTACTTTGATCATGCCGTTGAAAATCGCTTTTGCACGATCATTCACAATCACTTTGTGCAGCTGATTGCTGTTGCAATAACCTTTGTTGTGTTCCAGATATGTCCGGGTGTCAGCAATTTCAGAGTCAACAGGCAATACCAGACTGTTGATATTCAGATCGCTGTTTTCACCGTTCAGTTGCGCACTGGTGTTATTACGGGTCAGGCCCGCGCCCAGCAGGAAACTGTGGCTGGAAACACGGGAATCGCGCCCGATAACCAGATCATTGTGCGAGAAGTGGAAGCTGGCCTGGCTTTCAAAAGCCAGTTTGTAATGCGTGAAACCGGCATTATCGCCCACTTTTACCGTCATACGCGCACCGGTGAAATGGCCTTGATCGTTGAGGCTCAGATAATGTTCGATGACTTCAGCGCTTGCACCGTTTTCTATCTCGATATGATAGCGGTGATGAACCGTGTTCATTTCACGTGACTGGTCACGACCGCTGCTCAGATGCAGTAAATACAACGGCTTATCAGCCTGTTTACCCGCAGCCAAACGCACAGCGAAAGAATCCTGCGCCAGACTTTCCGTCAGGTGCAAAAAGACTTCGGACTGAATCGGATCCGGCAGCGTTTGCTGCGCAGCCGCGTTCAGTTTTTCAATTTCGAATACGCCGGTGTTTTCATCACTCAGGCTCGCATCAAAACGGCCATCCACGAAAACCAGACGATAGCAATCAAGCGGCAAAGCCAGTGATTTAACATTCTCAACTGTCAGAACCTGCTGCTGCGGGGCGAAGAACTGATTGCCCAGCAGTGAGGAAACTGGCGTGTATTTCCAGTCTTCCAGTTTTGCGTGTGGAAAACCAAGGCGAAGCACCTGTTGCCAGTGTGCATGCGCGTGAGCAGATTGTTCACCACCGCGGCTTTCAAAAAGACGGTAAAGCTGCTGCATGGCGTGCGAACTGCCCGCTGCAGGTGCATTACTCTTCGTCGGTAAGCCAGCCATAACCCTGCTCCTCTAACTGTTTAACCAAGGTGAAATCGCCGGATTTAACAATGCGGCCCTGATACAGAACATGCACGTAGTCAGGCTTGATGTAGTCGAGGATACGCTGGTAGTGGGTCACAATGACGAATGAACGTTTGCCATCGCGCAGTGCGTTAACACCGTTCGAGACAATTTTCAGTGCATCGATGTCCAGACCGGAGTCGGTTTCATCCAGAATGCACAAGCTTGGCTCAAGGGCCGCCATTTGCAGAATGTCGTTACGCTTTTTCTCACCGCCGGAGAATCCTACGTTCACTGAACGGGTCAGCAAATCCGCAGGCATTTTCAGCATGGTAATTTTTTCTTCGATGAAATCGGCGAAATCAAAGCGATCCATCGGAGCTTGTTCGCGGTACTTGCGTACAGCGTTTACGGCAGTTTGCAGGAAGAAATGGTTGGTCACGCCAGGGATTTCTACCGGGTACTGGAAGGCCATAAACACGCCTTCACCGGCACGATCTTCCGGAGCAAGCTCCAGCAGATCTTTACCGTTGAACATTACGGAACCTTCGGTCACTTCGTAATCTTCACGGCCAGCCAGTGTCGCGGAGAGTGTACTTTTACCTGAGCCGTTCGGACCCATAATGGCGTGTACTTCACCCGGCTTGATCTCGAGATCAAGTCCTTTCAGAATTTCCTTTTCTTCGACACGGACCTTCAAATTCTTAATGCTTAACATACGTATCCTTGAGTTTGCGCCTGCGCGCTCATAATTCTGTTTATGCTTTGACTGTGCTGAACTCAAACCTCACCGCTGCCAGCGTCACACCACGCGGAGGCGGGAGGAAAAACGTGCGGAAGATTAACCGACGCTGTGTTCAAGACTGATCGCCAGAAGTTTCTGTGCTTCGACAGCAAACTCCAGCGGCAGCTCGGAAAAGACATCTTTACAGAAACCGTTAACAATCATGGAAATCGCGTCATCTTCGCTAATACCACGTTGCAGGCAGTAGAACAGCTGGTCATCGCCGATTTTTGAGGTCGTGGCTTCATGCTCCAGCTGAGCGGTGTTGTTACGCACTTCAACATACGGGAAAGTATGTGCGGCGCTGTCTGCGCCAATCAGCATGGAGTCACACTGCGTAAAGTTACGGGCATTTTCAGCACTTGGTAGGATCTTAACCAGACCGCGATAACTGTTCTGGCTGTGGCCTGCAGAAATACCTTTGGAGATGATGGTCGATTTGGTGTTTTTACCAATGTGAATCATCTTAGTGCCGGTATCTGCCTGCTGTTTGCCGCTGGTCAGCGCAACGGAGAAGAATTCGCCGATGGAGTTATCACCTTTCAGGATAACGCTCGGGTACTTCCAGGTAATCGCTGAGCCGGTTTCAGACTGCGTCCACGACATCTTCGAACCCGCGCCTTCGCACAATGCACGTTTGGTCACGAAGTTCAGGATCCCGCCGCTGCTGTCTTTGCTACCGGAGAACCAGTTCTGCACGGTGGAATATTTCACCTCCGCATCTTTATGTAAAATGACTTCAACCACGGCCGCGTGGAGCTGATAGGTGTCACGAACCGGGGCAGAACAGCCTTCGATATAGCTGACGTAACTGCCTTCATCGGCAATCAGGATCGTACGTTCAAACTGGCCGGTTTTCGCTGCGTTGATACGGAAATACGTGGAGAGTTCCATCGGGCAACGGACGCCCTTAGGGACATACACGAAAGTTCCGTCGGACGCGACCGCCGCATTCAGCGCTGCAAAGAAGTTGTCCTGTGCAGGCACAACCGTACCAAGGTATTTACGCACCAGATCTGGGTATTCGTGAATGGCTTCGCCGAATGAGCAGAAAATAACGCCTGATTCAGCCAGCTTTTCACGGTAGGTCGTGGAAACGGAAACGGAGTCAAAAATGGCATCAACCGCCACTTCTTTCCCTTCACGCACAGGAACACCCAGCTGTTCAAACGCTTTTTCCACTTCGCTGGTCAGGTAGTTTTTACCGTCAAGCGCAGGAATGCTGTGAGAATTTTCAGGAGGTTGTTGCGTAGCTCCAGGCTGAGAACCACAGGTATCATCACAGCTGCCGCATGAAGGCGCGGAGTAATAGCTGTAATCCTGATAGTCGAGAGGCGTGTAATACGCTTTCAACCAGTGAGGTTCTTCCATTTTCAACCAGGCATGATAAGCCTGCAGACGGAACTCCAGCATCCACTCCGGCTCATTGCGCTTTGCGGAAATGGCACGCACGACATCTTCGTTGATGCCTGATGCTAATTCATCGGTTGCCAGCTGGGTGAAGAACCCTTCCTTATAGTTCGTCTCCTCGCCGACCCAAGACTGCACATCATCTGGAATTTCTACGTTGCTTCGTGACATGTTGGTTACATCGCTTTGTTTACAATAATCGTAATGACTGTTTGCCCGGCACTGACTTAAAGGCCGAAACTTTCACCACACCCGCAGGCATGCTGAGCTTTAGGATTATTGAATTTAAATATCTGATTCAGTCCTTCGCGGACAAAATCCACCTCGGTTCCGTCAATGAAAGGCATGGCCTTCAGCGGAACAAACAGCAAAGCGCCGTCATGCTCAAACACCAGGTCATCGCTGGCCGGTTGTTTGGTTAAATCCAGAACGTAGCCAAAGCCGGCGCAGCCCGATTGTTTCACCGAAAGCTGGAGACCTTTGACTTCAGGATCCTGTTCCATCAGGTTCTTCACCTGTTTGGCCGCAGAATCAGTCAGGATCACACCTTGCCATACGTTGTCGTCTAAAGAGAAAGAGCCGACAGTTTCAGTTTGCATCTGTCTTACCTCATATTTTTACGGTCATAGACAAGACCTATTGTCTCTATTCTAGTGATAAGATTTATCACTTCAACCTCTTGTTTTAAGAGGTTATAGCGATTGCGCATGAGGAAAGTCGCTCAATGTGCATCGGGTTTACATCCGGCCGCTGGCGGGTCTTGAACACCGCAACCATCAACTGATTGAATAAGTTGTCAATTTTTTGTTAAAAATTAAAATTAACCTTGCATTTTGTGTGGCTTAATAGCTTTCATTGTGTCTATTATAAAACATTCATCGGAAATGCCTATTTATGAATTCACCACAATCAAAATAATTAAAGCTCTTTTTGCTTATCTGTTCTGACGCAACAAAATTAAAAAAACCCGATGAAAACGTTGATCCGGCGATTTTTTGTCAATATGATACCTATTCTTTGATAATGATTATCATTCAGACATCCGGAATACTGAGAATGGCTCAATCGGTCAATGCGTGGTTGCAGGGCAAAATAGACGACTACAAATCGAGTGTCCGCGATGCCACCGTGGATTTCTATATGGCGGATGCCGCCTTACGACGTCCGGGTGCGCATCTGTGCCAGCTCAAACGTTTTAATAGTATTTGCCTTGATATGGCCAATCTTTGCCTGCAAAACGGGGACGATCACAGCTACCTTCATGCTCTGTGTAAGCTACACAACCGGCTGATCCTTGAGATCAACACCGTTGTGCGTTGCGAGCTCTTCCGTGTTCAGAGCTACCATTTTGCCAGGCACACGCTAAAACTCATTTGTCAGTATTATGCCATGATGGGCATCTGGGAAAAAGCGACGGCATTTCAAACTGACTTTGCCAAGCGGGTTCCGTTCCAGCTTTGATGGGTTTTCAACGCGTTAGGGTATGCTCTCAGGCAAATAAAAAGGCGGATACAGTGGTATGCATCCGCCTTTGGCATTCAGCCAACGGTTATGTCGCAGGCATAAAAGCTAACTTAAAAACCTGAAATTAATGATCAATGACCATTGTGGTCAGTCTGGAAACGCAGCACAAACCACCCTGCTCATCAAAGATTTCAATCTGCCAGACCTGGCTCCGCTTCCCGGTTCGCAGCGCGCGACAAACCCCTCGCACAACCCCTTCCCTCGCTGATTTCATGTGGCTGGCATTGATATCAACACCAACAACCGTCTGATTGCCTTCTGTGCAAAGATAGCCAGCCATCGATCCCATCGTTTCTGCAAGAACCACCGAGGCACCTCCGTGTAACAGACCAAACGGCTGAGTCGTGCGTGCGTCCACAGGCATCGTCGCCTCGAGATAATCGTCACCCAGCTGAGTAAAAACAATCCCCACATGCCCGACCATGCACCCCTGACTGCGCTGGTTCAGCGCTTCAAGGTTGGTATTTCTTTTCCAGAGTGACATCGTGCTTCCTTATCCGTTAAGGGATGATATCCAGTAATGCCTGCAACGGATGGCGAACCCCATTGCCTTCAATACGCTTTACCTGGCTGCGGCAGGAGTACCCCGTCGCAAGGCAACGCTGTCGCGGCAACCGCTGTAAAGAGGTATGCCAGGACAGCTCATAAATACCCAAAGAATTCTCCAGATTTTTACTTTCATGCCCATAGGTTCCCGCCATTCCGCAACAGCCTACACTGACGTTTTCCAGCTTCGCGCCATAGCGGGCAAAGATGTCCCCCCACTGTTTACTACTATTTGGCAATGCCGTGCTTTCAGTGCAATGGCCGAACAAATACCAGGACTCTCCGCTTTGCTGCTGTGCCGGTCGTTCTCCCAGCCAGTTATCCAGCCATTCGTGTACCAGCTGAACCTGAAACGAACCGCGTGACTCGCCAAGAATTTCTTTGTACTCGTCGCGATAACACAGCACCAGTGCAGGGTCGACGCCGACCAGCGGCATACCCAGCTGCGCAACACGGTTGAGGAATACCGACGTCTTACGTGCCGTTTTCGCGAAACGCGTCAGAAACCCTTTAATGTGCTGCGCTTTTCCGTTTGGAGAGAAAGGCAACAGCACCGGTTTGAGACCCAGTTTTTCAATCAGCCGCACAAAATCAGCCACGACCTGCGCATCATAGAAACTGGTGAACGGATCCTGCACCACCAGTACGTATTCACCGCGCTGGGCCGGAGGGATTTTTTCCAGCTGTTCAAGCGTCATTTTACTGGCGCGATGCCCCAGCAGTTGTTCGCGCAACGTCGGGGAAGAAAGTAAAGGCAAATCCACCATGCCAATACTTTTGCGGCTCATTTCCCGCACCCAGGGTTGCTTGAGGAAGAAGTTAAACAGTTTGGGCGCTTTCGCCATTATCGGTGCATAACTTTCGACACTTGCCACGAAATGGTCACGCGCCGGGCGTAGGTAACGGGTGTGATAAAGCTGGAGAAAGCGCGAGCGGAAACCCGGAACATCAATTTTGATCGGACATTGCGTTGAACATGCCTTGCAAGCCAGGCACCCCGACATCGCTTCTTTTACTTCATGGGAGAAATCGTACTCGCCTTTGTTGGCGTGCCAGGTATTGCGCGTGCGGTCGATCAAGCTGCGCAAGCTGAGACCTTTTTCCGGCAGCGCATTTTCCAGCGCCAGCGGATCGACACCCTGTTCTGAAAGCAGGCGTAACCATTCGCGCACCAGACCGGCGCGCCCTTTCGGAGAATGGACCCGGCTGCCGGTGATTTTCATCGACGGACACATCGGGCTTTTGACATCAAAGTTAAAGCACAGACCGTTGCCGTTACACTCCAGAGCACCACGGAATGACTGTCGAACCTCCAGCGGGATCCGGCGATCAAGGGTTCCGCGTTTCGGCGCATCGACCTTCATCATCGGCTCATCGCATTCCAGAGGCGCACAAATCTTGCCCGGATTCAGACGGTTATCCGGGTCAAAAACGGTTTTGATCCGGCGTAGTTCATGAAACAACGCCTCCCCGAAGAAAGCCGGGCTGTATTCGGCACGGAAACCTTTACCGTGTTCCCCCCACAACAAACCGCCGTACTTCGCGGTCAGGGCAACCACTTCATCCGATATCTGCTTCAGCAGCATTTCCTGTTGTGGATCACACATGTCCAGCGCAGGGCGAACGTGCAACACACCAGCGTCCACGTGCCCAAACATGCCGTAACTCAGGTTATGGCTGTCGAGCAACGCGCGGAATTCTACGATGTAATCGGCCAGATGCTGCGGCGGCACGCAGGTATCTTCAGCAAACGGCAACGGCTTGGCTTGCCCTTTCGCATTCCCCAGCAGGCCGACAGCTTTCTTACGCATATTATAGATGCGTTCAATTCCGGGCAGATCCGCGCAAATCTGATAGCCAATAACGCCACCTTCTTTGTCGCTCATCAGCCCGTCCAGACGCTCACACAGCGCACTGACCTGATCTTCAATCAGTTCAGCATCATCGCCCGCGAACTCAACAATGTTGAGCCCCTGCATATCTTTGCCCTCAACGTCGGTGATGTAATCACGCACGCTGTGCCAGACGATATCCTCACGGGCCAGATTCAAAACTTTTGAGTCAACGGTTTCAACCGATAGCGCTTTGGCCTCAACCATGAAGGGTGCATTACGCAGCGCAGAGTTGAAAGAATCATATTTGATATTCACCAGACGCCGCACTTTAGGAATAGGCGTGATATTCAGACGCGCTTCAGTAATAAAGGCCAGCGACCCTTCAGAGCCCGTGAGGATGCGGGTCAGATCAAAGGTTTGCAGATCGTCACTCAGGACATGACGTAAGTCATAACCCGTCAGGAAGCGGTTAAGTTTAGGGAATTTTTCAATGACCAGCGCACGGTTATCGCGGCAACTGTCGAGCACCGTGCGGTAGATCCTCCCGATAACGGAATCTTCTTCACCGAGTTTATCTGCCAGCGCTACAGGTACTGCGACGGTATCGAGCATCTCGCCGCCGAGCACAATCGCACGAACCCCGAGAACATGGTCTGACGTTTTACCGTAAACCAGCGAGCCCTGTCCGGATGCGTCGGTGTTGATCATGCCGCCGAGCGTTGCGCGGTTGCTGGTCGAAAGCTCCGGAGAGAAGAAATACCCAAAAGGACGCAGATAATCATTGAGCTGATCTTTAATCACGCCGGCTTCAACTTTGACCCAACCTTGTTCAACGTTGATATCCAGAATACGGTTCATATGACGGGACATATCAACCACAATTCCACGGTTCAGCGACTGACCGTTGGTACCGGTACCGCCACCACGCGGCGTGAAGACCAGCGTTTTAAAACGTTCCTGCCCGGCAAGACGTGCAATCAGTGCAACATCAGACGTGGCGATAGGGAATAACACAGCATCCGGCAACAGCTGATACACGCTGTTATCGGTTGCCATCGTCAGGCGGTCCGAATAAGTCGTCGTGACATCGCCTGTAAAACCGTTACTTTTGAGCGCTTCCAAAAAATCGAGCACCAGCTGGATGACACCCGGCGCCTGAGAAATCTGTGGGATCATTGAATTATGACTCTGTCTTTGTTGTATGCCTGGCGGGCCCTAGGCGACCTGCCGGATCTGCGAGGCAGATCCACCCTGTTATTTACCCAGAATAAAAACTAACATACTTCGTTTTTAAGCGCTCCGTCTGGTTAGCCTTTGTTGCATTTGTTTCATGACACCCCGCAAAAAGCACGTCTGGCAACAACGTGTTGCAACTAATTGTGTGCGGCGCTATCCAAAAGCAGCCTGATGTTCCATGCTTATTTATTGCTATTACGATGTCACGGTAGTTTTTAAGGCACAAGGCGCGTGCCTTACTTCGTTTATCCATATGAGAAACATGAATGAATCTCCCAATTAAACGTTACGATTTGCCCCAGATTATGTTCGGGGTTCTTTTCATTGCACTGATGACCATCGCCAGTATCTGGATTGTTCAGCCCTTTATTCTTGGCTTTGCCTGGGCGGGGATGGTCGTGATCGCAACCTGGCCGCTGATGATCAAATTACAGCGAATTTTGTGGGGGCGGCGTTTTCTGGCCGTCATCGTGATGACGCTGTTGTTAATCCTGTTATTTGTTTTGCCAATCGCCTTGCTGGTCAGCAGTGCAATTGAAAATGGCGCGCCGCTGGTAGGTATCGCCACTAACCCGTCGACATTACATATGCCTGATTTCCACTGGCTAAACTCTATTCCTCTGGTCGGTCATAAACTTTACAGCGGCTGGCATGCCCTCATTAACGGTGGTGGCAATGCCCTGATGAGCAAAGTTCAGCCTTATGTCGGGCAAACCGCCTCCTGGTTTGTCACGCAGGCCGGGCATCTGGGACGGTTTATCGTCCACTGTTCTCTCATGCTTCTGTTCAGCGCGCTTCTTTACAGTCGTGGCGAGCAGGTTGCGATGGGTATCCGCCATTTCGCCGTACGTCTGGCAGCAGAACGCGGCGATGCCGCCGTTATCCTTGCTGGTCAGGCAATTCGTGCCGTTGCATTGGGCGTGGTGGTCACAGCGATTGTTCAGTCGGTGCTGGGCGGTATCGGGCTGGCAATAGCCGGTATCCCATATGCGACGGTTTTAACCGTGGTGATGTTTGTTTGTTGCGTTGCGCAAATCGGACCTCTGCTGGTGCTTATCCCGGCCATCATCTGGCTCTACTGGTCGGGTGATAATACCTGGGGTACGGTGCTGCTGGTCTGGAGTTGCGTCGTGGGCTCGCTGGATAACGTGTTACGCCCGGTGCTTATCCGTATGGGTGCAGATTTGCCGATGCTGCTGATTTTATCCGGTGTTATTGGCGGTCTGTTCGCGTTCGGGATGATTGGCCTGTTTATCGGCCCTGTCGTTCTGGCAGTGTCTTATCGCCTGATTTCGTTGTGGGTTCACGAAGCGCCAGAACCGGATGCCGATCCGGAAAAAGCGCTGAAAGCACTCGATGAGTAATTGTTCCGCGCAATAATTTCTTCCGGCGTTGTCTTGGATCTTAAAAGGCAACGCCCTCTTCCTTATTCCTCATTCCTTCGCCCTATTTTGAAACCATCAAAAACAATCCTTCTCATCTATTAGTATGAGAATAATACCTATTAGGATGATTCTTACAGACTAAATATCTTGAGAAACCTAGTATTAATAACAGTTCGGATTTCAACCCACTGATTTATATACAGGCTTTCCCTTGAGCAGGTATACCCCAAATTGCTGTGTGTAGTCTTTGCCTGTCTCTAATGACGGGCTTTTTTTTTATTTTAAATCCCTCCTGCTATTCATTACGTCACCTCACTAATTCACGGTTTAACGCCTCAAAAAAAGGCCATCACCCGAAAGCAATAGCCTTTATTTCATTTATTCAAAAACCTGACGCAGTTATTTACTTTTCAGCTAATGCCAGCCAGGTTTGTACAACGGTATCCGGATTCAGCGACAAACTGTCGATGCCTTCGTCCATCAGCCACTGGGCGAAATCCTGATGGTCGGACGGACCTTGTCCGCAAATGCCGACATATTTCCCCTGCTTCTTCGCGGCTTTGATTGCCATTGAAAGCAAAGCCTTAACCGCTTCATTACGCTCATCAAAGAGTTCAGACACCACGCCGGAATCCCGATCCAGCCCCAGCGCCAACTGAGTCATGTCATTTGAACCGATTGAGAAGCCATCAAAGTGCTCTAGGAACTGTTCGGCAAGTAATGCATTCGATGGAATTTCACACATCATAATGACCTTAAGGCCATTCTCTCCGCGTTTCAGCCCCTGATTTGCCAGTTCCTTAACCACAGCTTCAGCCTGCGCAACGGTTCTGACAAACGGGATCATAACTTCAACGTTGGTCAGCCCCATATCGTTACGAACTCGCTTCATCGCCTCGCACTCCAGCGCAAAACAATCGCGGAAGCTGTCTGAAACGTAACGACCAGCACCGCGGAAGCCCAGCATCGGGTTCTCTTCGTGCGGTTCATACTTCTCGCCGCCCACCAGATTGGCATATTCATTCGATTTAAAATCGGATAAACGCACAATCACACGTTTTGGCCAGAACGCTGCGCCCAGCGTGGCAATCCCTTCCGTCAGACGGGCTACGTAGTATTCACGCGGACTGTCGTAGCCCTGAATCAGTTTCTTAATTTGTTCCTGTAATTCCGGCGTCTGAGTATCGAACTCCAGCAGCGCTTTCGGATGGACACCGATCATGCGGTTGATAATGAATTCTAAACGCGCCAACCCGACGCCTTCATTTGGCAGGCAGGCAAAATCAAAAGCACGGTCCGGATTACCGATATTCATCATGATTTTCAGCGGCAATTTCGGCAACTCATCAACCTCTGAGCTTTGCACCGTGAAGTCCAGTTCGTCCTGGTAGACATAACCGGTATCGCCCTCAGAACAGGACACCGTCACTTTCTGATTTTCTTTCAGTTTTTCAGTCGCATCGCCACAACCGACAACCGCAGGGATCCCCAGTTCACGGGCAATGATTGCCGCATGGCAGGTTCGGCCGCCGCGGTTAGTCACAATGGCTGACGCTTTTTTCATGATCGGTTCCCAGTCAGGGTCCGTCATGTCCGTCACCAGAATGTCACCCGCTTTCACATGATGCATTTCGCTGATGTCATGAATGATTTTCACCGGCCCGGCACCGATACGATGACCAATAGCACGGCCTTCAACCAGAACTTTGCTGCTGCCATTGAGCTGATAACGTTCCATCACCTGACCGTTTGAACGTACGGTCTCTGGACGTGCCTGCACAATGTATAACTTGCCATTATGACCATCTTTCGCCCACTCGATATCCATCGGACGGCCATAATGTTTTTCAATCAATAATGCCTGACGTGCCAGAGCCTGCACTTCGTCATCGGTCAGAGAAAATCGGGTACTCAATTCAGCCGGCACATCTTCAATTTGTACCTGTTTTCCGTGTTCCTGGCTCGGCGCATAAATCATGCGGATCTTCTTCGAGCCCATGGTACGGCGCACAATCGCAGGCTTATTTTTTGCCAGCGTTGGTTTATGCACGTAGAACTCATCCGGGTTAACCGCGCCCTGCACCACCATTTCGCCCAGACCATACGCAGAGGTGATAAAGACCACCTGATCAAAACCTGACTCCGTATCGATGGTGAACATCACACCCGCAGACGCGAGATCTGAGCGAACCATGCGCTGAACGCCAGCCGATAGCGCAACGCCACGGTGGTCGTAGCCTTGATGTACGCGATAAGAAATGGCGCGATCGTTAAACAAGGAGGCGTAAACATGTTTCACAGCAATAAGAACTGCATCAAACCCCTGAACGTTCAGAAAGGTCTCCTGCTGCCCGGCAAAGGAGGCGTCGGGCATATCTTCTGCGGTGGCAGAGGAACGCACAGCAAAGGACGCGTCCGGTTCGCCTTCAGAAAGCTGCTGATAAGCTTCACGGATAGATTGCTCCAGCTCAGGCTGGAAAGGCGTATCAATGATCCACTGGCGGATTTGCGTGCCCGCCTGGGTCAGTTGCCCGATATCATCCACATCTGTTTTATCCAGTAATTCGTGGATCCGATGGTTAACGCCGCTTTGATCAAGAAAATCATTAAAAGCCTGAGACGTAGTGGCAAAACCGTTGGGCACGGAAACACCCAGATCAGACAGATTAGTGATCATTTCCCCGAGGGATGCGTTCTTACCCCCGACTTTGTCAACGTCGTTCATACCCAGTTGGTTGTACCAGATAACATTGCGTAAATCGGGATCGAGATGAGCCATGAAACAATCCTTTCTTAATTTATTCACAGTAAAAGTCAGTAGGAGTGTAAAACCGGTCGTGCAATCGTTGCCTGAGGCAATTGGATGCCAATAAGCAACGTTGTCATTTCGAGACTAGCATAATGATCCATAAGACATAGACAGGTGAATCGATCCAGCAAATTAAACTATTTTCGTTTGGGAAAATTCCAGAACGCTAAAATTCGTCAGCAACACGATAACCACATAACCCCTTATGAATCAGTGAGAAAAGTAGACTGGTTTCGCAAGTAAATTAACCATAGCAAAGTTGCTGAATCAATGCTGACGCAATTCATAAAGCTGCGAGATATCGCGGAAAATTTAAAATGCTATTTCATTTATTACAGCTATTTTGCGCACTGTCTCGCACGGTTTAAAGGAAGGTAACGGTTAAGAAGAATTATCCTTTTTATTTCCTGAAATTCTGGTTATTACTTACGGAGTCCCGACAAGGGAAAGTGAACTGATATAAATTTAGGAGCAATGAGTGGACAGATGCGTGTTTTATATTTCCGATGGCACGGCGATCACCGCTGAAGTGGTAGGTCATGCCGTGCTTTCACAATTCCCGGTCAATTCGACGACCTACTCATTGCCATTTGTTGAAAGCGAAGAACGGGCTCAGGCCGTCAGCCGCCAGATCAATGAGATTTTCGAAAAAACGGGCGCGCGTCCGCTGGTGTTCTACTCCATTATTGCGCCGAAGATCCGTCAGATTATTGAAAGCAGTGAAGGCTTTTGCCAGGACATCGTTCAGTCGCTGGTCGCACCGCTTCAGAATGAGCTTGGCGTTGAACCGACACCGGTGGCAAACCGGACGCACGGTCTGACCGCCAGCAATATCAGCAAATATGATGCCCGTATTGCGGCTATCGATTACACGCTGGCGCACGACGACGGTATATCCCTGCGTAATCTCGATCAGGCACAAGTTATTTTGCTGGGCGTTTCGCGCTGCGGTAAAACACCCACCAGCCTTTACCTTGCATTACAATTTGGGATCCGCGCGGCCAACTATCCGTTTACCGCCGATGATATGGATAATATTCAGCTTCCCGCCGCACTCAAACCCCACATGCACAAGCTTTTCGGGCTGACGATTGACCCGGAAAGGCTGACAGCTATCCGTCAGGAACGGGTGGAAAACAGCCGTTATGCGTCTTTACGCCAGTGCAGGATGGAAGTTTCTGAAGTCGAAGCATTATTTCGCAAAAACCAAATTCGTTATCTCAACAGTACAAATTATTCCGTTGAGGAAATTTCAGCGAAGATCATGGACAGCTTTGGTATGAGTCGCCGAATGTTCTGATTCATTTAATGATTTGGATGGCAGAACGTGCCGAGAGTGATTGAAATCATCTGTTTTTACGTTATTGTGATCGCCATCACTTCCCGGTATTCCTGCCGCAGCGAAGAAACAAATTTTCGAGAACACCATGTCACAAACAGATGAACTGCGTACGACGCGCATCGACAGCCTGATTACGCCTCAGGCACTGGCAGACAAATTGCCAATCTCCCCGTCGGTCGCACAGCATGTAATGGAATCACGCAAACGTATTGAAAAAATCATCAGCGGCGAAGATCCTCGCCTTCTGGTGATTGTTGGTCCCTGCTCTATTCACGATATTGAAGCTGCAATTGATTACGCAGGTCAGCTAAGCGTATTGCGCGAAAAATATCAGGATCGTTTAGAGATCGTGATGCGCACCTATTTTGAAAAACCGCGAACCGTCGTGGGCTGGAAAGGATTAATTTCTGACCCGGAGCTTAACGGTTCCTGCCGCGTGAACGACGGAATTGAACTGGCGCGTAAAGTCTTGTTGGCCATCAATCAATTAGGAATTCCAACGGCCACTGAGTTCCTGGATATGGTTATTGGACAGTATATCGCCGACCTTATCAGCTGGGGCGCAATCGGTGCGCGTACCACCGAAAGCCAGATCCACCGTGAAATGGCTTCTGCACTGTCTTGCCCGGTCGGTTTCAAAAATGGTACTGACGGCAATACGCGTATCGCTATTGACGCCATCCGCTCGTCACGCACCAGCCACATGTTCCTGTCGCCAGATAAGAACGGTCAGATGACCATTTACCGAACAGCGGGCAACCCTTACGGCCACGTGATTATGCGGGGCGGCAAAAAGCCTAATTATCACGCCGATGATCTTGAACAGGCCTGCCTGAGTTTGTCTGAGTTTGACCTGCCGCAACGTCTGGTAGTCGATTTCAGCCACGGAAATTGTCAGAAGCAGCATCGCCGCCAGCTGGACGTCGCCGAAGACATCTGCCAGCAAATCCGCAATGGCTCAACCGCCGTCGCGGGCATTATGGCCGAGAGTTTCCTGGCAGAAGGCACGCAGCCTATCGTTCCTGGCAAACCGCTGGTTTACGGAAAATCCATTACTGACCCTTGCCTGAGCTGGACTGACACTGAAACCCTTCTGTCGATGCTGGCTGAAGCGACCAATTCAAGATTCTGAACACCCCGAAATTATCTTCTTAAGGGCAACATATGTTGCCCTTTTTAATGCCAGCTCCAGCGCATTTCTCCGTTCCTTCAAACGCTTCCAGTGCCTTTCCCCGCTGCTTATCCTCCGTAAATTAAGGGGTTATCAGTAAATAATTACATTCCATCAACAAAAATTTCCTTGATGTGTTTGGGTAATGATTTGATAATGATTATCAAATTGATATTAATTACCATTACCAAAAATGAAATTAGCTGGTCTCTGGCCCGAATATTTCTACAAATCATTCACATAACAACACGATTTTTTATCCGCCAGATGGCAGATGGCAGATGGCAGATGGCAGATGGCAGATGGCAGATGGCAGATGACGTTAATACAACGAGGAGACAGCAATGCATTCAGTTAACTATCAGGACTATTTACAGGCCAAAGAAGCCAATCCCGGTAAATATGCCCGCGATCTGGCGGAAATTTTAGGTATCAGTGAAGCCGAGTTAACATCTTTACGCGTTTCACATGATGCAGTGAAACTGGATGTCGATGCCCGTACGTTGCTGGCCGCACTGGAAAATGTGGGCGGGACAAAATCCATCACCCGCAATGATTATGCTGTCCACGAACAGCAAGGTCGCTATGAAAACCAGCATCTCAGCGGCCATGCGGGGTTAATACTGAATCCGCGCGCGCTGGATTTACGTCTTTTCCTTCAGCATTGGCTGCACGTTTTCAGCATGTCTGAAAACACATCGCGCGGCGTTCGCCACAGTATCCAGTTCTTTGATACGCATGGTGACGCGGTTCATAAAGTTTATAACACTGACGAAACCGACATGGCAGCCTGGGATGCGCTGATCGCCCAATACAAAACTGATGTCAATCCTCCGCTGCAGATTGAACCGGTCGTGCCTGTGGCTCCGGCAAGTGTTTCTGATAACAGCAGCATCGATGCTGACTGGCGCGCAATGACGGATGTTCACCAGTTCTTCCAGCTTCTCAAACGTCATGATGTAACCCGCCAGCAGGCTTTCAAAGCGGTAGGCGACGATCTGGCATGGCGCGTCGAAAACGGTTCGCTGACCCGTTTACTGAACATCGCGAAAGACGACAAGAATGAAATTATGATTTTCGTCGGCAACCGCGGTTGCGTGCAAATCTTCACCGGCCAGATTGAAAAAGTGATGCCGCACGGCGAATGGATTAATGTCTTCAATGAGCGTTTCACTCTTCATCTGGTGGAAAGTGCCATCGCTGAAAGCTGGATCACACGTAAACCGACCAAAGATGGCTTCGTCACCAGCCTGGAATTATTTGCAGCAGACGGCACGCAAATTGCCCAGCTGTTCGGCCAGCGTACTGAAGGCACAGCGGAACAGACCCAGTGGCGCGAACAACTGGCGCAACTTAGCAGCGAAGGCGTTGCCGCATGAAAACACCTCTGAAAGCGCTGATTGCCACTGCGGCAATTTTGTCTGCGCCTGTGCTCCACGCCGCAGAGAAGCTGGTCAGCATCGGCGGCGATGTGACCGAAATAGTCTACGCCCTCGGCGCAGGCGATGAAATGGTGGCACGAGACAGCACCAGCCTGCGTCCGCAGGCGGTTCTGAAACTGCCGGATGTCGGTTATATGCGCCAGCTCAACACCGAAGGGATCCTGTCCATGCGTCCTTCGATG
Organism: Rahnella selenatireducens; assembly: GCF_046449555.1. Classification (NCBI taxonomy): domain Bacteria; kingdom Pseudomonadati; phylum Pseudomonadota; class Gammaproteobacteria; order Enterobacterales; family Yersiniaceae; genus Rahnella; species Rahnella selenatireducens. The sequence goes on from NZ_JBKEZJ010000001.1 coordinate 32,819, forward strand.
GTGCTGAGCAGCGAGCTGGCAGAACCTTCACTGGTTTTACAGCAGTTGTCACAAAACGGCGTTAAGGTCATTCGCGTGCCGGGGACAGCCTCTGTCGATACCGTGCCAAAAAAGATTGAAGTGATTGCAGGCGCCCTCAACCGTCAGACGGAAGGTGCAAAACTGATCGCCACTTATCGTTCTCAGCTTGAGGCTATCCACCACGATGCTTTGCCGGTAAAAATTCTGTTTGTCATGAGTCACGGCGGAATGTCGTCTATGGCGGCTGGCCAGAATACGGCGGCTGACGCGATGATCACGTCCGTGGGTGCGAAAAATGCCATGCAGGGCTTCAGCCGTTATCGACCTCTTTCGCAGGAAGGCGTCATTGCCAGCGCTCCGGACATTTTATTGCTGACCTCCGACGGCGTGAAAACGCTGGGCGGCATGGATCAGGTCTGGAAATTACCGGGGGTTGCTATGACGCCGGCAGGCAAAAACAAGCGCGTTTTAGTGCTTGATGATATGTCCTTGCTGGGCTTTGGCCTGCAAACACCGGTCGTTATGGCACAACTGCGTCTGGTGGCGGAACAAGCGAAATGAGCAGCATGAGCCCCCCAATGCCGTTACGACGCCGTTCTCCTGTCTGGGCGCTGATCGGCCTCGGTGGTGCTCTGCTGGTACTGGCTATTCTGGCCGCCAATACCGGTGCGATGGCGTTGTCACTGCGTACCTTGTTAACGCGGCCTTTTGACGACGGGTTATGGCAAATCTGGCTGAACGTCCGCCTGCCCCGCGTTCTGCTGGCCGTGGTGGTCGGCTGTGCGCTGGCCTGTTCCGGGGCCGTGATGCAGGGCTTATTCCGTAACCCGCTGGCGGATCCGGGCTTGCTCGGGATCAGCAGCGGCGCGGCGCTGGCTGTGGCGCTGACTATTGTCATGCCGCTGTCGCTGCCGCCGATTCTGGCACTCTACGGCCACATGATCAGCGCCTTTGCCGGAAGCCTTGGGATTTCGGCCATCGTCTTCACGTTGAGCCGTTTCGGCCATGGTGGGTTATCGCGTTTGCTTCTCGCCGGGATTGCCATTAACGCCCTGTGCGGCGCAGCGGTTGGCGTGCTGACTTACGTCAGCGATGACCAGCAGCTGCGCCAGTTTTCTTTGTGGAGCATGGGCAGCCTTGGACAGGCTCAATGGCCAACGCTGGCAGTAGCCGCGTCGTTGATCTTGCCCGCCTGTATGGCGACATTATTTATGGCACGCCGCCTGAATATCTTGCAACTCGGCGAGGAAGACGCGCACTACCTTGGCGTTAACGTCCGCCGTACTCAGCTGCAATTATTGCTTCTGAGTGCGCTGCTGGTGGGCGCTGCGGTCGCGGTTTCCGGTGTTATCGGCTTTATCGGCCTTGTGATTCCTCACCTGCTGCGCATGCGGCTGGGTGCGGATCATCGTTGGTTATTACCGGGATCAGCCATGGCCGGGGCCTGTCTGTTATTACTGGCCGACACACTGGCAAGAACGCTGGTCGCACCGGCTGAAATGCCTGTGGGTCTGCTGACCAGCCTGCTGGGTGGCCCGTATTTCTTATGGTTAATTTTACGTCCCGGAGTGCCGCGCAATGTCTGAACTCACTTCATCGCTGCTTGCGGAAAAGCTGTCCTATACCGCCGGGGGACGCCGCTTAATTGACGATGTTTCACTGAACCTGAAAAGCGGCGAAATGGTGGCGCTGATCGGGCCAAACGGCGCGGGGAAATCCACGCTGATGCGCATGCTGACAGGTTATCTGACGCCGCAGTCCGGGCATTGTACATTGCAGGGAAAACGACTGGACGACTGGACATCAAAGGATTTGGCCCGCACCCGCGCGGTGATGCGCCAGAACAGTACGATGGCATTCGGATTCAGCGTGCGCGAAGTGTTGACGCTCGGACGCTCGCCGCACGGCCAGCAAAATATGCAACATGCGCTGAACGAAGTGATGACGCAGACCGGTTGTATGACGCTGGCAGAACGTGATTATCGCCATCTGTCAGGCGGCGAGCAGCAGCGGGTGCAGCTTGCACGCGTGCTGATCCAGCTCTGGCAACCGGCACCGGCCCCGCGCTGGCTTTTTCTGGATGAACCGACGTCGGCGCTCGATTTATACCATCAGCAGCATGCATTGCGCCTGTTACGTGAGCTGACCCAGAAAACGCCATTGTCGGTTTGCTGCGTACTGCACGATCTCAATCTGGCGGCGCTGTATGCTGACAGAATAATTTTGCTGCACAGCGGTAAAGTTGTGGCCAGCGGGACACCTGCTGAAGTACTTAGCGAAGAAACTCTGAGCCGGTGGTATCAGGCCGATCTGAACGTCTGCCCGCATCCGGAAACCGCTTTACCGCAGGTTTTCCTGCGCCAGTAAAAACGGCCTCAATGCGAAAATGCCACAACACCGTCCCGGGTTTGTGGCATTTTTTAACTGCGCGTTAACTGGAGCAGGAAATCTCCAAATGTTTTCCCCAGTCCGGCGGTAATGCCGCCATGGCATCGTATTGCGGAGCATCGCTGTAAGGCTCGCGTAGCGCCTGATGCAGCAGTGTCAGCACACTGATATCGTCCTTTTCCGCCTTTTCAATCGCCTGTTGCGCCAGGTAATTACGTAATATGATCCGTGGATTACTTTGCTTCATGGCCTGCTGGCGTGTCGCATCGTCGATATTTTCCGTCTGCAAACGCTCGCGATAGGACTGATACCAGCTGTCAAATGCCGCGCGGTCAATGAATTCGTCGCGTAACGGGGATTGCACCTGTTGCTGTTCCACATGGCTGAGCAGCCGGAAAGTCTGTGTGAAATCCCTGCCCTCTTTTGCCATCAGGCTTAGCAATCCGGTCAGCAAATCGTTATCCCGTTTATCTTCCGTGAAAAAGCCCAGCTTGCCTCGCATCAGCGTCCCGTAGGCTTTCATCAGCGCCGGTTCGTAACAATCCAGCGCCGCCTGCAATTGTTCGGTGCTCATCAGGCCGGACAGCGTTTGAGCCAGCCGGTGCAAATTCCAGTACGCCACCGCGGGCTGGTTATCGTAGCTGTAGCGCCCCTGATGGTCGGAGTGATTACAGATGTAGCCCGGCTGGTAGTCGTCCAGAAAACCGTAGGGGCCGAAATCAATGGTCAGGCCGAGAACCGACATGTTATCGGTGTTCATTACGCCGTGCGCAAACCCGATACTTTGCCACTGCGCAATCAGCGCAGCGGTTCGCTGAACCACGTCGGAGAACCATTGCTGATAACGCCGCGCCTCGTCCGGCTCGCTTTCCGGCAAATGCGGCCAGTGATGAGCGATTACGTAATCCGCCAGCTGTTTCACCTGCTCGGCCTGTTTACGGTAATAAAAATGCTCGAAATGGCCGAAGCGGATATGACTTTCAGCCACGCGCATCAGCATTGCACCGCGTTCTGGCTGTTCACGAAATACCGGTTCGTCGCTGGTCACAATCGACAACGCGCGGGTTGTCGGAACCGATAAATGATGAAGTGCTTCGGACGCCAGGAACTCACGGATCACCGAACGCAGCACGGCGCGGCCATCGCCCATGCGTGAATATGGCGTCAGACCCGCGCCCTTCAGGTGCCAGTCAAAGCGTTCTCCGGAAGGCAAAACCTGTTCACCAAGTAAAATTCCGCGCCCATCGCCCAGTTGCCCTGCCCATTGTCCAAACTGATGTCCGCTGTAAACTTGCGCCAGCGGCAACATGCCCGGAAAGAATTTCTCGCCACACCAGAACTCCCGATGCTCAGCTTTAAAGAGCGAGTCATCCAGCCCCAACTGACGGGCCAGCGGTTCGCTGTGGTACAGAAGGCGCGCGCCTTTCAGCGGCGTGGGCTGAAGCACGGTATAAAAACCGGGCAGCTGATCTGCGTAATGGTGTTCGAATTGCGGCATAAATCCCCCTTTTCTTTAGTGTAGGGTGGCATGGCGCGGATTAACACGGAGTAACAGCAGGGAGATTACTAACACAAAACGTAAAAAATCCCGGCGCAGCGTGGGCTGCCCGGGATAATGGCACCGGAACTGAAGTGACCCATTAGTGAAATTGGGCTGGTCTGATAAGCAACTTATCGAGTGCCGCCGGTTCAACCCCCGGCCAGAGTAATCCTTTGACTCCCTGCACGTCAGTTTTACGCAGGGAGTCAAAGTAATCCTGGTTGTCCAGACCATCAACCACAACGTTCCGGCAGAACCGGTTAACATTTCTCAGGAGTGATGGCATCACAATGGAGAAGTGCTCGCCTTCATACAGCTGCCAGAACAGATTTTTATCCAGTTTCACCCACTGAAACAGGTGGTCGAAAACAGGCGCCATAGTGACGTTTCCCGAGCCAAAATTCTCGAGCCACAAGGGAAAGTGTTGTTTCAACGCCATCAGTTGCGAATTTCTCCGACCCTCAGAAAGCTGCGGGAATGATTCGCTCAGGTTCAGATGAATAAACGGGTGCGCCTTAAAGGCATCGCGAAGATTTTCGTCCTCGAGCAATAGCGCAACCTGCTTTTCTTCCACACCGATATTCAAAATTACCTGGTTATCAATAAACCACCGGGCATGTTCATTAGCCCAAATTTGTTGCTCATTAAGAAAACGTTGTAGCTGCTGCGGAGTTAACAGGTTCAGCACCAGCTCTGTTGGCATGATTAACTTGCTGTCTGCACTGGAAAAACGACACAGTAATTCTATCGCGAGCAATTTCCCTTCGATTGAGTAAACCGGCTGGCACAGATAGCTGCTGTTAAAGGCCGTATCGAATTGTATTTTCATTTTTGTCCAAAACATCAACGGCACTGCGAATTGATTAATAACTTTTTTGACTATCAATCAGATCATAAAGATACCGGAGCCCCGAGGCGTAACCGAAATATTAGAGAAATTGATATCAAGAAAGTGCCTATCCGGTTTCAAGGGTCGAGCGCTGATCTCTCGAACGGCAGTGAGATCAAAAGATGTAAGCAACTATGTCCCCTTTTCACCTTCGTTCTGAGGCGTCTTCAGTCAGAAAGGGGCTTTCGGACTAATCTTATCGTCAGTGGTGCAAACGCGCAACTTAGTCTGTGAGCGCTATCAGACATATTTTGACAAAATTTAGATTATCAATTGTGCAATCGCACAATTGATCCTTTCAATAAATATTTTAGTTAATGGTTATAGTGGCTTATGAAATATTCCGCAAACGCCAATGCCGCTCACCAAGCAGCTTTCCGCGCCTCTATCGATTTTTTTAACGTGATAATAAATCTGATGTTATTGCAGAGGTAAATGCTGAATCTGGTTTGAAAAGCGTTGGCTGTGAATTTGAAAGGTCTGCTTGAATCCGGAACCCACTTTTTCCTGACAGAAATGGGTTCCGGGTATTTCGATCTCAGCGAATGCAACGAACCAGCCAGGTTTGCAGTTCATCAAGTTCAGCCTGCATGGCCGGATATTGCGTACTTATTTTCTCGCAGGTCAGCGCAACGTCCTGCGCATGGTAGCGCGTCCCCACCAGCGTATCGGCCAGTGCCAGCAAAGGCGCAGGATTAAGGCTGTCGGTGAAAATTTGCGCACGGCTGATGGTTCCCTTTTCCACATCAAAGTGAATATCTACTCCGCCCCAGACAAAGCGTTCGTTAAGCAAATGGCTGAACGCCGGTGCTTTGCCGAAATTCCATTCCCAACTGCTTTGTTTGGCAAACCGTTCCGGAAAACCGGGAATATCCGGGAAAACGTCAGGAGAGATAATTTCAGGTTCGACGCCCGAGCCATACCATTCGAAAAATGCGGCAGTCACTGCCTGGCAGATTTGCTCGTGGTTAATATCCGGAACAAATTCATTCAGATTCGCCACCCGCGAACGGACAGACGTGATGCCTTTTGCCTGTAGCTTTTTAATATCCGGATTGAGGTAGTTTGCCAGACGGCTCAGGTCAGCATTAAGCAGCAGCGTGCCGTGGTGGAATCCGCGATCGGCCGTTTCACGGTAAGCCGAGCCGGAAATTTTTCTTTCGCCTCCGGCAGTCTGAATAACCAAATCGTTGCGGCCGGATGCGCTGGCATCAACGCCCAGGCTTCTTAACGCTTTAAGAATAATACCGGTCGAGACACTTTTATCGTATTCCGGTTTGCCTGCCATGAACGTAAAACAGGTATTGCCCAGATCGTGGAAGACCGCCCCGCCACCGCTGCTGCGGCGCGCCAGACGAATGCCGTCTTCTTCCATCCTGCGGGTATTACATTCTTTCCACGGATTTTGCGCCTGACCAATAACCACGGTTTCGGCGTTTCGCCATAAGAAAAGAACACGCTGCGTTGTCATCTCACGAAAAATACAGTCTTCCACGGCCAGATTGAACCAGGGATCATAAGAGTCGGAAAGTAAGAGTCTGAGAGGTTTCATTGCATATTCATCCTGAAAAAGTCTGTTCCGATGATAACAGCAAAAATCAGGATGAAATACGCAGCGAAATCAGGGGATAGTTTATTTACTGTCGGGCGTCAGATGCGTCGTGCCTGCCAGTAAACTTTGCGCCAGTAAACATTATCGAGAGAGGAGCGCGTTACGCCCTGGCTGGTCGAGGCGTGAATAAACTGGTCGGCAGTATCATAAATACCTACGTGTAATCCATTTTCGCCGCTGCCGGTTTTAAAGAAAACCAGATCGCCGGGAAGGAGTTCATCGCGGGAAACCTTAGTACCGATTTTGGTTTGATCGGCTGTGGTACGCGGCAGAACGACACCAAACCGGTCTCGATAGGTGCGGAAGACAAAGCCAGAACAGTCGACGCCGCTGGGCTGCAATCCGCCGTAGCGATAAGGCGCACCGTGCCACTGACTGAGCTGATCGTTGAGCTCTGCGACAACAGTAATAGAATCGGCGAAACGTCCGCTTGGAGGTGGTGCGTGGCTGCTACAGCCGTTAAGAATGAGCGCTGCAACAGCCAGCAGGGAATACATGGATACGGATGACCAGCGCATAGTGCATTCCTTCTTGAATTGCATCACGGCAGGGCCAGGCGCGGGAATTTGCGCAGACCGGATAAGTCGCCGTTATCTAAGAACTAATAGAATTTAGCGCTATTTTATCCGTCATCCAATATTTAATAATGTTTTTTATCGTTTAAAGCCGTTTTTAATGGACATCTTTTACCGGTTTGCTGTGAATTAACCAGACCCCGGATAAGATCAGCAGCCCGCCAATCGTTTTGGTTAAGCTGATGCTTTCATTGAACCACGGTAATGTGACCGCCGCGATATACACCAGCGCATAGCTCAAACTCAGTAAGGTATAGGCCCGGTTCAGCGGCAAATAACGTAATGCAAAGAACCAGCAGCCCATCGAAAACGCATACCCGCAAAGCCCCAAAAAGACAGCAATAATTGGTCTTAAATTAATGAAAATAAAAGAAATATTGAGATCAGCCAGTGAAACCCACGGGATCTGCACCATTCCCCATTTCATCAGCAACTGCGCCGCCGTCACCAGCAGAACGCTCGCCCCGCCCCAGAGATACCCTTTCATAAGCTGACACTCATCAGTGCGATACCGGCCATGATCAGCGCCACGCCACACCAGTGGCGGGCGTCAACGTGCTCTCTGAAAAACCAGCGGGCACAGAGCGTGATCAAAACAAAATTCAGGCTGAGCATCGGGTAAGCCAGGCTCAGCGGCAGAAGCTGCAATACGCGCAACCATAACAACATCGCGACGCCGAGCAACAATACAGCCAGCCCGAGCCAGCGTAAGACGCGGGCAAGACCGTCACCCGCGACCTGTGCGGCCTGCTTCTGACAAAGCTGACCGGCACAGGTGATGATGCTTACGGCAAGAACCAGAAGGAATCCGGTCATGGAAGTTTTTTGTAGAACAGCAGCGCCTGACGTTCAATCTGCACCGTCTGGTCAGCCGGTGGGAGTTTGCCGGAGATACCTGCATTTCTATCAAGTCTGAGGATCACAGAAACATTTCCTTCCTGACGTGCTTTTTGTAACCATTCCGGGAAATCCGCGGAATCGACAAATTTTGACTTCGCATCAGGATAACTCAGGCCATATTCCAGCTCACCTTTTTCACCAAACATGATGATGTCGTCGCGCTTCAGAACCCAGGCTAAACCGGTTGCAATACCCACATTATCTGACAGCACAAAACGACTGTCCTGCAACATCGCAATATTTTCGCCGATGAACCCTTGTGGTTGCTTGGAATCCATGACTTTTTGCGGGATCGCTTGCCCGACCAGAAGCGCCAGCACCAGCGGACATGCAGCCGCCCAGTACCAGCGTTTTTTCACGTCAGTCAGGGACATCGCACCGGCCAGCGCCCACACGGCAAAGCACAGAATACCAATCAGCGCACGGGGCAATTCAGCACGGGTGAACACAGCTTTGACATGTAGCGGTAAAATGCCGGAGATCACCAGAACCGCGATCGCCATCAGTACGCCAAAAACGATGTTAATGGTGCCATTGGCTTTCAGCGCCCGTAATTTTCCGGACTGACGTATCTGATCGAGATGATCGGCCATCAGCAAGGCCAGAGGCGCGAAACACGGAAGAATGTATGTCGGCAATTTACCCTTCGCTACGCTGAAGAAAATTAGCGGCATGATTGTCCAGCTCAGCAGGAAGAATAATTCAGGACGCAGTACACGTTTCGTCCAGCCATCACGTAAAGCGCCCGGCAGCAGCCCAAGCCATGGCAAAGCCCCGAGCAACAAGACCGGCACGTAGTACCAGAACGGCGCTTTGTGTTGCGCATTGGATTCGGCAAAACGCTGAATATGTTCAACCCAGAAGAAGTAGCGCCAGAAATCCGGTGCCTCACGAGCAATAGCCAGCACCCATGGCAGACTGAGTACCACCGCAGCAACAATTGCCAGCGGGCCCCAGCCAAACAGGGTTTTGAACCGTTTCTCACGCCAGACAATCGGCAGAACCGCAATCACCGGTAACGCCAGCGCCAGAAAACCTTTGGTCATAAAGCCCATACCGCAGGCCAGCCCCAGCGCAATCCAGCTCAGCGCCTTTTGCCGTGTTCCGGAAACCCGCAGACAGAAATAGCTGGCGACCATCGCGGCGGTCATCCACAACGTGATCATCGGATCCATCACGCTGTACGTACCGATACTGAATACCAGTGTAAAGGAAAGATAAATCAGAGTGGCAATGTACGCCGTCTGGCGGTTACGCCACATCAGATTTGCCAGCCAAAAGACCAGCAAGGCACTCAGCATTGTGCTGAACACTGAACCAAAGCGAACAGCGAAATTGCTGTCACCAAAGAGCATCTGGCTGATGTTGTTAAACCAGTAACCGGCTACCGGTTTTTCAAAATAGCGTAACCCCAGAAGATGTGGCACAACCCAGTCGCCGCGCTGTAACATTTCGCGACTGATCTCGGCATAACGGGTTTCATCGGGCTGCCATAAGAGGCGGGAATTAAGAGGAACAAGGTAAACCAGAGCAAAGAACACCAAAATTAAGGTGCTCCATACGCCTTTAAGGGATTTAGACATCAGGAAAAACCTTCTTGCTGACAGCCTAACCAGCCTTCCCGACCAGGGAAACTGGCACGAACCACTTTGCCTTTTGGCAACGTGCTGAGGTCCGGAGGCAACAAATCGCCCAACGCACAGAACTGAATTCCCTGCGCCGCAGCCCGAATCAATAACTCATCAAACTGAGCAGCCAGTGACATGCCTTCAACTTCTGCATGAATGGTGTAAACCGGCACACCCTGATCCTCAATAATGGCGTTGAGGATAAAATCATTGAAGTTGTTCGCAGTGATTTCGCCTCCCGCCACTTCATCGTAAGTGGGTAACGTCACCGGAATCTGCACCGTGCCCAGCGTGCCGTTTTCCAGCACCGGCAGGAAAGGATATTTCCCACGACAGTCGCTGTTGTAATAAAAATGGAACCGCTCTTTCACCTCAATCACGCGTTCATCGGCGCGCCAGCCAGCAACGGCTGAACATTCCACATCGTGACCGAGGCTTTTTTCCAGCGCATCCAGCCCCAGCTTAATTTGCTGTTCAAGCTGTTGCTCAGACCATTTACCGACTTTTGCCTGCCAGCCCTGATGATCCCAGGCGTGCAAACCGACTTCATGGCCGCGTTTGGCGGTTTCCTTCATCAGATAACCCAGGTCGCGGGCGATGAGTTTTCCCGGCCACGCAGTACCGGCCAGAAGGATATCCCAGCCGTAAAGCGAGGCGGCATTGGAGCGAAGCATCTTCCACAAAAAGCGCGGTTTAAGCAGGCGCCACAAGTGACGCCCCATGTTATCCGGCCCAACGCTGAAGAAGAAACTGGCGGTAATGTTATGTTTCGAGAGGACTTGCAGAAGCTGAGGGACACCCTCGCGGGTGCCACTCCAGGTATCTACATCAATGCGCAGACCCACTTTCTTCATCACAGACACCGTTTCAGGCTTTGTCAGCATCAGGATTGACAGAACGCAGGAAGAAATCCAGCGTGTCAGCGACGGTTTTATCCATGCCGATTTCCGGTTTCCAGTTCAGCAGACGGCGCGCATTTTTGATGCTTGGCGTGCGGTGCTCAACGTCCTGATAGCCTTTGCCGTAATACGTGCTGCTTTCGACCAGATTGAAACCGGCAAAAGGCGGGAACTGTGCGCGCAACGGGTGGGCTTCGAAGCTGCTCAGCAACATTTCGGCCAGTTCACGAATACTCGCTTCATTCGTCGGGTTACCGATGTTGATGATCTGACCATCGCACAGGTTGTCGCGGTTTTCGATAATGCGGAACAGCGCTTCGATACCGTCATTGATATCGGTGAAGCAGCGTTTCTGCTCGCCGCCGTCCACCAGTTTGATTGGTGAACCTTCAACCAGGTTGAGGATCAGCTGAGTGATGGCGCGAGAGCTGCCGATACGTGCCGCATCCAGGTTATCCAGACGTGGTCCCATCCAGTTAAACGGACGGAACAGGGTGAATTTCAAACCTTCTTTCGCACCATAAGCCCAGATTACGCGGTCCAGCAGTTGCTTAGAGACAGAGTAAATCCAGCGCTGTTTGTTGATCGGGCCGACGATCAGACGTGAGTTATCTTCATCAAACTCCTTGTCATCGCACATGCCGTAAACTTCAGACGTGGACGGGAAAATAATGCGTTTTTTGTATTTCACGCAGTCGCGGACAATCTTCAGGTTTTCTTCGAAATCCAGTTCGAATACGCGCAGCGGGTTGCGGGTATATTCGATTGGCGTTGCGATGGCCACCAGCGGCAACACGACGTCACATTTTTTAATGTGATATTCGATCCACTCGGAATGGATGCTGATATCGCCTTCAACAAAGTGGAAGTGCGGGTTATCCATGAAGCGGCTGACCGCGTCAGAGCTGATATCCAGACCGTAAATTTCATAACGATCTTCACGCAGCAGACGCTCGCTCAGGTGGTTACCGATAAAGCCGTTCACACCCAGAATCAGAACGCGGGTACGGCGTTTCATCACGGCCGTTGGCAGCGTAGCGACGCGCATGTCCGGCATAATGCCCAGTTCAAGCGCCAGACGGGAACCCTGTACGTACAGGCCGTTTTCGCTCTGCCCTGCCAGCACTTCCAGCGCGCCTTCGCCACAGGCAATGGTCAGTGGATCAGAAGAAAGCACGGTGCCTGGCTGTTTGTCATGCTGAGTCGCCAGCGGACGCGCACGCCAGATAGTCAGTTTACGCTGACCCAGATAAGAGAACGCCCCCGGATAAGGTTCGGTCACGGCGCGGATCAGATTATTAATTTCTGTCGCGGATTTGTGCCAGTGAATTTCACCGTCAGCCGCGGTGCGACGACCAAAATAGCTCGCCTGCGTTTCGTCTTGTGGTGTCAGGGTGATTTTGCCGGCTTTCATTTCAGGCAGCAGTTTGGTCAGCAACTCTTTCGCCGCTTCACGCACTTTGGCGTGCAGTTTCAGCGCCGTATCATCTGCGGTAATCGCGACTTTTTGCTGGCCAACGATGTCACCCGCATCCGGACGTTTCACCATTTTGTGCAAGGTAACGCCCGTTTCTGTTTCGCCATTCAGCAGCGCCCAGTTCACCGGAGCGCGGCCACGGTAGCGTGGCAAAAGGGAGCCATGCAGGTTGAAGCCACCGCGCGGTGCGAGAGATAAAATCTCTTCACTCAGCATGTTGCGATAGTAGAAAGAGAAAATCACATCAGGCTGCAAGGCATGAATGCGGTCAACCCACAGCGGATGGTTAACATCTTCCGGTGCATAAACAGGCAGATTTAAATCAGCACCCACGCGGGCAACTGAAGAGAAAAACTGATTTTCATTCGGGGCATCAGTATGGGTAAAGACTGCCTGTACGTCGTAGCCTGCATCAACCAAAGCCTGTAAACCAACGCAACCAATATCATGGTAGGCAAATACAATCGCTTTCATCACTCTTCTTCCTGACTGTTTTCTTCGGAACGAACTCCGACGACTTTTTGAACGAAATAACGGGGACGTGCACGAACATCGTTGTAGATACGCCCGATGTATTCACCGAGTAAACCCATACCGACAAACTGCGCACCGATAAACATGAATAACAATGCAAATAGCGTGAACACACCTTCAGCAGCCCATTCAGGGCCATTGATGAGGCGCATTAAAATCAGGAACACGGCCAGCAGGAAACCGAAGATGGCAATCACGCTGCCCACTACGCTGAGCATGCGCAGCGGTGTTGTGGTCAGACAGGTGATCAGGTCATACATCAGGTTGATCAGTTTCATCAGGCTGTATTTGGAATCACCAAATTCGCGCTCGGAATGCTGAACCGGAATTTCTACCGTTTTGCGGGCGAAGGTATTCGCCAGAATAGGAATAAAAGTGCTGCGCTCGTGGCAATGCAACATGGCTTCAATGATGTGACGGCGGTAAGCACGAAGCATACAGCCGTAATCGCCCATCGATTTCCCGGTCGCACGCTGGATCATCATGTTGATCATTTTGGAGGCAGTTTTGCGGAACCAGGAATCACGGCGGTTTGCGCGAACGGTACCGACTACGTCGTAACCTTCATCCGCTTTCGCCACGAGACGCGGAATTTCTTCCGGCGGGTTTTGCAGATCAGCGTCCAGCGTAATCACCAGATCCCCCGTCACATGACTGAAACCAGCCATGATTGCAGAGTGCTGGCCATAATTACGGTTAAGCAGGACCGCAATAATATAGCTGTCCGCTTCTTCCGCGGCGGCGGTGAGCATTTCGGCAGAACGATCCGCACTCCCGTCGTCGACCAGAATAATTTCGTACTGCTGCGTTAATTGTTTACACGCGGCCTGCGTCCGGGACAGCAACGCCGGCAGACTTTCTTCTTCGTTATAGACCGGGATAACTACCGAGACTTTACGAATAGGTTCATATTGCGCCACTACTGCGCCTCCAGAAGGGAAAAAAGAGCCGCGACAACACGGTCAACATCGCTGTCCTGCATATCCGGGAACAGCGGCAGACTGCATAAACGATCGGTATTCCATTCGCTGTTTGGCAAATTCAGGTCAGGATAGCGTTCGCGGTAATATTTTTGAGTATGCGCTGCACGGAAATGCAAACCCGTTCCGATGCCCTGCTCTTTAAGGCGTTCCATCAGCGCATCACGGGTGATCCCGCAGCGTTCTTTATCCACGCGGATCATGAATAAATGCCACGCATGCAGATGCGGATACGCCGGAATGCCCATCGGCAGGAAAGGAGAACCCTGTAATTTATCGAGATAACGCTGCGCCAGTTCGGTACGGCGGGCGTTGATTTCCGTCAGACGCTTAAGCTGCACAACGGCAATGGAAGCGTGAATATCGGAAAGGTTGTATTTGAAACCCGGCTCAATCACTTCAGCCTGCGGTTTGCGACCCTGAACCTGACGGTCAAACGCATCCACGGCCAGACCGTGAAATTTCAGTGCGCGGACTTTATCGGCCAGCGCATCGTCATCGGTCGCAATCAGACCGCCTTCGGCGCAGGTCATGTTCTTGATGGCGTGGAAGGAGAAAATTGCAGTCCCCTGCGCGCCAACCCAACGGTCACGGTAACGCGTGCCTGCAGCGTGCGCGGCATCTTCGATCACCGGAATACCGTGCTCATTTGCCACCGCGTAAATCGGATCGAGATCCAAAGGCGCGCCCGCGTAGTGAACCGGAATAATCGCTTTAGTTTTGGGCGTGATGGCCGCCGCAATGGCTTCTGCACTGACCATCAGGGTATCGGGGTCGACATCAATCATGACAGGTTCTGCGCCAAGCAGAACAATCATATTCAGGGTGGAAACCCAGGTCTGGGAAGGGGTAATCACTTCATCGCCGGGGCCTATGCCCAGCGCCATCAACGTTACGTGCATACCGCCGGTCGCGGAACTGACCGCTATCGCGTGCTTACAACCGAAAGCTGCAGAAAAATCCTGTTCGAGCTGATGAGTCTGCGGCCCGGTGGTGATCCAACCGGAGCGCAAAACCTGCCCCACAGCCTCAATCTCTTCATAACCCATCGACGGGCGGGAGAAAGGCAAAAAGTTTTCCATTACGCTATCCCAAAAGGTAATTAACTCATACCGACTTTAGACCGCATTTATTTAACCGTAAGTAAACGCTGCCCTGAAATTATGACTCTTATGATGTCGGTTTAAGCTTAATTTAACCTTAAGGATTTTCCAGTTTTGTGAAGTTAAACAGAAAGTAAATGGAATAGGAATAAACAAGCAGTAAACAACAAAATCCTTTAATAACATTTAGTTGCATTATTCATTCTTCAATTAAAAAAATGAACTTTATGGAAAAAAAATGACCACTGTATTTTTTATGAACAATATAAGCACGCCGCAAATGTTGAAAAATCAATAATTATATAATTAAAGTGCTATTCATTAAACTCAGATTAATGTCGGTGTTGTCATTATCCAGCGATGCCCTACCAGAGCATGTATCTGAAAGGGAACTTTATATACCGCAGAAAGTGCTTCTGCCTGCATAACCTCCGAACATTCACCTGCGGCGACCACTTCGCCCGCCGACATTAACCAGACCTGATGCGCGTGATGCAAGGTATGGTTCAGATCATGATCGCTGACGATAACGGAACGCCCGGCGGCGCAAAACTCGTCCAGCAGTTGGTCAAGCGCCTGTTGCTGCGCGACATCCAGACTGTTTGCCGGTTCATCGAGAAACAGCAATTGACTGTCGGGATTCACCTCCGGCCAGACCTGCAACAGCACCGCTGCCAGCCTGACACGCTGCCATTCGCCGCCGGAAAGATGCGTCACAGGCCTTGAAAGTTTATCGCTTAGCTGTAAGGCATCACATAACCGGCCAATCGTCTTTTCTAAAAGAACCGGGGAAGCGCCCGCTGGCTGGTGCAACGACAGATACTGATACACCGGCATCAGCGACGCCGGTGTCAGTTGCTGACAAAGCCACGCCCGCAGACGTGCAAGCCGCGGCCCTGAAATCTCCGTCAGTTTGTCTTTACCGATTAAGACCTCACCGCCTGAGCCGGAAATACCTGCCAGCCTGGCCAGCAGAGTACTTTTCCCCGCCCCGTTCGGGCCGATAAGGTGAATCCGCCTGCCGGGTGACACTCGCGCGCTAAACGCACGAAGACGCCCGCTCACACTCACCTCACGACATTCCAGCATCTGCGTTCCCTGCTCTTTTATATTTATCAAAAAAGGATTATTTCGCCAGCGCAGCTTTAGTAGCGTCGGTCAGCAACGGATCTTCCGGCGGCATGTCCGGCGCAAAACGCCCGAGCACGGTGCCGTCACGGCCAATCAGGAATTTTTCGAAATTCCACAGAATATTTTCCGGCTTCACAGGCTCACGCCCCTTGCTGGCCAGACGTTCGTAAAATGCACTGTCTTTCGGTTTAACAGCTTCAGGACGGGCTGCGATCAACGCCGAATATAACGGATGACGATGCTCACCGTTAACGTCAATTTTGCTGAACATCGGGAATTTCACGCCAAAATTCGTGGTACAGAAAGTTTTGATTTCATTTTCTGTACCCGGTTCCTGCGCACCAAACTCGTTGCACGGGAACCCGAGAACTTCAAAACCTTCCGGATGTAATTCCTGATAAAGGCTTTCCAGCCCTTCGTACTGCTTGGTCAGACCACACTGCGATGCGACGTTGACAACAAGAATCACCGAACCTTTGTAAGCACCTAAAGTCGTTGTTTCGCCATCGATAGTTTTGAGGGAGATATCAAAAATAGTGTTACTCATCGTTTAGTCCTGAGTTTTGTGGGTTAGGTAAAGGAAGAGCATAGCCGACCCTCCGGAAAGGATCAGCGGATTTGTCCGTTTCTGACCAGCAGCCAGATAAACACCGGTGCGCCGAGCGTGGCAGTGACGACTCCGACGGGCAGCTCAGCCGCATATAAACCAATACGCGCGATAACATCGGCCAGCAGCAGAACTGCCGCTCCACTCAGGGCGCAGGCCGGCAACAAACGGCGCTGATCGGTGATCCCGCAAAGCCGGAGAATATGTGGAATGACCAGCCCGATAAAACCGATCACCCCGGCCAGCGCCACGCTAATGCCAACCATCCAGCCGACCGAAAGAACCAGAATAAACCGCCAGGCGCGGAGGGATATCCCCAGTTGCTGCGCCTGCAGCGTCCCCAGAGAAAGTAAATTGAGTACTTTACCCTGAAAGATAAGCCACAGGAGAATCGGCAGCAGCATCGCGCCCAGCCAGATCTGATTCCAGTCCACGCCACCAAATCCGCCCATCATCCAGTACATCAGCTGGCGCAGATCGAGGTTGTCGCTGAAATAAATCGCCCACGTCATGAGCGCACTGCACACAATCCCAATCGCTACGCCAACCAGCAGGATCCGCGCATTGGTCAACAGGCGTTTTCGCGCAACATACAAAAGAAAAGCCGTCACAATCATCGCGCCAGAAACGGCCGCGATGCTCATGACCCAGACCGGGATCAATCCGTGACTGAGCATCACACAAAAAACCAGCGCCACGCCCGCACCGTTTGCAACGCCAAGCAAACCGGGTTCTGCCAGCGGGTTTTCAAACAGCGATTGCATCACGGCCCCGGCAACAGCCAGACTTGCGCCGACCAGAATCACCGCAATCGCACGGGGCAGACGCAGCTGCCAGATGAAAAGACGCGCCTCGCTGCTCAGCCATTGATCCGGCCAGAGCCAGCGCTCACCCGCACTTAAGCTGAGTACACCAATCAGCAGCAGCAATACGCTCAACCCGAAGAGCCAGAGACGGTCGCGTGATTTTTGTTGGTGTTCGAGAGCAGAAAAAGTCTGCGGGATAGGCATGAATATCGGATTCCTGAGGCTGAATTCCGGTGGCTGGAATTTTACTATCCTACCGATATTAGGCAGTTAGCTCCACAACAGGGAAGCAGAAATGAAAAAAGCCGGTGACTGAGCACCGGCTTAGGAAGTATTTTTCGTTTACGGGGGGATTAATGCCCCTGATGATCGTCCGGCGGGATCGGCTGACCGTTCCCGTGTTGATCATTATGTTGATCGTCATGACCCTGCTGGCCGTTGCCGCCAGGATGACCGTTGTTGTTGCCACGGTGATCGCCGCCGTTTGGACGGCCCTGATTATGTGGCTGTGGCTGCGGTCTGGCCGGTGGATTCGAGTGCCCGCGCTGTGGCGGTTTGGAATCCCAGCGATCGCCATGCCAGTACATGCCATGCTCATTACGGTCACCGTAATGATGACCCTGATGCTCGTGCCACCACTGCGGCGGACGCCAGTCATAGCCATCCCAGTAGTAGCCGCGCTGATCCTGATCCCCAAGGTGGAGCGTTACGCCAGGGACGTTAACGTCAATAGAAACATTTGCCTGCGCGATCACAGGCAATGCCAGTGCACAACAAAGCAATAAGAGAGATTTTTTCACGATAGTCACGCCTTCTTTATTTTTTATGACGTGTTTTTTATATCAGCAGGGAATAGAAGTGAATATGAGAAATAAACGTATTTTCGGATAACTTGCCGAGCCCTTACAATAAAAATACAAATATATCCTGATTGAAATAACTCAACAGCATGAAAATTATTAACAATTCAAATCTTATTACGACTCTAACAAATCTTAACGTAAGTCTGACAACAACGTTGTTGCGATCTCTTTATACTCGCCTTGTTTATTCAAACAAAGGATGTCTTTTATGCGTCGTATTTTAGCTTTATTTAGCGTAGCTCTGGTCGTCGTCAGCCTCAGTGGCTGTTTATTCCCGCCGTTTTGGGGCCCTGGTGGTGGCGGTCACGGTGGTGGTCATGGCGGCGGTGGCCCTGGTGGACCGCGTATGTTCTACAACCATTAATTTAATGTTCTAATCTGACTCTTATATTTTCAGATCACTCGTCAGGAGAATAAATACGTGCGCATTTTAACCTGAATATACTGAGTTATTTCACTTAAGGGGCTTTGGCCCCTTTTTAATTACCATCATTCACGCATCAATGAATAATTAAATTCCCTCCCGGCCTTGAAATTTAATCTATCAGATTAATCCTGAAGCGCCCACCCCTTTAACACTATCTTTTCACTTCCCGTGCTAATAACTTAAAAGCGTTAAATTCAGTGGTGTTGATACGTGAAGATAGTCACAAAAAAAGAGCAAAAAAAAGGCCGCTTTCGCGGCCTTTTTGATGATTTTACTTATTCTTTCGGAGTGGCATTCTCAACACGACTTTTCAATTTCTGTCCCGGACGGAAAGTCACCACACGACGCGCCGTGATCGGAATATCTTCGCCGGTTTTCGGGTTACGTCCCGGACGTTGGTTTTTGTCACGCAGATCAAAGTTGCCAAAGCCAGACAGTTTTACTTGCTCGCCATTTTCCAAAGCACGACGGACTTCTTCGAAAAATATTTCAACAAGGTCTTTGGCATCCCGCTTGCTCAGCCCGAGCTTTTCAAACAGGTGTTCTGACATTTCAGCTTTAGTAAGCGCCATAGGTTCAATCCCTCAAGGATGCTTGGAATCGCTGTTTTAGAGCCTCTACGCATTTTGCAACGGTAGCGGCGATCTCCTCTTCTTCCAGTGTACGGGCGGTATCCTGCAACACCAGACTGATAGCCAGGCTCTTATAACCCTCAGCTACGCCCTTGCCACGGTACACATCAAACAAGTTTACGCCAACTACCTGATTTGCGCCAACTTTCTTGCACTCTGCCAAAATATCGTCTGCGGGCACGTTTTCAGCCACAACAACAGCGATGTCACGACGGTTCGCCGGGAAGCGGGAAATCTCTTTCGCATCAGGCAGTACGCGGTCTGCGACCTTATTCCATAACAGTTCGAAGACAACAGTACGGCCATTGAGATCGAGTTTACGTTCCAGCTCTGGGTGTACTACACCAATGAAACCAATACGTTCGCCGTGTAAATAAATCGCTGCGCTCTGCCCAGGGTGCAGTGCAGGATTTGCTTCAACCTTGAACTGTACATCGTTCATTTTGCCGGTAAGCTCAAGAATAGCCTCAAGATCACCTTTCAAATCGTAGTAGTCAACTGCCTGACGCGCCAGATCCCAATGCTCTTCATTTTTCGTTCCGGAGATCACACCGGATAGCATGACGTCCTGACGGATACCCAAATCTGCTTGAGTATCAGGCACAAAGCGCAGGCCGCTTTCAAATATGCGCACGCGACTTTGCTGACGATTTTGGTTATTAACTACCGCAGTCAGCAGACCAGACCACAGAGAAAGACGCATTGCAGACATTTCCACTGAAATCGGACTTGGCAAGATCAGTGCGTCTTCGCCCGGATGCAGCAATGCCTGAACTTTAGGATCAACGAAACTGTAAGTAATTGCCTCCTGGAAACCACGGTCAACCAGAAGATTTTTCACACGTTTCAGCGACAGATTAGCTTCACGGTGTTTGGTCATCACCAGGCTGGCTTTCACCGGGACATCGGGGATGTTGTTATAACCGTAGACACGGGCAATTTCTTCCACCAGATCTTCTTCAATTTGCATGTCAAAGCGCCAGCTCGGTGCGACAGCCACCCAATGATCGCCTTTATGCTGAACCTGACAGCCCAGACGGGTCAGAATGTCCGTTACCTGCGCATCTTCAACGTGATGGCCAATCAGGCGATCCAGTTTTTCGCGACGCAGAGTAATGGTTGCGGCTTTTGGCAATTCGGCTTCTGACGTTACGTCGATAATCGGACCCGCTTCGCCACCACAAATGCTCAGCAGTAAGGCGGTTGCGCGTTCGATGGCTTTGAATTGCAGTTGCGGATCAACGCCACGTTCATAACGGTGCGAAGCGTCGGTGTGTAGACCCTGACGGCGCGCGCGGCCAGTGATCGACAGCGGTGCAAAGAATGCGGATTCCAGCAGCACGTCCTGAGTTTCGTCGTTCACACCGGAATGTTCGCCGCCGAAAATACCGGCCATCGCCAGTGCTTTGCCGTGGTCAGCGATCACCAGTGTATCTTCGTTCAGTTTAGCTTCAGTGCCATCAAGAAGAGTCAGCGCTTCATCTTTTTTCGCCATACGCACAACAATTCCGCCGTCGATACGGTTCAGGTCGAAGGCGTGCATTGGCTGGCCGAGTTCAAGCAGCACGTAGTTGGTAATATCGACGACAGCGTCAATTGAACGCGTACCGCAGCGGCGCAGTTTTTCACGCATCCACAACGGCGTAGGCGCCTTAACGTTGATGCCTTTGACTACTCGCCCCAGATAGCGCGGGCAAGCCTGAGGTGCCTGAACATCGATAGAAATAGCCGTATCAATAGTGGCTTTAACCGGATTTATTTCCGGCTCAACCAGCGGGAGCTGGTTAATCACCGCAACGTCACGCGCCACACCCAAGATACCCAGGCAATCCGCACGGTTTGGCGTCACGCTGATTTCAATAGTCGTGTCGTCCAATTTGAGGAATTCACGAATGTCGTTACCGACAGGCGCATCCTGAGGCAATTCGATGATGCCATCGTGATCATCTGAAATCGCCAGCTCAGAGAAAGAGCACAGCATGCCTTCAGACGGTTCGCCACGCAGTTTGGCTGCCTTGATTTTGAAATCACCCGGCAATACCGCGCCCACGGTGGCGACGGCAACTTTAAGGCCCTGACGGCAGTTTGGTGCACCACAAACGATGTCCAGCAGACGATCGCCACCCACATTCACTTTCGTTACACGCAGTTTGTCTGCATTAGGGTGCTGGCCACATTCGACCACTTCACCCACTACGACGCCACTAAATGCGCCTGCAACAGGCTCAACGCCATCGACTTCGAGGCCGGCCATGGTGATTTGGTCTGATAATGCTTCGCTGCTGATGGCTGGGTTTACCCACTCACGCAACCAGAGTTCACTGAATTTCATGTGATATTCCCGCCTTACTTAAACTGTTTGAGGAAACGCAGATCGTTTTCGAAGAATGCACGCAGGTCGGTCACGCCATAACGCAACATGGTCAGACGTTCCATCCCCATACCGAAGGCAAAACCGGAATATACTTCCGGATCAATACCGACGTTACGCAATACGTTAGGGTGCACCATGCCGCAACCCAGTACTTCCAGCCATTTACCGTTTTTACCCATAACGTCAACTTCCGCAGAAGGTTCTGTGAACGGGAAATAAGAAGGACGGAAACGGATCTGCAAATCAGCTTCAAAGAAGTTGTTCAGGAAATCGTGCAGCGTGCCTTTCAGGTTGGAGAAGCTGATGTCTTTATCAACAATAAGGCCTTCCATCTGATGGAACATCGGCGTATGCGTCTGATCGTAATCGTTACGATAGACACGGCCCGGAGCGATAATGCGGATTGGCGGCTGCTGGCCTTGCATCGTACGAATCTGAACGCCGGATGTCTGAGTACGCAGCAGGCGCTTAGCGTCAAACCAGAAAGTATCGTGGTCAGCACGCGCCGGGTGGTGGCCCGGAATATTCAGGGCATCGAAGTTATGGTAGTCATCTTCAATTTCCGGACCGGTTTCCACGGTAAAGCCGAGCTCACCGAAGAAGGTTTCAATGCGGTCGATAGTACGGGTCACCGGATGCAAACCGCCGTTTTCGATACGACGGCCTGGCAGGGAAACATCTATCGTTTCTTCTGCAAGACGCGCATTCAGCACAGCGGATTCCAGCGTATTTTTCCGCGCGTTAAGGGCTTCCTGAACCTGCGTTTTCGCTTCGTTGATCACTGCGCCTGCTGCCGGACGTTCTTCCGCTGGCAATTCACGGAGGGTCGTCATCTGGAGCGTCAGGTGGCCTTTCTTACCCAGATATTCGACACGCACGTTATCCAGCGCGGCGATATCCTGAGCACTCTCTACGGCTGCCTTGGCATTGGCAACCAGCTCTGCGAGATGTGGCATTGCTTTCCTCTTCTTCTGGCCAATATGGCCCGATGTAAAATAACCGTGATTAATCAGGGGCGCGATTTGACCCTGAACCTTAGTGTCTAAAGCACAGATACAAAAAAGCCTCCACGAGGGAGGCTTAGGCGCTACTTTTCGTTTCTTCTCTTACGCGCGAAAGCCTTCCTGAGTCAGGCGCTAAAGTAAAAAAAGAAACGGAAAATAGCAGCATTCATGCTTGCGTTACCTTAATGATTGTCTTTCTTGTGCCAGGGCGTAAACGGGACTGTCAGTATTAAACAACGAATCAGCCTGTTTTTAAATACAAAATATAAAAGAGGGAGCAAGCTCCCTCTTTCACCTGACTTACGCCAGTGCTGCTTTCGCTTTTTCGACCAGAGCGGCAAATACCACTTTGTCGAATACTGCGATGTCAGCCAAGATCTTACGGTCAATTTCAATAGAAGCTTTTTTCAAGCCGTTAATGAATTTGCTGTAAGACATGTCGTTCTGACGAGCTGCTGCGTTGATACGCGCGATCCACAGCTGACGGAACTGACGTTTCTTTTGACGACGGTCACGGTAAGCGTATTGACCAGCTTTGATAACAGCCTGGAATGCAACACGATATACGCGAGAACGGGCACCGTAGTAACCTTTCGCCTGTTTTAAGATTTTCTTGTGACGTGCACGTGCAATCACACCACGTTTTACGCGAGCCATATGCTCTCCTGAGTTTTATATTCTAGATTAAAAAAAGTGTATTTATGCGTACGGCAGACATGCAGAGACCAGACCCAAATCGTTCTTGGATACCAGGCCTTTTGGACGCAAGTGACGTTTACGCTTAGTAGCTTTTTTGGTCAGAATATGACGCAGGTTTGCGTGCTTACGCTTAAAACCACCGTTGGCGGTTTTTTTGAAGCGTTTAGCGGCGCCGCGTACTGTTTTGATCTTTGGCATTTTAAATTCCACTTCGCATTGTTATTAACATGAATCAGAAAGGCGAATCCAGCATGCGCGGTGCGAACACCGCGCAGCAGGATTACTTGGAAGCCTTACTGTTTCTTCTTAGGTGCGAGCACCATGATCATCTGACGACCTTCGATCTTCGTAGGGAAGGATTCGACAACGGCCAGTTCAGAATCTTCACACAGGTCTTTACGGACGCGGTTAAGCACTTCCATGCCGATCTGTTGGTGCGCCATTTCACGCCCACGGAACCGCAGGGTGATTTTGGCTTTATCGCCATCTTCCAGAAAGCGAATCAGGTTGCGTAGTTTGACCTGATAGTCGCCATCATCGGTACCAGGTCGGAATTTGATTTCCTTAACCTGAATAACTTTTTGTTTCTTTTTCTGCTCTTTGGTCGACTTGCTCTTCTCGTAGAGGAATTTGCCGTAATCCATGATTCGACAAACTGGCGGCTCGGCATTCGGACTGATTTCTACTAAATCGACGCCCGCTTCCTCAGCTTTTTCAAGAGCTTCATTCAGACTGACAATACCAATCTGCTCGCCATCGACGCCGGTGAGGCGAACTTCTTGCGCGCGAATCTCTTTGTTAATGCGATTAGGACGCGCCGGTTGAACTCGTTTTCCGCCTTTAATACTTTATTCCTCCAGTTGATGAAGACTTCTGCTGCGGATTTCCGCCAGCAGTTTGTCAACGACTTCGCTAACATCCATGCTTCCTAAGTCTTTGCCGCGGCGGGTACGAACAGCAACCTTGCCTGATTCGACCTCTTTATCGCCACAAACTAACATGTAAGGAACACGGCGCAGCGTGTGTTCGCGGATTTTAAAGCCAATCTTCTCATTTCTCAAGTCGGCTTTAACGCGAATGCCTGCATCTTGCAGTTTTTTAGTTAATTCTTCGACATACGGCGCTTGTGAATCAGTAATGTTCATGATCACAACTTGCACCGGCGCCATCCAGGTCGGGAAGAACCCGGCGTATTCTTCGGTCAGAATACCGATGAAGCGCTCCATGGAACCCAGGATAGCACGGTGAATCATTACCGGAACCTGACGGTCGTTGCTTTCGCCAATATAGGAGGCGTTCAAGCGACCAGGTAATGAAAAGTCGAGCTGCACGGTACCACACTGCCACGCACGATCCAAACAATCATGCAAGGTAAATTCAATTTTCGGACCGTAGAAGGCGCCTTCACCCGGCTGATATTCGAATTCAATCTTGTTTTCGGTCAGCGCTGCAGCAAGGTCATCTTCTGCCTTCGTCCACATTTCGTCAGTGCCAATGCGCTTCTCAGGACGGGTGGACAGTTTCACCACAATCTTTTCAAAGCCAAAAGTGCTGTACATGTCATAGACCATGCGGATACAGCTGTTCACTTCATCACGAACCTGTTCTTCAGTACAGAAGATGTGTGCGTCGTCCTGAGTGAAACCACGAACACGCATCAGGCCGTGCAGTGCACCTGACGGCTCATTACGGTGGCAGCTGCCGAACTCGGCCATACGCAATGGCAGATCACGGTAGGATTTCAGACCCTGATTGAAGATCTGAACATGCCCCGGGCAGTTCATCGGTTTGATGCAATATTCACGGTTTTCAGAAGACGTGGTGAACATCGCTTCTTTGTAATTTTCCCAGTGACCGGTTTTTTCCCACAGCACGCGATCCATCATGAACGGGCCTTTCACTTCCTGATAGTCGTAAGACTTCAGTTTCATACGTACGAAGGCTTCCAGCTCACGGAAAATAGTCCAGCCATCGTTGTGCCAGAACACCATGCCCGGCGCTTCTTCCTGCATGTGATACAGGTCGAGTTGCTTACCGATTTTACGGTGATCGCGCTTACCGGCTTCTTCCAGACGCTGAATGTAGGCATTCAGTTGCTTTTTATCTGCCCAGGCAGTGCCGTAGATACGTTGCAGCATTTTGTTATCGCTGTTGCCACGCCAGTATGCACCGGAAGTTTTCTGCAGTTTGAAATGATGGCAGAAACGCATATTTGGTACGTGCGGACCCCGGCACATATCCACGTATTCTTCATGATGATACAGACCCGGGCGATCATCATGGCTGATGTTTTCATCCAGAATCGCGACTTTGTATTCTTCACCACGGCTTGCAAAGGTATCGCGCGCTTCCTGCCAGCTGACTTTCTTTTTAATAACGTCGTAATTCTTTTCAGCCAGTTCGTGCATGCGCTTTTCAAGCAGTTCGATGTCTTCCTGAGTGAGCGTGCGATCTAAATCGACGTCATAATAGAAGCCATTATCGATAACCGGACCGATAGCCATTTTGGTGTCTGGCCACAATTGCTTGATGGCGTGCCCCAAAAGGTGCGCACAGGAGTGGCGCAAAATTTCAAGACCGGCTTCGTCTTTAGCGGTGATGATCGCAAGTTGTGCGTCGGTTTCAATCAGATCAGTTGCATCAACCAGTTCGCCGTTAACGCGACCAGCGATACAGGCTTTCGCCAGACCAGGACCGATATCGAGAGCAACATCAAGAGGTGAAACGGGGCGATCAAAAACGCGCTGGCTTCCGTCAGGAAGAGTAATGACAGGCATGATAATTCCTTAATCTACAGTGGTGCCCCACACGACAGAGCACATCTAGAAAAATATTTGAGTTTAATTTCATGTAGTTATTCACGCTATTCAGCTTTACTTTGCCAAATATAGGCACCCTGGAATACATCACGTAATCGTATCGGGATGCGACGTGAAAACAGACAGCGAGTTTACCACCCGTAAAGTGCGAATTTCCAGCAACCTGTGTTGCTTAAGATGGATATTTTTCGTGTAATCCCCCCCGGACACGCTAAGGTAAACACAAACGCTTTTCAAAAGGGAAATTTATGTCAGAAGTCAGTCTGTTATTTCAGGCCATCGGATTAGGTTTAGTGGTGATTCTTCCGCTGGCGAATCCGTTAACCACCGTTGCCCTCTTACTTGGGCTATCCGGAAACATGACAGCGCAGGAGCGAAATCAGCAGTCGCTGATGGCCTCGGTGTACGTTTTCATTATCATGATGGTCGCCTACTACGCCGGACAACTGGTGATGAATACCTTCGGGATTTCAATTCCCGGTTTGCGTATTGCGGGTGGCCTGATTGTCACATTTATCGGTTTCCGAATGCTTTTCCCTCAGCCACACGTTGAAGAGAAAGTGCTGATGGAAAACAAAACCGAGGAGATGAAACGTCAGGATTCACCGAATATCGCGTTTGTGCCGCTGGCGATGCCAAGCACCGCGGGCCCGGGTACTATTGCGATGATTATCAGCAGCGCATCAACCATCAGAGAAGGTTCAGATTTTCCTCACTGGGTAATTTTAGTCGCGCCGGTGCTGATTTTCTTTCTGGTCAGCCTGATTTTATGGCTCACATTGCGCAGTGCGGGCGGAATTATGCGTCTGGTTGGGAAAAGCGGGATTGAAGCAATTTCGCGGCTGATGGGATTCTTGCTGGTCTGTATGGGCGTGCAGTTTGTAATTAACGGCGTGACTGAAATTATTTCTCATTTCCCGCCAGCAGCCTGATTTGCTACTGACGGAAAACAAAATTTAACGCATCGCCAGATAGGCGCTGTTCACTTTCCACAGATAACGCGGAGCCTGAGGCGCCGGATGTTTCTGCTGCACATGCTGGTAAAACTCTTGCGGAGACATCTGATTAATTTTCGCAATCGCGTAGGTTTTATCTTTCGCGAAAGTTCTCAGTAATGCCCCAGCCCCGTTAACGTAGGCTACCGTCGTTGCATAACGACGGGTTTCTGGATTACTGATCCCTGCCAGCTGCTGCTGCAGAATACTCAGATACGCCGTGCCCAGGTCGATATTCATCGCCGGGTCTTTCAATTCATGAGCGCTGGGCTGCCCGTAACGTCCTTTCATCCGGTAGGCATCGCGTCCTGCCGTTGAGGCCTTTAGCTGCATTAACCCAATCGCATTCGATTTACTGACAACGGTTGGGTTATATCCAGATTCAACCTGAATGATTGCTTTAACAAGTGTTTCGTCGACGCCGTAAGTATTTGCCGCCTGGTGAATAACGTCACCATAAGGCCCCGGATGCATTAATGAAGTTTCGCTTTGTATGGGTGGCGATGGATTCAAAAAATGCGTGGTTTTAACCGGTGTTTCTTTAGCGCAACCCGCCAGTAAAAGCGCGGCCATCAAATAAAGAATTTTTGGTTTCACGTTTTCTCTCTCGCGACTGGGACGAGGGCTAGCATATACATCTTCTTCCCACACCTGAATATATTTTTAGTCTATTATTATTATTGTTTTGTTAAACAAGGGGGTTAGGCACATGTCGATAAGACAATTCTGCATATAAAACCTCTTTGACGTCACATATTCTGAAATTAACAGATTCATTGATTACACTCTCAGTTCAGCCACGTCGGAATTCGCATAAATTAACAACATCATCTGATTCAGCCGTGCGCGGGATCGGGTTTTTGAAACACAAAAAACGCTAACTTAATGAATTATCGGGCCAGTCAGAAGGGGTGATACCATGTGGCAAGCCGTCAATCGTTTGTTGAGTGAACACCTGGGCAGTGCTGAAATCCGCGAACGTGTTGAACTGCCGGGAGGAGAAATTCACCCGGCCTGGCGGTTGAGCTACGGTGACAGGGATGTATTTGTTAAGTGCAATGCGCGTGAAATGCTCCCTATTTTCGCGGCTGAAGCCGATCAACTCGCCCTGCTTGCCCGAAGTCAGACAGTTCGCGTGCCTGAGGTTTATGGCGTTGGCAGCGATCGTGATTACAGTTTTCTGCTGCTTGAATATATCCCGCAAAAACCTCTGGATGCCCATAACGCCTATATCTTGGGGCAGCAGCTTGCAGCCTTACACCAGTGGAGCGAGCAGCTGCAATTCGGCCTTGATTTCGATAATGAGCTGGCGACCCTGCCGCAACCCAACAGCTGGCAGCGGCGCTGGGCGACATTCTTTGCCGAACAGCGTATTGGCTGGCAGTTGCAACTGGCGGCGGAAAAAGGAATGACGTTCGGCAATATCGAAGATATCACAGCAATGGTTCATGCCCGCTTACAGAACCATCAACCTCAGCCTTCTTTATTACACGGCGATTTATGGCCGCACAACTGTGGCCTTTCCGAACACGGCCCGGTCATTTTCGATCCCGCCTGTTACTGGGGCGACAGGGAATGCGATCTGGCGATGCTTCCGCTGTATCCTAATGTTCCGCCACAATTATATGACGGTTATCAGAGCAAAACGCCGCTTCCGGATGACTTCATTTCAAGGCAACCCATCTACCAGTTATATTACCTGCTAAATCGCAGTAATTTATTCGGAGGGCAGCATCTCGTCGTTGCCCAGCGCGCTATTGAAAGACTTCTCCACGACGATATTAATTAGCCTGATAAATATTTTATGCATAAAAAAACAAGGCCTGAATAATGAAAATATTCAGGCCTTGTTTTTGAGAAAGATAAGTTAGATGTTACAAAACCAATCTCAGATCAACCTGCAATTAAACCTAATAATTTCAAAACGAAATAGGCAACGACTGCAATAACGATGGGCAAGATATAGAGCGGGAAATACTGCACCAAGATCGTATGTCTCGGAATGACAATCCGTTCTTCAATTTGTGGTCGTGTACGCCCTTCCGCGCCTTTCGCCTGTTCGAGGATTAGCTGATCCTGAATGCCTTCACGGATATGTTTCACCTGACGGGACATTCTTGCGCCAGATGCCTGTAACGCCAGACCGACAAAAATCAGCCAGTAGATAATAAAAAACACGATGTTCGCGGTGGTCACACCCTGCCCCAAAACGGGAACGGGGGAGTTGTACCAGAAAACGTTAAGAAACGAGGTGTTGAACTTCACCATATCAACCATCACGTGGACGAAATCCAGCATGACAGCATTGATGCCCTGCTCAGTTTTAGTGTGTTCATTAATAAAATTAAGCAATGAAATCAGTGTTGAAAGCAGCGCAGGAATAAAAATAATCCATCCTGCAATCCGTTTAATCACTGCCACGCGTCCGGCTTGTTGGTACGTCATGAATTCCCCTTGTTTGGACACCTTAAGCAACACGTAAGTTTACCCACAGAAAGTATTTTGCGCCCAATGTTTTAATCAGTTACTGGCGTTGCCTGCCTGAAACAGCGCTGATGACGGTTTTCCTGACCGTTCCTGTATCGGATTTCACCCTCTGAACCGGCGGTGTTAAAGTAAAACGTCAATTCACTTTTACGGAGTCCGCTTTCATGGCTTATGTTCGCCCTGTTAATGCAGCAATTTTCGATATGGATGGTCTGTTAATTGATTCTGAACCACTTTGGGTTCAGGCAGAACTGGACGTTTTCGGTAGCCTCGGCGTAGATATTTCCCAGCGACATTTACTGCCAGATACGCTGGGATTGCGCGTCGATCAGGTGGTCAGAATGTGGTATCAAACGCTGCCATGGCAGGGGCCGACGCAGGACGAAGTGTCTAAAATGATCATCGCGCGCACCATCGAACTGGTGGAACAAACGCGCCCTTTGCTGCCGGGTGTGAACCAGGCACTTGAGCTGTGTCGTGACAGCGGGCTGAAGATTGGTCTCGCATCCGCGTCTCCTTTATTTATGCTCAGGGCCGTTCTTGAGATGTTTAACCTGCAATCCTATTTTCAGGTGATCACGTCGGCAGAAAAACTGCCTTATAGTAAGCCGCATCCCGAAGTTTATCTGCTCGCCGCTGGTGAATTGCAGGTTGACCCGCTGAACTGCGTCACGCTGGAAGATTCCTTTAACGGAATGATTGCCACGAAAGCCGCACGCATGCGCTCGATTGTTGTTCCCGCCAGTGAGTATCACGCAGATCCGCGTTGGGCGCTGGCCGACACCAAGCTCGCGACCCTTGAAGCTTTAGAGCCTGCACACATCCTCTGAGATATCTTCACGGGCAAACCGGCGCAGAGCCCCTGCTTCTGCGCCGTCTCCTGTTTCATGCCGTACTGCAGGTTATCCCTGCCACATTTTCCAGGCCTGCGTTTAATTTCCCGAATCTTGAACTGCCTCATAAACAAATAAAACGTTATTTCATTTTTATTGAATTCATATGCCAATGAACCTATGCTGCATTTAACAAGGACGAGCCGGGAGCTCTCCTGCTTCTGTACGCTGTCACTGCCACGCAACCGTCAGACTCGCCCGGCAAGTCCTCTTCATTGCAATCCTATGAGAGGCACCGACATGCAAGTTCGTCAAAGCATTCACAGCGACCACGCCAAAACGCTGGATACCGCAGAATTACGCCGCGAATTTCTCATCGAGAAAATCTTCGAGAAAAACACCTACACCATGACCTACAGCCATATCGACCGCATTATCGTCGGCGGCGTTATGCCCGCGGAAAAATCAGTTTCGGTAGGTGATGAAGTCGGTAAGCAACTCGGTGTGAGCTACTTCCTCGAACGTCGCGAACTGGGCGTGATCAACATCGGCGGACCGGGGCTGATTGTGGTTGACGGAACAACTTATGAGATTGGTCATGAAGAAGCGTTGTACGTCGGCAAAGGCGCGAAGCACGTTGAATTCAGCAGCGTTGATGCCGTAAAACCTGCCAAGTTCTACTACAACAGCGCCCCTGCGCACACGACGTTCCCCAACAAAAAAATTACGCTGTCCGAAGCATCGCCACAGACTATTGGCGATGCAGCCACCAGCAACCGCCGGACTATCAATAAATTTATCGTGCCTGACGTACTGGAAACCTGCCAGCTGACGATGGGATTAACCAAACTCGAAGAGGGTAGCCTGTGGAACACCATGCCTTGCCATACCCATGAGCGCCGTATGGAAGTGTATTTCTACTTCAATATGGAAGAAGAAACCGCCGTATTTCACATGATGGGGCAGCCACAAGAAACGCGTCATTTACTCGTTCATAACGAACAGGCCGTCATCTCGCCGAGCTGGTCAATTCATTCCGGTGTAGGCACGAAAAACTATACCTTCATCTGGGGAATGGTCGGCGAAAACCAGGTATTTGACGACATGGATCACGTCAAAGTCAGCGAACTGCGCTAACCCTTATGCTCTGCTGCTCGGCGGCAGAGCTAACATCCTTTAATGGCGAACGTGCCGTGCAAAAGAGACTTTGAATATGATCCTCAATGCGTTTGAATTAAGCGGCAAAGTCGCAATCGTGACCGGTTGTAACACCGGACTGGGCCAAGGTATGGCGCTGGGACTGGCGCAAGCTGGTTGCGATATCGTAGGTATTAACGTTTCAGCGCCAAACGAAACAGCCGAAAAAATCACGGCGACCGGTCGCCGGTTTCTCGATCTTCGCGCTGACCTGAGCAGCATTACGGGCATTCCCGAACTCATCGAAAAAGCGGTCAGTAAGTTTGGCCATGTCGATATTCTGGTGAACAACGCCGGTATCATTCGCCGGGAAGATGCTATCGAGTTCAGTGAGAAAAACTGGGACGACGTGATGAAAGTGAACAGCAAGACGCTGTTCTTCATGTCTCAGGCTGTGGCTAAGCAGTTCATTAAACAAGGTACCGGCGGTAAGATTATTAACATTGCTTCCATGCTTTCCTATCAGGGCGGCATTCGCGTTCCTTCTTATACGGCATCAAAAAGTGCCGTCATGGGCATCACCCGGCTGATGGCAAACGAGTGGGCGAAACACGACGTCAATGTTAATGCCATTGCGCCGGGCTATATGGCGACTAACAACACTGAACAACTTCGTGCGGACGGAGATCGCAGCAAAGAAATTCTTGATCGCATCCCCGCCGGACGCTGGGGTTTGCCGGAAGACGTCATGGGCCCCGTGGTGTTTCTGGCGTCGAAAGCCTCGGATTACGTTAACGGCTATACGATTGCCGTTGATGGCGGATGGCTGGCACGATAACCGTTCAATAAGTGACAGCGAAAAGGCGTATTTTTATACGCCTTTTCCTTTTTTATCATACCGTTGACAATTAGTTACAGGGTGTCTCTTCCAAGATTGTGACAGTTTCACTTATACTGGATAAAATAACAGTTATCCAGTTCGGACTCGTCATGACGGCGGAAGGCCACCTCATTTTTTCAATTGCCTGTGCAGTATTTGCGAAAAAGGCACAGCTTTCTCCGGAACTGGCGCACGGTGACTGGTGGCATATTATTCCGGGGTCCCTGCTCACGTGCCTGCTGCCCGACATCGATCATCCCAAATCCCTGATTGGCCAGCGCCTGAAATGGATTTCTGCTCCGATCGCGCGGGCTTTCGGGCACCGTGGATTCACGCACAGCCTGCTTGCCGTCGCCGGAGGAATTTTCCTTCTGCGCACCCATTTCCCTCACGACTGGGTGATCCCCATCGATGCCTTTCACGCTATGATCATCGGCTATTTGAGCCATATTCTGGCCGATATGCTGACGCCTGCCGGGGTTCCTTTATTGTGGCCTTGCCGCTGGCGTTTCCGTCTTCCCCTCATTAATAGCCAAAAAGGTAATCAGCTGGAGCGAACATTGTGCCTGCTGTTGGTCGGATTAACCCTTTTCTGGCCGGACTGGACGCCCATTATTGGTGCAATCAATCCCGACATTTTTAACCATATTCTAAAACTCTTCATCTGAACCGTACGAAAACCCGACAACCTGGCGATTTTCAATACGAATTTGGAGGAAAAGTTATAATGCATTCCTTTTGGATATAAATAATCGGACACCCAACTGATATTCTTCACCCCAATGCTATGGGATGGTGCAGTCCCTTTCGGGAACACCCGTTTGAAAAATTATAAGTTTGGAGTCTGGTATGAATTTTCCGCTCGTGATTAACGTAGTGGTTTTCGTTGCCCTCCTTTTGCTGCTGGCGCAAACCCGCCATAAGCAATGGAGTCTGGCAAAAAAAGTTTTAGCAGGTCTGGCTCTCGGTGTGGTATTTGGCCTGGCACTGCAACTGATTTATGGTTCTGACGATCCGGTTCTTAAAACGTCGATTACCTGGTTCAATATTGTCGGGAACGGGTACGTTCAGCTGCTGCAAATGATTGTGATGCCGCTGGTCTTCGTGTCGATTCTGAGCGCAGTGGCGAAATTACATAATGCCTCTTCACTGGGCAAAATCAGCTTTCTGACCATTGGCACTCTGCTGCTGACAACGCTTATCGCCTCTCTGGTGGGGATTTTCGTAACCGGCCTGTTCGGCCTGACGGCAGACGGTCTGGTACAGGGAACGCAGGAAACCGCGCGACTGACCGCTATCCAGTCCAATTACGTGGGCAAAGTCGCTGACCTGAGCGTTCCACAGCTTATTCTCTCCTTTATTCCTAAAAACCCGTTTGCTGACCTCACCGGTGCAAGCCCGACGTCCATCATCAGCGTGGTGATTTTCGCCGCCTTTGTTGGCGTTGCGGCGCTTCAGCTGGTTAAAGATGATGCAGAGAAAGGCCCGCGCGTTCTGGCATTCATCGATACCTTACAGGCCTGGGTGATGAAACTGGTTCGCCTGGTCATGAAACTGACCCCTTACGGCGTTCTGGCACTGATGACCAAAGTGGTTGCCGGTTCCAACATTCAGGACATCATCAAATTGGGCAGCTTCGTGGTGGCGTCTTACCTCGGTCTGGGTATTATGTTCGTGATTCATGCCGTGCTGCTGTCTTTCACCGGCGTTAACCCGGCGAAATTCTTCCGTAAAGTCTGGCCGGTGCTGACCTTCGCGTTCACCAGCCGTTCCAGCGCCGCCACTATCCCGCTGAGCGTGGAAGCGCAAACTCGTCGTCTGGGTATTCCTGAATCGATTGCCAGCTTCGCAGCATCCTTCGGTGCCACTATCGGCCAGAATGGTTGTGCCGGTTTGTATCCGACAATGCTGGCCGTCATGGTTGCGCCAACCGTGGGCATCAACCCGTTTGATCCGGTCTGGATTGCCACGCTGGTCGGGATTGTCACCCTGAGTTCCGCCGGTGTTGCCGGTGTCGGCGGGGGTGCGACTTTCGCAGCACTTATCGTGTTACCGGCGATGGGCCTGCCGGTCACGCTGGTCGCGCTGTTGATCTCCGTCGAGCCACTGATTGATATGGGTCGTACTGCCCTGAACGTAAGTGGTTCTATGACTGCCGGGACAATCACCAGCCAGCTGCTAAAACAGACAGACAAAGCGGTGATGGATTCTGAAGAAACCGCTGAACTGGCTCATCGCTGATACCGGTTCACTGAAAACAAAAAACCGAAGCCAATGGCTTCGGTTTTTTTATATCTGTGTTATTTATCCAAAGACTCAGAACGGGTAGTCGTGAAAACCAATCTGCTCAGAGATGTTGCGCGCGGCGGTATGCAGCATTTCGACGTAGTGCGCTTTGCTTTCTTCTGAGAAACGGATAGTAGGGAACGAAATACTCAGACCGGCAATCACCACGCCAAAACGGTCAAACACGGGAACCGCTATGCAACGAAGTCCCTGTTCCTGCTCTTCGTTATCTTCCCCGTAACCCTGCACACGCACCTGATCAAGCGCAGTCTGCAAATCAACGGCATTCATAATGGTGTTTTCAGTGCTGCGGGTAAACTCAATTTCCTGCAACAACGCGCTAACTTCCGCTTTATCGCCCCAGGCCAGAAGCACTTTACCGATAGCGGTAGTGTGCAGCGGATTGCGGCGACCAATGCGCGAATGCATGCGTAGGTTGTACATCGAATCGATTTTATGAATATAGACAATACCGTCTTCATCCAGCGCGCCAAGGTGGATCGTTTCGCGGGTCAGACGGGACAGTTCACGCATCTGAATGTCGGCACTGCGGATCAGATCCACATTTTGCAGCGCTTTCGCCCCTAACTCGAATAACTTCAAAGTGAGTGAATACTTTTCAGATTCCCCTTCCTGCGCCACGTATCCTAAAGATTTCATCGTCTGCAAAAAACGATAGACGGTACTTTTGGACATCATAACGCGCTGAGAAAGTTCAGTAATACCAATCTCCCGTTCTTCACCCAGGGCCTGCAAAATGCCAAAAACTTTCAGAACGGAAGAAACAGAATCGGGTTGCTTATCAAGATCTGCGATAGCCATAGGACGAATTACCTGCTCGCGTGAGTTTTGTTTCAAAAAAAATAGAACGTGGTTTTTATTATAGTGGTAAGCATCGGCGATAAGCAATCAACCCGATGCGTGAGAATGTAAGAACTGTTAAGCCAGTTTCATAACGGAGAGTTCAGTAAAAAATTCATTACATCGTGTGACAATTGTCACTTTAACTTCATTAGCGTAGTAATATTCCCCTCTCTGATGACTACGCACTGACATAACTCATGACACCTACACCCAACGACGGGCTTCCCGTTCCACAACGTTACGGTGCGATCCTCGCAATTGCTCTGGGTATTACCGTTTCGGTGCTGGACGGCGCAATTGCGAATGTCGCCTTGCCTACTATTGCCAATGATTTTCATGCCAGCCCGGCGGCCTCAATCTGGGTCGTGAATGCCTACCAATTGGCGATTACTATTTCACTGCTCTCTCTGGCGTCTCTGGGGGATATTTTTGGCTATCGCCGCATCTATCAGACCGGCCTGCTGGTATTCAGCATTACGTCGCTCTTCTGCGCCCTTTCCGATTCGCTGCTGACGCTGACCGTCGCGCGCGTATTGCAGGGGTTCGGGGCGGCGGCGATCATGAGTGTGAATACCGCGCTGATACGTATTATTTATCCGCAACGTTTTCTTGGGCGGGGAGTGGGGATTAACGCGCTGATCGTTGCTGTATCTTCCGCTGCAGGGCCGACGATTGCAGCGGGGATATTATCCGTGGCGTCATGGCAGTGGTTGTTTGCAGTTAACGTTCCGATTGGTATTGTCGCGCTGATTCTGGGTCTGAAATTTCTTCCGGCCAACTCAACACGCAGTCAGGGGCAGCGTTTTGATATCACCAGCAGCGTGATGAACGCGCTGACCTTTGGCCTGCTCATCAGTGCAATCAGCGGTTTCGCGCAGGGTCTGAACCATCTGCTGATTTTGGGCGAAGTGATAGCGCTACTGATTATTGGCTGGTTCTTTGTCCGCCGTCAGTTGTCGAAACCTTTCCCGTTGCTGCCGGTGGATTTGCTGCGCATCCCGATTTTCAGCCTGTCGCTGGGCACGTCGTTGTGCTCTTTCAGTGCCCAAATGCTGGCGTTCGTTTCGCTGCCCTTCTTCCTGCAAAATACGCTGGGGCTGAACTCTGTAGATACCGGCCTGCTACTGACGCCGTGGCCGCTGGCAACGATGGTGATGGCACCGATTGCGGGCCGTCTGGTAGAGCGTTTCCATCCGGGGATGCTGGGCGGTATCGGGTTGATTGTCTTTTCATTCGGGCTGTTTTCGCTCTCACTTCTGCCGCCAGAACCTTCGCATCTTGATATCATCTGGCGCATGTTATTGTGCGGTGCAGGCTTTGGTTTATTCCAGTCTCCGAACAATCACACCATCATCAGTTCCGCACCGCGTAACCGCAGCGGTGGCGCCAGCGGATTGCTGGGAACGGCACGACTTTTAGGCCAGACAACCGGTGCGGCAATGGTTGCCCTGATGTTTAACCTGTTTCCGTCACACGGGACGCATGCATCGTTAATTCTGGCAGGGACACTCGCCGGCGCGGGCGCGCTGGTCAGTCTGATGAGAATGACGCAAAAAACCAGCAGCCAGAAAGCCGCTGAGGGTTCTAAACCATAAATTCCGGAAAGCAAAATGCCTGGCATAAGCCAGGCATTTCTCTACATCTAAACGAACGGATGTTTATTTGATGTACTGACCGCTGCGCAGCGCTTCGATACGTTTGTCCAGCGGTGGGTGAGACATAAACAGCTCACTGAAAGACTTCGATTTGCCGTTGATACAAAACGCCATCATGCTGCCCGCTTCCTGCGGTTCATGGCTGGTTTTCAGACGCTGCAACGCAGCAATCATTTTTTCACGCCCAACCAGTTTCGCCGAACCGGCATCCGCGTAGAACTCACGGTGACGCGAGAACCACATGGTGATAATGCTCGCCAGAATACCGAACACCAGCTCAAGCACCGTCGCCACCGCAAAATAAATCATCGGATTGCCGTTACTTTCTTCGCCATCACGGTTGCCGGAAAGGAAACCAGAAGCCACCTGCGCAATCAGTCGCGAAATGAAGATCACAAAGGTATTCACAATACCCTGAATCAGCGTCATGGTGACCATATCGCCGTTCGCAATGTGGCTGATTTCGTGGGCGATAACCGCTTCGGCTTCGTCCTGGTTCATGCTTTGCAGCAAACCTGTGCTCACTGCCACCAGCGAGGCGTCACGGCGCGCACCGGTTGCGAAGGCATTAATATCTGGAGCGTGATAAATCGCAACCTGCGGCATGGCAATGCCTGCCTGCTGAGACTGGCGACGAACCGTTTCCATCAACCAGCGCTCAGTTTCATTTCGTGGCTGCTCAATAACTTCACCACCCACCGAACGCAACGCCATCCACTTCGACATCAGCAACGAGACAAAAGCACCACCGAAGCCAAACAGCCCGGCCATGATCATCAGCCCCGGCACGCTGCTGGACTGAATGCCCGTCAGGCTTAACACCAGCCCAAAGACCAGCATAACCGCCAGGTTAGTCAGCAGGAACAACGCTATACGCATCATAAAATTTTACTTCCTCATTGTTACTTCGTTGTTATTGATTGAGTCACACCGCCGGCACATAGCCTGCCCGGCTGTACTGATCCTATGGGCTTCTTCCCCAGATTCAAGAGTCCCTGCCCGCTAAAGGTCTAAAATCACAATACTTTACATTTTGAAGCGTTTTATTTCACAACCACCGCTGAAATCTATAGGGTTCCGGCGAGCTTTACTGCCCGGTTTTATACATAAAAAAAGCGCACCGGAGTGCGCTTTTTCATCTGACCACCGGGTGAAGAATTACTTCGCCGCGGTCTGGTCGCCCTGAGCTTTTTCCAGATTGCCCAAGTCAACGGCAATGTGGTCAGCTTCATCGAGATAAGGGTCCGGAGCCACGTAATCTTTCGGCAAATCGTCGAGAGATTTCAGCGGTTTCTTACCTTCACGCTTGAAGCGTTCGTTCAGACGGCTCAGACGTAATGCATCGTCCTCTTTGTCCTCTTTATCACGCTGTGCGTAATTAAGGGAGGCGGTATCACGTTTGTCCTTCAGTGCTTTGTAACGGGCGATATCTTGCTGGATGTACTGGAACTCAGGATCCTTCGCAATTCGTGCTTCATGCTCTTTCAGCAAGTCAGGCAGGAACGGTTTCATGTCGCCCAATTTGGTGTAAGTCGCCGCGTTGATGCTATCCCACGGAAGCGCGTTATCTTCGAACTTCTCACCCGTTTCAATCGATTCAATACCGGTTGGCATCAGTATATCCGGGGTAACCCCTTTACGCTGGGTACTGCCGCCGTTGATACGATAAAATTTCTGGATGGTGTACTGGACAGAACCCAGCGCAGGCCATTCCGGACGCAGCATCTGATCATAGATGCGGTTAAGTGAACGGTATTGCTGCACGGTCCCTTTACCGAAGGTCGGCTCACCAACAATCAGCGCACGGCCATAATCCTGCATTGCGGCTGCAAAAATTTCTGAAGCTGACGCACTGAAACGGTCAACCAGCACCACCAGCGGGCCTTTGTAGTACACGACGCCATCGGTATCGCTGTCCTGACGGATACGACCGTTGTTATCGCGAACCTGCACAACAGGGCCACTTGGGATAAACAGACCAGACAGAGAAACTGCTTCAGTCAGGGCACCGCCACCGTTGGTACGGAGATCGATAACCAGGCTATTCACGTTTTGCTTAGCCATTTTCTGCAACTGAACTTTAACATCGTCTGTCAGACCCACGTAGAAACCCGGAATGTCCATCACTGCGACTTTCTGATCACCGACATTTTTGATGGTCATTTTGACCGCGCGGTCTTCCAGACGGATTTTTTCGCGTGTCAGGGTAATAACGTGGTTTTTAGCATTTTTGCCCGCAGGTAGGATCTGCAGGCGCACTTTGCTGCCTTTAGGTCCTTTGATGAGTGCGACAACGTCATCAAGACGCCAGCCTATCACATCAACAATTGGGGTTTGTTTACCGGCCTGAACCTGGCCCACACCGACAATACGGTCGCCAACAGCAATGGCTTTACTTTTGGCCGCCGGGCCTCCAGCTACCATTGAATTGATGACGGTATAATCATCATCACCCTGCAGGACGGCACCGATACCTTCCAGAGACAGGCTCATTTCGGTATTGAACTGCTCAGTGCTGCGGGGAGAGAGATAATTGGTGTGCGGGTCAATTTCATGCGCAAAGGCATTCATCACCAACTGGAACACATCTTCGCTGTTACTCTGGGTCAGACGTTTCATCGCAAAATGATAACGTTTGGAGAGCACATCGCGAATTTCCTGATCGTTTTTGCCAGTTAGTTTGAGGTTCAGCTCGTCATATTTGACTTTCGCATCCCACAACTTATCCAGCTCAGCGCGGTCTTTCGGCCACGGGGCTTTACTGCGATCAAGCTCAATGGTGTCATTGCCAGTGAAATCCATCGGACGCTCAAGCACTTTCAACGCATAGTCATAGCGTTCAAAGCGTCGTTTTTGCGCCAGATTGAATAAGGCATAAGGCGTGGTTAACTGACCGGATTTCAGTTCCTCACCCAAAGTGGCACGTTTATCAGTAAACTGCGCCACGTCGGAAGCCATGAGTACGTTATGGCCATAATCGAGCATGTTGAGGTAACGGTCGAAGATTTTCGCTGAGAAATCTTCATTAAGGTCGAACTGACGATAATGTGAACGGGTAAAGCGTGCAGTCACACGCTCACTTACCGTTGCATCTTGCGGATCTTGCGTTAAGTTAGGGAGTTG
Source organism: Rahnella selenatireducens (assembly GCF_046449555.1). Classification (NCBI taxonomy): domain Bacteria; kingdom Pseudomonadati; phylum Pseudomonadota; class Gammaproteobacteria; order Enterobacterales; family Yersiniaceae; genus Rahnella; species Rahnella selenatireducens. Next base: position 72,987 of record NZ_JBKEZJ010000001.1, read on the forward strand.
AGCGAGAGTCACCGGTGCACTCTCGTTCGCTGCAAAGCTGGTATTCACCAGCCCTGCCCCTGCTATTAACAGACCCGCAATAACGCTTAATCTGACAAATTTGTTCATGCCTGAGTTGGCCTCCGTATCAGAACTGCAAGTGTTCTGCGCGCACAATCATCGCCAGACCCGAAGAGAGCTGAACGCGAACACCGTCTTTGGCAATTTCCAAAACGGTTGCATCCATCGCACTCTGACCAGCTCTGACTTTGATTTCCTGGCCAATTTGCAGTTTTGAAATGTCTGTTACTGGCACCTGACGCGGTTCACGTTTTTCCTCACGCGGAGGGCGAGGTGTACGTGGTTTGCGATTTTCCTGACCAGCCACAGCTGCGGGCGCATTTTCACGACGCGGCGCAGGTTTTTTAGCGGCCGGACGTGGACGACGTGGCTCAGTGGTTTCACCGGCTTCACGACGTTTAGCCTGTTGTTCTGCACGTTGTGCCTGAACGCGGGCTTTTGCTTCTTCCAACTGTTTACGGGCATGTTCGACGTGTTGCTCTTCGAGAACGCCACATGAATTACCATCAAGGTCAACGCGTTCAGCGCCAACTTTAACGCCATACAGATAGCGCCAGCTTGAGGTATACAGACGCAGAGCAGAGCGTAACTGAGTTTTGCTCAGATTCTCTTCACCTTGCACGCGCTCGACCAAATCCGCAAAGATACCGATCTTTAATGGGCGTGCTTCGCCTTCGGCGGTAAAACAGAGCGGGAACCGCTCAGCCAAAAAGGCGATGACTTCTTTACTACTGTTCAACTTAGGTTGATTTTCCATGAAATTTCCTGATTACAACGGGTTTGCCAACCGGCGCAGGCATGAACAGGCGCCATTATAATGACGCCATTATTAAATGCCACGTTATCCGACGATCAACTTGCGATCAGATTGACATATTTTTCAGCATCGCCGTTTTCGAGATGCTGGCAAAGCCCGCTGACTAACTCTGTGAGCCCCTGTTCATCGGCTTCATCGAAGCGCTGATAAACGGTGCTATCAATGTCTAATACGCCGATAACCGCGCCTTTCACCGTAATGGGAAGGACAATTTCGGCATTACTTGCAGCGTCACAGGCGATGTGGCCCGGGAAGGCATGAACATCACCAACACGCTGTACGGCATTTTCCGCCACTGCGGTACCGCAGACGCCTTTTCCTACCGGAATACGCACGCAGGCAATTTTACCCTGGAATGGTCCCAGCACCAGCGATGTGCCGTCCATCAGATAAAAACCTACCCAATTCACGCCGTCAAGACGCTCAAAAAGTAAGGCACTGGCGTTCGACAGAGTCGCAATAAAATTGTTTTCTCCGGCGATCAACGCGCTCAAATCACGTTTTAATTCCGTGTAGAATGCTTCTTTATTCATGTAGTAACCAATAATAACCTAAGGGCACTGAGCCGTTCTGGTGTGCTTAACCTCTCTAAAATAAGCATTAAATGCCCATATGAACAAGGTTAATCCTGTGTGACATCAAAAAGACTCACCTACAATAACTGTTTGCCGACCGCATAATACGTTATTTTGTCAAAAAAACCTGGCTGATATTGGCTCAATGGCCTCGCCTGACCCCTTCGCGGGATGCGTAATTGTAACAACAGGTATTCTTTACTATTCCAGGTACTATGAAAATACACACAATTTCAGCCCAACTGCCGCATATTCGCTACCAGCGGTGCAGTGAATGTGACTACCTTTTTGCGCTTCCCGCACTGCTGCGGACGCAAACGGCGCACTGTCCGCGCTGTAACGCCAAAGTTGAAAAGGGCCGGGTTTGTTCCCTGCCACGTCTGATCACCATCGCCATCAGCATTTTATTGCTGATGCCGTTCGCCTATACCGAGCCCCTTATCAGCATCCGCCTTCTGGGCACGCGTATTGACGCCAGTTTGCTGGAAGGAATCTGGCAAATGTCGCGTCAGGGTGATCCGGTCACCGCCAGCATGGTCGCGTTTTGCACCATTGGCGCGCCGCTGACGCTGGCCCTCTCCATTCTTTATCTGCATTTTGGCAGCAAACTGGGGATGAACCTCAAACCCGTTTTGCTGATGCTTGACCGTCTGAAAGACTGGGTGATGCTCGATATCTATCTGATTGGCATGGCCGTCGCCAGTATCAAAGTCAAAGAATATGCCGATATCAATGTCGGTATTGCGCTGGCGGCGTACCTGATGATGACAGTCATGGTCACACTGACGATGATTAATCTGAACATTGAACAACTTTGGGAAGAGTTTTATCCGCAGCGCCAGCCGAAAGGCGTCCCCTCTTCCCTGCGCCTGTGTCTGGCCTGTAAATTTACGGGGCAGCCGGATGAAAGGGGGCGCTGTCCGCGCTGCCATGTGCCGATGCGTTTACGTTATAAACACAGCTTGCAAAAAACCTGGGCGGCACTGATTGCAGCCATCATCTTTTTGATCCCCGCAAACCTGCTGCCCATTTCGATCATTTATGCCAACGGGCAACAGCTAAAAGACACTATTTTTACCGGTGTTGTTTCCCTCGCCACATCAGGTAACGTGCCAATTGCCGCCATCGTTTTTATTGCCAGTGTGCTGGTACCTTTTACAAAAGTTATCGTGATGCTGACTCTGCTGATCAGTATCCACTTCAAGGCGATTCAGGGATTGAAAACGCGTATTCGTCTCTTACGACTGGTGACCTGGATCGGACGCTGGTCGATGCTCGATTTGTTTGTTATTTCATTGATGATGTCGCTGGTAAATCGTGACCAGCTTTTGTCTTTTACAATGGGACCGGCTGCCTTTTATTTTGGCTCTGCCGTGATCCTCACCATTCTTGCCGTTGAATGGCTTGATAGCCGCTTGATTTGGGATGCACATGCAACAGGAAACGCCGAATACACCGACTGAAGCACGGATAAAACACAGGCGCCGGATTTCACCCTTCTGGCTTCTGCCGTTTATTGCTTTACTGATCGCCGGATGGCTGATTTACAGCAACTTTCAGGAGCGGGGAACGACTGTCACTATTGATTTCCAGTCAGCAGCGGGCATCGTTGCAGGCCGCACGCCTGTGCGTTATCAGGGCGTTGAAGTCGGTTCGGTCGAATCCATCAGCCTGAGTAAAGATCTGCGCACCATTCAGGTGAAGGTCAGCATTAAAAGCGATCTGTCTGACGCGTTGCGCGAAGGCACTCAGTTCTGGCTGGTGACGCCGAAGGCATCGCTGGCGGGAGTGTCCGGCCTTGATGCGCTGGTGGGCGGTAACTACATCGGCATGATGCCGGGTCCCGGTAACGAGAAAGATCACTTTGTCGCCCTCGATACACAGCCGAAATTCCGGCTGAATACCGGCGAGCTGATGGTTCATCTGCACTCAAAAGATCTGGGCTCGCTGAGCACCGGTTCGCTGGTGTATTACCGTAAAATCCCGATCGGCAAAGTTTACGATTACGATATCGAAAGCGGCAACAACGGTGTGACAATTGATTTACTGATCGACAAGCGCTTTGCCAATCTGGTCAAAGACAACACCCGGTTCTGGAATGTTTCCGGCTTTAAAGGCGAATTCAGCCTGAGCGGTGCAAAAGTTCAGATGGAAAGTCTGGCTGCGTTGGTTAATGGCGCGATCTCGATGGATTCTCCGAACGACGGGCAACCCGCCAGGGCCGACCAGTCTTACGTGCTTTACCCCGATCTGGCGCAAAGCCAGCGCGGCGTGGAAATCGACCTGGATTTGCCGAATGGCAATGGTCTGTCCGAAGGCCAGACACCGCTGATGTACCAGGGTTTGCAGGTCGGGACGCTGACAAAAATCACCTTGCAACCGGATAACAAAGTCACCGGGAAACTGACCGTCGACCCTTCCGTGCTGGATATGATGCGCACCGGAACGCGCATCGAAATGAACAGCCCGAAACTCAGCCTGAATAATGCCAATATCAGCCAGTTGCTGACCGGCAACACGCTGGAACTGATCCCGGGCGACGGCGATGCGCAGAAGCATTTCACCGTCCTCGACAGCAACCAGCGTCTGCTTCAGGATCCGGGCACCAGCAAGATTCAGCTGATCGCACCGCAAAGCTATGGCATTGATGCAGGTCAGCCAATTAAATTGTATGGCATCACTGTCGGTCAGGTTATCGACCGCACGCTGACCGACGAGGGCATTTTGTTTAATGCCGCGATCAAACCGGAATACAAACACTTACTGCATAAAGACAGCAAGTTTGTCGTCAACAGTCGTGTCGATGTGAAACTGGGTATCGACGGGATGGAAGTGCTGGGTGCCAGCGCGCAGGAATGGGTCGACGGTGGCGTCCGTATCATTCCGGGCACAAAAGGCGACCCACTGCAGAAATATCCGTTGTACAGCAATGCGGAAAAAGCCGCCGAGGGTATTCAGGGAGACCAGCCGGGCGCGACACTGACGCTGACGGCGAAAAGTCTGCCAGATATCCAGGCCGGTTCCGTGGTGCTTTACCGTAAATTCCAGGTCGGCCAGATTGTTAACGTGCGCCCGAAAGCCAGTGAATTTGAGGTGGATGTTTATATTTTGCCGCAATACCGCAATTTGCTGACGGAAAAAAGTATTTTCTGGGCAGAAGGTGGCGCGAAAGTTCAGCTAAACGGCAGCGGCCTGACCGTTCAGGCATCGCCGCTGGATCGCGCACTGAAAGGGGCGATCAGCTTCGATAACTTTGAAGGCGTGCTGACCAGCAAAGGCACCAAGCGCATTCTTTATGATTCTGAAACCTCCGCACGCGCCGTGGGCAGCCAGATTACGCTCAATACCTACGACGCCAGCAAACTTTCCGCGGGCATGCCAATCCGTTATCTGGGGATCACCATCGGTCAGGTGGAATCCCTGAAACTGGATCCTCAGCTCAATCAGGTTTCCGCCAAGGCCGTGCTGTACCCGGAATACGTCGACAACTTCGCCCGCCGTGGCACACGTTTCTCGATCGTTTCACCGGAGATTTCGGCCGGTGGTGTCAGCAATCTCGACACGCTTCTCCAGCCATACATTAACGTTGAAGCCGGTAAAGGCGTTCCTGCGCGTAACTTTGATTTGCAGGAATCCACGATTACCGATTCGCGTTACACCGACGGTCTTGGCATTGTGGTTGATGCTGCAGAAGTCGGCTCACTGCAAATCGGCACGCCGGTGCTGTTCCGCGGCATTGAAGTGGGTACAGTTTCAGGCTTCTATCTGGGCGCGATGGCTGACCGCGTCAACGTGACATTGCGGATCAGTAAAAAGTACCAGTATCTGGTACGTGAAAACTCCGTATTCTGGCTGGCCTCTGGCTATGATTTACAGTTCGGTCTGACCGGTGGCGTGTTCAAAAGCGGAACATTCCAACAGTTCATCCGCGGCGGGATTGCCTTCGCAACGCCACCGACCACACCGCTCGCACCGAAAGCCGCCAACGGCAACCACTTCCTGCTCAATCCGGAAGCGCCGAAAGACTGGCAAAAATGGGGAACGGCGATCCCAAGAAATTAACAGACTCAGTACTTTTAGAGGCCACCTTCAGGTGGCCTTTTCATTGCAAACGAGCAATGCGCACGCCTTAATCTGCCGCTAAATATGATAAACTGCGCAGCAGAAATTACTTTCAGTTCTGGAACCCAACTCTTGTCAAAACTCACCACCGCCAGCGATTTTGCTGATAAGTTACCCTCCGAATTTCTGGACGCCACGCGCGCAATCATGCCAGCCAGCCTGACTATGGAAGATTTCATTGCGATATGTCAGCGCCCTCTGCGCCCGAGTCTGCGGGTCAACACCCTGAAAATCAGCGTGGCCAGTTTTCTCGAAATGGCGTCAGGCTATCAGTGGGAACTGGAGCCGGTGCCCTGGTGCGCGGAAGGTTTCTGGATAAACCGGCACGCACTGGATGATTCACGTTTAGGCAATGCGCTGGCACATCTCGCCGGGCTTTTCTACATTCAGGAAGCCAGTTCCATGCTGCCTGTCACTGCCCTGTTTGCTTACGACACGCAGCCTGTGCTGGTGATGGATGTCGCCGCTGCACCGGGCTCAAAAACGACGCAGATTGCCGCACAGATGGAAAACCGCGGGGGCATCGTTGCCAATGAGTATTCCGCCAGCCGCGTGAAAGTGCTGCATGCCAACATCAGCCGCTGCGGCGTGAGTAATACCGCGCTGACCCATTTCGACGGGCGCGTGTTCGGTGCCGCGTCACCCGAAACGTTCGATGCAATTCTGCTGGATGCGCCCTGCTCTGGCGAAGGCGTGATTCGAAAAGATCCCGATGCCATGAGCAACTGGTCAGAAGCCAGCGTGGCTGAAATTGCCACCACGCAACGCGAACTTATCGACAGTGCGTTTCACGCCTTAAAACCGGGTGGCGTTCTGGTGTATTCCACCTGCACGCTCAATGCGCAGGAAAATCAGCAGGTTTGCCAGTGGTTACTGGAAACTTACGCCGGTGCGGTTGAAACGGAAACACTGGAAGATTTATTCGATGGTGCGAAAAAAGCCGTCACGCAGGAAGGCTATCTCCACGTATTCCCGCAAATTTATGACAGCGAAGGATTCTTCGTTGCCCGTTTCCGTAAAAGAGACTCCGTACCCCGTTTGCCGGCTCCCGGATATAAAGTCGGTCGTTTCCCGTTCTCACCACTTTCACGACAGGACAGCGCGGAAATAATCAAAGCCGCCGCCAGCTCCGGGCTTTCATGGCCGGAAAAACAATACACATTGTGGCAGCGCGACAAAGAAATCTGGATCTTCCCGGCCGTGCTTGAACCCTTATTCGGCAAGGTCAGATTTTCGCGTATTGGCGTCCGTCTGGCTGAACGCTTTCCAAAAGGTTTCCGCTGGCAACATGAAGCCGTTGTCGCTTTCAGCATTAATGACGCAAACAACCGCTTTGATATTGATGATGTGCTGGCACAGAACTGGTTGCGCGGCGTCGATATTTATCCTGAAAATACCCCGGCGACGGATGAATGTCTGGTGACGTGGGCTGATCAGCCGCTGGGGTTGGCAAAAAAAATAGGGAGCCGTATCAAAAATAGCCTGCCGCGTGAGCTGGTCCGGGACGGCGCTACGCGACATCAGATAATCTCAAACGATTAATTAGCTTAACCCTCCCCTAATTTCTGTGCCACAGCCCCCACCTGCTGGCGCAGAAAATTCTAATAAACTCTCCTTAAATTCGATAAAAAATAAATCTGCTAAGCTTTTAAGCCAATACTGTGACAGTACATTTTTAGGTGAAATCGGGGTGACAAACTGCATAGAACAAATGACTGCGAGGAATTTTGTGCTGCATATATTGGATATCTCTTTATTTTATCTATAAAGGTGATTGGAATTATAAGTAGGAATAATCCTACCCTGACATGTATTATTGCCCTCAAGATAACATTGCCGGTGATATATCATTTTTAGATATAAATCATAGTGCCTGATGTTGAGTAAAGACCTGCCAGTCGGAGAAGTATCATGTCGGATGAAATGAAACTCGAATCAGCAGATGGCCTGCTTTTACAGCAAATGGCCAGTCTGCGGGATATTATCGATAACAATTCTGACTGGATCTGGGAAGTCGATGCACAAGGGCGTTACGTCTTTTCCTCCAATAAATGCATCGAGTTTCTTGGCATTCCGCCCGAACAAGTTTTAGGCAAAACGCCTTTTGACTTCATGCCGCCTGACGAAGCCAAACGCGTGGGTGAGCAGTTCGCTGCGATTGTTGAACGCCGCGCCCCTTTTGGCGGATTACTGAACCGTAATATCCGCCCGGATGGCAGCGAAGTTATCCTCGAAACAAGCGGTGTTCCGCTGTTTGATAACGACGGCAATTTCCGCGGCTATCGTGGCATCGACCGTAATCTGACCAGTCTGGATCAGGCTCCCGGCCAACGTCTTTTCCAGCTCGAAACCATTTATTCTAACGCCCCGGTTGGCCTGTGCTTCATTGATTTGCAAATGCGATATGTCACCGTGAATGATGCGATGGCCAATATTATTGGCCTGCAACCGTATGAAGCGATTGGTCGCAAAATCGGGGTCTTCCTGCCCGGCCTTTCACCTCTGCTCAATAACGCATTGGAGATGGCGCAGCGTAATGAAACCACACCTGATCGTGAATTTTCCGTTCCCGGTAAAAATCAGGTTTTCTTCGTGCGCATCAAAGCGGCTTACGATGCACAAAATCAGCTGAACGGGCTTTCTGTAGCGATGACGGACATCACCAGCCTCAAACGTATGGAGCGGGCGCTGCGCGAAAGCCAGGAGCATTACCGCAACATGGTCGAGCTGAACCCGCAAATCCCATGGACCGCCGACCCGCGCGGCATGCTCAATGACGTCAGTTCGCGATTTCAGCGCATCACCGGCATGACGCGTCAGGATATTCTGGCGGATAAATGGATCCAAAGTATGCATGTTGAAGACCGCCGTGCTGCGGTTCAGACCTGGGAACAATGCCTTAAAACCGGCGCGCCTCTGGATATTGAAGTCCGTTTTTGCCACGTTGACCGCGGCTGGAACTGGATGCGTATCCGCGCGGCGGCCAGTTATGCAACGGACGGCTCAATTCAGCGCTGGTACGGCACGGCTGAAGACGTTCACGAACGCAAATTGCTGGAACTGAAACTGGTTAAAGCCAACCGCCGTCTGGAAATTCAGGCCCGCACCGATTCGCTGACCAAGTTACCGAACCGGCGCGAATTTAAAAAAGTGCTCAGCCACGAATATATGCGCGCCAAACGCAACCGAACGCCGCTGACCGTAGTGATGATCGACATCGATTATTTTAAACATTTCAACGACCATTACGGGCATCTTTCGGGCGATGCCTGTCTTCGTCTGGTGGCAAGAACGCTGCGGAAATCGCTCAAGCGCAGCACAGATGTAGTTACCCGTTTTGGCGGTGAAGAATTTGCCGCTATTTTGCCGGATACCGATTTAAAAGGTGCATGGATTGTCGCGCAGCACATTATGGAATCAATCGAAGTGCTGGGTATCAAACACAGCTTCAGCGAATTTAATCGTGTGACCATCAGTCAGGGCATTGCAACCTACCGGCCTGATCACGATCCGGATATCGAAGATCAGTCGGACATTGTCAGCGCGGCAGACGAAGCTTTGTATCTGTCCAAAAATAATGGTCGTAATCAGATCAACGCAATGCCGGTTTCAATCAGATTTAACCCGCTCTGAGAACAAATGAAAGGGGCCAGTTCGTTTATCAAACACTGGCTCCTTATTATCTTCCTTCCGCACTTTGGTTTCCCCTCTGAAAATTCGTTTCTTCACTGCCATGAAAAAATCCAGTGGCACTTTTTGTGCTGTCGACTATTCTGAGATCAGGGCGCCCAACTGGTCGTACCTGATGTTACTGAAATCACTGACGTCATCCTGGCAAGGAGTACCTTATGGGAAAATCGATTATCAGAATTGGCAGTTATGAAATTGACGATGCACATCTCTCAACGCCTGAAGCAAAAGGCGGCGATAAAGTGCATATTCCGTGCAAATCAGACCCTGATTTGTGCATGCAACTTGATGCGTGGGATGATCACACCAGCGTCCCGGCTGTTGTCGATGGCCGTCATTCTGTTTTGTATAAAGAGAAGTACGATAAGCAGAAAGATGAGTGGATCATGCGACTGGAGTAACACAGCATGGCGAACGGTATTGTGTTCGCCATGCCGCTTGCGGTCAGTCAGTGTCAGACACCAGAGCTATTCCGCGCCCGGCAAAAAAGCGGGCAAAAATTTCAACTGGCAGGGTGACATCCTGCTGCGAGGAAATATCGTGACCCGACGGGTTATGGAAGGTCACTGATCCGGCATCAGCCCGCGTGACCAGAACCAGATGTCCGCCCTTATTCGGCGGAATAGTTTCAGGAAGACGAATAGAAGGATGCACCGAAGCTATAAAAAACCGGTGTGAATCCAGTTGTGAAGCAATATCTTGCGCAGAAATATCTACTTTGACCTGTGCGGTCAGACCTAGCTCTTCCCGAACATACTCCACAAACGGCGCATAAATCAGCCCTTTGATATGACTCCCTTCACGGACGTAAGCACCGTACACCAGGCCTCGGTAAGTCAGTTCGAGAATGGGTACGATAGTTCCGGAAACTGCCGCCAGCACCATTTTAAGACAGCACATTCCGCACACATGGTTGGCCCATTCGATAAATTCCTCCTGAGAAGACGCCCCGGACTGGCGCCAGAGGCGGATATCACTGAGCGCAATATCACCGGCGATAATTCCCGCTGCGCAGGACGGATCTTCCCACTGGCTGAAATACGGAACTCCGGAAAGGGGTGAAAACGTATGAGGGTTTGCTGTATTGGCGGACATGACTCATTCCTGAACGACAGATCGACAACATCAGGTAGATCTTATGCCTTAAGGTTTTGGCCTGATTTTCCTTATCAGGCCATATGATGAAGTTAGAACTTTTCGATCATCCGGAACTTCATGAGCAACAGAGGCATGGTCGGTTCAAACATTTCATATTCCTCGAAGAAACGCTGGTGCTCTTTACGCCAGTAAGCCAGCGTGCGGTCACCTTCACCTTCTTCCCAGGCATGCTGCTCTGTTACCTGATCAAACGGAACTTGTTTCACTTCGGTCAGTTGCACGGCACAGACCGGATTATTGCGACCATCGACCACAACAAACACTTCGCCCGGCTCGGGTTCCGGATCGTCATCAAGATTTGAGCAGGTCGCTGTTTTGGTACCGGCTATAACACGCTTGGCCAGTTCATCTGCTGACGATTCAGTATCACCAAAAGACCAGCGTTCTGCGTCCCTGTATTTAAGCGGGATCTGCGGGATCATAATTTATCCTTTCAATTGAGATAGTTCACTGCCATTACAGTTAAACATTAGCACAAAAAAACCCGCCGTAGCGGGTTTTGAACGCAAGCATCAGACTCAGGGTTTGCAATTATCCGGCATTTTCTGTGGCCACTGGCGCGAGCTACCCGCGCCGTATAAAACAGAAATGCCGCACTCTTTATCTAAGCGCGCGAGTGGCTTGCCTGTCTTATCGATCATCATCGACATTGCCGGTGTCGAAACAATCGCAACCCCACCGTCAAAGGGTGAAACTGCGCTGTAAACAGGCGCGATCACATAGTTACCCTGCGCATCCACGAAGCCATAGGAAGTATCCGCTTTAGCGAACGCGAGACCGTCCTGAGGTAAACCGAGATCGGCGTAAGAGACAGCATCAGCGGCTTTCCCCTGCCCGTCAATCCAGGTTTTTGTGCCATCAGCACGTGTCAGAACAGCATGTCCGTCAACCATACGGCTGGCGAAACCTGCCACAGTCAGAACCAGCTTGCCGGTATTATCAACATAGCGCGTTGCGGCCTCACTGTTTTGCGGATCATAAGAAACAGACCACGAACTGCCCAGCGGCAGGTTCCATTTCCCGTCAGGCAACGCGGCGACACGCGAACCTTTATCGTCAATCAGCTCAGTTCCGGCTGACGTTGAACGCAATGCCCGCCCTTGTACAAAACGGGATCCCTGCATATCAATGGCGGGCTGGATTTGCCAATCACCCTGCGCGGATAAATAACCTTCCTGTGGCTGACGGGATAGTTTCACCCAGTCGCCCAGCGCACTGATACGGGTTTGCTGCTCATGAAGCTGGATATTGCCTTTGGCGTCCAGAAGCCAGGATTGCCCGGCGGCAGACGTAGCCAGAATACGCCCATCACTGAACTGATTCACCGCCAGACCGGCTGTCGGCGCAATCCGGGTTTTCGTATCATTGCCGATAATTTCTGCAACTACGCCGGACTCTGGCTGACCATCCGTGGCTGGCTGTGTCAGCAGCCACAAGGCCGTATTGATGCGCTTAACTTTAGCGTATTTAGCATCCACCACCGTTTTACCCTGACCGTCGAGTATCCCCCAAAGACCATTTGGCGTCTGAACTGCAACCTGATTGTTGGCATAATCACCCACATCCAGATAGGAGGGCTGAATGACCATTTTCTGGTTAATGGCATCGTAAATTCCCCACAATGCGCCTTCTGCTGCCGTTTCGTGGTAACGGAACCAGCCGTTACCGACCGACTCCAGATCGAACACATCCGGCAAATTATAATGCTTACCGGCGTGGTCGAGCGCCGTCAGCTTGCCGTCCAGATAATCCAGCGCATAGCCTTGTACAAACGGAGATATATTGTCTTCTGTCAGAGGAATCACCACTTTCCCTTGTGGATCAATCACACCCGTACCGTCGGCCGTTCTGACAATAAATTGCCCGATATCCGCACTGCTGTCCGCAGATTCAATATCCTGCCATTTATTGTCAATTTGCAGAGTGCCATCCGGTTTTAGGAAACCTGCACCTGTTTTACCGGTTCCTGCCTCAGGGCGTATCAGAGCCAATGGCGACTGAGCGGTAACGTGGTCACCGCCAGCATTGAGCGGTTCAATCCGGGTATTTTCTAGCGCGCTGATCGTCTTCTGATTCAGCAACGCCTTTCCGGTCGCATCCACGACATTCAGGACGTCGCCTTGGTCATTGCGCAGCCACAGCCGGTGATTGATCACTTCCGCACTGGAAATTTGCGCCAGCCAGCCGACATTCTGGGCACCACCAATCATTCCGCCTGAAGGCGCAACGATAGCATTCACTTTTTTCTGCTCACCGCGGGTGGTCACCAGAAACTCACCGGTAGTCTGCCCCCACGGCTCGCTGGCGGCAGGCAACGTCAGAGGTTGTTTACGGCCGGGAACAAATACGATGAGATTTTCTTTCGGTGTCAGGTTAAGGACATAGTCTCCCGAAACCCGCAGAGCGGCGGCATCAGAATCGCTAAACGTTGCAATCACAATGGCGGAGTTATCCAGTAACTTCACACCATCAGCCGTTTTCGCCAGCCAGAAAGCGCCGGTTTCTTCACTTACTGATAAATACTTTTGCTCATCCGGAACACCGTCTGCACGAATTAGCGTAATTCCGTCGGGATTTTTCGCGAGTGCCACTGCCGGATTACGCGGGTCGAGAGCAATTTCGGCGTACTGCGGTGTAACACGCCAGCTCAGATTTTCATCCACGATGCCATAACCTTTGCTGGCATCGAAGGCGATGAATAATCCCTGAGAACCAAAGGGTTCAGTAACTTCCATTTTGTCTGTTGCAACATGACGGACGCCATCAGGGGAAAGCAGCACACTGTTAAATGAAAGCTGCAATCGTGCCGGAAGACCGTTGCTCAGAATGGCCTCATCCACTAAACCATCCAGTGCTTTTCCAACCTGTAAGCCTTTGCGGTCGATAATCTGTGATTTGCCTGCAACCGTCACAACGGCCAAACCCGATTCAGTAAAAGGTTGTACCGCATCGAAAGCTGGCTGAATCAGCCAGTTCCCCGTGGTATCAATAAACCCCCACTTCCCCTGCTGTTTAGCAGCCGCGATGCCGTTGTGATAATCACCTACATCTTCAAAGACAGGTTTTATAACCAGTTGCCCCTGATTATCCAGAAAACCCCAGCGTTCAGTGGCTGCGTCAGCAGCCGGTAAAAGCACAGCCGCGCGCCCTTCACGAACATCACGGATACACAGGTTTTGAACAACCGGCAGCGCGTTACGCCGTTGTACATCGTTTTGCGAAGCAGGCAACTGAGCAAAACAACCAGAAGTTTCAGCCGCATTTACAGAAACTGTCAGCGTCGATAAGGCCAGTGCACTGCTGGTATTCAATGCGCAAAGAAGTGCTATCCGTAGCCTTGAAGGTTTGCTGACAATCATCAATTACTCCCGGTACCGCATGAAGGCGCTTTTGCAGGCCAGAGATAAGCGCCTTTTGCGTCCACGATTACGCGCTGATTACAACGCACCTGAATTTTCGCCTGAACGGCACCTTCTGCGTTCAGCAGACTGACAATACCTTTGCCGCCCGCCCAAGCATGTTTCTCGCTGAAGTTATCTGCCCAGTCGAATTTAGGCAAGACAGCAAAACGGCCGGTTGTGCTGATATAACCGAACAGGTTTCCGTAAGTTGATTTCTTCATGGCAGTGGCAAAGTTATTATTCATAGCGCCAACCTGATCAAAATAAGAACCGATCAGTTTCTTACCCTGTTGATCAACAAAACCATAAAGCCCTTTGCTGTCTCGTAGCGGGATAACGCCCGCACTGGCTTTGTCTGCCTGTAAGCTGTCGAGCCCGGCGAAACGCTGGATCTCATTACCATCATTATCATAAAGCACCGTTTCACCATTCACGTCATCGTTCATGGTCAGACGCACCAGTGAATTCAGCGGTTGAGCCTGCGCGAAGCCATCCAGCGGAACAGCACCGTGATCGTTAATCAGTGTAGTATGCCCGTCGCTGACGGCACGACTCCAGTTCAGAGGTGAAATGAAATTGAATTCGGCCGTGTAGAGAGGCTGAATCTGCCAATCACCCTGCGCGTTAATGGCGCCAAAGTGAGGCGCGAAACTGAGCATTACCCAGTCTCCCTGCACTGAGCTTGATGAAGATACAATGGCTTTACTGACAGGATAGCGCCCAGCGCTGTCTAACAGTGCCACGCCCCCTTCAGTTGGCTGGACCAGCCAGTGTCCCTGCCCGACGGATTGTGGTCTTGCCAGCAGGTCTTCGGCGATCGCCTGACCGCTGTTTGCGCTGTACAGGCTGTAATGACTCGAAATATCACTGCGTTCGCCTGGCTGATCGTTATCGGACAGGGTGAAAACGCCCTGTCCGATATACTGGAACTTCCCACTGCGGCTTGAATCTGGCGCAATTGCCCATACGCCGTTAGTGCTGATCACCCCCCAGCCGGCATCGGCTTTCGCCAGGGCGAACCCCTCATTGAAGGATTCGATTTGAGTAAACTGAGGGGCAGCTTTAATACTCTTGCTCGCAATATCCCATAAGCCCCAGCGACGGGCATCATTAGCACCTTCAGTGTAATACAACAGACCGCCGGAAAGACGCTGGGCATTTTGCAAGATATCTGCTGGCACATCCGTTGCGATGCCATTGCGGTCAATTAAGCGTTTGGTATCGGTATTATTACTGTTTTCGACAGCCCAGGTGTAGTCACCGGAAAACGCGCTGATCTGCTGATAAGCCGGCTGAATAACCCATTTACCCGCGCCGTCTACCGCTCCCACTTTTTGGGTTTGGGTATGGACAATCAGCGGAGCCTGAGACGCATCGCCATCGAAAGCAGCCCACTGAGGATCTGAAAGAACGTTACCCTGCGAGGTCAGGATTGCCGGTGGTTTAGCCGTATCCGCAGGCGCGAGAATTGCCCAAGGCAGCGTATGCGCTACATCCGCAGTAACTTCCGGCAATGTGGCAATATCATCGGTCAGCACAGAGGTACCCAGTGGCTTCACCTGATAATCTTTCAGCGCAGCGAGCGTGGCATCATTGAGTAATGCAACGCCATTGTTGTCATAAACCTGTACAACCTGCGGAGCTTTACCTTCAGTTTGCATAACCCAGAGGCGGTTTCCCTGTTGCAGGAACTGAGGCTTATTCACTTTAAGGGAAACGACCTGGTTATCGGCCCCAACAATAACAATACCTTTGCTACCAGTTCCCAGCGTTGCCTTGCCCCAGACAATAATATTTTCCGACTGATCGGCAGGAATATCCTGCACTTTTTCCAGTTTGCTGCTGAGCAACTGCCTGGAATTATCGTTGCCGGTAACCAGCCAGCTACCGGAAGAGAGAGGACGTACAGATTTATACTGTTCTTTATTTAATGAAACGCCCTGACGATCAACGAAACTCCACATATTTTTGATTTTGACAGCAACCACGTCGCCGCTGAGCTGAGGCTCATCGCGCGCTTTCAGGATCATAGGGTCAATTGCCCAGTCACCATGCTCGTCCAGATATCCCCAGTAACCGTCATTTACGGAATCACGCTTTTTAGCAGGGATAAGCCCGGACTGCGGCAGATCGAGCGCCATAACATCGTCAGGCAGAGAAAGAGAGCGATCGGTTGCAGCATTCCACAGCGTCGGGGAAACCTGAGTTTGGACGCTTGCCAGCGCCTGTCCGCCCGCAAAACCATGGCTGTCGGGAGAAACGGCAAACGGCAGCGTTTTCAAAACGGCACCTTTGCGGTCAATTAATGCCAGACGATTATCCGTGACAACCAGCGCCGTACCCTGTGCATTGAAATCGGTTGCGCGGGTAAAACGCGGTTCAATTACCCAGTGGCCTTTCTTGTCGATGTAGCCGTATTGATCGCCTTTTTTAACAACGGCGAGACCATTAACAAATCCGCGCGCGTCGCTGAAATCGGGTTTGATTGCCATGTGCCCGGTGGTATCAAGATAACCCCACTGCGGCTCACGTGATAACCCTACCTGAACAGCCGAAAGCCCCTGTTGAAAAGGTAACTGGCAGTCTTTGGCCGTTTTTGCATTGCCACATGCCCGTAACTGCGAGTCATCCGCATTTACAGGCAGGCTAAAAGTCGCATTCAGAACCAAGGCTAATGCGCTGAAGTTTCTGAAATGTTTGAATTTTTCGGAGCAAATCATCCGATGCCCTTATAACTGGAGAAAATAAGAAAGTGTAGCGCACGTTTTTTTCATCACCCGCATTGTGCGCGTGTGAGACGGTAAAAATCCGATAATAATCAATTTCAATCGCACGCACATGCCATACACCTATAGGGTGTCAGCTTGTGAAAGAAAAAGCAGCTAATTTATTACACTGTAACGAATGAATACACTTCATCACTGCATAGAAAGATAATCTTCGAATGTTACCATCCAATTTAATTTCTCACCGGTCATTAACCGCGCAACTACATTTACGCTGCATTGGTAAAAGTATGGTCATTTTCATTTACAGCTACATGACTGATGAATAATTAATCTTCAGAAGAGTCTTACAAGTTTTGATTAAAGTCATTATTCCCCCTGCTTTACTCTGGTTTTATAGGTTAAAGAGCGTTATGTGACCAAAATCACTCCTGGTCTGGGTGACGTAAAACCTGGCAGTGTTCCGTTACAGCGTATTTCAGGTACTTTATCTTCATTGGGGGAAAGTCATGCCTATCGTTCGAGCCAGATTGAGTCTGTTTGGTGGCGACACTGTCGTCATTCGTTGTTCAGAAAAATGCCACATCCATCTGATGTGTGAAAATGATATTGAGCGAAATGGACGCCACTCAGGTTTCGGGGATATCTTGACGGTTAACGATCAAAATACGGCCTACGTGGGCATCCCTTATAAAGGGATCTGGAATGTGCTTATCGATTCCCAATGCGATTCTCTGGAGCATTCCATTAGTTACATGCCCGCTTAATCCTCTTTATTTCCTCTCAGACACCGTCATTATCTTGAGACGTCATATCAGGCGGATGCATAGCATTTGCCTGATATTTATAAAATCTGCCTGTGCCGGTAGAAGCAATACAACGGTATAGACATGCGACCAGAGCGTCCAGAGTCAAAATCATGAATTGCGCAACATCGCGTAAAAACTTTAGCTCGTTACATCAATTACATACCGTGATTGAATTGAACATTCCATAATTTCAAAAACCCGGTTTTCTCACTGATTAATTGATTGCCAGTCGGGTTTTCGCATTGCATTCTGTTCCCTGTAATGACGTGGCACCGGTCCTGAGGCCGGATATCTTTCAGGCAAAAACAGATCCTCATAATGAATAATAAATCATTTTGTACCATCGCTGACGTGGCCGACCTTGTTCCGGGGCTGCGTGAAGTTCGTCAACACCTGCATCAGAATCCTGAGCTTTCTAATGAAGAATCCGACACTGCAGCTTTAGTCGCTGAGAAGCTGCAGTCTCTGGGGTTTAAAGTCACATCCGGCGTCGGTGGTCACGGGGTTATCGGTTCGATGACTCTGGGGAAGGGGAAACGCAGTATCGGCATCCGTGCAGATATGGATGCCCTGCCTATCACTGAACAGACAGGTGTCAGCTATGCAAGCCAGTCGCCGGGGAAAATGCACGCCTGTGGCCACGATGGCCATACCGCCATGTTGCTGGGAGCCGCCGGGCAACTGGCACGCAGCAAAAATTTCTCAGGCACAGTGAACCTGATTTTCCAACCCGCAGAAGAAATTGGTTTCAACAGTGGCGCAGAGCGCATGCTGGCCGAGCAATTGTTCGAGCGTTTCCCCTGTGACGCGGTATACGGCCTGCACAATCACCCCGGTTATCCGGTTGGAAAAATGATGTTCCGCTCAGGTCCGTTCATGGCGGCCTGCGATACGGTAAATATCACGATCCACGGCAAAGGTGGTCATGCTGCACGCCCTCATATGACCGTCGATCCGATTCTGGTCGCCAGCAGCCTGGTTGTGGCGCTGCAATCCATTATTTCCCGGAACATTGATCCCAATGAAACAGCCGTTGTCACCATCGGCTCTTTACATTCAGGGCATGCGGCCAACGTAATCCCGGAAATAGCTCGCCTTGAAATGAGCGTTCGTTCATTTGATGCTGGTGTGCGAAAAATACTGGAGGAGCGTATCCGCACGCTGGTATCCAATCATGCCTCGGGGTATGGCGCGCATGCTGAGATTGAGTATGTACCGGGGTATCCGGTGCTGGTTAATCATGATAAAGAAACAGCGTTCGCGCTGGAGGTGGCACAAGAGCTGGTCGGTGAAGAGAACGTGGTCGAAAATCTGGCCCCTATTTCCGGCAGTGAAGATTTTGCGTATTTCCTGCAACAAAAACCGGGCTGCTTCCTGCGTCTTGGGAACGGCGACAGCGCCGTACTGCATAACCCCGCCTACAATTTTAATGACGAAAGCCTGAGTTTCGGTGCCGCATACTGGACGCGTCTCGTTGAGCGTTATTTAACGGATGAATAACCAACCGGACTGTTACATGTTGCGGAATAAACTTACTTAGGTCTGACATAAATAGACACTGCGTTTGTTAACTTTATTACCGAGGAAAACATTCCTTCTCCTGTGTCCACTATGAACTGTCCTTCATAGTGTGTAAGACCCTCGCATTACCCCTTTCAGCCCGCCCCGAGCGGGCTTTTTTTTATCAGCAGATTAACCTTCATTCTCTTAAAGATATGCCATGAGTGACGCCGGATATTTTTCAGCAGCGCCACCCACATGATGAATATTTTACTTATGAGTAAAATCGATCACCATTCTGCCTTTAATTTTGCCTTGTTCCATTTCATGGAAAATTGCATTGATGTCACCCAATGGGCGTTTAGTGACTTTTGGTACGACTTTGCCTTCAGCGGCAAACTGGAACGCTTCCGTCAGATCTTCACGGGTACCGACAAGCGAGCCGACAACCTGAATACCGTCCAGAACCAGACGCGGAATATTCAGGCTCATAGATTCAGGAGGCAGACCAACCGCAACGATACGTCCACCGGCACGCATGGCATCAACGGCAGAGTTGAATGCCGATTTCGCCGTTGCAGTGACAACTGCGGCATGAGCCCCCCCCACTTTTTCCTGAATGATTTTTGCAGCATCGTCTTTCAGCATATTAATGGTCAAATCTGCGCCCATTTCAGCGGCAAATTCCAGTTGCAGGTCATTCACATCGATTGCGATAACTTTTGCATTGAACACATTTTTAGCATACTGCAACGCCAGATTACCCAGTCCACCTAATCCATAAATAGCAATCCATTTACCCGGCTGAATACCTGATACTTTTACGGCTTTATATGTGGTTACGCCCGCACATGTCACGCTGCTTGCTGCAGCCGATTCCAGACCATCCGGAACTTTCACAGCGTAATCAGCCGAAACGATACATTCTTCAGCCATACCTCCGTCCGCGGTATAACCCGCATTCACAACCTGACGGCAAAGTGTTTCATTGCCGGTGGTACAGTACTCGCAGTGTCCGCAGCCTTTAAAGAACCATGCGACGCTCGCACGATCGCCTACTTTCAGCGCAGTCACACCCGGACCAATTTTCTTAACGATACCAATGCCTTCATGGCCAAGGATCACGCCAGTCTTGTCACCAAAATCCCCATTTTTTACATGTAAATCTGTATGACAAACACCACAGCACTCCATCTGTAAAAGTGCTTCACCATGCTCCAATGCACGAAGAGTTTTCTCAACGACATCAACAGAATGATCTTTATTGACAACAGCAGCTTTCATTTTCCTTTCCTCTCATTGTGGCGGAATATCAAAGTTAAAACTGTCACTCTGTAACTGCAATACAAATAATAATTATTTCATGTAATACAATAAATTAGGACTGTATTACCAGGTTTACAAAGCGTGTAATACTGTCAAAAAATCGGGTTGAAGTCTGAAAATGGAGTGAGAGAAGCTATTCCCTTTTAGTTAAAAATCTTCTGCTGATACACTTTCCGATTGATTCTTTTGAAGAATTTACTATTTATCATCGAGGGCTACGTCTTGCTTTGGAATATTCTGACCTATTTTGGCGACAGTATGCTCATTTTGCCCACAGGAATAACCCTCGCTTTATTTATGTTATGGAAGGCTGCCAGCCCGGCAACATCATTAATATGGCTGATTACTTTGGGTATTTCGGGTCTTGCAGTAAGCATCTCAAAACTACTGTTTCTCGCCTGGGGTATTGGCAGCAGTACATTTAATTTTACAGGCTTCAGCGGACATACCACGATGTCTGCCACTTTATGGCCGGTGATGTTCTGGCTGATAAGCCAACGTTTTCAGCCTGACAGACGCAGGCTGATGATTGCTGTTGGGTATTTCATTGCCATCATGGTGGGTATCAGCCGGCTCGCACTAAATGCCCATTCTGTCAGCGAAGTGATCTCAGGGTTAATCCTCGGCAGTTTTTGCAGCGGAATCTTTTTATATACACAACGCAGCCGTGACATGCGTTATTCCACATTCACTCCATTAGTTATTCTTCTTATTCTTCCTCTGTCCCTGATGAGTTATGGCAAGAAAGCACCAACGCAACAGCTGATCGAACAGATCGCCTCACAAATCACCGGCAAACAACCTTGGACGCGTGCAAAACTGCTTCAATGACTGTCGAAATCCACCGGAAATAGGTTGCGGCTAAGAGAGCTGAATTGCAGCTATGGAAGAAGTAGAGGTACGTAACTCACTGAGTTAAAAACAGGCAAAAAAAAGACCGAATACGATTCCTATATTCGGTCTAGGGAAATGGCTCTTGGGAGAGAGCCTTGCGCTAAAAGTTGGCATTAATGCAGGCGGTTAAGCCGTACAACTTAAAGAGTAGCCGAGGACTGACTATTTTCCACCCAGTTTGAAACATAGTGATAATAACAATGATGTATTATTCTCATTGTGTGACAACATACGCAAAACATGGGATTAACATCAGGCGGTTACCGGCTGCACGGCGATTCAGCAAAGCGTCTCGGCTTTGGAGATAAACGGCGCGAGGCTCATTTTTTGCCCCGGATTAGCCGGGTCGTCTAGCCAGATTTTCTCCAGCGGCACGGCCTGAACCTGGCGGTTTTTGACCTGCTCTTTGGCGACATCGTTCAGAGGATATTGTGCCAGTGTGCTGTCGTTAATGACATACAACGCGTTACCGGGACGGCATTGCAGCATGACTTCTTCACGCGTAAAAGCCCAGGCTTTGCCATATTGCAGGCGGCTGATCGTCTCGACCTGCGGCGCCGCAAAACTGCTGGCAGATAAGGTTAGCAACACACAGGCGAGCAGTGTTTTCCTCATAATTTTTCCTCAGTAAATAGTAAGTTCTTCATGCTTTTCAGCCCGGTGCAAGGGTTGCAAACCAGCTCACCGCCAGTAAAACCAATAACGCCAGCCCCCATTCGAGCCACGTCATCATGATGAAACGGCGCTGAGCCTGCTCCGGCTGTTTACCCATTAACGGCACCAGCCGGTAACGGTTGAAAACAGCAATGCAGCACATCAGCCCGACCAGCACCACTTTGATAACCAGAAGACGCTGGTAGAGCGAGGCCATATCGACCGGCCAGCGTTGCAAAATAATCGCTGTATTCAAGATGCCAGTCAGTATAACCAGCGCGACGGCGGCATGGCCCCAGATGGAAAACCGGATGAGCGTGGCGATCGCATAAGGGCGGATCGCAGGTTGTCGTGTATATAACATGCAGGTCAGCAGCGGAAATAAGCACCCGAACCAATAGGCCGCGCTAAGCAGATGCACGACGTGATTAGTCCGTTGTAGCAGGCCCAGCACACCGTCGTGCATCGCCGCATGGCCGATCAGCGCCTGAGTTATCAGTAAACCGAGTGCGCACAGAAAGACGATCACATTGCGTCCCGGCAACCAGTCCATCAGCATGACCAGCAATAATGCTGCCGTCAGCAACAGATGCCAGCGCCAGACATCACCAAACGAGGTCGTGAGCACCAGTAGCCAGACGTTCAGGTTCAACCCGTCCCCCCAGCCATTACCCATCAGCGCAGCCTGAATCGCCAGCATTCCTACCGACGTCACCGCCGCCAAAATGCCAGACCACATCATCAGAGACTGATTTTTACGCAGCAATACGGCAGAAAAACCTTGCGGTGCCAGTAAGGAGCAAAAAACGCTCAACCCAAAAATTTGCATCAGTGAAGCAAAGTGGACAAACCGGCACAGGATAAACATGGCAGTCAGGCTCATCGTTTATTTAACGGTGAAGCTGTACTGACCGTGTGTTTTATGACCATCAACCGAGACAACGCTCCACGTGACCAGGTATTTACCCGGATTCAGCGTTTCCAGAAGCGGGAGAACCGCCTGAGTTTTGTCATTCGCGGCAAGCGTCATAGCGCCGGCTTTAACGGTATTCTTATCTGCGTCAGTCAGCGTAATTTTACTGAAATTAGGTTCGATGCCTTCGCTAAAGCCCAGTGACAATTCGGACGGGCTGACGGTGACAATGGTGTCGGCGGCAGGTGTTTCTGTTTTCAGATGTGCATGAGCAGTAGCCTGCTGTGAGATAAATCCGCCCAGCAAAACAGCTGAGACTGCCAGTGCACGGCAAAGAGAAGTGGTTTTTTTGAACACGATAATTCCTTGGCTTGCTTAACGATGAATTTATAACGCCGTCACTTTATCGCAAACCGCTCCAAAACGTTTGTCAAAAAAACATAAAAAAACGCAGAGGCCTGAGCACTCTGCGTTTTTATGAACCACAACGACTGCAAAATTAGCCAGCCGGCGCCTGTGCCACCATGTTCTTCAGGTCTTTATCCACGAAGAACAGGCCGTTACCGGTGTTGCTGACCAGAGCCAGTTTATCGAGAACGGATTTGAACAGCGTTTCTTCTTCATGCTGCTCAGATACGTACCATTGCAGGAAGTTGAAAGAAGAATAGTCTTTCAGCGTCATGGACAAATCAGCCAGTTCGTTGATTTTCTGGGTGATCAGTTGCTCGTGCTCATAGGTTTGTTTGAACAAATCAGTCAGAGATTCAAACGTCACCGGTGGTGCAGCAATCGCGCCCAGCAAAGGTAATGCGCCAGTATCGCTGACGTATTTAAACAGGCGATGCATGTGATCCATCTCTTCCATGGAGTGCTGTTTCAGGAACGCCGCTGCGCCTTCGTAGCCTTTATCGCTGCACCATGCACTCATCTGCAAATATAAATTGGCAGAGTAAAACTCGAGATTCAGCTGTTCGTTCAGCTGGTCGATCATTTCTTTTTTAAGCATGATGCGGCTCCATAAATAAATTAAGGCAAATGAATGGGGTTATTTACCCGCATTATGCCCGCATCAATACAAAATAAAAACACCCGATTCACATTATTAATCAAGCAGGCAACAATACATTACAACCAATTGAATTATATTGGATTTATTTTGCATTAAATATACATTAATGATAATCATTAACATAAAGAATGTTATTAAAAAGAATCATTCTTATTTAAATCTCCAGTTTTATTATTCCCGTTGAATATAATTATCACTTAGATTTCAGGAATAATTCTTATTTACTCATTATCACCAAGGAATCACACCGACAGCGCGGGGGATAATAAAATTCAAAAGACAACATTCACCCTACGCAGGGTGTCGGGTACAATGCGGCGAAATGGTTTAGCAGGAAACAACAATGAGCATCAATCTGGCCGAAATCAGCAAAGACGAGATGGATCGCATTAACGTCGATCTCGCCGCGTCAGCCATCGCTTTTAAGGAACGTTACAATATGCCCGTCGTGGCTGAGATGGCGGAACGCGAGCAGCCTGCGCATTTGCGCACTTACTTCCGTGAACGTGTCATGTTTTATCGCGGGGAATCACATAAATTCTCCCGTTTACCTTATGAACCGAAGCAAAAATAGCGACGAGCTCACCGGTAAACGGAAGCAGAAAAGCCGTTAACGCCGGGCGGAAAAACGCTGGTTGGTGCGGATCAATTGGTCGAGGATCCCGGGCTCGTCAAACGAATGCCCTGCCCCTTCGATGATGTGCAGTTCAGCTTCAGGCCAGATTTGCGCCAGGTCCCAGGCATTTTGCACCTGACAGGCCATATCGTAGCGACCGTGGACAATCACGGCGGGAATGTGGCGGATGCGTTCCACATTGCGTAACAGCTGATCGTCGCTGTCCAGAAAACCCAGATGCGTAAAGTAATGGTTTTCGATGCGGGCAAAGGCCAGCGCGAAGTTATCCTCGCCGAAAGATGACGAACCTTCCGCAGGCAGAAGCGTCACGGTTTCCCCTTCCCACAGGCTCCAGATTTTCGCGGCTTCAAGCTGAACGGCGCGATCTGCTGACGTGAGACGTGCGCGATAGGCGGCGATGACATCCTTGCGTTCCTCATCATCTAAAATCGACAAAATACGCTGCCATTTTTCAGGGAAGAAACGGGATGCACCATCCTGGTAATACCAGGCCAGCTCCTGCTTGCGCAGGGTAAAAATACCGCGCAGAACCATTTCACTGACACGATCAGGATGCGTTTCGGCATAAGCCAGCGCGAGCGTTGATCCCCACGAACCGCCAAACACCAGCCATTTCTCGACCCCCGCTAATTTACGCAAGCGTTCAATATCTTCGACCAGATGCCAGGTCGTGTTGTTGTCGAGACTGGCGTGAGGTTTTGAACGCCCGCATCCACGCTGGTCAAATAGCATGACGTCATAATCATTGGGATCAAAAAGTTGCCGGTGAACCGATGAGCAGCCACCGCCCGGGCCGCCGTGTAGAAATACCGCTGGTTTACCTTCCGGGTTTCCGCTGCGTTCCCAGTAAATCTGGTGTCCATCGCCCGTATCAAGCATGCCGCTGGCATAGGCTTCCAGAGGTGGATACAACCCTTTTAATTTTGGCATGACATTTCCTGTTCTATTCGGCCAGTGTATTGATTGATGTAGTTGCACCTTAATAACAGCGCATTGATTACCCGCCGACAAGGTGTAATGACCAAAAAGCATTGTTTTGCATGCTGTTCGCATACTTATCGCGCAATCTCACTACCGGGTTATAAAACAGAAGCTGTGTAAAGTTTTGCAGGAAACACGATGACACTTGCAACTGGCACGGATTAGGCAGTAAATAGCAGAGCAACCCAATCCACCAGCTTTAAAGAGAGGCGATTATGAGTAAAGGAATGGATAGCAAAAAAAATGCGAAGAAAAAACCATTGAAGACCCCTGCCGAGAAGAAGGCTGATAAAAAAGCCAAAAAAGCAGCTGCCTGATAAAGCTACTTCGTAGAATAAACCCGCTGAATGCGGGTTTTTTTATGGCAGAAATTCATTAACGGAAGCGATATCAGTCCTTCGCCGCCAGCGACAGAACAAAGGCATATTCCAGCGCGATATCTTCGTAAGCCTTGAAGCGGCCAGATTTACCACCGTGGCCGGAATCCATATCCGTGTGCATCAGCAGCTGATTAACGTCAGTTTTGAGATCACGTAGTTTCGCGACCCATTTCGCTGGTTCCCAGTATTGCACCTGTGAATCATGCAAACCGGTCGTCACTAACATGTGCGGATAAGCCTGCGCGCGAACCTGATCGTACGGGCTATATTGCAGCATATAGTCGTAATACGCTTTGTCGTTAGGATTACCCCACTCGTCATACTCGCCGGTCGTCAGCGGAATAGATTCATCGAGCATGGTGGTGACGACGTCGACGAAAGGAACCTGCGCAACGATGCCGTGGAACAAATCGGGAGCCTGATTAATCACCGCCCCCATTAGCAAGCCACCTGCGCTGCCGCCCATCGCATAAACCTGCCCTGCATCGCCATAACCTTCGGCCACCAGTTCTTTCGTAACGTCGATGAAATCGTGGAACGTGTTGAGTTTATTAAACAGTTTACCGTCGTCGTACCACTGCTGACCAAGTTCAGCGCCGCCGCGAATATGCGCCAGTGCGAAAACAAAGCCTCTGTCGAGAAGGCTCAGACGGCTGCCGCTGAACGCAGGATCCATGCTGCTGCCGTACGAGCCGTAGCCGTAAACCAGTAACGGATTAGTATTAGGCTTGAACAACTCACGACGATAAACCAGGGAAACCGGGACTTTCACGCCGTCGCGCGCTGTTACCCACACGCGTTCGCTGCGGTAATTCGCCGCATCAAAATCTTTCACATCCTGCTGTTTGAGCAACGTGCGTTCGTGCGTGTCGAGATCCAGCTCAAAGAGTGAACTTGGCATGGTCATCGATGAATACCCGTAACGCAGCAACGACGTATCCGGTTCAGGGTTATACGCCAGCCAGGTGGTGTACGTCGGGTCATCAAACGCCAGTGATTTTTCCTCACCGCTGGTCCAGTGGATCTGGCGCAGCTGCGTCAGCCCCTGATGGCGTTCTTCTACCACCAGCCAGTCGCGGAACAAACTAAAACCTTCAAGCATCACTTCAATGCGCGGTGCGATCAGCGTCTGCCACTGCGCCTCGGTGCCGTTTTCACTTTTATACAAACCGAAATTTTTACCGTCTTTGTTCGAACGGATATAGAAGTTTCCCAGATAATGATCGAGCGCGTATTCATGATCTTTACGGCGCGACAGGAACACTTTCGGCGTCGCCAGCGGATCATCGGCATCCAGCAGCAGGATCTCGGACGTTGTGGTGCTGTCCAGGTGGATCAGGATGTATTTTTCTGACGTGGTTTTATCCAGCCCGACGTAGAATGTGTCGTCTTTTTCTTCGTAAACCAGTTGGTCCGTCTTCGGATCCGTGCCAACAACGTGGCGATAAACCTGATACGGCAGCAACGTTTTCTTGTGCTTACGGACGTAATACAGCGTCTGAGAATCGTTTGCCCACTCGCTGCTGCCGGAAGTGTTTTTCAGCAGGTCGTCAGTCCAGGTTTCATCATCCAGTTTTTTTATGCGGATGTCGTACTGGCGGCGGGACAGGAAATCTTCGGCCACGGCCATCAGTTTATTGTCCGGGCTGATATCTAAACCACCCAGCGTATAAAACTCGCCGTCGCTGGCACGTTCATTTCCGTCGATCAGCGTCTGCCATTTTTCATGTTCGGCGGCGGGCTGACGCAGATAAATAGCGTATTCATTGCCCGGTTCATAGCGGGTCTGATAACGATAGCCGTGTTTGATGTAAGGAACGGAGTGATCCTGCTGCGCAATGCGCGCGACCATTTCCCCGTAAAGCGTTTCACGTAACGCCTGATGTGGCTGCATGGTCTGATCGGTATATTCGTTTTCTGCCGTCAGATACGCCAGAACCTGAGGATCGGCGCGGTCATCGTCACGCAGCCAGTAATAATTATCGACACGGTCATCGCCGTGTACGCTCAGAGTTTGCGGGCGTTTTTCAGCCTTTGGAGGTGTCATCATCTCGGATCTCTTTGTCCTCTTTATGGTGTGACAAGAGTGACAGGTTTACACGGGGAAACCAAGAGACGGAATGTACGGGAATTAGCGGGAATGTGCGCCCGTCAGGGGCTGCGGGCGCAGGGGAAAAACTCAGGCCGGCGTACTGTAACTGATTTCACCGAGCTGGCAGTTGAGCGTAACGTCGTAGGTTTTGTCGGCATGATCACCGCGGACTTTCAGCGGAATATCCCATTTCTTGTTATCGCCGCTGATGCTGCCAGCATCAACCCACGCAACCGGCGTTGAGGTGCCGAGCGCTTTTTTATCCGTATCCCAGCGCGGAATACGGTTTTGCAGAAAATCGCGTTTCACCAGCGCCGCGAGTTCATCTTTCGTCGCATTTGCGCACGGTGTAACCGTCGCCGTTCTCACTTCAGGCTCATCGGCCTGAGCAGTCTGGACCAGACCGCTCATTCCTGCGACTGCCATTACCGCGCTCAAGATTATCTTTTTCATCGTTCGTCTTCCCAGTCTTTGTCATTTATTACGCTGACCTTGCCGGAAAAATAACCATACATACCGAAAGGTCATCACTTGTGTCAGACAATATAATCACCAACAAGCCAATAACACAACATTAACAATCAGACGAACAATGGAAAACGCGACATAACACTTTTAGCGCAAAATAATTGCTTTGCAGTTTTTGCCTTTGACTTTCCCTTCCTGCAGGCGTTGCAGGGCTTTCTTCGCACTCTTCTGACGGATAGCGACGTAAGCGTGGATCGGGAACATATCAATTTTACCGACTTCTGCCGCGGTCAGCCCGGCATCGCCGGTCAGCGCGCCGAGAATATCGCCGGGACGGATTTTGGCTTTACGGCCACCGTCGATACACAGCGTGGCCATTTCAGCATCCAGTGCCACCGGCGTTGCCGCGAGTGCCTGCACGGCAGGTTGCCATGTGAAGCGCTGACGGGTGTAATCTTCCAGCGCCGTCACACGCGGCATTTCCTGCGGAGTCACCAGACTGACCGCCAGACCGCTTGTTCCCGCACGCCCTGTCCGGCCGACACGGTGAACGTGAACTTCCGGGTCGAAAGACAGTTCATAGTTAATGACCAGACCTAACTGTTTGATGTCCAGTCCGCGCGCTGCAACGTCTGTTGCGACCAGCACACGACAACTGCCGTTGGAGAAACGCACCAGCACACGGTCACGGTCGCGCTGTTCGAGGTCGCCGTTCAGCGCCAGCGCACTGATCCCTTTGCCCGAAAGCGCGTCACACACTTCCTGGCAGTCGCGCTTGGTATTACAGAATACCACACATGATGTCGGCTGATGCTGGTACAACACCGCCGCCAGCAGGGATAAGCGCTGATGTTTATCCGCTTCGATAAACACCTGCTTGATATCTGCCACATCATCTTCGCCTTCAATTTCCACTTTCAGCGGCTCGCGCTGGAATTTGGAGCTGATGCGCTCAATGCCGTCCGGATACGTCGCGGAGAACAGCAGTGTCTGGCGGGTTTGCGGCGTATAGCTGACCACATCTTCGATATCTTCACTGAAACCCATGTCCAGCATGCGGTCGGCTTCATCGAGCACCAGCACTTTCAGATCATCCAGCTTCAGCGTGCCTTTGCGCAGGTGCTCCTGAATACGGCCCGGCGTGCCGACCACGATGTGCGGCTGACGAACCAACGATTCGTTCTGAGGGCCGATTGACTGGCCACCGCAAAGGGTCAGGATTTTGATGTTCTGGGTAAAACGTGCCAGACGGCGCAATTCTTTACTGACCTGATCGGCCAGTTCGCGCGTCGGACAAAGCACCAGCGCCTGCGCCACAAACTGTGAAACGGTGATGCTGTTCAGCAAACCAATGCCGAAAGCGGCTGTTTTACCACTGCCGGTTTTGGCTTTGGCGCGGACGTCCTGACCTTGCAGGATAGCGGGCAAAGAGGCTTCCTGAATCGGAGTCATTTCGGTGTAACCCAGTTCATTCAGGTTGGAAAGTTGCTCAGCGGGCAATGTAAGGGCAGAAAAGGAATGCGTGCTCAAGGCGATAACTCTTTATGTGAGGCAAAAATCGGGGCAGCGGCAGGAGATCTGGCGCCATGGTTTGCTAAATGATAACAGAGACGCCCGCAGACTGCCTTAAACAGCGGAAAACCGGCTTAAAAAATCCTGTAAATCCCCTTCTGACTTACGCAGGGAATTTTTCAAACGTGCCGCGCAATCGTTTTCGTCCCCGATAATTTCAGATATACTGCGCCCCGAAATTCTTACTTTCCTTCATCAAAGATCTGGGTACGAAGCTATGTTAACCATTGGTACTGCACTGCGCACCGGCGCCACCCGCGTCATGTTGTTAGGCTCTGGCGAGCTGGGTAAAGAAGTGGCGATCGAATGTCAGCGCCTGGGTCTGGAAGTGATCGCCGTCGATCGCTATGCGGATGCACCCGCGATGCAGGTCGCTCACCGCAGCCATGTCATTAACATGCTCGATGGCGATGCGCTGAAAGCCGTTATTGAAAGCGAACGCCCTGATTTTATCGTGCCGGAAATTGAAGCTATCGCCACCAGCATGCTGGTCGAGCTGGAAAAACAGGGCCATAACGTGGTGCCGTGCGCCGAAGCGACGCGTCTGACCATGAACCGTGAAGGCATCCGTCGTCTTGCCGCGGAAACCCTCAAACTCCCGACATCGACGTATCAGTTTGCTGACGATGAAGCGTCTTTCCGTCAGGCTGTCGACGCAATCGGTTACCCGTGCATCATCAAGCCGGTGATGAGTTCATCCGGTAAAGGCCAGAGCCTAATCCGCAGCGCCGAGCAGCTACAGACGGCCTGGGATTATGCCCAGCAAGGTGGCCGTGCAGGTGGCGGACGCGTCATCGTTGAAGGTCTGGTGAAGTTTGATTTTGAAATTACGCTGCTGACTATCAGCGCCGTTGACGGCATTCATTTTTGTGCGCCAATCGGGCACCGTCAGGAAGATGGCGATTACCGCGAATCCTGGCAGCCACAGCAGATGACCGAACTGGCATTACAGCGTGCGAAAGACATCGCGGAGAAAGTGGTGAAGGCGCTGGGCGGCAAAGGTCTGTTTGGCGTTGAGCTGTTTGTCTGTGGCGATGAAGTGATTTTCAGCGAAGTGTCACCGCGTCCGCACGATACCGGAATGGTCACGCTGATTTCTCAGGATCTGTCCGAGTTCGCCCTGCACGTTCGCGCATTCTTAGGTCTGCCGGTCGGGAAAATCCGCCAGTTCGGTCCGTCGGCTTCCGCGGTTATTTTGCCGGAACTGACCAGCAACAACGTCTCTTTCAGCGGGCTGGAAAACGCGCTGACCGGTTTTAATCAGATCCGTCTGTTCGGTAAACCGGAAATTAGTGGCAAACGCCGACTGGGCGTGGCGCTGGCGATTGCCGATAACGTCGAAGACGCGGTTGAGCAGGCGAAACAAGCCGCAGCGGCAGTTGCCGTTAAAGGCTGATACCTGAAGGAAGATGAAAAAAAACCGGACTCCGCAAAGGGTCCGGTTTTTTATGCCTGATATGTGTCTATCAGGGCGGAAATTTACTCGTCTTCGTCATCAAAGATAACGGTCACGCGATCGCCTTTGTGCGTTTCACGGATTTCTTCCGCAACGGTTGCAATGGCTTCGCCGCTGCTCATTCCGGTTTCCATTAACTGGCGGATACGATCGGCGGCCTGTTCTTGTTCGGAATGTGATAATGAAGGCATACCTGTCAGCATGGGAGATTCCTGTTGTACGTTAAATCGGCCCGCAGGCTGCGGGGTTGCACAGTATACGCCTTATTGCTGCAAATCGCCTGTGCTGCTTTCAGGCAGCCGAATCTATGTTAGGATCGGCGCTACAGTACGTTTTAATTGCGCCCGGAAGCTTTTACCTGCCATGCAATCCACCCGTTCCATAAATTTTCATACTTTGCCTTATCATCCCGATGCGCTGTCCGAACAATTTTCTGCGCTCTCTGCTGTGCCCTGGGCCATGCTTTTGCATTCCGGCTCTGCGCAGCATCAGCATAATCGCTTTGACATTCTGGTGGCGGATCCGCTGGTCACGCTGACGACACACGGTGAGATCACGCAGGTTGAGCAAAACGGTGAAATGACGTCACGGAAAGACGATCCGTTTGCTCTGCTGGAGGAATACCTGTCGGCGACCGGTTTGCAGGCGGAAAGCTCGCCTGATTTTCCGTTTCTGGGCGGTGCGCTCGGGTTGTTTGGCTATGATTTAGGGCGGCGTATTGAGGCGCTGCCCGACACGGCAGAACAGGATATTGCCCTGCCGGATATGGCGGTGGGTATCTATGACTGGGCGCTGATCGCCGATCACCATCTGCAACGTGTGACGCTGATTTGCCACGATGATGTTGCAGTCCGCCTGCACTGGCTGGCGCAACATAAAGCCACCGCCGCGCAGCCTTTCCGGCTGAAAGCACCGTGGCAGTCCAACATGACCCGCGAGGCATACGGAGAAAAATTCCGGCAGATTCAGGAATACATTCACAGCGGTGATTGCTATCAAATTAACCTCGCGCAGCGATTCTCTACGCACTATTCCGGTGACGAGTGGCAGGCATTTTTGCAGCTGAACAATGCGAATCGTGCCCCCTTCTCGGCGTTTATGCGTTTGCCTGAAAATACGGTGATCAGTCTGTCACCTGAGCGTTTCATCTGGCTGAAAGACCATCAGATCCAAACGCGTCCGATTAAAGGGACATTGCCGCGCAGTGAAGATCCCGCAGAAGATGTGCGTCAGGCTGAGCGGCTGGAGGAATCGGAAAAAGATCGTGCGGAAAATCTGATGATCGTCGATTTATTGCGAAATGATATTGGCCGCGTTGCCACGCCGGGCAGCGTGCGCGTTCCCGAATTATTCAAAGTCGAGCCTTTCCCTGCAGTCCATCATCTGGTCAGCACCATCACCGCAAAACTCCCGGAAGCGTGCCACGCCAGTGCGTTACTGCGCGCCTGCTTTCCCGGCGGCTCGATTACCGGTGCACCGAAAGTCCGCGCGATGGAAATCATCGAAGAGCTTGAGCCACAGCGGCGTAACGGTTACTGCGGTAGCATTGCATACATCAGTTACTGCGGCACGATGGACAGTAACATCACCATCCGCACGCTGCTAACGGCGAAAGGGAAAATTTACTGCTGGGCAGGCGGCGGGATTGTGGCAGACAGCCAGGAACAGGCAGAATATCAGGAAACGTTCGATAAAATTGCCCGCATACTGCCTCAGTTAGGAGACGTTCAGCCGTGACTTTGCTGGAACAACATGCACCCGTGCAGACTTTTTCCCCCGCGGTGGAAGATTTCATCCTGCGCTTTCAATTGCAGCAACCGCGTATGCCTGCCCCCGCATTGCGCGGAACCCGTCACGCCGCCGTCTTAATTCCGATCATCTGCCGGAAAGAGCCGACAATCTTACTGACGCGCCGTTCCGACCATCTGCGCAAACACCCCGGTCAGGTCGCCTTTCCCGGCGGCGCAGCCGATGTAACGGATACCTCAATTATTGCCACCGCGCTGCGGGAAGCTCAGGAAGAAGTCGCCATTGAACCGCAACAGGTTAACGTTTTAGGCACGCTTTCACCGCAGGACAGCAGCAGTGGTTTTCAGGTAACGCCGGTTGTCGGGCTGTTGCCGGTCGATGTGACGTTCCATCCGGCTGAGGATGAAGTCGCCGAGCTGTTTGAAATGCCCTTGCAGGAAGCTTTTGATCTTGCCCGCTATCACACTCTGGATATTCACCGCAGAGGCATCCATCACCGGGTGTATTTATCTTGGTATCAGCAGCAATTTGTCTGGGGACTCACGGCGGCGATCATCCGCCAGCTCGCCCGGCAGGTTGAAGCCTGAGCTCACTGATTACATTCCGATCACACTTTTGCATCAAATAAGTTTATTTCATGCGAAAAATGAAACTTTTGCCCCTCAGGCCTTTTAAACTATAGAGTGAGCCACAAGTTCTGTTGTGGCTGTCAGGGTCCCGTTCCCTGCCGTAATTCATTACAGGAGTATTCGACGTGATTAGCGTTTTCGACATGTTCAAGGTCGGGATTGGCCCTTCCAGTTCCCATACTTTGGGCCCGATGAAAGCCGGGAAACAGTTCGCTGATGACTTGCTTGAAAAGGGCTTGATGCCTGCCGTTACGCGTGTCGCCGTGGACGTTTTTGGTTCTCTGTCACTGACAGGCAAGGGCCACCACACAGATATCGCCATTATTTTAGGTCTGGCGGGTAACCAGCCAGATACCGTCGACATCGACGGTATTCCCCATTTTATTCGCGACGTTGAGCAGCGTCAGCGCCTGCCGCTGGGTGTCACTCAGCATGAAGTCGATTTCCCCCGTGACACCGGCATGGTGTTTCGCGGTGAGAATTTGCCGCGCCATGAAAATGCAATGCAAATTCATGCCTTTGCAAGCGACAAAATGATTTACAGCAAAACCTACTACTCCGTCGGTGGAGGTTTTATTGTCGATGACGAGCATTTCGGTCAGCCAGTGCTGAATGAAGTGACGGTGCCTTACAGTTTTAACTCGGCCAGCGAAATGCTGGCAAAGTGCAAGGAAACCGGCCTTTCGTTGTCAGGTTTGATGATGAAAAATGAGCTGGCCCAGCACAGCAAACAGGACATCGAACAGTATTTCGAGAAAATCTGGCACACCATGCAGGCCTGTATTGACCGGGGTCTGAATACCGAAGGCGTTCTGCCTGGTCCGCTGCGCGTTCCACGTCGCGCTTCTGCCCTGCGCAGAATGCTGGTGTCAAACGATCAACTCTCTAAAGACCCGATGAATGTAATCGACTGGGTGAACATGTTTGCGCTAGCGGTAAACGAAGAAAATGCCGCCGGTGGACGTGTGGTTACCGCTCCGACCAACGGCGCCTGCGGGATTGTTCCCGCAGTGCTAGCCTACTATGACAAGTACATACAGTCGGTCAGTCCTGACATTTACCTGCGCTATTTCCTGACCTCCGGCGCGATTGGCATTCTCTACAAGATGAATGCGTCGATTTCGGGTGCGGAAGTCGGTTGTCAGGGCGAGGTCGGCGTGGCCTGTTCGATGGCGGCAGCGGGTCTTACGGAACTGCTGGGCGGCAGCCCGGAACAGGTGTGCGTGGCAGCGGAAATAGGCATGGAACACAATCTGGGCTTAACCTGCGACCCGGTTGCCGGACAGGTTCAGGTTCCGTGTATCGAACGTAATGCGATTGCTTCCGTGAAAGCCATCAACGCCGCACGCATGGCCCTGCGCCGGACCAGCGAGCCACGCGTTTCACTCGATAAAGTCATCGAGACAATGTATGAAACGGGCAAAGATATGAACGCGAAGTACCGCGAAACGTCCCGTGGCGGTTTAGCCATTAAGGTTCAGTGCGACTGATCCTTTCCAGGGTTTGTTGTGTTTCTGCGGCAGGAGGGTTGAACCCTTTACAGCCCCTTTGCCGCAGGAAATAGCCCCCGGGTAGTAGCCCGTAGCAATAAAACCTTCGTTAACAACAACCTGTTGTATTATCAATACATAATGGTACTGACACTTGCATTATACCCTGCAGGTACGGCATGCTGATTTCCGCCTGATTTTCCCGTTCAGAGAACCTCTCTAAAACACTGAAAATACATGCCGGAGAAAGGCAGGAAAAACGGATGTGACAACGTCACTGATACGGATTTTCTTTGTTTTTAACAGAGAAAAATAGGGAGTTTTCTATAACTCAGGCAGAGCGCCCGGGGATTTACAGCTACTATCAATAATAACAAAATGGCTGTTACGCATCGGTAAACCTTTAAGAATAATAATTTTGAGCCTGCACTTAACACGGGATACAAGGATTAGAACGATGCTGTTCTCCCAGACCGGACTTGCGAGGTATCGTTACTATCGCATTGCGCTTGCCTGCGCAATGGGGATATGTACGTTGCTTCTGACTCTGGGCATTCGTATTTACGAACAAGCTCAGGTCATCGCGGAAGATCAACAACGCGTGGCAATTCACACCGTTGAAAAATTAGAGAAATTACTCGAACCTGCCTCGCCAGCCGGCAGAGCGATTCCTATCGACCAGACACTCAGTTGCAACGCGTTGCAACCGGTTATGCAACAAACCGTCGCCCGTATGCAAACGCTGCGATCCATCAGTCTGGTCAGTAACGGCACCATCGTCTGTTCGAGCCTGATCGGAACTTTAGACCTTAATTTCAATAAAACACTGCCGGCTCTGGCTCAGGGCAAAACTCAGCTTGATCTGCGCGCGTCAAAATGGAGCAAGGTTGATGCACCGACGCTGGTACTCTGGCAACCGACAACGCCGGATAATCTCAACGGCGAACTGTTTGTTTATAACATCGGTGTCCTTTCAAACTTCCTGCTTGAGCCGCAACCGCCTTACGCCAGCCACATCGTTCTCAATGTTGGAAGACAAAACCTCGAGTACGGCAGTGACGAGATTGTGGAAAGCAGTCATCTCCCGCAGCCCGCGTTGCTCAGCGTTAGCTCTGATAAATACGATTTTTCCGTGTCGCTCTATGGTGAAGAAGCCAGCGATTTGGCCTGGAGTGAGCTTTTATCGCATCTGCCCCTTTCGGTTTTAATCAGTCTTCTGACCGCCACGGCGGTTTATCTGCTTTCCGGCAGCCGGATCAGCCTGGCTTATCCGATCAGCCACGGGATTTCACACCGCGAATTTAAGGTCTATTGCCAGCCTATCATTAACAGTACCGATGGCCGCTGTATCGGCGTGGAAACCCTGATGCGCTGGAAAAATCGCCGTCAGGAATGGGTGTCGCCCGATGTCTTTATTCCGCTCGCCGAGCAGCATGGGTTGATCATTTCGCTCACGCGCTACCTGATTCAGACGGTGGCCGATAATCTGGAAGTTTTCCCTGCCACACCGGGTTTTTACGTCAGTATTAATGTCGCGGCACAGCATTTTAATAACATGGAAATTGTGGATGATATCCGCAAAATCTGGCTTCCGGCGCAGCCTTCGGTTTCCCTAATGCTGGAACTGACCGAACGAACACGTTTGCAGGAATTACGCGCGGCAGAAATTTCACAACTGAAAGAGATGGGGATACTGCTGGCCATTGACGATTTCGGCACCGGCCACAGTTCGCTGAGTTATCTCAAGACGCTGAATCCTGACGTACTCAAAATTGATCAGGCCTTCACCGCGTCGATTGGTACGGACGCGATTAACGCGACGGTCACCGACACCATCATTACGCTAGCGCAGCGCCTGAATCTGAAGCTGATTGCTGAAGGGGTGGAAACGCGTGAACAGGTGGAATATCTGCGGCAGCGGAAAGTTGATTCATTGCAGGGTTACTATTTTGCCCGGCCAATGCCCATTGAAGTGTTTCCTATCTGGCTTGAGCGCTATAAAAAATCGACTCAAATCATCACGCCGCCGAATGAAACCAAACCGGCCTGATAGCCTGCCACTGAATTCAAACCATAAAAAACGGCGACCGGAGTCGCCGTTTTCACAGAAGCGGAACCGGTTACTGTTCCTGCTCCCAGTCATTTTCTGACTTAATGCGTGAAATGCGCACACGCTCAATGCGGTATTCCGACACGTCCAGGATTTCGAAGCGCAGCGAAGCCATTTCAATCACCTCACCCGCCACCGGCATCTGCCCGGACTTCGAAAGCAGTAAGCCCGCCAGCGAAGCGAAATCATCGTCAGGACTGACCAGCGTGTTCACGTCGAGGATTTGCTGCAACAAATGCAAATCCGTACCGCCTTTCGCAATCCAGGACTCACCGTCGGCAATAACGTCCGGCGTTTCATCTTCGTCCGGGAACTCGCCCGCAATCGCTTCGAGCACGTCGAGTGGCGTCACCAGCCCCTGAATCACACCAAATTCATTGCTCACGACCACCAGACGGCCTTTCGCCTTACGCAGAACCGCCAGCAGGTTGATGACGTCCATGGTTTCCGGCACCACAATCGGCGGCGTTTTCTCCGCAAATGCCACGATGTTTTCACCGTTTTCCAGCGCAACCAGCAGGTCCTTCGCACGAACGACCCCGATCACATCATCCAGAGAATGGCGGCAGATAGGGAACAAACTGTGCGGCGTATCGAGCAACTGACTGCGAATTTCAGCCGGGGATTTTTCACAGTCAACCCAGGAAATTTCGGTTCGCGGCGTCATTACGCTGCGCAGGGTTCTCGATGCCAGCGTCAGTACGCCGGTGATCATATGCCGTTCTTCTTCAGCAAACGTCTCGCCGGCCGGTAACACGTCGTCAGCCGGTTCATCTTCGTTCTGATTCTGACGTTTCCCGCCCATCAGACGCTGAATTGCTTCGGCAGTACGTTCACGCATCGGCCTGTTCGACTGGCTTTTCAGGAAGTTGCGGCGCGCAATCTGGTTGAACAGTTCAATCAGAATCGAGAAACCAATCGCGGCGT
Source organism: Rahnella selenatireducens (assembly GCF_046449555.1). Lineage (NCBI taxonomy): Bacteria > Pseudomonadati > Pseudomonadota > Gammaproteobacteria > Enterobacterales > Yersiniaceae > Rahnella > Rahnella selenatireducens. The sequence goes on from NZ_JBKEZJ010000001.1 coordinate 111,192, forward strand.
ACAGATAGCCTTTCGGAATATGGAAACCAAATCCTTCTGCAATCAGGCTCAGGCCGATCATCAGCAGGAAGCTCAGGCACAGCACGACAACCGTCGGATGGTTATTCACGAAACGCGTCAGCGATTTCGACGCCAGCAGCATCACGCCCATGGCGATCACCACCGCCGTCATCATGACAGCCAGGTTGTTCACCATGCCGACGGCCGTAATCACCGCATCGAGCGAGAATACTGCATCAAGCACAACAATCTGCGCCACCACTGACCAGAAGCTGGCATAGCCGCGGTTTGGCGTTCCTTGTTCGTCGTGCCCTTCCAGCCGCTCATGCAGCTCAGTGGTGGCTTTAAACAGAAGGAACAGACCGCCGACCAATAGGATCAGATCCCGCCCCGAGAAGCTGAACTGCGCAATGCTGAACAACGGCGTGGTCAGTTTGACCATCCACGAGATCAGCGACAGCAGGCCTAAACGCATAATCAGCGCCAGCGACAGGCCGATGATTCGGGCTTTATCTCGCTGTTTAGGCGGCAGTTTATCGGCAAGGATGGCGATAAAAACAAGGTTGTCGATACCCAGAACAATTTCCAGGACAACAAGCGTCAGTAAACCGACCCATATTGAAGGGTCCATCAGAAATTCCATGTCAGACTCCGCAATGAGTTAAAGAAAAAAGACGCAAAGAAACGCAGTTCGCAGAGCTATTGATAGCACGGCAAACTTTTTTTACTGCAAAATTAACAGATGAAAGCGGTTTCAGTGCGGCAAAAATCAGGCCCATTGGGGCGGATTTGCCGGTGATCATGAGGTGAAAAAGCGAAGAATAGTGACGTCGGTGACAGTCCATAGGGAGGGCTGAGGCCCGGTACTCCTGTTCAATTATTGGGAAATTCACTCTATCAGGAATGATTATATGAAGAAAGTATGTTTTTTTACCTTCAGCATCATCCTGTAACAACTATGCTGTTTTATTGCCCACGTGAAGCGTATTCACATTACGTCGTTGAATAACGGACAGTCGTCACAAAAATTATTTTTTCGCACACTAAAATAAATCACGTCGCACAACCTGTTGAGGTTCTGCAGTTTCACTGTTTAGCAGTCTTATCAGAAGTTAAGGAAAGATCAGTTACGCAGGGAGTGCCCTGTTCGCCTCAGGAATAAAAACGGGCGGACATCATCAGCACCATTACTTATGTGCATAACTCTTTCCCAGAGTTAACAGAGGAGGTAGCGAGTGAGTATTGCTATTATCATCGGCACGCACGGGTCAGCAGCTGAGCAGTTGCTGAAAACAGCGGAAATGATTTTAGGTGAACAGGATAATGTCGCCTTCATTGATTTCGTTCCCGGCGAAAACGCCGAAACCCTGATCGAAAAGTACACGGCAAAGTTGGGTGGTTTAGACACCAGCAGCGGCGTTCTTTTCCTGGTCGATACATGGGGTGGCAGCCCGTTCAACGCCGCCAGCCGCATTGTTGTCGATAAAGAAAATTACGAAGTTGTCACCGGTGTTAACATCCCGATGCTGGCAGAGACTTTCATGGCTCGTGATGATAACCCCTCTTTCGCAGAGTTGGTTGCCATCGCAGTAGAAACTGGCCGAATCGGTGTGAAAGCACTGAAAGCGCCGGAAGCTGCGCCTCAAGTTTCTGCTGCCGCCCCTGCGCCAAAAGCAGCCGCCCCGGCGAAACCTGCCGGTCCGAACGACCATATGAAAATCGGCCTTGCCCGTATCGATGACCGTTTGATTCATGGCCAGGTAGCGACCCGCTGGACCAAAGAAACCAACGTGACCCGCATTATTGTTGTCAGCGATGAAGTGGCTGCCGACACCGTGCGTAAAACGCTGCTCACTCAGGTTGCCCCTCCTGGTGTTACCGCACACGTTGTCGACGTCGCGAAAGCCATTCGCGTCTGGGACAACCCGAAATATGCCAACGACCGCGTCATGCTGTTGTTCACCAACCCAACGGACGTTCTGCGTCTGGTTGAGGGTGGCGTGAAAATCACTACCGTAAACATCGGTGGTATGGCTTTCCGTCAGGGTAAAACTCAGGTGAATAACGCCGTGTCTGTCGACGAAAAAGATATCGAAGCGTTCAAGAAATTGAATGAAAAAGGTATCGAGCTTGAAGTGCGTAAAGTCTCTACCGACTCGCGCCTCAAGATGATGGATCTCATTAATAAGATGAATTAATAAGCACATCGAGTTTGTGCAGATTCCCTCAACGTTATCTGCCTGATGCGCCTGTTTATACTCAGCGTCCTTTGGTCATAGGAGAAGTGCAATGGAGATCACCACACTACAAATTGTGCTGATATTTATTGTTGCATGTATTGCCGGGATGGGTTCGATCCTGGATGAATTCCAGTTTCACCGTCCGTTAGTTGCTTGTACCTTAATCGGTTTTGTTCTGGGTGATGTTAAAACCGGGATCATCATCGGCGGTACTCTGGAAATGATCGCTCTGGGTTGGATGAACATCGGTGCTGCTGTTGCACCCGATGCCGCTCTGGCTTCCATTATTTCCACCATTCTGGTTATCGCAGGCGGACAGTCTGTTGGTGCAGGTATCGCACTGGCAATCCCGCTGGCTGCGGCCGGCCAGGTATTAACTATCATCGTTCGTACCATCACCGTTGCCTTCCAGCACGCTGCCGATAAGGCCGCTGAAAAAGGTAACCTGAACGCGATCAGCTGGATCCACGTTTCAGCGCTGGTTCTGCAGGCAATGCGTATCGCAATCCCTGCCGTCATCGTTGCAGTTTCTGTGGGTACTGCCATCGTTCATGATTTGCTGGCGTCCATCCCTGAAGTGGTCACCAACGGTCTGAACATCGCCGGCGGTATGATCGTCGTTGTCGGTTACGCCATGGTCATCAACATGATGCGCGCTGGCTACCTGATGCCGTTCTTCTACCTTGGTTTCGTTACTGCTGCATTCACCAACTTCAACCTGGTTGCACTGGGTGTGATTGGTGTGGTGATGGCGGTTCTTTACATCCAGTTGAGCCCGAAATACAACAAGTCTGCGCAAGCAGCGGCTGCACCGGGTGTTAACGACCTCGACAACGAATTGGATTAAGGGTGAAGGACATGGTTGATCAAACTGAAGTTAAAAAACTCACGGCCAGCGATATTCGCGGTGTGTTTATGCGCTCCAACCTTTTCCAGGGGTCATGGAACTTCGAACGTATGCAGGCACTGGGCTTCTGCTTCTGTATGGTGCCTGCAATTCGTCGTCTCTATCCTGAAAATAACGACGATCGCAAAGCGGCCATTAAACGCCACCTGGAATTCTTCAACACCCATCCTTACGTTGCTGCGCCAGTTCTGGGTGTAACGCTGGCGATGGAAGAACAGCGTGCTAACGGCGCCCCTATCGACGACGCAGCCATCAACGGCCTGAAAGTTGGTCTGATGGGGCCGCTGGCCGGTGTGGGTGACCCAATCTTCTGGGGTACTGTTCGTCCGGTATTTGCGGCACTTGGCGCGGGTATCGCGATGACCGGCAGCCTGTTGGGGCCATTGCTGTTCTTCGTGCTGTTTAACCTTGTACGTCTGCTGACCCGTTACTACGGCGTGTCTTATGGCTACAAAAAAGGTGTTGATATCGTTAACGATATGGGCGGCGGCTTCTTGCAAAAACTGACAGAGGGGGCGTCAATTCTCGGCCTCTTTGTCATGGGGGCCCTGGTTAACAAGTGGACGCACGTAAACATTCCGCTGGTAGTCTCCAAAATCACCGACCAGACGGGCCATACCACGGTCACTACAGTACAGACGATTCTGGACCAGCTGATGCCAGGCCTGGTGCCGTTACTGCTGACCTTCGGCTGTATGTGGCTGCTGCGTAAGAAAGTGAATGCCTTGTGGATTATCGTTGGCTTCTTCGCCATCGGTATCTTCGGTTACTGGATTGGCCTGTTAGGTCTCTAATAACCTTGAAAACCGGGGGAGCAATCCCCCGGTTTTTTTATCGCTGTATTTTGCCGGTTTCTGTGTTTCTATCTTGTTTTGCCTGATGGCTGTTTGCTGGAGTTTTTCATGTCTGTCACCGATATTGTCCTCGCCCTGTTTACCCTTCTGTTACTTGCCTACGCCATCTACGACGAATTCATCATGGGTACCCGGAATGGCAAAACGCAGCTGCGGGTGAACCTGCGACGCCGCAACAGACTGGATTCCATCATTTTCATTGGCCTGCTGGCGATCCTTCTGTACAACAATATCCATTCAAACGGCACGGCGATAACGAATTATCTGTTAATAGGTTTAGGGCTGATTGCCTTCTATTTGTCGTTTATTCGCTGGCCAAAAATGCTGTTCAAACCGCAGGGTTTTTATTTCGCTAATACATTCATCACCTACGACAGGATTCGTAGCATGAATCTTTCCGAAGATGGTGTACTGGTATTTGAGTTAGAGCAGAAAAAATTACTCATTCGCGTCAATGAACTGGACGACCTTGAAAGAATTTATAATTTAATGGTTAGCCATCAGTAAGTTGAATTTAAACCCTTATGTGTCAGTGATAACCTGGCGCATGACGCAGATGCCCATGTCTATGCCAGGCATTATGCTGGGCGGTTTATTGGCCCGCTGCCGGAGGAATGGGCCGAAGTGTTGGGAGGCGTGGGCTCGAAGGTTGACTGTGGAAAAACCAGCTCTGTTAGTCAGACTGACGCTGGTGCAGTCTGATCACAAAATCAGTCTCACATTCGAACGCAGACTGAGATTTTAAATTCGCCATCACCTCTTCCGTCGCCCGCCATGCGAACGGCGTCATTTGCAGCAAATCAAACGCTTCAGCACCTGTAAGTCGCATATCGTAAGCCAGCGTTTCTGTACTGATGCGCTCAAAACCTTCCAGCTGTTCATCCAGATCCGCGTGCAGCTGAACATCATGATAAATCATACCTTTCAGCTGATATAAATGGCGAGGCCCGGGTGCGACGGTCAGGACCACACCACCGGGTTTAATCGCACGGTAAAGCTCCTGCGCTTTGCATGGCGCATAGATTCGCACCACGGCGTCCAGAGAGTTGTCGGCAAACGGTAAACGGTGGCTGGAAGCAACGCAAAATGACGCATTGTGGTAGCGTTTAGCCGCGTAGCGGATGGCTACTTTCGCCACGTCCAGACCGAAGACATTCATCTTACGATGCTGCGATAAGCGTTCCGCCAGCGCGGTGGTGTAATAGCCTTCCCCGCAACCGATATCGAGCAACGTTTGCGTGTTTTCCGGCAGCGCGTTATTCAGAATATCAATCAGCCGGTCGCGCAATGGCTGGTAATGTCCGGTGTCGAGAAAAGCACGGCGCGAAACCATCATTTCAGTGCTGTCCCCGGGCTGTTTCGAGCGTTTATGCTGCACCGGCATCAGATTAACGTAGCCTTCTTTGGCGTTATCAAACTGATGATTAGCGGCACATCGCCATTGCTGGCCTGTCAGCTCAAGCGGCTGGAAACAAAGTGGACATTGATAAGTCATGCGGGAAACCTGCAAGGAAAGTCTGAAAGGGCGAAAATTCGCAACAGGGCTAAGTCTAAAGAAGGCGTACTGTTGTTGCAACTGCTGGAAAATCCGGTTCAAAGACGGCTACACTGAGTCGACAACATTTTTCTAACCGAGAAACGAGATGAGTGATAACTCAGCTTTACTCAGCCCTATCCCCGGGATCCTGCATGGATTCGGCGACAAAGAAAATCTGCTCCCCGCACATTTGCAAGCTTATGAATCCACCCGCCCTGAAAAGAAACAGGTTCACGGCACACGTATTGCGGATGTCGTCCAGCCCGGGCAAGACTGCGGCGAGGCCGATGGTTTTATCACGTCAACGCCCGGAATTCTGTTAGCTGTTTTCACGGCTGACTGTCTGCCGGTTATTTTTTGCCGCAAGGATGGTAAGGAAGTCGCGGCGATACATGCAGGCTGGCGCGGACTCATCGACGGTATTCTTGAAAAAATGGCTGAGCGGATTAATGAGAACGGCGATACCTCAAACTGGTTTGCGGCGATTGGTCCGGCGGCAGGAAACTGCTGTTATGAAGTCAGCCAGGAATTGGTGGATGATTTTATGCAACGCCTCGATTTGCCTCCTGCACTGATTTCACCCCGGCACCGGCATCTCGATCTGGCGGCAATCACCAGTGCCAAACTGCATTCCCTCGGCTTTGCGGGCATTGATCATGCCGGCAGCTGTACAATCTGTACCGAAGCGCCTGCCGGAAACGGATTTAAATACACCAGTTTTCGCCGCAACAGTCATCAGCGCGCAAAAGACCCGACGCATCCAGGGATCAGTGGCCGCAACCAGCAATCTGGCATTATGATCTTATAATCCAGAGAAACGGCGGATCAACAAGCACAAAAAAACCCGCGCATGGCGGGTTTTTTTACAGCTAAGCGCTGCTTAGATTGCAGTTACGTTAACTGCTGACGGGCCTTTTTGGCCGTCTTGGATTTCGAACTCTACGTTCTGGCCTTCAGCCAGAGTTTTGAAGCCGTTACCCTGGATTGCAGAGAAGTGTACGAACACGTCTTTGCTGCCGTCAGCAGGAGTAATGAAACCGAAACCTTTAGACTCGTTGAACCACTTAACTTGACCTTTGATCTTTGCCATCTTGAGTATTTCCTTTGGATTGTTTAAACCGCCCGAGGGCGTTACATAGACAAACTAGAGTCGTTACTGCTTGAGGCACTAAGATTAGAATCGGCAGAGAAGCGGTATTCAACGTGAACGTCTTTACTCAGAACTTCTATACTGAAAATGCCACACATATACAGAACTGTACCTCGTTTTACCCAGATGCGTTATCACATACTCTGAATTCGATGGCAAGCCATTTTTAATCAGCGATGGACATGTCGCACATATTTGAGCCGGTTAAAGGCACTTCGTGTTCAGTTATGCTGAAATATGTTGATAGACATGCTTTTTTCTGCTTTGCAGTTTTACCTGCATATCAAACAAAACAATAACGACCTGTTTTTGATTATTGATCATTTAATGCAGATCCGTAAGCGTAAAACACATCTTTATTTGAATTTTTATTGCAGCGCGCATTCCAGACTTCTTCCGGAAGTTGGGATTCTGCGTGATAGTCGGGCACCTTCCGGCAGGCAACACTCGGCTTATAGCCTGTCTGGCGGGCGAGTTGCACACTTGTCAGACAGATCGGGCATACCGACAGGAACATATCCGGATGGTATGACTGGTTATGCAATAATCAATTACGCCATAGATGGATAAAATGGTGCAAAACAAAGGGGATAAAGGAATAAATGCACCCAAACTGTGCGGCTTTATCTCAACAGGATAATACAGAGAAACACAGCCACCTGAGAGAATTCAATTCCACACCGGTACATATATAAATCCAATTTTTCGACATTCCGGATTTTGACATTATAATGAATTAAAGTTTGCGAGTTGGTTAAATCGAGATAACAGTTAATAAACATCCTCACCCAGACTTATTCAAATACTAAATATCGATATAAAAAATAAATATTAAATACCGTGATCGAAATCCCATCTTAGATTTATCACTTAAAGATATGAGTCACATAACCCTTTCAATCTTTCATCAGAAAACGACAACCAAGGTTGACTGATTCCTGCACACAGATGTCCAGTGTAGCACCCTATAATCTACTGTATAATCTAAAAAAATCGCGGTTAACGCTCAAAACAGCACATTGAGTATGTCCTGACACGCCATAATTCCTCACAGACATACTTCATTGGCCTGATAATTAATCAGCACCGGGATTATAATTAACAACTTCATAACCCCTCTTTTTTGTAGGCGTTTCGGGGAATCGACTCCTTTAATTGATAATACTTCTCATTTAATGATGAGCCATTTTCTTTTCGCCTCCTGTTTGCCTGATGAAAAATGAAATTCAACCTTTAGACATGCTTGCCCCAATTTTTAACGGTTTGAATTCCATTTCAGGCAAGTCACTTTGACTTATAGCCTGAGATAATTCTCGCAAAGGTTCATCAAGGGATTCATCCGCTAATTCAAAAACGCCCCAGTGAATGGGCACTGCTTTGTGACAACGCAATTCCTTAAACACTTCGACAGCCTGCTGCGGGTCCATGTGCTGCGCGCTCATGAACCATCTTGGTGCATACGCGCCAACCGGAATCGCCGCCAAATCAAATGGCCCAAGGCGTTGCCCGATTTTTTCAAACTGATCGCTGTAACCACTGTCCCCGGAAAAGTAGAACTTTAGCAAAGGATGACGCACTACCCATCCACACCACAGCGAACGGTTGCGATCCCACAGAGTACGCATACTCCAGTGGCGTGCCGGAACCGCGGAAATCGTGATCTCACCGAACGTTCGCTCTTCCCACCAGTCGAGTTCCTCGACGTATTTCGCACCATGTCGCGTCAGCCAGAGCTTCATTCCCAGCGGCACCATAAACTGCACATCGGGGAAGCGGCGCAGGAGACGAAGAACCGTCATACGATCCAGATGGTCGTAGTGATTGTGCGAAAACAGTACGACGTCGATTTTTGGCAGCTTATCGACGGAAGCCGCGACTGGCGTTTTCCTTTTCGGACCGTAAAAACTCAGCGGCGAAGCGCGGTCAGAAAGCGCCGGATCGGTCAGAATGTAACGACCCGAGACCCTAAGCAACAGGCAGGCGTGGCCTAAAAACCATAACCGGTCATCAGTTCCGCTGAAATCAGCCGCCTGCCACCACTGGCTGACAAAATGTGCATACCCTTTATTAGGAGGAACCGGCAAACCCTGTTCTCTGCGTTCTTTCCTCCAGCGTTTCAGGTCGCCTTCCTGTCGGTTTTGCGGTTCGGCATTAGTGAAACCCTCAGGCGTATGATGGGCTTTTGAAGGATCGTAATAGGGATTTTTACCAGGCATAAGGCTCCTGTGAGATGACGGTTCCGGCGTGCAGTTCAGGTCTGCAATATTGAATAACTATCATACTTGCAGGGTACACCACAGACAGAAAGTGCAAAATAATGTGGCAAATGAACGTTTAGCGGCCATTAAGAAAATCTTAATAACTCTGTGTTGTACTAGAGATGTTCTGAAAGGAGACGCTTTATGACAATGAACACAACGAAAAATCGCAAGTCGTTCAGTGCGCGACTGACGCACATTATGCAGATCCAGACACAATATGGACGTCTGTGGCTGCGCTCTCGCTTTCGCCGGTTCACGCTGCCGCCGGCGCTAAAACTAGTCATCCTGGCATTTGCCGGGCTTATGATTCTGGCCATCACGGGCACATTGCTGCTGATGATGGATCTCATCTCCCTGATGCTCAGGCTGATAAAACGCCCCTTCCCTCGCGGCAGCTTGCATCAGGTTCGCCTGTCAACGAAGACGGTGTAAAGAAAAACCGTGTCGGAAAATCCGGCACGGTTTTAAGTTTGAGACTCTTCATTCTGCTTATCAGGCAGGCATACCACAAAGTTTGGTCAGATTTCTGGCGCCGATCATGAGAGTTGCCACATAGGATTGTCTGCGGGTCACGACTTCGACCGCAACACGCGCATCTTTGTATTTAATGAGGTAGGTAGAAGGCCAGCCCTGACGGCGTTTGCCGTAGGCTTTTTCATGACTGTCGATAGCTGCATGAGCAACCACCAGATGGGAAAGATTTTTATCACCTTTAATGATGCGCTTCATAATGGACTCCGCCTTAGACACAACTGTCAAAATGAGGAAACATTAATCACTTGATACGCATCGCTTTATGCGATGCTTATTCGAATCACTTCTCTGCAAAACCTTGTCACAATCTGAGTATCTCTGCCCTTTTAATTATGCGCAAGTCTTACTAAGCAGGAAACATACCATTGCTGCACGAAGAGGCCGTTTGCTCTGCGCTTGCCATTGACCGTTCGGGCTGCTGATTTCTGCCAGCCAGAGAGGATCGTTCTGTAACTCTTTAAAATTTATGCTGATTTTGTTGGCGCAAATAATCGGCCACGCATCGGAGGGGTTGTTGCAATAATCTTTGCCTTTAATGCCGCCATAGGGATACCACTTCTCAGGCTCCTCTCCGGTCAATAAGGCAATGTTGTGGTTTACTTCACTGTCGTTTTCTTCAGACCATTTGATCATCTGTTCTTCCATCCTGCAGGGCACATGCGTGGAGACTACCGGAAGATTAAGACACTTTTGTGAATGAAAAGCATAAATGAAAAACCCGCCAATTGGCGGGTTAACAAAACGGAACTATCTTTCAGGAATAAATCCGCGCAGGCTGAGAGCAGAATCATCGTCTGCCTCAACCGAGGGCGCATTGCCCTTTGCCTGTGCAGCCAGAACCTTGAGCAACTCGGTTTGCTGGCGTTGCTGCTCAGCGATCTCGTGCAACAAAGCAATTTGCTCATTTGCTCTGACGCTGGCGCGGCTGACAAAAAACCATACCAGAAGGAATAACAGCGCTGAGAGTGCACACAGCACCAATGAAGCCAGGCTGTTTTGGCCCATTGCGAAATCAAACATTGACTACCCTACCACTGAATGTTCAGAGCAAGCATCTTACCATCCCCGGCAGGTCAGGGAAGCCATTCACAAAAAAACAGGGTTTTCTTACTGGTTTGCGAATCCCAAAGCTCGCAGATTCGTCTGGCAGCATTACTCAGAAGGGAATAAAGGAGGTGATAGAGCAAACACCAAGGTCAAAGTTGCCGCCCTGATCGCAATAGCTGTTGAGGGCAAGCAAGTACAGACCGATACAGATGAGCAGGAAAAGGACAAACATCATGATCCTCCTGACACTGAAAACAGGCTTTTTCAATTTGATGGCAGGTCTCTTTTGTTTTAAAAAGCGTCTATCAGGGCTCAAAGGGATAGTCCAAACATAGCAGAACAGAAACCCATAGTACGACGTAAATCCTAAACAACGATATAACGAAGTATCGCCTTTTACTCTCAGCGCACCCCGCAATTATCACATACAGAAATCATACACGATAATGCATAACCCTTATCAATTAATACCGAATAACTCCGGTTGATCTGCATCAAATAAATAAACATTTACTGCATACCTATCACCCCTATTGTTCATCAAAACAGTTTCCGATAAATAAATTTTTTTAACCAACACATTGCACAATGTAAGAAATTAAAAAAAACAGGTTATATACTCACCCTAACAATGCACCTCAGCAATTTTCACTCAAATAAACATGGCCAATATCCTGAAAAACCCTGTCCACAGGGGGCTTAGCGGATTATCACGCATAAAACCCCTTTACAGAGTCTGCCAGGCGAGGGGCTGCACAGAATCATAAATTCTAATATACCGAAATTATTCAGAAAACATAAAGAAAAACATTATTTAAAACACTCCAAATAAATTAAACCCAGAACTTTAAACAACAAGAATAATTCATTTTTCTTTCAGGTTTGTTTGAACTTCTTTATTGAATAACACCCTGCATTAAAATATCATCCCGCCGTCGAACAGCACTTCTGTCTCTTCGGTAATATAAATCAAAGCATAGTAACTGGAATTATTTCAGTTGGTTCATGCTGACTATTTTTTGTTGAGGGATTAATAAATGCATGCATGGAATAAAAAGTTCTTCGTTTCTAAAATAGCGCTGGCCTGCGCTGTTGCAGTAACAGCACCTGCGGCGATGTCAGCAGACATCTCCGGCACCGTATACGATACTTTCTACAGTGACTCGATTCAGTCTGGTTATATTGGTTATCACGGCTATGTGGATAATGATGGTGCCAATAACAGTTACACTGGCGGAGACATCTACTCTTCTATCAATAATGCAGTCGTAAACGGCGTTATCTCTACGCATTACCTGGGCTTTGATAGCAATACCAGCAATGTTCTGAATATCACCAATACCACCGTGAATGGCATGATCACTTCCCGTTGCGTTGGTTCTACGGACTCTACTTGTGGCTCTACAGCCCGCAATGAATACGATCAGTTACCCCTGCAGCTGACCATTGATAATTCTACAATCAATGATACTTACGAAAACTTCGGTTATGACGTCGTTGGCGCAGACAATAAAATTACGCATCAGCAATACCCAACTTCTGCTTTAGGTGTTGCCGTAACACTTGAGCAAGAAAGCAACATCGTTATCCAGAACAATTCCCATGTTGCTGGCATTGCGCTGACACAGGGTTATGGTTGGGCTGATACCACTGTTAATAATGGTAATACCTACGATACTAATATCACCGTTAATGATTCTGTTCTGACTTCAGGTTCATACAGTGAACTGAATAATAATAGTTTTTATGGTCAGTCTGATAAACCTAGCGATTACGGTTCCAGAACCGACGGCGCAACAGACCCTCGCGATGATGTTGCGCTATCTGTAGCAGCAACCGCACAAGATAACTCAATGAAGACTAACGCCGTCTTTAATAATTCCACCCTTAAAGGCGATGTCACTTTCGCAAGCTCATTTGACAATAATTATTATAAGGGTGGCCACGACAACAATGGCGACGGCAATCTTGATACTAATGGTTGGGATGACACCGACGAACTGAATCTGACCCTGGATAACGGCAGTAAATGGGTTGGTGCAGCGACTTCTAATGTCGACAAAGATTATACTTTGTATGACCGCTCGGCTAACAGCATCTGGCCGGATTCACTCTATAGCAATACTACTAACCTTTTAATCGGCGACAGCGTCTATCAGAGCGGTCTGTTCAATGTTGCTCTGAACAATGGTTCTGAGTGGGATACCACAAAGGCATCCAACATTGATAACCTGACCCTGAATAACCAGTCACAGATGAATGTTGTTGATTCGACTCTGGTTGCAGACAACATTTCTCTGACTAATCAGTCTAGCCTGAAAATTGCAGCACACGGCGGCGTTGCAACTGACGCGCTGAACCTGAACTCAGGCAGTAAAGCGACCCTGACCGAAGAAACTGCTTCACTGTACGCGAACACCATTACCGTTGGTAACGGTTCTCAGCTGAATTTAGGCGCTGGTGAGGTTGATACTCACAACATGGTGCTGACTGATGACGGTACCTTCAACGTTGGCAGCCGTGAGTATATTCTGAACTCCGACATGAACAACGCCCGCGACAAAACTGCTGCGGATTACGTTTACGACCGCGGTACTATCGGTATGAATTCCGATGGTCATCTGGCTGTTAATGGCGTAACTAACGGCAATTATCAGGTCCGTATTGATAACGCGACCGGCGAGGGCCGTGTTGCGGACTATCAGAATAAAGAACTGATCCGCACTTACGGTGGCAATGCAACCTTTACTCACGCAAATACCGCTGACCTGGGTCCTTATAAGTATCAGGCAGAACAAGTTGGCGATACCGTGGTTCTGGCTAAACAAGGCATCACTTCTACCGCTAACGCGGCGCTGAGCCTGCCTTCTTCTAATGCTGCAACCTGGCACATAGAGCAGGATACTCTGAGCAACCGTATGGACAGTTCACGTCACACCCAGGGTGATGACAAAGGAGGCGTATGGGTTAACTACTTTGGCGGTCAGCAAAACGGCGACAATGGCGTTGTTGATTACGATCAGGACGTTAACGGCATCATGGTTGGTTTGGATAAAGTCACTGAAGGTGGCGGCGATCGCCAATGGCTGGTTGGTATGGCAGCCAGCTTCGCGAAATCCAGCCTGTCTATGGACAACGCAAGCGCAGATACTGACAGCCAGTCAGCACGCGTTTACTCAAGCCTGGACTTCAAAAATGGCGTATTCATTGATTCGTCTCTGAGCTACAGCCACTTCAATAACTCCACTGACAGCACCATGAGCAATGGTCAGCAAGTGTCTGGTGATAACGCCACCGACGCATGGGGCTTCGGTCTGAAAGCCGGTTACGACTGGAAATTCGCACCTCAGGCTTATCTGACGCCTTACGCTAGCATCACTGGCGTATTCATCGGTGATGACGACTACAGCATGAGCAACAACATGCGCGTCAGCGATCAGGCTTATGACAGCATGCGTTACGAGCTGGGTACCAATATCGGTTACACCTTTGATCTGGGTGCCGATCAGGCCATCAGCCCTTACGCAACACTGGCATACGTTTATGAAGATGCGAACAATGACGCGGATATCAACGGTGACCGTATCGATAACGGCATCGACGGCTCAGCAGTTCGCGTTGGTTTAGGCGGTCAGTTCGACATGAGTAAAAGCTTCACCGTTTACGCGGGTGCTAACTACCTGGGCGGCAGCGATGTTGACCAGCCGTGGGCAGCAAACGTGGGTATGAAATACCGCTGGTAATTTCTGCCTGCTCTGTGTCAGACGCAGAGTTAAGTCATCAATTGGCCTCTTTTCAGGGGCCAATTTTTTTGCTTTCAGACCGAACACCGCGATTCAGAATTTGCTGGAATGACATTTACCCGGAAATAACTTCTACTAGACTTATCAATATCCTGAAACATCAGGATGAACATGGGGAGTTTTGGGATGAGTGTGATTAAAACAATTATTGTGTTGGCCGTTATTTACGCCGTTTTTCTTTTTTCCGGCTACGGTGTGACCGTCGGCAGCAGTGAAAATGCAGCGGGTCTTGGGCTAAAATGTCAGTATCTGACCGCACGCGGGATTGTCAGCTCGCAGTATATCCATTCCGACAGCGGCGTCATTGGCGTGGCTAATTGCCCGATCTTCAAACAAGTCGGCGATGTGGTGGATAATAAATAAAGAAAAGTTTGGCGTGTTATGCCCACCCCAGCGGCGGGCATAACAAAAGCATCAGCTGTCGTGTCGGGTAAATTTCAGTTCAATGAGTGAAATAGCCTTTTCTATAGCCCGCTTAGTGACCGGATCCGCTCCGGCAGGATGTTTACTGAAATCAATACTCTTCAGCTGGTGAGACATTTTCTCGCGAACTTCCGCTGGCGCAATAATTTCGATTACATCCAGAATTTGTTTGATTACCAGCTGGCATGCCACCAGATCAGATTCAATTTCCTGTTCTCTGTTTAAAGAATCGGACATCAGATACTCCTTCCACAAAAGCCATTCGTAAAAATTATGGTCGCGAGAATATCACGCGCATGGATGAAATTCTCTATCCCCGCCTTTCTTGTATTTCGCCTCGCTATAACTGGACAAAGAATCAGCAAACGAACCGCGTTTTGTGTCGTTACCGGAACATTCCTTCTATGCTTAATCAGGTGACAACGAAGGAGGAGCACGATGTTCGCACTTGTTTTGACCATCTGTTATCTCGGCGGTGGATGCGAAGATTTGGTCGTGGATGCCTTTGATACGAAGGCACAATGCACTGTCGCCATGCACCAGCAAGGTTTGCGCCAGGCCGGCTGTTACCCTATTGAAGATTTTATTGATGGTTACTGGATCCCGGCACATGAGAGTGTCGGTTATTAGCCCCTTGTGTCCGCTTTCACAACGTGGCGATAAAATGTTCCATATAGATTGCTAAAGTGTCAGAAGAGCGGTATGAATACCCTGTTACTCATTGATATTTAACCATATTGACAGGGCAGGAAATGGCAATGACGATACGTAAAACTTATGGCTGCTTTCAGAAACTTCCCCTCGCAGTCCTTCTTTCCAGTGCCTTTCTGGCACCTTTTACCAGCTACGCCGCGACCGTTCCCGCGGGAGTTGAGCTGGCAGCAAAACAAGAAATCGTGCGCAATAACGGGAGTGAACCGGCATCTCTCGATCCGCATAAAGTGGAAAGCGATGTTGAATTCAACATTCTGAGTGATCTTTTTGCGGGCCTAATTACCATTGATAACAAGGGCGATGCACAACCCTCGCTGGCCGCAAGCTGGGAAACGAAAGATCAGAAAACCTGGGTTTTCCATTTACGCCCCGGTATTGTCTGGTCTGACGGTTCTCCGATTACCGCACAGGATGTTGTTTTCAGCTGGCGTCGTTTGATCGACCCTAAAACCGCTTCACCTTACGAAAGTTATCTTGGCAGCATGCACGTCCTCAATGCCAATGAGATCATCGCGGGCAAAAAATCGGCCGACCAGTTAGGGATCAAAGCGCTGGATAAAAATACGCTGGAAGTCACCCTCGACCAGCCGCTTTCGTACTTCCTCGGCATGCTGGCGCACCCTTCACTTTCGCCAATCAGTCAGACCGATGTAGAAAAATTCGGCGATAAATGGACCCAGCCCGGCAACCTCACCAGCAGCGGTCCATTTAAACTGGATACCTGGACGGTTAACGAACGCATAACCGCAGTCCGTAATGCAACCTACTGGGATAACGCGCATACCGTCATCAATAAAGTTACCTATCTGCCAATTGCGTCCGGCACGGCGGATGTTAATCGTTATAAAGCCGGTGAAATAGACATTACCAATACCATCCCGGCGCCATTGTTCGCCTCGCTGAAAAAGGAGCTGGGTTCGCAGGTTCATGTCAGCCCATATCTCGCCGTTTATTACTACGCGATGAACACGCAGAAACCGCCATTTAACGATGTGCGCGTGCGTAAGGCGCTGAATCTGGCGATTGATAAATCGATTATTGCCGACAAAGTGATGGGTCAGGGACAAACGCCAGCCTGGCATCTGACGCCAGATAATACCGGTGGATTTACATTTGCCAAACCGAAAGATGCCAGCCTGACGCAGGACCAGCGCAACGAAGAAGCGAAGAAATTGCTGAAGGAAGCCGGTTTTGGTCCGGATCATCCTCTGAAATTCAATCTTCTGTACAACACGTCAGAAGCACATCAACGTATTGCCATCGCGGCGGCGTCTATGTGGAAAAAGAATCTCGGCGTGGATGCCGTTTTGCAGAATCAGGAATGGAAAACCATGCTGGATACCATGCATCAGGGGACTTACGAAGTGGTTCGTTACGCCTGGATTGCGGACTACAACGAGCCGTCCACGTTCCTGAATACGCTGCGAACCGGCAACAGCGAAAATACGCCTAAATTCAGCAATGCCACTTACGATAAGGCGCTGAACGATGCATTAAAAGCGACGGATAAAACCGATGTTGGCAAAGCGTATCAGCAGGCAGAACAGATTCTGACCGACCAGTCGCCTGTCATCCCGCTGTACCATTATGTTAGCACCCGTCTGGTGAAACCTTACGTCGGCGGCTTCAACGACAGCCTGCTTAATTACGTCTACACCAAAGATTTGTATGTGATTAAGCACTAAAGCATTGCGATAACCCCCTTCCGGCCTGCGTGCCGGAAGGAACTCATTTTTGCCCTGCCACCCAATCTCAGCCCGCACACTTGCCACACGCCACTCAGATGGTAGATTGTACGTAAATCACACAAACGGGAGCTATCATGAAATTCTCGGAAAGTGAGATCCAACCGCTTTGGGATGAAGTGGCGCGTATTATCGGTGATGGCGTGATTCAGATGCGTCACAGAGGGGAGCCTCTGAGTGCCGATGCGCTGATTGGTTATCTCGACGAGCAACTGGCCTGCGCCACCGGCGTTCAGCGTCGTATTTTACTTGGCGCAGCCATCAATATGTTAAAAACCGACCGCCGTTCCTGAAAAGGGGACAAACAAAATTCTCGTCGCCTTTTCAGGGAACGAGTCACGAATAAATCCTTCAATTGCCTTCACTTAGGCTGCGCTGCACGCCCCTGCGCGAATAAGAAAATGCGCTGAGTGATGTCATCCGCGCCGAGAATATTCCCTTTCTGCTCCAGATTTGCTTTGGCATAAGCCACATCGTGAGCCTGGTCTACCATGCTGATCACGCGATCGCGCGTAGGTTTATCCAGAATGCCCAATAACGTGGTCAAAATTGCCTGATAAGCATTTGAAGCATATGTCAGTTGCCTTTCACGTTGTTCCAGCGCGTCAATGCGAACCATCAGGGCCTGCAATTGTTCTTGATGCGTCATAGCGGCATCCTTCTTCACGGGTGGAAAATAACCGGATACAGCGAAGAAAGGGATCTTCGCCGGTTACTAATTTTAAGTTTAGCAGACTTAAAAAAAGTCAAGAGCCCGGCCAGCGGGATGCAAAGTAAACCGTTGTTCAATGAGCCGTTAACCGCTTCAGCAGTTGTAACCTGTCATTATCCCAAACGTCCTCACGCCAGCAGGGTTTTGCAGCATAATACGTAACATCAGCAGCACCTGCTTACAGATAGAAAAATGACAAACCAGCGCCTGTTATGACATTTTCTGCCACAGCACTAATTGTTCATTCAGGGGAAATCAGGTGAAAAAAACAATCTTCGCCGCAATCATTTGCAGCATGTTGCTGATGAGCTCATTTGCCCAGGCGGCAGGTTGTATCAAGGGCGCAGTCGTGGGAGGCGTTGCGGGGCATTTGAAACACCACGCGGTCATCGGCGCGGTAGCTGGTTGCGCTATCGGGCACCATCTTGCCGCGCAGGAAAAGAAACAGCAGGCCGCCGCTGCAGAGAAATAACCGGTTAAAATCAGGGCAGTTAATGCCCTGATTTCACGTGAGAATTACGGCTCAGAGACCACCACGCGGTTACGACCATCCTGTTTCGCTTTATACAGTGCCTCATCGGCTCTTTTCAACGACGTATCAGGATCACCCTGCAAATAGTGCCAGTGCGCCACGCCCAGAGAAATTGTGATAGGACGGATGCCCGGCAGTTCCAGACTTTCAACATTTTCACGAAGACGCTCCGCAATCATTTCCGCTTCAGCTAGCACCGTACGCGGCAACAGAACGAGAAACTCCTCTCCGCCGACCCGACACAAAATGTCTGTTTCCCGCGCGTTATGACGGATCTGTTCCGCCATGGATTTGATAACTTCATCGCCGACATCGTGACCATAAGAATCGTTGATAGATTTGAAGTGATCGATATCCAGTGCAATCACTGAAAACTGCTGACGGACTTGTGCCACGGATTCCAGCGTCATAGCCAGCCCACGACGGTTAAACAGCCCGGTCATCGGGTCAGTTTGCGCTTCGAATTTGAGCTTACCGATCTTTTTTTGCAGAAGACTGATGCCAATCAGCAGCGCGCGTTTCAGCTGGTTGGATTCGAAGTACCACGAGGGGATGTCGCGGATATTGAGGGAAACATCCGGGTTATCCATTTCGTTAGCATTACGCGCCAGCAGCCACAACGGGCGGGCGATCAGCCGCGAGAACAGCCAGACAAAAATTAATGTCAGCACAGCCAACGGCGTAAGATGTTTGAGTACCTTCACCATCAGCCCTTCCAGGGGTTTCAGCGTGGCATCCGTGGGGCGCAGGGTCACAATATCCCAGCCGGAAGACGGCACAACCGCATACCCTGCCAACATCTGCTCTCCAGCTACACCTTCCACCAACAGGCTGCCGTTAGACGCGGTTTTGACAATTTCAGTCATCGGGTGCGGCGGCATCACCTCGCCCACGCGGCTGGCATCATGGTGATAAAGAATACGCCGGTCTTCGTCGAGCACCGTAATGTATGAGCCGTCGCGATAAAAATGCTCGCCTAACAGTTCATTCAGGATGCTTTTTTGCTTGAGATAAATGGTTCCGCCAATATACCCAAGGTACTTTCCGTCACTGGTGATGACGGGTGTTGAGATGACAATGACCAAATTTTGAGCCGCGGAGATGTAAGGTTTGCTGATCAGCGGACGGCGCTCTTTCAGCGCTTCAAGAGCACCCGGTGTCGAGAGAATATGGCCGACCAGTTGCAGGCTGTCCGGCGATGTCGCCAGCACTTTCCCGTGGGAATTGGTGATCACCACAGAATTGAAGCTGTCCGTCTGGTATCTGAGGCGAGCGGTCTCGGACTGAAGAATAGCAGGATCGTCAAAATGGCTTGCCGCTATCACTGCGCTGTAGGCCAGTTGCTTTTGCATGCTTTTGATAAACTGTTCGGTGCTGGCCGCCAGTTTCGTCGCATAAACGCGATTTTCTTCAAGCGTATTGTCTATCAGCAACTGACGTTGAACACGGTAGCTGGCATAAAAGCTGTTCGCTAACGTCACGAAGGCGCTCATTACGGCTAAGATCAGAATCAGACGTCGAAGATCAATACGGAACACTGAGCTGGAAAGGAGTGAACGCAACAAAAGGTCAGTCCTGTGGCAAAAAGTCGCTCATATTTAACACCGCAGCCTGCGATGCACAATAAGACCGGAACAATAAACCCATATCTTGCTGAATCCTCGACAAAAAAAATCATAGTGCTAGCAAAACTTATCGCAAATTAGAGGGCGTCATATTTTTAACGTAAAACCCTCTCCGCAATAAATGCCCCATTTTCGCCCGAAGCGCCCTTCTCATCAAACCTCAATTCTCTTGCTGTAGGTCATTGCTTGAATAATCGCTATATGATTTATTACATAGCGCTTGTTCGACGAGGATTTTGGAATGCAAAACCATTTTGGGAAAGGGCTAAAAGCGGGCCTGACTGCCGAGAGCGCATGGCCTGCATCGCAAGTATCGAGCTACTGCAAAGAGTATTTGCGGGGGTTTGTACTGGGGTTCGCTCACAACCGGGCGCAAATCACCGGCGATGATAATAATGCCGCATTTGAAGCCGGGGTGTTGTCACGAAAATACAGTCTGGATAAAGATCTGTTGGCAGAATTCTTTTCTGCCAGCGCGCAGCATCCGTCCAGGGCATTTTTTCTGGTTGGCTACGAAGGCAAGCTGCAGGACAAGGACGATAATCTGCCGCAAAGCCCGCCCAGCTAAACTGTTCTTTCATACCCGTCAGCCAAAAAAAACGGGAGCATCAGGCTCCCGTTCATCTGCTTCAGCAAACTGAAATTACATATTTGCGATCATGTCGTCGGCAAACTCGCTGCATTTGCGCAGCTTAGCGCCTTCCATCAGACGTTCGAAATCGTAAGTCACCGTTTTGTTGGCGATAGCGCCTTCCATGCCTTTCACGATCAGGTCTGCGGCTTCGAACCATTCCATATGACGCAGCATCATTTCTGCGGACAGAATGATTGAGCCCGGGTTCACTTTGTCCTGACCGGCATATTTCGGTGCAGTACCGTGAGTTGCTTCGAACAGTGCGCAATCAGAACCGATGTTTGCACCCGGTGCGATACCGATACCGCCAACCTGCGCCGCCAGGGCGTCGGAGATGTAGTCACCGTTCAGGTTCATACAGGCGATAACGTCGTATTCAGCCGGACGCAGCAGGATCTGCTGCAGGAATGCGTCAGCAATAACGTCTTTAATGATGATGTCTTTGCCATTGTTAGGGTTCTTGATTTTTACCCAAGGGCCGCCGTCGATCAGCTCACCGCCGAACTCTTCACGCGCCAGCTGGTAGCCCCAATCCTTGAAGGCACCTTCGGTGAACTTCATGATGTTGCCTTTATGTACCAGCGTCAGTGAATCGCGGTCGTTGGTGATGGTGTATTCAATCGCCGCACGAACCAGACGTTTGGTGCCTTCTTCGGAGCAAGGTTTGATACCGATACCACATTCCTGTGGGAAACGGATTTTCTTCACGCCCATTTCGTCTTGCAGGAATTTGATGACTTTGTCCGCTTCAGCAGAACCGGCTTTCCACTCGATACCAGCATAGATATCTTCGGAGTTTTCACGGAAGATCACCATG
Source organism: Rahnella selenatireducens (assembly GCF_046449555.1). Taxonomy (NCBI): domain Bacteria; kingdom Pseudomonadati; phylum Pseudomonadota; class Gammaproteobacteria; order Enterobacterales; family Yersiniaceae; genus Rahnella; species Rahnella selenatireducens. Next base: position 132,727 of record NZ_JBKEZJ010000001.1, read on the forward strand.
TCGGTATCTTCAGGACGTTTAACCGGGCTTGGTGTACCGGTGTAATAACGAACCGGACGCAGACAGATATACAGGTCGAGTTGCTGGCGAAGTGCCACGTTCAGGGAGCGAATGCCGCCGCCAACCGGAGTGGTCAGTGGGCCTTTGATAGCAACACGGTAATCACGGATCAGGTCCAGAGTTTCTTCTGGCAGCCATACGTCCTTGCCGTACAGTTCTACGGATTTCTCGCCGGTGTAGATTTCCATCCAGGAGATTTTACGCTCGCCTTTGTAGGCTTTCTGAACAGCCGCATCAACGACTTTGATCATGGCAGGCGTCACGTCAACACCGATGCCATCACCTTCAATGAATGGGATAACAGGATTATTAGGAATGACCAGTTTACCCTGAGCGTCTACTGTAATCTTTTTACCTTCAGCCGGAACAACTACTTTGCTTTCCATTAACCTCTCCTTCGAGCGCATTTTTGTTAAAAATTTGTAAGATGCCGGTCGATATTACTCGAATATTTCTCGCTAGCCAATCCGAAACATTTTTCAAGTATAATGCGCTAATTCTCTCTAACTTCAATGCCTATGAACCCGCTATCTTTTAAAAATCACAACGTTAAACGTTTCAGCAAAAGGCCTGCCAAAGAACAATCTGCCCCAAAAGGGCCCAGAAAGGTGATTCTTTTCAATAAACCGTTTGATGTACTGCCACAATTCACTGATGAGGCGGGTCGGGCCACACTTAAAGATTACATTTCATTAACAGATGTTTATGCCGCCGGGCGCCTTGACCGGGACAGCGAAGGTTTACTGGTGCTGACCAACGATGGCAAACTGCAAGCTTCTCTGACACAGCCAGGTAAACGCACCGGCAAGATTTACTACGTACAGGTCGAGGGAGAACCGGATACCGCCGCCGTCGAAGCATTGCGCCGCGGTATCACGCTGAAAGATGGCCCCACCCTGCCTGCCGGTGCTGAAGTTGTCGGTGAGCCGGAATGGCTCTGGCCGCGAAATCCGCCAATCCGCGAACGTAAAGCGATCCCGACGACCTGGCTGAAAATCACTTTGTACGAGGGAAGGAATCGTCAGGTTCGTCGCATGACGGCACATGTCGGTTTCCCGACGTTACGCCTGATCCGCTACAGCATGGGCGAATTTTCCCTCGACGACTTACAACCCGGCCAATGGAAGGAGATCCCGCATGTTTAAACCGCACGTCACCGTCGCCTGCGTCGTTCAGGCGCAGGGAAAGTTTCTGGTCGTTGAAGAAACCATTCATGGGAAAGTGACATGGAACCAACCGGCTGGTCATCTCGAAGCTGACGAAACGTTGGTCAGCGCAGCAAAACGCGAACTGTATGAAGAAACGGGTATTCACGCCGATCCGCAGTCTTTTCTCGGATTGCATCAGTGGCAGGCGCCGGACGGCACGCCGTTTCTGCGCTTCGCATTTGTGATTGATTTGCCGGAAATTCTGAATACAGCGCCACAGGATGACGATATCGATCAGTGCCGCTGGGTCAGTGCTGAAGATATTATCGGTTCAGCGCAGTTACGCTCGCCGCTCGTGGCTGAAAGTATCCGCTGTTATCAGGCGTCTCCGCGTTACCCTCTGGAAATCCTGCACAATTTTAATCTGCCGGAGTAAGCACGCTTAAACCCCGCGCTGAAAAAGCCTCTCGTCCGGTTGTTGCCGTGCTAGGAATCAGCGATGCAGCGACCGGCCTGACGTGATAAAATATCGCGCTTCAGTATTGATGTAGTACCTCTCTGTTCGGGTTTCTGTGGTGTTTTTGTTGCGCGCGGCCTTCATCCTCGTGGGACAAGCATCAGAAAAACACCGTCAGTACCGGACAATTAATTCATGTGTTTCGGGACAATTATGTCTGACAACAGCCAGAAAAAAGTGATCGTCGGGATGTCCGGCGGTGTCGATTCCTCAGTCTCTGCGTACCTACTGCAACAGCAGGGTTACCAGGTTGAGGGCCTCTTCATGAAAAATTGGGAAGAGGATGACGACGAAGAGTATTGCACAGCAGCCACCGATCTTGCCGACGCGCAGGCCGTGTGCGACAAGCTGGGTATCGAACTGCACACCGTGAATTTCGCCGCGGAATATTGGGACAACGTGTTCGAATTATTCCTCGAGGAATACAAAGCCGGGCGCACGCCAAACCCGGATATCCTGTGCAACAAAGAGATTAAATTCAAAGCCTTCCTGGAATTTGCCGCAGAAGATCTTGGCGCGGACTACATCGCGACCGGTCACTACGTGCGCCGCCAGGATATCGACGGCATCAGCCACCTGCTGCGCGGCGTCGATGGCAATAAAGATCAAAGCTATTTCCTCTACACGCTGGGTCATGAACAGGTTGCACAAAGCCTGTTCCCGGTCGGTGAGCTGGAAAAACCGGAAGTGCGCCGCATCGCCGAAGAGCTCGATCTCATCACCGCGAAGAAAAAAGACTCCACCGGCATTTGTTTTATTGGTGAGCGTAAATTCCGCGATTTCCTGGGCCGCTATTTGCCGGCACAGCCTGGTGTGATTAAAAGCGTTGATGGTCAGGTGATGGGGCAACATCAGGGGCTGATGTACCACACGCTCGGCCAGCGCAAAGGCCTGGGCATCGGCGGCCAGAAAGAAGGCAGCGAAGAGCCGTGGTACACCGTTGAAAAGGATGTGGAAAACAACATTCTGTACGTCGCTCAAGGCCATGAACACCCGCGTCTGATGTCCGTCGGGCTGATTGCACAACAGCTTCACTGGGTTGATCGCAAACCGCTGACCGCGCCGCTGACGTGTACGGTCAAAACCCGCTACCGCCAGGAAGACATTCCGTGCGTCGTCACGCCGCTGGGCGAAGACCGCATTGAAGTGCGCTTTGACGCGCCGGTTGCCGCCGTCACACCGGGCCAGTCTGCCGTGTTTTACCTCGGCGAAATCTGCCTCGGCGGTGGCGTTATTGAACAACGTCTGCCGCTTCAGGCCTGATACCGCGCCAACAGGTGTATGAAAACGGGACGCTTTCGGGCGTCCCGCTTTTTTTCTGCCCGCCTGTGACGTTCTGCACTGATTCCGAACTGTGTTTAGGGTCAGTTTTATGGCATGATCTGTCGCCATTAGTTTGGGCTATCTTCTTTGTCACTGCGTCTCATCGTTTCAAAACGCTTACAGGAGTAAACGTGGCTAAAAATTATTATGACATTACGCTGGCGTTGGCGGGGATCTGTCAGGCAGCGCGCCTGGTTCAGCAACTTGCCCATGAAGGCAATTGCGCTCAGGAAGAAATGTCAGTGTCACTGCGCAGCCTGCTGGAGATGAATCCGGCGTCTACACTGGCAGTGTACGGTAATAATGAAGCGAATTTGAAGATGGGGTTGGAAACACTGTTGGGCGTGCTGAACGCCAACCGTCAGGGGCCGGGCGCTGAGTTAACGCGTTACGCATTAAGCCTGATGGTGCTTGAGCGTAAGCTCTATGCCAATAAAACCGCCATGAATCAGCTCGGTGAACGTATCGATCAGCTCGACCGCCAGCTGGCGCATTTCGAGCTCGAATCCGACACGATGATTAGCTCGCTGGCCTCGATTTATGTCGATGTCGTCAGCCCGGCAGGCCCGCGCATTCAGGTCACCGGTTCACCGACAATTTTGCAAAATCCGCAGGTTCAGGCGAAAGTCCGCGCCATTTTACTGGCTGGTATCCGTTCCGCCGTGCTGTGGCACCAGGTGGGCGGTGGACGCCTGCAACTGATGTTTTCCCGTAATCGCTTGTTTGAACAGGCGAAAAGTATTCTCGCTCATTGTTAATAAGACCCCAGGAGTTGCTACCGATGGAATTATCCTCACTGACCGCCGTTTCCCCCGTTGATGGACGCTACGGTGATAAAGTCAGCGCGCTGCGTACTATTTTCAGCGAATTTGGCCTGCTGAAATTCCGTGTGCAGGTTGAAGTACGTTGGCTGCAAAAACTGGCAGCCTGTGCAGAAATCAAGGAAGTTCCTGCTTTTGATGCCGACGCAAACGCTTTCCTCGACCATTTAGTGGCCAATTTTGATGTGAATGACGCTCAGCGCATTAAAGACATCGAAAAAACCACCAACCATGACGTCAAAGCGGTTGAGTATTTCCTGAAAGAAAAAGTGGCCGGTATCCCTGCCCTGCACGCGGTGTCCGAGTTCATTCACTTTGCCTGTACGTCTGAAGACATCAATAACCTTTCCCATGCGCTGATGCTGCAAACCGCGCGTCAGGACGTGGTGTTGCCGTACTGGAAACAGATCATTGATGGGATTAAAGATCTGGCGCACAAACACCGTGACATTCCGCTGCTGTCGCGCACCCACGGTCAGCCGGCAACGCCATCCACTATCGGTAAAGAGCTGGCTAACGTCGCCTATCGTATGGATCGCCAGTTCAGACAACTGCAAAACGTCGAAATCCTCGGCAAAATCAACGGTGCCGTCGGCAACTACAATGCCCACATCGTGGCGTACCCGGAAGTGAACTGGCATAAATTCAGCGAAGAGTTCGTAACTTCTCTGGGCATTAACTGGAACCCGTACACCACACAGATCGAGCCGCACGACTACATCGCCGAACTGTTTGACTGCGTGGCGCGTTTCAATACCATCCTGATCGACTTCGACCGCGATATCTGGGGTTACATCGCCCTGAACCACTTCAAACAGCGCACCATTGCTGGCGAAATCGGTTCTTCTACCATGCCGCACAAAGTGAACCCGATTGACTTCGAAAACTCCGAAGGCAACCTTGGCTTGTCCAATGCGGTGTTGCAGCATCTGGCCAGCAAACTGCCGGTTTCCCGCTGGCAGCGTGACCTGACCGACTCCACCGTGCTGCGTAACCTCGGCGTGGGTCTGGGTTATGCGCTGATTGCATATCAGGCCACCCTGAAAGGTGTCAGCAAGCTGGAAGTGAACGAAGCGAACCTGGCGAACGAACTGGATCACAACTGGGAAGTGCTTGCTGAGCCAATCCAGACCGTGATGCGCCGTTATGGCATCGAAAAACCTTACGAGAAGCTGAAAGAACTGACCCGGGGTAAACGTGTTGATGCGGCAGGAATGCAGACCTTTATCGATTCTCTGGAATTACCGGAAGAAGAGAAAGTGCGTCTGAAAGCTATGACGCCGGGCAATTACATTGGCCGCGCAACCATCATGGTTGACGAGCTGAAGTAAGACTACCCTTTCACCGAAGCGCCTCAAAACGGGGCGCTTCGGTGTATTTTTAGCGAGCCTATGAATTTTTGCCTTAGTACAGATTAACTCTGAGTCTGGAACTTGTTCTGACGTAAATCCCCAATAATGTCGTTCATCTTGTCTTCTGTTAAACGGTAATAACGAATTGAAAACGCCGTAATCAGGTAGAAAATAGCGGGTAATACCGTAAATAAAATCAACACACCGCGAATTGCTTCCGCCGATTGTTGTTCCATACCGGCCTGATAACCAAACCATGCCAGCCCCCACCCCGTCAGTGCGCCACCAATTGCCACGCCGAGTTTTATCACAAAAATATTAGCTGCGATGTTCATTCCCGTTATACGGCGTTGTGTTTTCCATTCGCCATAGTTATTGGCATCCGTAATCATCGACCATTGCAACGGTGCATTAATACCCTGCAATAAATTAAGGATTACATGAACCACAAATGCCGGGATCCAATATTCGGTCGGCAATACAAAGAATAATAATCCTGCCAGTGCGCTTAATACGTTAACCCACACAGAAGCCCGGATTTTACACATCCATGTCCCGAGTGATTTGGCAAATAAACTGCCAAATACTGAGGCCACTGTGGTTGCCAGCATAAATAGAGAAATTATGCCGCTCCCCTGATGCAAAACATATTGCACAAAATAGACCAGCAGACTTCCACGCACCACCACGCCGCAAAGCATCGCGAGGTTATAGACTGAAAGAATACGCCACTGATCATTTTTCATGAGAATACGTACATCACGCAGGATATTCATATTCTCTTCTTTCACTGGCGTAATTCGCTCACGTGTCGTCAGGAAGCAGGTGAGAAACATCAGGCAACCGATGACACCGAAAATCCCCATCGCCCATTGCATACCCGTTGCACGGTCACCCGGTGCAATAAAGTCTGCCAGCGGCAGGATTAACGCCGTACCCATCGCGCCACCTATCGGTGCGATCGCAAACCGCCATGACTGAAGGGAAAGATTATCCTGCGGGTCAGCGGTAATCGCCGCCCCTAATGAGCAATAAGGGATGTTTATTGCCGTATACATGATGGTCATAAAGATATAAGCCATAACCGCATACACAATTTTTGCGGTTTGCCCGAAATCGGGCGTGGAATAAACCAGCACGCAACTCACTGCAAACGGCACACAAATAATCAACAGCCACGGGCGGAAACGCCCCCAGCGACTTTTCGTTTGATCCGCGATCGCCCCCATGATGGGATCCGTAATGGCATCAAGTATTCGGACGACCAGAAATAACGTGCCCATGACAGCCGGAGAAAGCCCATAAATATTGGTATAGAAGTAAGCCAGAATGGCAACAGAGGAATCAAAAACGATATGACTTGCCGCATCACCCAATCCAAAACCCAGTTTTTCTTTGTTGGTGATTCTTTCAGTTAACGCTGACATGCATTCACCTTTTTTATTAAATTGAAATTCTGCCACCTTTATAATTCCTGCCATTCACACGAGATATTCTGATATTTCATTTATGTCTTATGCTTTTAATTAAATGTGACGCAAGCACGTTTGACTGATACCTTCGCGAGCGCGCCGGCGCGTTTAACCCGACCTTAAACGTTCCATATCCCTGTCCGGAGGCATTGATATGTGAACCCGGCGATAAAATGTCACTGCAAAAAATCTCCATCCTTCTAAAATAGAGGCCATACCCTCCGCATTGGAAGACCGACGTCATGAGCATGGACACCAACCAGCAGGTGCTGGAAAAACTGAAAACCGATCTGGCTCAGGCGGGCACAATGCCCCTGTATCTGTGCTTTAACGAATCGGTGCGTCAGGCAATGGAAGCGGGCATCTTACAGGATGGCGATTTTCTACCGAGCGAACGTCAGTTCACTGAAATTCTGGGCATTTCGCGTATCACCGTGCGAAAGGCGCTCGCCAGGCTGGAAGAAGACGGACATATAGGGCGCTCGCGGGGTTACGGCACCTTTATCAAAAAATCGACCGATGCCCGCCTGGCTTATTCTCTGGCCGGTGTGAAAGGGTTTTCCCGCGAAGTCATGCTTCAGGGGCGCAAGCCAGATACGCTTTGGATCAGCCGCGATCAAGTGCCCGCCTCGGCGCTGATTGCCAGCAAACTGGCGATCACCGAAAACACCCCGGTCTACATGCTCAAACGTATTCACTACATTGATACACGCCCGATGTCGGTGGCGGTTTCCTACGTCATCATGGACGCCATCCGCGACGTCGGGGATATCGGTGTTTCACTCTATGACTATTTTGGTCGCAATAATATTGAGCTTGGCGCGCTGCAAAGCCGCGTCAGCGCGGCGATGAGCGACGCGGAAACTCTGCAGGCGTTGCAGCTGAAAGAGGTGATGCCACTGCTGATCATCAAACAAACGCTGTTCGACGGACAAAACCGCCCGATTGAGTACAGCGAAAGTTTTTGCCGCAGTGACATGTATGAGTTCGTCAGCGAAGACTGACCGTTTGCTAACTGACACCGTCCAGTGAGGAAATCAGCTGAGACAGGGTAGGCGCGCAATCTCCGCCCGGTTGTGAAACCACGTAAGCCGCCACGCAGTTTGCCAGCATCATGCTTTGCCAGTGCGTCAGCCCCAGTGAAAGCCCGGCCAGTAACCCGGCGCAATGGCTGTCGCCCGCACCGATGCTGTCGGCCACGGTGATTTTGCGTGCTGCGATCCAGCCACAATCTTCCGCAGAACCGTAATAGTAACTGCCCTGCTCGCCGCAACGTAAAACCACCAGTTCGCGGGTTTTCTCGTGCAACTGACGGCAGAAACTTTCAGGCTCACCGGTAAAACCGAGCATGGCAGCCTCACGCTGATTCAGCGTCAAAATCACACCGGGGCGGATCAGCCGTTCGACGCGCTCTTTGGGCATCACATCCAGACGCGGGCCGAAATCCACCAGCACCTTTACGGCTTCCGGTAAGGTGTCGAGCCAGTCCGTCAGCACCGTTCCCTGTTTTGCACCTAACTGGTAGCCGGAAACATACACCAGGCCGTTTTGCGGCGTCGCCTGCGCCAGCCATGAAGGCTGCCACTGATTTTCGATACCGTCGACTGAGATAAACGTGCGCTCGCCGTCGGGTTCCACCAGCGCCAGACACCAGCCGTTATCCGCCCCATGCACCTGCAAGTCAGAAACGATTTCACGCGCAGCCATCTCCTTGCGCAGACGGTCGCTCCACATCCCTTCGCCGACGGGCAAAAGATTCTGACTGTGAATTCCCAGCTGTTTCAGCCCCAGCGCGATATTCAGCGCGCAGCCGCCGAGATGAAAACCGGTGACGTCGGCGGCAATATCCCCACCTCGCTCCGGCAACGCATCCGCGCGGGCAACCATATCCATTACTGCCGCGCCTATCACCAGAACCGGCGATTGCTGATGCCAGTTACCCTGCGTCAGGGTCTGCAAAAGTTCACGGTCCGCCTGGCTCATCCGGCCTCCTGGGCATTGCGGCGAAAACGCTGAAACGCATCGCTGTAGCGGGTCATGTCGTGCGGATTCACCCGTTTCAGTTCATCCAGCCACTCTTTCTTAAACGCTTCAATGCCGTTTAATGCACCACAAATCGCCGTCGCCATCGCACCGATGGTGTCAGTGTCGCCGCCAAGATTGGCGCATAAAATGGCGCACTGGTTCGGGCAGGTTCCTGCCAAATCCACCATCGCCAGTGCCGCAGGCACAGACTCAATGGTACTGACGCCCGCGCCAACCCGCTGATACACCGCTTCCGACGCCTGTTCTGTGCCTTCAGCTTTGGCCACCGTATCAAACGCCAGTTCGATACGTGCCGCCAGAGACGCGCTGAACGTTGTCGATTCCCGAGTCTGCGCGTATTTAGCGATACCCGGCAGCGCCAGACGGATTTCCGCCCAGCCAGCCCCTTCAATGGCGCGCGACACCGCCCAGGCAATCACCACCGCACCGGCAACGGCAATATCCGATTTGTGCGTCGGGCTTGAGGCCAGCCAGACCTGCTCACAGAAATGTTTCAGCGGAGCTGAAGGCAGCACGCAGCCGAGCGGCGAAACGCGCATCGCCGCGCCATTGGTCACACCGTTGTTTTCCAGTGCATCAATCGCGACACCTTTCTTTTGCTCCGCCAGCGCCAGTTTCGAGCTTGGCCCGAGAATGTTTTTGTTGAACGCGTCAAAGCTGTCCACCCAGCGGATCACGTTGCGCGCAATCAGTTCCGGGACAACTTTGCCTTCCGCTTCCAGCAGCGCATCGGCCAGCGCCAGCGCCATCGAAGTGTCATCGGTAAACTGCGCCGCCGTGAAATAACAGGCCGCATTGTTTTCCTCAGGGCCATCCAGAAAACGGTCGATCCAGCCGAAATGCTTTTTGACGCGCTCACGCGGCCACAGCTCCGACGGCATGCCCAGCGCATCGCCCAACATTTGTCCGTACAACGCGCCGAGCATGCGGCTCTCAAGTCCTGGTTGTTTCATCGATAACTCTCCCGAAATAAAATTATGGCGGGCTTGCCTGCCCGCCAGAAATGAAAAATGTGCCGTTTAAGAAGAGGCGCGCAGGTTGACCGGCGTAATCGTTTTGCTGCGTTCACGGAAGAACAGCAGGAACAGCAGCATCACGCCCGCCACCATCATCGCGCCGACACCCCAGACGGCAAACCAGTCGAAGGTCATGCCATTTTTTGGCGTACTCAGCGCGAAGGTGGTCATCGCCCGGCCACCGAGCCAGTTGCCGATAAAGCTGCCCAGCCCCTGACAAATCAGCGTGATCAGACCCTGCGCGGCGGTACGCATATGCGGCGGCGCTTTTTTATCGACGTAGATATAACCGGTGACAAAATAGAAATCGTAACTCACGCCGTGCAGCAAAATGCCGAGGAACAGCATGCTGTAAGCCCAGACGTCAGCCGTGCCGCCATAGATGAAGAAGACGTAACGGATTGCAGCGGTGATGAAGCCCAGCATCAGCACTTTTTTGATACCAAAGCGTTTAAGCAGGAACGGCAGCGCCAGCATCGCAAAGATTTCCGACACCTGCCCGAGCGTCATCCAGCCGGTGGCATTTGGCAAACCAACCTGCGTCAGATAGCCGTTGGCGAACTGATAATAGAACGCCAGCGGCATGCAAAAAAGAAATGAACATAAAGCGAAAATGGCGAACGAACGGTCTTTCAGCAAACCCAGCGCATTCAGGCCAAACAGGGCTTTGATGTCCACCGGCCCTTTACCTTTTGCCGGTGTATCCGGCAGCCAGAAGCTGTAAACCCCCAGCGCAAATGACGCAATCGCCGTGATCCACAGCGGCTGGCTGGTATCAGAAATATTGCCCATGCCGAGCAGCGGCGGCAGCAAAAAACCAATCACCAGACCGGACGCAATCCACCCCAGCGTGCCGAGCACACGTATACGCGGAAAATCCTTTTCGGTGTCATTGATGTTGGCGAACGCAATGCTGTTGGTCAGTGCGACGGTCGGCATATAGGTAATCGCGTACACCACCAGCAGCGGGAAGAACGTCGAAAATTCGGTTTGCAGCGCGATAAACCCCATCAGCACGCCGCCTGCCAGCAACAGCCAGCCGAGTACTTTCTGGGCGGCAAAATAGCGGTCTGCGATCACGCCTACCAGAACCGGAGAAAGGATCGCCGCAATCGCCGTGCTGCTGTAAGACCAGGCAATTTCCGACGGACTAAAACCTAATTTATTGAGATATTGCCAGAGCGGCACAAACCAGGCGCCCCAGATAAACCACTCAATAAACATCATAATGGACAGCTTCAGATGGGTACGTTTCATTATTATATCCTTGCTGAGTAAGGGATCCGCGCGGCGCCGTGGCACCAAAAGCGACGGATGAAATCAGGTATTCAAGATACCTTTAAAATACCTTAATAGTACCTTTGATTTTAATCAGCGATCCGTCTCACATTTTGTGTTTCTGCCGGCTCAGGGCGTTTATAATTCGTTTATGTTTTGTTGAGGTTTCTCCGCCCTGCGTTGAGTCTGGGTTGATTAAAATGTTTCAGGATCATTTAGACTTAAGCGCATCAAATTAGTCATCATTTTCCGCGTACTGAGAACAAGGAATCACCATGCGAATTTTAGTCATTGAAGATAACGCACTGCTACGCCACCACCTCTCGGTACAGCTGCGGGAAATGGGTCATCAGGTTGATGCGGCGGAAGACGCCAAAGAGGCGGATTATTTCCTGCACGAACATGCGCCTGATATCGCGATTGTCGATCTCGGTCTGCCGGGCGAAGACGGCCTGAGCCTGATCCGCCGCTGGCGCAGTCATCAGACCAATCTGCCGATTCTGGTGCTGACCGCCCGTGAAAGCTGGCAGGACAAAGTCGCGGTGCTGGAAGCTGGTGCCGACGATTACGTCACCAAACCTTTCCACCTCGAAGAAGTGCTGGCCCGTATGCAGGCGCTGATGCGTCGTAACAGCGGTCTGGCCTCGCAGGTCATCACTCTTCAGCCGTTCCAGATTGACCTCTCGCGCCGCGAACTGACCGTCAACGAGCAGCCGATCAAACTGACCGCTTTCGAATACACCATTATTGAAACCCTGATCCGCAACGCCGGTAAAGTCGTCAGCAAAGATTCCCTGATGCTTCAGCTTTACCCTGACGCCGAGCTCCGCGAAAGCCACACGGTCGACGTGCTGATGGGACGCCTGCGCAAAAAGCTGCAAGCCGAACATCCGGTTGATGTTATTACCACCGTGCGCGGTCAGGGTTATCGTTTCGATATCCGCCCGTAATTGACTGTTTTTGTTTCAAAAGGACGCGCCATGAAAGGACGTACCAAGAACCCTTTTTCTCTTCGCGTCCGCTTTATGATGGCGACCGCTGCGGTCGTGCTCGCACTGTCACTGGCTTACGGGCTGGTGGCGGTGGTGGGTTACATGGTTAGTTTCGACAAAACCGCTTACCGCCTCCTGCGCGGTGAAAGTAATTTATTCTTCAGTCTGGCGCAGTGGCGTGACAACAAGCTGACCATCAACGTACCGCCCGATCTGGATCTTAATTCCCCGACGCTGGTGTTTATTTACGACGGCGAAGGCAATCTGCTGTGGGCAGAACGCCGGATCCCCGAACTCGAAGCGCATATTGATAAAGCCTGGATGAATAAACCGGGCTTTTACGAACTGGATACCGACACGCAAATCAGCAGCGAAGTGCTGGGCAATAACCCGAAAGCACAGGACAAGCTGAAAAGTTACGACGACACCGATGCCAACGCGATGACCCACTCCATCGCGGTCAACACGTACAACGCCACATCGCGTTTACCGGCGCTCAATATCGTGGTGGTCGATACAATCCCGCAGGAATTACAGCGCTCGGATCTGGTCTGGGAATGGTTCAGCTATGTGCTGCTGGCGAATCTGTTACTGGTTGTTCCGCTACTGTGGCTGGCGGCTTACTGGAGCCTGCGGCCAATTAAACAGCTGATTCATCAGGTCGCCGAGCTGGAGACCCATGAACGTGAATCGCTCGATGAAAATCCTCCGCGCGAACTGCGCGGGCTGGTGCGAAACCTCAATATTTTGTTGCACGGCGAGCGCGGACGATATGACCGTTACCGCACCACGCTGGCGGATTTAACGCACAGCCTGAAAACGCCGCTGGCGGTGTTGCAGTCCACGCTGCGCGCGCTGCGAAATGGCAAACAGATGACCATCGAAGAAGCTGAGCCGGTCATGCTGGAACAAATCAGCCGCATCTCTCAGCAAATTGGCTATTACCTGCACCGCGCCACGCTACGCTCGGAACAGCATTTACTGATCCGCGAAGTACATTCCGTTCCCGCCATTCTTGACGGGTTATGTTCTGCGCTCAACAAAGTGTATCAGCGCAAAGGTGTGGTGATTACGGTCGATATCTCGCCGGAAATTACCTTTGTCGGCGAGAAAAATGACTTCATGGAAGTCATGGGCAACGTCATCGATAACGCCTGTAAATACTGCCTCGAGTTCGTAGAAATCAGCGCCGTTCATACCGAAAACGAACTGGTCATATTGATTGAAGACGACGGCCCCGGCATTCCGGAAAGTAAACGTGAAGTGATATTCCAGCGCGGTCAGCGCGCCGATACGCTGCGTCCGGGACAAGGTCTTGGCCTGTCGCTGGCGAATGACATTATCGAGCAATACGACGGTAAAATTGTTATCGGCGACAGCCCGCTCGGCGGTGCCAGTATGCAGGTTCATTTTGGATTGCAGCACGGCATCGAACTGGAGTAAGCGCCCGCAAATCAGAATGCTGCTGCATTCGCCCGCAAGTTTCGCCGCTTTCTTGCGCTTAACGTTAAATTTGCGGGTAAATGCCCAATGCAGCAGCAACACCTTCCGTTATAATCCTTAACAGTTCCCTCCCCTCATGGATATATTATGGATTATCAACTCGACCTCGACTGGAACGATTTCCTTCAGCGCTATTGGCAAAAACGCCCTGTCGTCTTAAAACGCGGCTTCAAGAATTTCGTCGATCCTATTTCTCCCGATGAGCTGGCGGGTCTGGCGATGGAAAACGAAGTGGACAGCCGTCTGGTCAGTCATCAGGACGGACGCTGGAATGTGAGTCACGGGCCTTTCGAAAGCTACGATCATCTGGGCGAAAATGGCTGGTCGGTGCTGGTTCAGGCGGTTGATCACTGGCATGAGCCGTCATCTCATCTGATGACGCCGTTTCGCCATATTCCTGACTGGCGGATGGATGATCTGATGATTTCCTTCTCGGTTCCGGGCGGCGGCGTGGGCCCGCATCTGGATCAGTACGACGTCTTTATCATTCAGGGTACGGGCCGTCGCCGCTGGCGAGTCGGCGAGAAAGTCGCCATGAAACAACATTGTCCGCACCCGGATCTGCTTCAGGTTGAACCGTTTGAAGCCATTATCGATGAAGAACTCGAACCGGGCGATATCGTTTATATTCCACCGGGCTTCCCGCACGATGGCTATTCGCTGGAAAATTCCCTCAACTATTCTGTTGGATTCCGCGCGCCAAATGCCCGTGAAATGGTCAGCGGTTTCGCCGACTTCGTACTTTCCCGCGAACTGGGCAGCCACCGTTACAGCGATCCGGATCTGGTTGAGCGCGAACATCCCGCGGAAGTTCAGCCTGCTGAACTGGATAAACTACGCGCTATGATGCTGGATCTGATTGGCAACCCGACGCACTTCAACAGCTGGTTTGGTGAGTTTATTTCCCAGTCGCGCCACGAACTGGATCTGGCTCCGCCGGAACCGCCTTATCAGGCCGGTGAAATTTACGAGTTGCTCGAATCAGGGGAAACGCTGGAACGTCTGGGCGGGCTGCGCGTGTTGCGCGTCGGCGACGTTTGTTACGTCAACGGTGAAGCGTTGACCACAGAACATATTGGTGCGGTAGACGCGATTGCCCGCCACAAAACCGTGACCAAAGAAATGCTGGGCGATGCGCTGGATGATCCGTCATTCCTCGCGCTGCTTTCCGCGCTGGTAAACAGCGGTTACTGGTACTTTAACGACTAACCGCCACGACCTGTCCATAAACAAAAGGGGCGATGTCACCAGACATCGCCCCTTTTGTTGCCGCCAGTTTTACCCGATTTTTATTTGCGGGATCTTAGTGTTTCAGCGCTTCTTTCGCCGTTAACTCGGCGATACGCATGATCACGGATACCGCTTTTTCCATGCCTTCCAGCGTCACAAACTCATGTTTACCATGGAAGTTATAGCCACCGGTGAAAATGTTCGGGCACGGTAAGCCACGGAAAGATAATTGCGCGCCGTCGGTCCCGCCGCGTATCGGCTTCATGATCGGCTCAATATCACAATCTTCCATCGCCTGCTGCGCCAGCGCAATAATGTGCGGATGCTGGGCCACTTTCTCGCGCATATTGTAATAGTGATCGTCCAGCGTCACTTCGATATAACAATCACGGTGCAGACCTTTGCCCACGACGTGCGCAATATCGATAATTTTCTGTTTGCGGGCTTCGAACTGCGTTTTGTCGAAATCACGGATGATATAGTGCATTTCCGCGCGTTCAACGTTGCCCTTGATGGTGGTCAGATGATAGAAACCTTCGTAGCCATCAGTATGTTCAGGCGTTTCTTCCACCGGCAGTTCATTGTGGAAACGCGTCGCCAGCGACAGCGCATTGACCATCACACCTTTCGCGCTGCCAGGGTGAACGTTGTTGCCGACAATCTTGATGGTCGCCGAGGCGGCATTAAAGTTCTCAAACTCCAGCTCACCCACGCCACCGCCGTCCACGGTATACGCCCATTCCGCGCCAAAGGCCGGAATATCGAAACTCTGCGCGCCCTTGCCAATTTCTTCATCCGGCGTAAAGGCAATACGTACCGGACCGTGCGCGATATTGCTGTTTTTCAGCCGCACCATCGCGGTGATAATTTCGGCAATGCCAGATTTATCGTCAGACCCCAACAGCGTTTTGCCGTCGGTGGTAATGATCGTATGGCCAAGCAACTGGTGCAGAACCGGGAACATCACCGGAGATAAAATCTCATCGCCATTTCCCAGCGCAATATCGCCGCCACGGTAATTTTCAACAATCTGCGGATTAACGTGTTTTGCGGTGAAATCGGGGGCAGTATCCAGATGAGAGATGAAACCAATGACCGGCACTTTCCAGGCCACATTGCCCGGTAGCGTCGCCATCACACAGCCTTTATCGCTGAGCGTAACGTGTGAAAATCCCAGTTCAGTCAGTTCATTACGCAGTACCTGCGCCAGCTTCAGCTGACCGTCGGTGCTCGGCGTATGTTTAACATTAGGCTTAGATTGGGTATCGAAAGAAACATAATTCAAAAAACGATCAAGCAACTTATCCATATAGGTATCCTCTGGCGGCTGGGTTTTATTATGCGCAGCATGAAAACCGTGAATATTGCGTCAGGTCATTTTTCACCAAGTTTAACGGGATAACTCTTCGGGGCGGGCGCAATTTTAGCGATAAAGATGAATAACGCTTAAGTTACCGGCGTTGCAACTGGCGATGAACTCCCGATGAATACGGGAAACAGGCATCGCCAGTTCGGCTGCAACGTCAGGTCTGGCGGGTTTATTGCCAGGCTTCATCTTTTTTGGTCAGGAATTTATGCACAAATTCGGGCACCACTTCACTTGCCAGCCCGTAATGCTTCATGTCGAATTCGCTTTCAACCTGGCTCGGTTCCAGATTCAGCTCAACGGCACAGGCACCGCCAATCCGCGCTTCATGTACAAATCCGGCAGCCGGATAAACATGCCCGGACGTGCCGATAGCCACAAAGAAATCAGCTTTTGCCAGCGCATCATAAATTTCGTCCATACCCAGCGGCATTTCGCCAAACCAGACTATGTGCGGACGCAGCGGCGCAGGAAACTGGCAGCAATGGCAACGGTCATCAACGGTTAAATCGCCCGGCCAGTCCAGAATCTGGCCTGACTGCGAACAACGCACTTTCAGCAATTCACCGTGCATGTGGATCACGCGGGAACTGCCTGCGCGCTCATGCAGATTGTCGATATTCTGTGTCACCAGCAGGAAGTTATCACCGAGCGCTTCTTCCAGCGTCGCCAGCGCATAGTGCGCGGCGTTCGGTTTGAGATCTTCCGACTGCAACTGGCGGCGGCGTTCATTATAAAAACGCTGCACCAACTCCGGATCACGGCGATACCCTTCCGGCGTCGCCACGTCTTCCACGCGGTGTTCTTCCCACAAACCATCGGCGGCGCGGAAAGTGCGGATCCCCGATTCAGCGGAAATCCCGGCACCGGTCAGCACCACCACAAACGGCTTTTTCAATGAAGCCGCCGCCATTGAGTCACGGTGGAAAATATTCGACCGGAAACGCTGATGCCGGATACGTTTGTTTTTGCGAAACCGACACAGACGATGACGTGTGCGCATGAAGTGCTCCTTACTCTCTGTGTCTGAAAGATTGTGTTGCGTAAACCATGGTTACTGGCCGCCGCTGAGTACGCGGGCGGGATCAATACGGCTGGCGCGCCGTGCCGGATACCAACTCGCCAGCAAACTCAGCACCAGCGCGGTTAACAGCACGCCTCCGACGTCCAGCCAGTGAACTTCAGAAGGCAGGAAGTCGATGAAATAAATATCCCCGGACAGGAACTGATGGCCGGTAAGTTTCTGTAAACCGTTAACGATATTGGTGAGCTGGAAAGAGGCAATCACACCAATCACCACGCCCGCGACGCTGCCGACCAGCCCCGCCAGTAAACCGTACCAGATGAAGACAGCGCGGATAAGCCCATCTTTCGCGCCCAGTGTGCGCAAAATCGCAATATCGCTGCTTTTATCTTTTACCGCCATCACCAGCGTCGACACGATGTTGAAACAGGCCACGCCGATCACCAGCACCATCGCCATGTACATAATGGCACGGACCATCTGGATATCGCGGTACATGTAGCCGTAAGTGCCAATCCAGCTACTGATGTAGACGTAAGCGTGGGTGACTTCACCGGCATCGTGCACCAGTTTTTGCGCGGCAAAGACGTCATTCACTTTGATATCAATGCCCGTGACGCTGGTGCCCATGTCCTGATATTGCTGCGCATCGGCCAGCGGCACCATGCCGAGGCTGTGATCAAGCTGACCGCTGAGTTGTAAAATCCCGGAGACCTGCAAACGGATGCGTTTTGGCTGCAACAGTTTCATTTCAGGGTCACTGTTAGGGATCATCACGGTCACCCAGTCACCCTGTTTCACCCCTACCGCATCCGCCACGCCTTTGCCGAGAATCAGCTGTTGCTGCCCGGCTTTAAAGTTTTGCCAGGCGTTATTCTGCACAAATTTCGGCGCGGCGCTAACACGCGGTTCGCTCTGCAGATCCACGCCTTTCAGCTGGATTGCACGCAGTTTGGCTCCGTGTTCAATCAGTCCGTTGAACTGAATGTACGGCGCAGCCGCCACAATACCCGGCACTTTTTCGACACGGTCGAGCACGCCCTGCCAGTCGTTAAACGGCTGATTCACCGGACGGATTTCACCGTGCGGCACGACGGCCAGCACACGCTCTTTCAGTTCGCGCTCGAAGCCGTTCATCGCACTCAGCCCGACGATCAGTACCGCCACGCCCAGCGCGATCCCTAACGTTGAGATCACTGAAATCAGTGAAACCATACCGCTGCGGCGACGGCCGCGGCTGAACCGAAGGCCAATAAGTAAAGAAAATGGAATGCCCGACATTACTTCGCTCCCAGCAACATCGAATCCTGCTGCAGCTTGCCGTCACGCATTTCCAGCTGACGTGTCAGACGGTTCGCCAGATGCAAATCATGCGTCACCACCAGAAATGCCGTGCCCTGACGCACATTCAGCTCGCCTAACAGTTCAAAAATACTGTCGGCATTGCGCTGATCCAGGTTACCGGTCGGTTCATCCGCCAGCACCAGAGAAGGATTATTGACCAGCGCGCGGGCAATCGCCACACGCTGACGTTCGCCTCCGGAAAGCTCAGATGGACGGTGATTGCTGCGATGTTGTAAACCCACGGCTTCCAGCATCGCCATCGCGCGTTCCTGCACTTCAGCAGATTTCTTTTTGCTGATCAGCAGCGGCATCGCCACGTTTTCCAGCGCGGTGAAGTCCGGCAGCAAATGGTGGAACTGATAAATGAAGCCCAGTTCGCGGTTACGCAGTTCTGATTTCGCCGAAGAAGACATCGCGTTCAGCGACTTGCCTTTAAAAATGACTTCGCCAGACGTCGGAGAATCCAGCCCTCCCAGCAAATGCAGCAACGTACTTTTTCCCGAACCGGACGTCCCGACAATCGCCATCATCTCGCCCGGCTGCATCGCGAAACTCACGTCGCGCAATACATCGGTGTGCATTTTGCCTTCCTGATAAGTCTTACAGAGGTTGTCACACTGCAATAATAATGAATTACTCATAACGTAAAGCCTCTGCGGGGTGGGTGGCAGCAGCGCGCCAGGAAGGGTAAAGCGTTGACAATAAAGCGATAGCCATCGCAACAATCGCGATGACGACCACCTGAACCGGTTCAATGTCGACCGGTAGCGAACCGCCATCCAGCATCAGACCGAGGGCAGGCATAATCGAGTTGAGCTGTGTGGCGAGCAGCACGCCGAGCAAGGCACCGAGCAGTGCGCCAATCACACCGGCACTCGCGCCCTGCACCATAAACAGCGCCATAATCTGGCGGCGGCTTAAGCCCTGCGTTTGCAGAATTGCCACTTCCGCCTGTTTCTCCATCACCAGCAAACCCAGCGACGTAATGATGTTAAACGCGGCAACGGCAACGATCAGGCTGAGCAGCAAGCCCATCATATTTTTCTCCATGCGCACGGCCTGGAACAGCTCGCCGCGGCGCTCGCGCCAGTCTTTCCAGCTGGCACCGTCCGGCAGTTTTTGCTGGCTCAGGGTATCAACGTCCAGCGGTTTATCGAGGAATAAACGCCAGCCCGTAACGTTACCTTTCGGATATAACATCAGGCGCGACGCGTCCTGAATGTTCACCAGCATCTGGTAACCATCGACTTCGCTATTGGCGGAGAAAGTTCCGATGACGGTAAACAGGCGCTGACTTGGCACACGCCCGACCGGCGTGAACTGGCTGACGCTGGTCACCATCAGACGCAGCTGATCGCCACGACGGACTTTAAGCTGTTGCGCTAACTGGTCACCGAGAATGATGTTGTATTTGCCCGGTTGCAGTTCCTGCTGGGCGACGCCAATCAGGTATTTCGCCAGTGGATCTTTCTGGTCAGGATCGACACCCAGCATGACGCCCACCGCCACGTTGCCGGGGCTTTGCAGCACCACGTCACCGGTGGTCATCGGCACGGCGCGGTTCACGCTTTTCAGCGCGGAAACCTGATCGTGGGTGATTTTCTGCGGGTCGAGTGAACCGTTCGGTGCCGTGATAAGCGCCTGAGGCATCAGGCCCAAAATGTTACCTTCCAGATCCTTCTCAAAACCGTTCATCACTGACAAGACGGTCACCAATGCCATCACCCCAAGAGTGATGCCAATGGTAGATAACCAGGAGACAAACCGCCCAAAGCGGTCCGAAGCACGCCCGCGCATGTAGCGCAGGCCTATAAATAACGCGACAGGTTGATACATGACTTCCGTTTTAAGTGCTTGGCCGCAAATAAGTGCATGGCGCAGACTAAAGTGATCAAGGATAATAAAGGCTAGCATCGCTTTATGGAACCACTAACCCAAAGTAATCGGTTTAAGTTTGTGACGCCGTTGACCCTTTTATACAGACAACGGGTTGACCCCGATTACCCCTGCAAAGCAAGATACGGTCTGCTAATTGGCCTCCGACAGCCGCCAAAAACGAGAACGCAAAACAGCCTATGTCTCAAGATTATCGTTATTCGCTGCCTGAACGCCCGGGCGATACCCGCCAGTTAGGGCAGCTTACCGGCTCCGCCTGCGCGCTTGAATGCGCCCAAATCAGTGAACGCCACGCGGGTCCGATCCTGCTGATTGCGCCGGATATGCAAAATGCCCTGCGCCTGCGCGATGAAATTCAACAATTTACCGATCATAAAGTCCTGAGTATTTCGGACTGGGAAACGCTGCCTTACGACAGTTTTTCACCGCATCAGGAAATCATTTCGTCGCGTCTTTCCAGTTTGTATCAGCTTCCGACGATGGAACACGGCATTATCATTCTGCCGGTGAATACGCTGATGCAGCGCGTTTGTCCGCATGAGTTCCTGCACGGCCATGCGCTGGTGATGAAAAAAGGCCAGCAGCTTTCACGTGACAAACTGCGATCACAGCTGGAACAGGCGGGTTACCGCAGCGTCGATCAGGTGATGGAACACGGTGAGTTTGCAACCCGTGGTGCCCTGCTTGATTTGTACCCGATGGGGAGTGAAGAGCCGTACCGCATCGATTTCTTTGACGATGAAATCGACAGCCTGCGCATTTTCGACGTGGACACCCAGCGCACGCTGACCGAAGTCGACCACATTAATCTGCTGCCCGCACACGAATTCCCGACCGACAAAAACGCCATCGAATTGTTCCGCAGCCAGTGGCGCGAGAAGTTTGAAGTGCGCCGCGACGCTGAGCACGTTTACCAGCAGGTCAGCAAAGGCACCTTCCCCGCCGGTATCGAATACTGGCAGCCGCTGTTTTTCAGCCAGCCGCTGACCACACTGTTCAGCTATTTGCCGGAAAACACGCTGGTGCTCAATACCGGCGATCTGGAGGCCGCAGCCGAGCGTTTCTGGCAGGATGCCTGCCAGCGTTATGAAAGCCGCCGCGTGGATCCGATGCGTCCGTTGCTGGAACCGGAAAATCTCTGGCTGCGCGTCGATGCGCTGCACGCCGAACTGAAAGCCTGGCCGCGCGTTCAGCTGCGTACGGATTCACTGCCGAAGAAAGCGGCCAACACCAATCTGAGCTACGAGAAACTGCCGGATTTATCCGTTCAGCCGCAAAACAAAGCGCCGATGGATAACCTGCGCCGGTTCAATGAATCTTTCGCGGGCAGTCTGGTGTTCTCGGTGGAAAGCGAAGGCCGCCGCGAAACGCTGCAAGATTTACTGGCGCGCATCAAACTGATGCCGGCCCTGATTACCCGCATTGAAGAAGCCGAAACGGCCGGTCGCTACATCATGATTGGTGCGTGTGAACGGGGTTTTCTTGATGCGGATAAACAGCTGGCGCTGATTTGTGAAAGTGATTTGCTCGGTGAGCGTGTGGCACGTCGTCGTCAGGACACCCGCCGCTCAATTAACACTGATACTCTGATCCGCAACCTTGCAGAACTGCGCCCCGGTCAGCCGGTGGTCCACGTTGAGCACGGCGTGGGGCGTTATCTTGGCCTGACCACGCTGGAAACCGGTGGCATTACCGCCGAATACCTGATCCTGACTTACGCCGGTGAAGACAAACTTTACGTGCCGGTGTCGTCCCTGCATTTGATCAGCCGTTACGCCGGTGGCGCGGATGAAAGTGCACCGCTGCATAAACTGGGCGGTGAAGCCTGGTCGAAAGCCCGCCAGAAAGCCGCCGAGAAAGTGCGCGACGTGGCTGCCGAATTGCTGGATATTTACGCCCAGCGTGAAGCCAAAACCGGTTTTGCCTTCAAACATGATAAAGAGCAGTACCAGTTGTTCTGTCAGGCATTCCCGTTTGAAACCACGCCGGATCAGGCGCAGGCCATCAACGCCGTTCTCACAGACATGACGCAGCCTCTCGCAATGGATCGTCTGGTGTGCGGCGACGTGGGCTTTGGTAAAACCGAAGTGGCGATGCGTGCGGCGTTTCTCGCGGTCTCCAACAACAAACAGGTCGCGGTTCTGGTGCCGACCACGCTGCTGGCGCAGCAGCATTTCGATAACTTCCGCGACCGTTTTGCCAGCTGGCCGGTGCGCATTGAAATGATGTCCCGTTTTCGCAGCGCCAAAGAGCAAAACGCGGTGCTGGAAGATGCGGTCGAAGGCAAAGTCGATATCATCATCGGGACGCATAAATTGCTGCAAAGCGATTTGCGCTGGAAAGACCTCGGTCTGCTGATTGTCGACGAAGAACACCGCTTCGGCGTGCGTCATAAAGAGCGTATCAAGGCGATGCGCGCGGACGTCGATATTCTCACCCTCACCGCCACGCCAATTCCGCGCACGCTAAATATGGCGATGAGCGGCATGCGCGATTTGTCGATTATTGCCACGCCACCGGCGCGCCGTATGGCGGTAAAAACGTTCGTGCGTGAGTACGACAGCCTGGTGGTTCGCGAGGCCATTCTGCGTGAAATCCTGCGCGGCGGGCAGATTTACTACTTATTCAACGATGTCGAAAATATTGAGAAAGCCACGCAGCGTCTGGCAGAACTGGTACCGGAAGCGCGTATTGCCATCGGCCATGGACAGATGCGTGAACGCGACCTCGAACGCGTGATGAATGATTTCCACCATCAGCGTTTTAACGTGCTGGTGTGTACCACCATTATCGAAACGGGCATCGATATTCCGACGGCGAACACCATCATTATTGAGCGCGCGGATCACTTCGGGCTGGCGCAGTTGCATCAGCTCCGTGGCCGCGTCGGGCGTTCGCATCATCAGGCGTATGCCTATCTGCTGACGCCGCCGCCAAAAGCGATGTCAACGGATGCGCACAAACGTCTGGAAGCCATCGCGTCGCTCGAAGATCTGGGTGCCGGTTTTGCGCTGGCAACGCACGACCTTGAAATCCGCGGGGCCGGTGAACTGCTCGGCGAAGGCCAGAGCGGCCAGATGACCAGCATCGGTTTCTCGCTCTATATGGAACTGTTGGAAAACGCCGTCGAAGCGTTGAAAGAAGGCCGCGAGCCGTCGCTGGAAGATCTGACCACCAGCCAGACCGAAGTTGAAATGCGCATGCCTGCGCTGTTGCCGGAAGATTTCATTCCTGACGTCAACACGCGTCTGTCGCTGTACAAGCGTATCGCCAGTGCCAAAACCGAAGGCGAGCTGGATGAGCTGCGCGTCGAGCTGATTGACCGGTTCGGCACGCTGCCGGACGGTGCGCGTAATCTGTTGCAGATTGCCGTGCTGCGCCTGAATGCAAAAACGCTGGGCATCAAACGTATTGAAGGTAACGAGCGTGGCGGATTCATTGAATTTGGCGATAAAAACCGCGTAGACCCTGGCTTCCTGATTGGCCTGCTGCAAAAACAGCCGCAGGTTTACCGCCTTGATGGCCCGACCAAACTGAAGTTTATGCTCGCTCTCACTGACCGGCCAAAACGCCTGAAGTTTGTCGGCGACATGCTAGGGGAGTTCGCAGAGCATCTGATCTGACGGTTTGATTTACAACGTTTCCTGAATGGAGATTGATAGCTCATTAAATTAATAATGAATATCAATCTCCATTTTTTATTTTAATAATCTCCATTACATTCACAAAGCAAATAAAACCTAACCCTTCTATAGCATCTGCACTCTATAAACGCCTCTGACTTAATAATTAACACCCAATTATTTTATTTAGCTTAGTGAAATCCATTAAATTCACTTAGTATCCGCTTTGGTAAATGTGAGTTTATTAACACCTTATTTTAAATATGGCGAACATAAGGATGCCTGAAAAATGGAATTCCGAAATCTGACGCCCTTTGCGGCGATGCAGTTCATGATGCGCGATCGGGAAGATAATGATAATTATGTGGTGATAATGAAAGTAGGTTACCGGCTGGAACCTGACGCCAGCGGAGGGTTCCGCGTTCGGGTCAGGGATGATGATGCGCCAGTGCTCAGCGTTCAGGATGAATATCTGGGTGAAATGAATATGTCTTCGGTTATACAGGAAAGTGATCTGGCTCCTTTTAAACCTTACTGCGATATCATTATTTCCGGAAGCGCCTGTGCCGATAAAGGCTCTCCGGTATTAAAGCAGACTGTCAGCGTAAAAATTAATAACGCATCTGGTCACTCTATTTTAGAAAAGAAATTAACCGTTAATGGAAAACGGAATTTCTTAAAAAATAAAATCACAAAACAATGGTCACTGAAAGAACCTGAACCGTTTATCCGCCAGCCTGTTATTTGGGAAGCGGCATTTGGCGGTGAGTGCAGAATAAATGAATCAGATGACGGCGCTGATTCTATCCCCAAAGCCTATCGTCTGACCGATATTCAGAAAGCCTGCAATCCCGATTCAGAAAATTTACCGCTTGCGCACAGCGTTTGCGAGAACAACCCGCTGGGTAAAGGATTTATCACGCCCTGGTACGCTCGCGCCACACAAGCGGACAGGTATCCGGCTCCGCAAATTACCGATCCGCGTTATCCGTTTACGGCTGAGGATTTTGAATCGCTGATCGCCGGTCGCGCTGACTCAAAGGCGAAACAGTTTCAGCCAGCCGGACTCGGTTTTACCGGGCGCGCCTGGCTGCCACGACGTCAAAAAGCAGGCACTTATGACGAGGCATGGCTGAAGACCCGGCATCCCGGTTTGCCTGCAGATTTTGATTATCACTACTGGAATGCGGCTCCCGCAGACCAGCAAATCCCCTTTCCAAAGCTTCCGCTCTCCGTGACGTTGCAAGGTTTCTCCCCGGAGGGCGCGATGCGTTTTTCACTTCCTGCTCATGAAGCGTTCGTGCTGTTGCGGATGGACGACGGCATGGTCATTCCCCGCGAGATGAACCTCGATACGCTGCATATTGCTGCCGACAGCCTTGACGTCACCCTGTGCTGGCGTTTTTTGCTTCCCGTCACTGTCCCCGTACGGGTCATCGAAGCCCGCTACGAAACAGGACCAGACAAGCTGCTGGAAAAATTATTTGGTTTTTCTCTGCCTGAAACACCAATAAACAAGGAGGTTCCCGCTCATGGCTGAGAACTATATGGCGCGTAAGGATGGCCTGTGGACGGTGGTTTGCCTGTTGCCCGACGTATGTAAAACGCCGATGGGTCCCGCCACGCCGCCGGTGCCTTATCAGGTTACGGCGAGCCTCGGTAATGCGGTGCAGGAAGTCAAAAAGGTGAAAGTGAATGGCTGCCCGGTGGTCGTTCTTAATCAGAGTTTTATCCCGACTACGCTGGGTGATGAGCCGGGCGTGGCGAAAGGCGTACAAAGCGGCACGGTCGGCGCGAAATGTGAACCGATGGAGCACAGCAAAACGGTACGGGTCAGTGGGAAACCCATATTGCGTCACGGCGACAAGTTCTGGATGAACGAAAAAAATACCACCGGGGTGATTATCGGGCAGCCGCCGGAGATGAATATTTCCCTGACGGAAATCAGTTCATCTGTCTTCCCTGAAACCGATGAAGAAAATGAATCCAACGGAAAAAATGATGGGAAGCTGCCTGATAGCGCATGGTACGGCGCTTTTCTGGCGACCGGTGCATTACGAAACGGTAGCCCGGGATCTTATGAGGTTATTGCCGCATCAGCGGGCCCCGATGCGTTGCGCGGGTTTCGTATTGCGATGGAGAACCAGTATGTTTTCCTGGCTGCCGCCATTGTTGTTGGCGGTGCTATCAGCGAAAAGCAGAAGAAACGGCAGGGATCAGGGGCAATAGTCCCTAAAGAAAATTCAATGCCTTCCGCCAACGCCTATCCTCCCAAACCTGCTAATTTGGGCGGCGGCGGAAAAGTTAAATTCCGCACCGAAGGCAACGGCAAAGCGTCCACCAGCAAACACGGCGAGCCGACGGTTTCCGACAATAAAGAAGGCAACTTCGGCGGCACCTGCAGCGTTAAAGGGGAACCCGTTGACGTCGCGACCGGCGATTTTCTGCAAAGCCTGCAAGTCATCGACCTGCCCGGTACGCTGCCGCTGACACTCACCCGAACCTACCGTTCCCGGTCTCAGGCTTCGGGGGTTTTCGGTGATAAGTGGGCCGATAACTGGTCGCATTCTTTGCTGATTGATGACAAGGAAATCCATTTCACCACAGAGGAAGGTTCCACCCTGAGCTACTATTCCGCCGCCGATAAAGACAACGTGGACGGGATTAATCTTCATCAGGCACACCTTCATCTGCACGGCAACCGCCGCGGCACGCTGTTTATATTCAATCACCACACCCAGCAAACGCTGTGCTTTGACGCACAACCTGGCCCGCACCGCCGCCTTTCCTCCCTGCACGACCGTGCCGGTAACCATATTGACTTTGTTTATCAAAACGACCGTCTGGCCGCGCTGACGCACAGCGACGGCTACCGCGTGGAGCTGCAATGGCAAGACGATCAGCTGATGACGATTGCGCGTGTCGATGCACAGCAACGCCAGTGGTTAGCGGAATGCCGTTACGACGACGGCGGCAGAGTCGCTGAGTGCAAAACCTTCCAGTTCACCCATCTGTATCACGAGTATGACGCCAGCGGCTTTATGACCCGCTGGAAGGACACGGATAAAACGGATGTAAGCATTCGCTATGATGCCAAAGGTCGCGTGACGGGCACGCAGGCAGCAGGCTATTACTATCACGACCGTTTTGCCTACGACGACGTCAACCGCGTAACCACTTTTCTCGATGGCGAAGGCGGCCGGACGCTGTGCGAATACAACGTTTTCGGGCTGGTGACGAAGGAAACAGATCCGCTGGGGCGCATCACGCTGACGCGCTGGGATCGCGGCAACAAAGTGTCACACACCGATCCTCTTGGGCGGGAAACCCGCTACCGCTATAACCCGCACGGGCAGATAATCCGCGTACAACGGGCCGGCGGCGATGTGACCTGCTATCAGTACGACGAGTACGGGCAGGTCATCAAACTGACGCAACCCGACGGCGGCGAATGGCTGTTTACCCGCAACGGCCAGGGAAAAATGCTCAGTCAGACCGATCCGCAGGGACGGGTTCAGCGGTTTGAATACAGCCAGCAGGGGCTGCTGACCGCTGATATCCGCCCGGATGGCGCTGAGCATCGCTACGTCTGGAATGCGTATTACCAGCTGAGCCAGGCGATTGCGCCGGATGCAGGTGTGACGCACTTCATGCAGGACTGCTTTGGTCGCCTGCAAAGCGTGACCGATCCGCTGGGGCAGATAACCCGCTATGTTCAGAGTGAACAGCACGCCGGGCCACAAGGCAGTGTAACGGCTGTCCATCTGCCCGACGGCGTCACACAAAAGATGCGCTATGACAGTGAAAAACGCCCTGCGACCCTGACCGACGGCGAGGGGAAGACCACCTGTTATACCTACGGTGCATTCGACCTGCTGCAGATGCAAACACGGCCTGATGGTCAGAAACTCCATTTTGGTTACGATTCGCTGACCCGGCTGAATCAGGTCACCCATGCCCGTGGCGAAACCTATCACTACGCGAGGGATGCCGCCGGGCAGGTGATCAGTGAAACTGACTTTACCGGCCGCGTGACACATTACGCCTACGACGACGCCGGAAGGCGGATTCTGGCGCGGCATGCGGACCATCGCCAGGTGCGCTGGCACTGGTCGGTTCGCGATGAATTGCTGCGTGAGGATGTCTGGCGGGAAGATGCAACGCAGTGCACGCTGCTCGCGACCACGGCCTGTCAATACGATGCTCAGGGAAGGATGACGCGGGCGCAAAACGACGACGCGCTGGTGGAATTTGAGTACGACGCCAGCGGGCATCTTGTGTGCGAACGTATCAATGGCCGCGAAGTGGTTCACGGTTGGGATGAAGTTGCACGCCGGGCGGTGTCACGCAAAAACGGTGCGCAGTCGTTGTCGTTTGACTACGACATCAGCGGCAGGCTGGAACAGATGCGGGCAGATGATTTTAACCCACTGGGGATGGAATACGACAGGCTCGGGCGTGAAACCCAGCGGCACAACGCCGCCGGATTTGCTCAGGCACAAGGTTTTTCACCAACGGGGAGGCTGCTGGAACAAACCGCCGGGCGTGAGTCTGCAGTGAACCGCCGCTGGGCGTACGACGGCGCGTACAACGTGCGACGCATCGACGACGCCCGCTGGGGAGCGTCTCATTATCACTACAACAGCAACGACCAGATAATCCACGCCGAACAAACCGGTACTCAACCGATGCTGGAGCTGTTCAGTTACGACGAGAACCTGAACATTACCGGCGCCGGATCGCGTACCGGAAACAACGACGGTATCCCTGAACGAATAAATCAGGTACAGCACGCCGGGCGGGTGGTACGGCGGGGAAATTGTGAATACCGCTACGATACCGCCGGACAGTTGGAGGAAAAACGCACTGAAATACCCGGTTTTCGCCCGCAGGTGTGGCGCTACCGGTGGAATGCTCAAAACCGGATGCGCGGACTCATCACTCCCGATGGCGAACGCTGGCAGTACGCCTACGATGCCTTTGGCCGCCGGATCAGTAAACGCCGTGAAGGTGGCAATGGCAACAAACCCGCGGGTTACGACTATTTATGGAGCGGCGACCAGCTTATCGAAGAAACGCCGGTTTACGCCGACGGCACCCCAGCGTATGAAGAAAGCATTCACTGGCTGTATGCACCGGGGGCATTAACGCCTCTCGCGCGCAGCGAAAAAGGCCGGCTGCATTATGTCGTCAGCGACCATCTGGGCACGCCACGCGAACTGTTGACCGAAAAAGGCGATGTCGCCTGGGCAAACCGGTTAAGTGCGTGGGGTAAAGAAACCCGCTACCGTCTGGCCGCCAATGATGACCACCCGACCTGCAACCTGCGGTTTGCCGGACAATACGACGACGAAGAATCCGGGTTGCATTACAACCGGCACCGTTACTATGATAGTGACACGGGGCAATACCTGAGTCCGGACCCGATAGGGTTAGCGGGTGGAATAAGGCCGTACTCATACGTTAAGAATCCGCTGAGGTGGATCGATCCGTTAGGGCTGGTTTGTTGTCCTCCAGAATATCCATCAAGAAATGCGGCGTTTAGAGCCGCAAAAAGAGATGCTGGGATACCTATGGGGCAACGGCCAACCACTGTTAATAAAGTTCCGCTAACTGACAAGAATGGCCATCAATTAATGGATGCAAACCATAATCCGATCTCCACAAGGGAATATCATTACACTCGTCCTGACGGTTCAAAAACTGTTATACAAGAACATTCGGCGGGACATAGTTATGGCCCACCAGGAACACCGGGCAATCAGGGTCCACACTTTAACCCGAGAGAATACGACCCTATATCAGGTGCAGGCTCAAGAAATGACAGCTTACCTGGATTACCTGAACATTATCCTTTCCCATGAGGGGAATAAATATGTGGTTTGATCACGCACAAGGAAAAGAGAAAATTAACTTCATGTTTGATAATGAGTTGCATCTCAATGATGTAGAGTTTCACTCATTCACATATCATGACATCTCAAAGTTATCACTCCGCTTTAACACAAAAATGATACCTGACATATTCCCAAGAAAATGGACAGTAAATCAGTTTAATAGCATATCAATATCATTGATTTTTACTGAAGTACAAATAATCAAAGTTAATTTAAATAACATCAACTTCATTTGCACTCCAAATATAGAGATGATTAATAATAGCATTCAATTATCAATCGAGGCTGAGGAAAATAGCTTTATGTGCTTAGCTAACTTTATGTTTATAGATGAAATAATGCCCCACTTAGATCATCGTAGCAAATAATATCTAAGATACATCCGGGAGGATATTATTCCTTCCCGGATTTTTATATTCATCCAAACCCACTAAGCAACCAACTCCTTCATCACCTTAGCCGCCTGTTTAAACTGATAAAGCTCAGCCCTTAGCGCCTGCTCTTCGTTGCTGTCGGCAATAATCATCAGGCACCCCTCTGATGTTTTCACCGTCACCCCCGTCCCGGTCTCAAATCCCGCTTCCGCCAGCCAGTCGCCCTTCAGGGTCAGGCTCGGGTGGCGCGAGTAATAACGTGTTCTGAAAGTCTGCGGATCGGCATGCCTCGCGGATATATAGCCGACACGGTAACGGCGCGCCGGGCCATACGAACGCAACAAAAGTTTGACCCGTCAGTGGCTGTACGACAACGCCTACAACCTGACGATGATAGCCGACTCCCTGCGTGGCACCGCGGTTCACACCCTGACCGCTAACGACCAGATAAGCCATTCCACCTGGACCGGCAGCAGCACCGTACCAATGTGCGAGGAGCGTTTTCACTACGACAAAAACCTCAACCTCACCCATCGCCAGACGTGGGTGAACGCGGTGCTGGACAGCGAAACGCATCAGCAGCATGGCCGGGTGGCTAGCCTTGAGCACAAGGCCTGGCGGCACACTTCCGACCGCATCAATCCCGACACCGGCATGCCTGAAGCAGGGAAATTTGTCCGGGTGGTGAACGTCCATGGCATCACATGGAAGTACGATGCTAACGGTCGGCTTGTCGAAAAGTGGGTCGATAAAGGCGGTTATCGCCCGCTGCAGTGGCGCTACCGCTGGGATGCAAAAAGTCAGCTGACGGGTCTTGAAACGCCTGACGGCGAACGCTGGGCATACAAATACGACCCGTTTGGCAGACACATCAGCAAACGCTGCAGCAACCGCGATAAGCTGGGCATGGATTTTCACTGGCATGGCGACCAGCTTATCGAAGAAACGCCGGTCTGCGCCGACGGCACCCCAGCGTATGAAGAAAGCATTCACTGGCTGTATGCACCGGGGGCATTAACGCCCCTCGCGCGCAGCGAAAAAGGCCGGCTGCATTATGTCGTCAGCGACCATCTGGGCACGCCACGCGAACTGTTGACCGAAAAAGGCGATGTCACCTGGGCAAACCGGTTAAGTGCGTGGGGTAAAGAAACCCGCTACCGTCTGGCCGCCAATGATGACCACCCGACCTGCAACCTGCGGTTTGCCGGACAATACGCCGACGAAGAATCCGGGTTGCATTACAACCGGCACCGTTACTATGATAGTGACACGGGGCAATACCTGAGTCCGGACCCGATAGGGTTAGCGGGCGGGTTGAACCCTTACGGGTATGTGCATAACCCGCTGAGTTGGGTTGATCCGTTGGGGTTGGCTTGTTGTCCGCCTAAAGATGCAAGAAATCAAGTAAGGAAAGGCCAGGGACCAAAAGAAGTTACAAGAATTGATGCACCAGAGGAAAGCGTTCCTGGTTCACAATGGCATGCACATGGTGAAAATGGCGGAGCAATTAATCAAAATGGTTCTATTCATGATGCAGATCCTAATTTTACCCGTAAGACATTAAAATGGCTTAAAGAACATGGTTGGGATATATAATGAAAAATTTTGAAGATGAATTTAACACCCTCATAAAAAAAGAGAAACTGAATGATTTATCTATTTATTTCAGTGACTATGAATCGTATGAGGAAATCCCACTATTCTCTCGATATAAAAACATATCTTTCCTTAGTGAATTATCTTTTAATGAAAAAAATAAAATATTAATTCGCAAAGGAATTGAACTCATTAGACATGTTAGTGAGGTATCTTTGAGTTATCTAAAGGAAGATGAAACGGAGGATTATTTTATCTGTTTATCTATAACGGATTGGGGTTTTGATGATTATAAGGAAATAAACTGTTTATCCCCGCATATATATATATCCAGAAAAAAAGAATGGCTTTTATCTTGTTTAGAACTAACACAAGAAAACTCCATTG
Organism: Rahnella selenatireducens; assembly: GCF_046449555.1. Taxonomy (NCBI): domain Bacteria; kingdom Pseudomonadati; phylum Pseudomonadota; class Gammaproteobacteria; order Enterobacterales; family Yersiniaceae; genus Rahnella; species Rahnella selenatireducens. The sequence continues at coordinate 164,992 of NZ_JBKEZJ010000001.1, forward strand.
AGGAGAACCTTGTTAAGGAGTATTTAACCTCTTTAGACTTAAATAGCTGTGATGTGTATGTTTCAGGAAAATGCACCAATACCAATAGGGTATATATATTAGATCAGCCTATTAACTGAGTTAGCATCCACCGGAAAGATCATCAAATCTTTCCGGCTCGTTTATCTAATTAGTCATTCCATGCAACACATTTTTAATATTTTGATTAGATAAATTAATATACCTAAATTGCTGGATAAGCAACACCTTATCATGCTTCAGGTTGTCCACTATGTCTCTATAAATAATAACCACAATACAGTCGCTCGTTATTTTAACGGTGAAGCGTGAATCCGTCTAAAACCCTATCTCGCGCTGCCATTTACCTTTTGAATGAATATTCTCCGTGCTGGTATCACCCCGACTTGGAATATATCCGACGATATACTACCGCTGTACTTTGGGAACTCTCCACGGTAGCATCAGCCACAAAACTGTCATCGACGACAACCTGAACATTACCGGCACCGGATGATGTACCGAGTATGCCTACGATGCCTTTGGCCGCCGTATCAGTAAACGTCGTGAAGGTGGCAACGGCAACAAACCGGCAGGCTACGACTATTTATGGAGCGGCGATCAACTCATCGAAGAAACGCCGGTCTACGCCGACGGCACCCCGGCGTATGAAGAAAGCATTCACTGGCTGTATGAACCGGGGGCATTAACGCCTCTCGCGCGCAGCGAAAAAGGTCGGCTGCATTATGTGGTCAGCGACCACCTGGGCACGCCCCGCGAACTATTGACCGAAAAAGGCGATGTCGCCTGGGCAAACCGGTTAAGTACGTGGGGTAAAGAAACCCGCTACCGTCTGGCCGCAAATTCTTCCATTGGCATCACACAAAAAAAAGCCCGATGAATATCTCATTCATCGGGCTTTTTTATACTTCTTCAACACATGCTTTACGGTTTACGCAACGCCTTTACCTGCTCGGACGTGATATCGCCCGGCAATCCGCCGAACGTCACGCGCAGGTAATTCACCATTTCAGCGATCTGCGCGTCGTTCAGGCGCTGCGCAAAGCCCGGCATTGACTGCATGCTTTCGCCGTTGGGGAATTCCTGTGCCGGTAAGCCTTCCAGTACGGAAACAATCAGGTTACGGCCATCAGGCTGACGCAGCGTTGCGTTGTTTTGCATCGCCACGGCAACGTGCGGTTTGCCGGAACCGTCGGCCATATGGCAGCCGGAACACTGATCCAGATACGTGATACGCCCGGCGTCATTGCCACCCTGCCCGATAGCTACCGGGACAGCCGCGGGCGGTTTGTCGCCCAGCAGATAAGTGACAATAGCGCGGTGATCGTCTTCAGTGAGATGACGGGTGCTGAGATCAACAACTTTGTGCATTTCATCAAATGCTGACCCCTGCGGTGCAATGCCGGTGGCGAGGAAACGGCTGAGATCTGCCGGATTCCAGCCGCGCTGCGCCAGCGCCTGCGGGGTGATGTCCGGCGCGGTGATCCGCCCCAACGTTCCGCCCTTCAGGTTGTTATCGGTATGCATCTGCCCCAGCGCACCGCGTGGTGTATGACATTCGCCACAGTGGCCGAGCACATCAGTCAGATATTGGCCGCGCTGCCAGTCGGCAGAATCTCCCTGAGAGCTGGCCGGGATCGGATCGGCAGTGCGAAATAACAGGTTCCAGCCGATCATCGCCATACGCTGGTTGAACGGGAACGGCATGTCGTTTTCCGGTACCGGCTGATTCACCGCCGGACGCGTCATCAGAAACGCGTACATGTCGTCTGAATCCTTACGGTTTACGCCTTTGTACGAGGTGTAAGGCATCGCCGGATACAGATGACGTCCGCCCGGCGCAACGCCTTGTGTCAGCGCCAGATAGAAATCATCCGACGTCCAGCGGCCGATGCCGTCATCCGCGGACGGCGTCAGGTTGCTGCCAAAGATTTTGCCGAACGGCGTTTCCAGCGGATAACCGCCCGCCAGCGGTGCGCCGCCGGACGCAGTATGGCACGCGGCGCAGTCGGACGCCTGAACCAGATAACGACCGCGTTCGATCTGTGCGGTGTCCGCCGTAACTTTTTGCACCGGCGCGTCCAGCGTGCGGTTTTCACGCCACCAGAGCACCGCCACGACGATGATAATCACCGCCAGCAGCAGGAGAAAAAGACGTTTTTTCATCACGCGTGCTCCCGGATCAGGCCTGGGGTTTTCATCACGACATCACGCACCGCTTCGTAATACCGCACGTAACCGGTACAGCGGCAGATGTGATTTTCCAGCGCCGCTTCAATCGCGCCTTCCAGCTCATTCAGCGCGATGGGATTTTTTTCCAGACGCTCAAGCAGCAGCGTCGCCGCATTCACAAAGCCCGGCGTGCAGTAACCGCACTGGAAACTGTAATGTTCCAGAAACGCCTGCTGAACCGGCGACAATGTGACGTCGCCTTTTTCATCAGTTTTGGCATGGCCTTCGACGGTACGGACTTTTTTGCCGTTAAAGAAATGTGCGCCGGTAATGCAGGTCCGCACTTCTTCGCTGGTGCCGCTTTCATGATCGACAATCGCCACGCAGGCGTGACAAATCCCCTGCCCGCAGCCGAGGCGGGAACCGGTCAGCGCCACATATTCGTGAAGAAAGTCGATCATCATCAGGCCTTCGGGAACGTCCAGCGGGCCGTAATGTTGATTGTTGATAGTCAGCGCTAAAGGCTGCGTTTTGATGCTCATTGTAAAACCTCACGAATATTTTCAGCACGGACGGGCAAATCACGGAAACGGTGGCCGGTGGCATGGGCGATGGCGTTCACCAGCGCGGCGACGACTGGGATCATCACCACTTCTGCCATGCCTTTCGGCGGATCGGTTTCCGACAGCGCAGGCAGGATGTCGCTGGTTTGTTTCCAGACGGCAACGTCGCTGGCGCGCGGCAAGTGGTAGCGGTTGAAGTTCCAGGTTCCGTTGCCTGGCCCGTCTTCGTACAGAGGCAAATACTCGTGCAATGCGTGGCCGATACCCATCGCCAGCCCGCCCTGCAACTGGCCGGAAACCAGTTCAGGCACGATCAGATTGCCGCACTCCATAATCGAATGATGCGTCAGCAACTCAACTTTACCGGTCGCGATTTCCACCGAGATTTCAGCCAGCGTACCGACAGCGCTGTAATAGGTCACCGACGCGTTATTGCGCTGGGTTGGCGGGTAATAGACGGCGTCGCGGTTGAGCGTCTGGTATTCGCCCGCGCCCTGACGCACGGACATCCCGTCAACAGGCACGCGCTGACGGGTATTATTCAGCGTGAAATCGGCTTCGGCCCACTGCCAGCGGTTGAAGACATGAACGGTCGCGCCGGTCAGGCCCTTCATTTCATAGGCTTTTTTCGCCAGCGTTTCGAGGCTGAGAATTTGCATTCCGTTGGCCGTCAGGCCGCCATCCACCCAGCGCGCATCTTCTTTGCGCACGATGTACGGCGCAGCCTGTCCGCCACCAATGCCGGTTTGCCAGATTGCCATCGCCGCGGGCCACAGGCCGTGGTCGAAGATCAGGCGCGCCGCTTCGCGGGTGCTGTGTGAGAAGTAATAGGCCGAGTTACTGGCGCTGGAAGGCGAGCAGTACGACGGCGACCAGCGCGGATTGGTTTGCAGTTTGTCCTGATCTTCCTGTGACATAATGTACGGATCACCACTGGTTTCCACCGGCAGAACGGACCAGTCGGTGACCGAGAAATGCGCCTGTTCTGCCGGTTTCCCCAGCCATTCAGCGCATAACACGGACTGCGAGGTGGACATTCCTGTGCCCATTTCTGCGCCGCTGTGCCACAGGCTGATTTGCCCGTTTTCGCTGACTTCCACGCGAGCAAAAGAGGTTTCTGCGCCGGTGCCGAAATCTTTCTGCACGCAGCCAAAACCGACGCCGTAGCGCTTACCCGGGTTCTGGCTTTCAAAGTCTGCCTTGCGTTTTTGGCGCGCCGTCCATAACGGATGAACGGCAGCTTTTTCCAGTACTTCATCCGCACGGATTGCACCCGCAGGAATCGCGCCCTGGGTATTTTTCATGCCTGATTTCAGGACGTTGCGCATGCGGAATGCGATCGGATCCAGCTTCAGTTCAGCGGCCAGTTCATCCATCATCATTTCGGTGGCGGCCATGCTTTGCAGCGTACCGTAACCGCGTGCGGAACCGGCATCCAGCGCCCGGGAAGCCAGCCCGACGGCGGATAAATCACTTTTCGGGAAATAGTAAATCGACTGCGCAGCGGTTGCGCCGACCATCACAACGGACGGCGTAAAGTTGCTGCGCCCGCCGCCGTCTGCGGTCATAGCGGCGTGGAATGACTGGAGCATGCCCGTTTCGCGGTTCACGGCAATATCGTAGTTCATATCAAACGCGTGGCGTTTGAGCGAAGACTGGAACTGTTCGAAGCGGTCGTTCGCCAGACGTACCGGCGCGCCGTCGCCGTACATCGCCGCCACAGCGCCGTAGTACGGGAAGTTATAGTGATCTTTCGAACCGTAACCGACGGTATAACACGGATGCAGGATCAGCGTTTTCACCGTGCGGTGACCTTTTGCCATCATTCGAGGCATTTCGTCAGCCACTTCCTGCGGCGATTGCGTTGGCACCACCATATGCAGCGTTTGCGAAGCGGCATCGTACCAGCCGTTGGCGTTGTCCGGTTCAAGCGCGGACGTATCCACCGATTGCGTGGTGAAACGGCGCGACATCACCAGCCAGCCCGGTGGTGGCGTTTTCAGCTCGTCGGCCATTTCACCGGCATAGAACATCCCCTGCTCGTCCAGCTTGCCGCCTTCGCGCCCTTCCGGCCAGACCGGCAGATGTTTGCGCATGCCCACCGGGAACACCGGCATATCTTTCAGGCTGGAGAACGTATCGTCTTCATACGCAGTTTCACCACCGACGCGGACAAAGCGGAAAGTCCCCCACGGATCACGTTCCAGCGGCCCGGTTTTATCGCCGTATCGCACCACGCCATCTTTAAATTTCAGGGCATTTTTAGCGAAACGGAATTTGGCAAAATCCTGATAGACCAGAATCGCCACGGCCTGCCCGAGATAGGCGGGCGTTTTGCCTTCCGGCAGGAGCATGTCTTCTCCGTAAAATGCCGGGAACGCCAGACCGTCGCGCGCCAGCACCTCGGCGGTCACCAGCTGATCTGGCTGTAAATCGTCGCCAAGCAGCGATAAATCCAGCCCGGAATAGACACGGTCAGCCTGCGTTACGCGCAGGATAAAAGCATGGGCCTGTTTTTGCGGCCAGTGCGGCATGTCTTTGGCGCGGATATCGCGGGCAAAGACTTTTTGCCCCATAACCTTCGCTTTGCCATCGATACGAAAACGGACGCGTTTGTTTTGCGCATCCCATTGTGGTGACTGGAGAATTTTCTCTTCGAACAGCGCGGCGTAGGCCTTGCTGTGCAATGGGGCGAGATAAACAGAGACGCCAGCGATCACGGCGCCTTTAACAAAGCGCCGCCTGGACGGGTTGAAATTGCTCATAAATTTCCTTGCTTCTTATTGTCTTTCTTATTTTTCGGCACATTACAGATTGCAACAAATGCTGCAAATACCACTTATCGCGGGCGATTATAGGTTTTCATTTCGAATTAAGTAATGATCGAATACACATTTTTAATATTTCGTTCACAAACTTGCGCAAAAAAATGGGATAATTATTTATGTTGCGCAAACAATGTACAAAAGGGATAGACGCAAAATGGCAGGTATCATTCTTCTCGCAGCGGGTTCAGGAAACCGGTTTATCGCGGCGGGCGGCACGGGCAATAAACTCAATGCGGTGATGACGGAAACAGCAGAAAGCTCTGTGACGGTTTTCGATGCCACGCTGGCGCAGACAATGGCCAGCGGAATGCCGGTTCACGTTATTACCCGCCCGGATAATTTGCCGGTTCAGGCCAGTTGCGCACGCGCGAAGGTGCCGGTGACGCTGGCCGAAACGTGCGGTACCGGTGACTCTCTTGCCGCAGGCGTGCGGGATACGCCGGACTGGGACGGCTGGTTAATTCATCTGGCGGACATGCCGTTTGTGACATCGGAGATTTTTATCACCGTTGCCGATACCCTGCGCCACGCCGCGGTTGTGCGCCCTTTCTGGCAAAACACGCCTGGACATCCGGTGGGTTTTGCGCCCTCACTCAGGGAAAAATTACTGCAACTGCGGGGCGACGATGGCGCTCGGGAACTGCTTCACGGCCATGAAATGTTACGCCTGAATTTTACTGATCCGGCGGTGATCCGCGATATCGATCTGCCTTCCCAACTTTCAGCGTATGTTTCGAACGGAAATATGTATGCAACATCTTGATAATCAGGTTATTGCGCAGGCCAGCGACTGGCTGACGCACCATCCGGTCTGGCTGTGTACCGTGCTGACAACTTACGGTTCTTCACCGCGTGCGCCCGGTGCGCTGCTGGTTGCTGCCAGCGACGGGCGATACTGCGGTTCGCTGTCCGGCGGCTGTGTGGAAGAGGATTTCTTACAACGCATCGCGGCGGGCGAATATCAGCAGGCCAGCCAGATTGTGCGTTACGGCGAAGGCGGGCTTACGCCTAATATCGCACTGCCGTGCGGGGGTTCTCTCGACGTACTGATTGAATATCTCTCCGCCACGGCTGGAAACCGTGAGTACCTGGAAAAAATGGGCAAAGCACTGGCCGGACATTACGCGCTGGACAAATCACTCACGCTGCCTGCGGCCTGCGATCATCTGACGCTGACGACTTACCGCAATTCCACTCAGGTGATGCGCAACGGCAACTGCGTGATGTTACATCTGGCTGCCCCGCCGCAGTTGCTGATCGCCGGGCTGTCGAGCGTCGCGCTGTATTGTGCGGATTTCGCCTGTGCGCTGGGTTTTGAAGTGGTGATTTGTGAATGCCGGGAAGAGGTTCTGGAAAACTTTTTGCCTGCGCTGAAACCGGAAGTCCGGCTGGAAAAACAGTTTCCTGCGCGGTATCTCGAACAACAAGGCTGCCATGCCAATACGGCAATAGTGGCGCTAACGCACGACCCGCGAATGGATGATTTAACGCTGATGGAAGCTATCAACACGCCGGCATTTTATATCGGCGCGATGGGTTCACAGCGCAACAGCGCCAGACGACGTGAGCGGTTACAAACCATCGCAGATTTCACGGCGCAGGATTTCTCTCGGCTTCACGCGCCGGTAGGTTTAGCCATCGGCAGCAAAACACCGGCTGAAATTGCACTGGCGGTGATGGCCGATATTGTGAAACACAAGAACGGAATTGCGCAGGAAAACACGGCGGCCTGAACCCGTGGCTGATTCCGGCGCACAAAAAAAGCCTGAGGGGAAACCTCAGACTTTTTTGTCGGGCTTACCGTCGAATTACGAACGGGTAAGCTGCAACTGACCGCTTTTATCCAGCGGAATTTGAGTGCCCGGATCGTGATCCATACGAACTTTCCCTTGCTGATCGCCTATTTTGTAGGTCACATCATACCCGAGCGTTTTGTCCGCTTTGTCGTACACGGTTTTACAGCGCTGCTGCTGCGTCGTATACGTATCATTTTCCTGCATGCTGCTCTGCACGCGGTTACCGGCGTAACCGCCACCCAGCGCACCTGCTACCGTCGCGACATCACGTCCGCGACCGCCGCCAAACTGGTGGCCCAGCACACCACCGGCAACGGCGCCCAGCACGGAACCGGTAATCTGATGTTCATCCTGCACAGGGCGACGGTGAGTGACCGTCACATCACGGCATTCCTGACGCGGAGTTTTGGTGGTCTCTTTGATAGGTGTCGCGCTGACAACCTGCGCGTACTGCGGACCCGATGAAAAAACGTTCATGCTCGCAACGCCAGCAATGCCCAACGCCGCAGCCACTCCGATACCGACCCCAGCTAACATTGACTTGTTCACAGGACTTCCTCCGAAAATGTTACCACGCAATTGTCCCGACATCGGGAACACCTCAGCGGACTGCAACACATCTGAGGACCGGCGTGCGTGAATCGCCGTCTGTAAACTTAGGTTAAGTTTGCACAAGGAAGCGGAGGTGGACAATAAGACAGAATCTGTAAGTGAGCGGAATGACGGGTGTAACGGGGTGTTTCAGAGAATTCTTAGCGGACAAACTAAAAAAGACAGAATCTCATGTGTTGACTGTGACTGGAGGACAAAAAAGAAAAAGCCTGTAAGAAACAGGCTTTTAGGTATGAAACGATTCAGCCAGCTCAGAAAAAAAAGCCGGGTATTCGGGATCAGTGCAGTTTCAGACGCGGACGGATCACACGGTTAATCCCGCCGACCAGCATCATCAGGCCGGTTTTAATGTAGCCGTGCAACGCAATCTGATGCATGCGGTACAGGGAAACATAAACCAGACGCGCCATACGCCCTTCGATCATCATCGAGCCGCGCATCAGGTTACCCATCAGGCTGCCGACTGTGCTGAAGCGCGACAGAGAAACCAGCGAACCGTGGTCTTTATAGACGTACGGTTTCAGGCTCTGGCCGTTACGCTGCGCCATGATGTTAGCGAAGCAGCGCGACGCCATCTGGTGCGCAGACTGCGCGCGCGGCGGCACAAAACCCCCGGAAGGCTGCGGGCAGGATGCACAGTCGCCGATCGCATAAATGTTCGGATCACGTGTGGTTTGCAGCGTAGGCTCGACCATTAACTGGTTGATACGGTTAGTTTCCAGACCGGCGATATCTTTCATGAAATCAGGCGCTTTGATCCCGGCAGCCCAGACCATCAGGTCAGCATCAATGAATTCACCGGACTTGGTATTCAGGCCGTTTTTATCGGCGCTGGTCACCATGGTTTGCGTCAGCACGCGAACACCCAGTTTGGTCAGTTCCTGATGCGCAGCACCGGAAATACGCGGAGGCAACGCAGGCAGAATACGCTCACCGGCTTCCACCAGCGTGACGTTCAGCGCATCGCTGTCCAGTCCTTCAAAACCGTAGCTGTGCAACTGTTTCACCGCATTATGCAGCTCGGCAGACAGCTCAACACCGGTCGCGCCGCCGCCGACTATCGCGATATTCACTTTCTTCTGCTTGTCAGCGCTTGCAGAGAATTTGAGGAACAGGTTCAGCATTTCGTTATGGAAACGGTGCGCCTGATGCGGGTTGTCCAGGAAAATGCAGTGGTCTTTCACGCCCGGCGTACCGAAGTCGTTCGAGGTACTGCCCAGCGCCATAACCAGAGTGTCGTACGCGATGTCGCGAACGGGGACCAGAACTTCGCCACTTTCATCACGGATTTCAGCCAGTTTAAGGGTCTGATTTTCGCGATCGATATCGGTCAGCGAGCCAATCTGGAAAGTGAAACCGTGGTTGCGGGCATGCGCCAGATAGCTCAGCGCGTCCACGCCGTCATCCAGGCTGCCGGTTGCCACTTCGTGCAACAGCGGTTTCCATAAATGGCTGTGGTTACGATCGACCAGAATGATTTCCGCTTTTTTCTTGCGGCCAAGTTTATGGCCCAGGCTGGTAGCCAGTTCCAAACCGCCGGCGCCACCGCCGATAATCACAATTTTCTTCATTGGTGATGTCAAAATGACCCCCTCAAATGTGAACCAATTGTTATATAAGAGTAAAAACATTATCCTTATATTACATAGGGTTGCTTAAGTTAAATCGGTATCTGAGACGGAGGATATCATGCGTGGTGATTTGGTCATACCAAAATTGATATAGGTCAATTTAAATTCACTTGATTAATTTGACTTAGTGAAATGGCATGTATTTTGACTGCTTTAAATCAGCCAGTTAGGTACAGACATGCGGGGAAAAAACGATTTGACGTCAGATTCAGACATAAAAAAACCACCGCGTAAAAGCAGTGGTTTTCAGCGGAAAATGTTAATCAAATGATATTTTTGAAGGCTTTGATACGTTGCAAGTGGGTCGAGATATCCTTGAATTTATGGGTCTGATGTTCGTCCCATTCAACCGGATAATAATGGTGCAATTTCTCCGCCGTTTTGCTGCTGTCGAGCACGCCATCTACACGGGATAAAATGACCAGACAACGGTCGCGGTTCTTCTCGCGAAAATCACTGATACATTTGGTGGCGATATCTTCGTACTCTTCCGGCCGGTCGATTTTCCCGGCCATATTATCCTGCGGCGATAAGTTCGGGTTGAACATCACCTGACGGATGCCGCACAGAAAACCGATGCGTTCCGCCCAGAACCCGCCGAGCCCTACTCCGCAGATCAGCGGCAATTTATCGGTGGTTTCATGCAGCACTTTATCGACTTCTTTCAGCAAATGTTGCATGTCATGACGCGGGTGCAGCGTGCTGTAACTGATAAAGCGCACGTCCGGGTCAATAAACTGGAGTTGCAGCACTTTCTCGTGGTTACCGGGACTGGTTGAATCGAAACCATGTAAATAGATAATCATCGTTTACCTCATCCTGAATGTGCGTTGACACCCTCAGACCCACTGAAAAATGTTAACGGGTCGCCTGTTTGTGCTCCTGCCAGCGGGCATCAAGCGTCGTTAATTCACGGTTCGCCTGTTTCCAGCGGCTTGAATTCATCAGGTCCTGACGGGCCTGTTTTCCACTGTACAGCCCCCGATGATACAACTGTGCAACACGCTCAGCTTTGACCGGTGACAGGTTATCCAGCACGCTGACGGCACCTTCGCGGTGATTGCACACCAGAATCATGTCGCATCCGGCATCCAGAGAAGCCTGCCCGCGTTCGGCATAGCTGCCCATAATCGCAGCGCCTTCCATCGATAAATCGTCGGAGAAGATCACGCCGTCGAATTTCAGTTCTTTACACAGAACTTCCTGCAACCAGTACGGCGAACCGCTGGCCGGACGCGGGTCAACCTGAGTATAAATGACGTGCGCCGGCATTACGGCATCAAGCAATTTACGCGCATTCAGCTGGCGGAAAATTGCCATGTCGTGCTCGCGGATAACGTCCAGCGGACGATCGTCGCGCGGCGTTTCTTTATGAGAATCGGCGGAGACCGCGCCGTGCCCCGGGAAATGTTTGCCGGTGGTTTTCATGCCCGCTGAATGCATGCCGAGAATATATTGCTCCGCCATGTCGAACGCTTTCTGCGGTTCGGCGTGGAAAGAACGTTCGCCAATCGCCGCACTGATGTGGCCGATATCCAGCACCGGTGCAAAACTGATATCGATGTCCATTGCAATCATTTCAGACGCCATCAGCCAACCCGATTCCTGTGCCAGACGTCCGGCTTCGTGCGCTTCATTGAGCGCAGCAAAAGACTGGGCGGCAGGCAGACGGGTGAAACCGTCGCGGAAACGCTGCACGCGGCCGCCTTCCTGATCAACGGCCAGCACCAGACGATCGTGCGAAGCGGCACGGATCTGGCGGATCAGTTCATGTAACTGGTCAACGTCATGGTAGTTTCGGGTGAACAGAATCAGCCCGCCAACCAGCGGGTGCTGCAAAATTTCACGTTCTTCGGCATCCAGCTCGTAGCCAGCCACATCCAGCATTACAGGTCCCAGCAAAATGGACGCTCCTTTTAAGTTTTCACATGTTAATCATGGGCGCGGCCAAACAGCCTGACCCGCAGCGGCTGCGCCCATTCACTGTATTTCTTATCAGCGGTCTGCGCCCAGCGGACTTCAAACCACAGCAGCATCAGATAATCCACCCACGGCAGCCAGCGGCTAATCTGCTGGCGTAAAAGCGGGAGATCCTGATAACCGCCCGCCTCTGCATATTCGCGAAGAAATGCGTCCTGCTGAAGCGGATCTAAATCATTGCCGCGGAACAGCGCCGCGAATTCGAGCGCGATATCACCGTCGGCGGCATATTCCCAGTCAATGATCCGCACGCTCTTCTCCGTTTCCAGCAGGTTTCCCGAGTGGATATCCATATGAAGAAGGGCCATTTTCAGTGGAACGGGCAATTTTTGCCGCATCATTTTCTGGTGTAGCGCCAGCCAGCTCGGCGTGAGCCTGCGCCGGTCAATATACTGCCAGTAACGGGCAAACTGACGGCGTAAATCCAGCGGATAACCGGAACATGCCAACCGGTGCAGTTTTGCCAGGCTCTCGCTGACGGATTTCTGCCCCTGCACCGAGACAAACGCCGCCTCACTGAGCGGCATACCTGCAATCCATTCAACCAGCAACCACGGCGGTGAACTGAGTCTGACACAAGGCCCCAGACTCTGCCGCGCAATATGCCGCAAAATGGTATGTTCACGCTGTCTTTCCACACCGACGTTCCGGCGTTCACCCGACTGATAGCGCGCCAGCATATCGCCTGCAGGAGAAGTCATTTTCCAGCTTTCGCCCGTCAGACCGGCCACGGGGGATAAATGAAAACCGGCGGTTTTCACCGCCGGATAATGTTGCTCAATCAGTTGCCGTAGCTGATTTTCAGGGCTGAGTTCAGGCTTAATTTTGAACTGCACCGCGACCTGACCAGACAATTTCACCGCTTGGCGCTGTCAGTAAACGCATCGACATTGTCGGCGCTTTCACATCGCCGCTCACCGTGCTGTAAAGCACGTACTGCGCTTTGACGATGTTGGCCAGCCCGATGGCTTTGCTTACAGACGACAGGCTGTCATCCGGCGACAAGCCGAGAGACTGCTTGGCGGAGGCCAGTTGATCCGCTGGCACCAGCTGGAACGTTGTGTTATTGGCCAGCGCACTGCGCAAAGCATCGGTCGCTTTGGAGGTTTGCAGTGTGCCGTTAGTGCTGTTTTTCACGCCATCGACCAGCAGAACGCTGCCAGCCTGGACGCCATTGGCTTTGAGCATTTTCGCCAGCATCGGCTCAACGGTGGAAGTCCAGTCAATACTGGCCAGTTTCGGCGGCTGCGGAACCGGCTGAATCTGCGGCTGCTCAGGAACAGGCGGATTGACCGGCTGCTGGGGTTGTTGCGGCTGCTGAGGTTGTTCAGGCTGCTGTGGCTGCCTTTGTTGTTGGTTTGGCAAAGTACAACCGCCCAGAATCAGTGCGGCCATCGCCACAATGAGAAAATACTTTTTCATCAACCTTCTCCGTACAAAAAATTAGAGATAAAGGTAAACACGCACACTGTACGCATCAAGATTACCGTTCTGCGAACTGATCTTTACGCTGCTATTTGCAGGCACGGTCACCGTCCGCGCTTCAGCGGCCGGGAATAAATCCAGCCCCTGTTTATCGTACCAGTAGAAACGATAATGTAAGGTCACAGGATGTGGCTGGTTGTTATCCAGTGTGCTGGTGGCTTTTTTCTGCCCGCCGGAATCCGACACCGATGGCGAACCTGGGATGATTCCCGCCGTCAGGACGGGAGATTCCATCACCACCCGTTGCTGATTGTTCAGTGCAATGCCCGGCTTGCTGCTACAACCTATCAGCAAAACGACCGGCAATAACGCCATCAATAAACGCATGTTTATCCTTACTGACGTGACAGCAATGGACCGAGCGCTCGGCCACCGACCAGATGCATGTGGATATGATAAACCTCCTGCCCTGCGTCACGATTGCAGTTGACGATCAGACGGTAGCCGCTTTCCGCGATCCCTTCCTGTTCGGCGATTTTCGCCGCGACCGTCATCATGCGGCCGAGAGCGGCTTCATGGCTGGCATCAACATCGTTCATCGTTGGGATCAGGACATTCGGGATAATCAGAATATGGCTTGGCGCCTGGGGAGAAATATCGCGGAACGCCGTGACTAACTCATCCTGGTAAACCACATCAGCAGGGATTTCACGGCGAATAATTTTGCTGAAAATTGTCTCTTCGGCCATCTTAACTGTCCTTAACAAAGTAAAAAGCGTTGTACGCAGTATGGGTTAGAATTTCCATCCCTTTCAACCTGATTACGCTTTTTGATGTTTAATTGACGCAGAAAACGCCACCCGAAGGCGGCGCTGTCTTTATCCACAAACCGCAGGCATGAAAAAAGGAGGCCGAAGCCTCCTTTCTCAGAACCAGACAGCGTTCACCATTAATGGTTACGCATGTACTCGTCCATGTCTGTTTTCAGGTTATCGGACTTGGTGCCGAAAATTGCCTGAACACCAGAACCTGCCACAACCACACCTGCCGCACCCAGTTTTTTCAGACCAGCCTGATCCACTTTAGAGACGTCGGCTACGCTGACACGCAGACGCGTAATACAGGCATCGAGGTTAGTGATGTTTTCTTTACCGCCGAAAGCCTGAACCAGAGAAGCGGACATTTCAGAACCGCCCTGAGTAGAGGTTTCGCTGGTAGCGTCTTCACGGCCAGGAGTTTTCAGATCCAGTTTAGCAATCAGGAAACGGAAGATGCTGTAGTAAATCACCGCATACACCGCACCAACGATTGGGAACAGCCAGATTTTGCTGCTGTTGCCGCTCAGTACGATGAAGTCAATCAGACCGTGGGAGAAGCTGGTACCGTCACGCATACCCAGCAGGATACAGATCGGGAATGCCAGACCGGCCAGAATCGCGTGGATCACATACAGGATCGGCGCAACGAACATGAAGGAGAATTCGATTGGCTCGGTGATACCGGTCAGGAACGCGGTCAGAGCAGCGGAGATCATGATACCGCCGACTTTGGCACGGTTCTCAGGTTTTGCTGAGTGCCAGATAGCAACAGCCGCTGCTGGCAGACCGTACATTTTGAACAGGAAGCCGCCTGAAAGTTTACCTGCAGTAGGGTCACCCGCCATGTAACGTGGGATATCGCCGTGGAAGACCTGACCGGCAGAGTTCACGTACTCACCGATTTGCATCTGGAATGGAACGTTCCAGATGTGGTGCAGACCAAACGGAACCAGCGCACGTTCAACCACACCGTAGATACCGAACGCAACGACCGGGTTCTGATAAGCAGCCCATTGTGAGAAGGTTTGGATACCTGTACCGATTGGAGGCCAGATGAAGGACAGAACCACACCCAGAATGATGGCAGCCAGACCAGAAATGATCGGAACAAAACGTTTACCCGCGAAGAAGCCCAGGTATTCAGGCAACTTGATGCGATAGAAACGATTGAACATGTATGCCGCGATCGCACCGGAGATGATACCACCCAGTACGCCGGTATCCGCCAGATGCTTAGCTGCAATTTCTTCAGCCGGCAAATGCAGAACCAGAGGTGCAACAACCGCCATGGTTTTCACCATGATGCCGTACGCAACAACCGATGCCAGTGCAGATACACCGTCGTTATTGGTGAAGCCTAACGCCACACCGATAGCGAAAATCAGAGGCATGTTAGCGAAGACTGAACCACCGGCTTCGGCCATAACATGGGAAACGATCATTGGCAGCCAGCTAAAGTTTGCAGAACCGACGCCCAGCAGGATACCTGCGATTGGGAGTACGGAAACTGGCAGCATTAGCGATTTACCGACCTTTTGAAGGTTTGCAAACGCGTTCTTAAACATAATTGAGTGTGCTCCTGAGTAATGATGCTTTTTGATACTTCATGCGATTTCGCCTGGTAGCGAACCGCTTTGCAAAGGCTCTGAGAGCCTTTTGCTGTCGGGTGTCTAAGCACCCCTTTTAATTTTTACGCAGGGTAAAATAATTCCCTTTGTTAATGTTTGATGGCAGTCACGTTTTTCTGAAAAATGCAGTAAGAGCGTATTAAAAACCCGCACTTACCCACACAAAATCCGAAAAACGCGCCCCTGACACCGTGAAAAACGGTGTCAAGATACCTCAATATGGCGATTAATTACGAGATGAAAAATAAATCCGGAATATATGACTTAGCGAAAGCTTAGGTCAGAGAGGATGCATCGATGTGAAATAATCGTGAAAAGTTTGCTGTTGTCACTTCGGCCAGCTGTTCGACACTGACGCCTTTCAAAACAGCCATGTAATCGGCCACATCACGCACGTAAGCAGGCTGGTTTTCTTTACCGCGATGCGGAACCGGTGCCAGATACGGAGAATCTGTTTCTACCAGAAGACGGTCTAATGGCACATAACGGGCGACTTCGCGTAAGGATTCAGCATTTCGGAAAGTCAGGATGCCGGAAAAAGAGATGTAGAAACCAAGATCTAACAGGAATTCCGCGGTCGGGATATCTTCGGTAAAGCAGTGCAGGACGCCACCACATTCACCGGCTTTCTCTTCTTTCAGTATATCGAGCGTGTCCTGACGTGCGTCGCGGGTATGTACGATCACCGGTTTGTTCAGCTCACAGCCAACGCGGATGTGCTCACGGAAAGAGTCCTGCTGCAATCTCAGCTGATGTGCTTCTTTCTGATAGAAGTAATCCAGACCCGTTTCGCCCATCGCCACCACTTTCGGGCTGGCAGCCAGACGCCGCAGCTCGGCAAAATCGTAGCCGTCATCAATGTTCAGCGGATGTACGCCGCAGGAAAAAGCCACTTCAGGACGATCGCCAATCAACTGCGCCATGGCCTCGTATCCCGGTAAAGTGGTCGCAACGGCCAGCATAAATTTCACGTCACGCTCGCGGGCTTTTTCCAGCACGTTATCAACGCCGGAGTGCAGCTCGTTGTAGTCCAGGCTGTCGAGATGGCAGTGGGAATCGACTAAAAACATAGTATTAACTCGTTACGGTCTGTTGATGATAATACGATTTCAGCGCGTCAGAGACGAACTGAAAAATGAGGAAGGAACGGAGCCGCGCAACATTTGCTCCCATTCCAGCAATTGCTCGGTCAGCAGCAGTTCGCGATTCACGCCCACTATGGAAAGCAACTGCTGGCGACAGTGCATCCACGCGTTGACGGATTGTTGCAGCGAAGCATTGGATTGCGCACCGGCAAGAAGACTTATCAGCGGCTGCTGGTCGTGATTGATGATGAAATGCCCGGCCTGTTGCTGCCATTTGACCGCATCAAGCAACAACGTTGCCAGCCAGTACAACCGGTCAGCGGCGTCGTCATGATTCAGTTGCGGCAACAACGAGAGCATATCCTGCTGCTGGCATTGGGTATAAAACTGCTGGCACAGCGCCACACGTTGTTTCCAGCGTTCCGGCTGTAATAACGCCAGTGCAGAAAGCGGCGCGCCGTTGGTCAGCCGTAATGCGGTCTTAATCGCCACCGGATCTGCGTTTAGCTGGCGGTTGATCCAATGTACTGATAGCGCTTCTTCTGGCACCGGCAGATGCCAGTAGAAACAGCGGCTGCGGATAGTGGCCAGCAACGCCGAAGGTTCACGGCTGCCCAGCAGGAAATAAGTCCCGGCAGGTGGCTCCTCGAGCGTTTTGAGCAAGGCATTGGCCGCGGCTTCCGTCAGCAATTCCA
Organism: Rahnella selenatireducens; assembly: GCF_046449555.1. NCBI lineage: Bacteria > Pseudomonadati > Pseudomonadota > Gammaproteobacteria > Enterobacterales > Yersiniaceae > Rahnella > Rahnella selenatireducens. The sequence goes on from NZ_JBKEZJ010000001.1 coordinate 182,243, forward strand.
TCTGCGGGATCCACACCACTTTCGCACCGCCCTGCTGCGAATAATTGTAGAGCGTTTCGATGAGCTGACGAACCGGATCAATGCCCAGCGAATTTTTGCCTTTTTCAGGCAACAACGTATGCCAGTCAGGATGGTTTCCGGCGATCATCAGCTGGCAGCTGTGGCATTTACCGCAACTCTTTTCACCGTCTTTATGCTGGCAAAGCAACCAGCGGCTCAGGCCATAGACCAGTGCGTCATCGCCCATTCCCGCCGCAACGTGCATCAGCAGGGAATGATGACCACGCCCGGTCTGATATTGCCCAATTAACTGGCGGTAAGGGCCGCTGAGCCACGGATACCAACTCATGACATCTGACCTTTTTCTGCCTGTTCGTCGAACCAGTTTTTCAGCGTCAGCTCGATGGCAGTTTTAACCTGTTCGATGGTCTGCGACGCATCAATAGTTTTGATGCGGCTGTCGGCGGCGGCAAGTTCGAGGTAACGCGCACGCGTACGCTCAAAGAATGGCAGCGCTTCCTGCTCGATACGATCCAGCTCACCGCGCGCGCGGGCGCGTTGCAGGCCAACAGCCGGTGGCAGATCGAGATAAAGCGTGAGATCAGGACGGAAATCGCCCAGCACTGTGTCGCGCAACGAACTCATCAGTTTTGCATCAATACCGCGTCCGCCGCCCTGATAGGCTTGTGACGAGAGATCATGGCGATCGCCCACAACCCAGGCACCACGCGCCAGAGCAGGCAAAATCACGGTTTCAACCAGCTGAACGCGCGCGGCATAAAGCATCAGCACTTCCGCTTTTACGGTAGGTTTTTCGCCGTCCACGCCACGTTTGAACAAATCACGTAGCTCTTCTGCCAGCGGCGTACCGCCCGGCTCACGGGTAAACACAATGTCTTCCACACCATGCTGGCGCAACGCATTCACAACCACGTCATGTGCGGTAGTCTTCCCTGCCCCTTCAAGGCCTTCGATTACAATGAAGTTACTTTTCATTCTTGTTTTTCAGAGCCTCTAAATACACACGAACCGCCTTGTTGTGGTTCACAAGGTTAGTGCTGAAAGTATGCCCGCCTTTGCCGTCTGCGACAAAATAAAGATAGGGCGTTTTTGCGGGGTGCGCCGCAGCCTGGAGCGAAGCTTCGCTCGGCATCGCGATTGGCGATGGCGGCAAACCGGTAATGACGTAAGTATTGTAAGGCGTCGGCGTTTCCAAATCTTTTTTGGTGATATTACCGGTGTATTTTTCGCCCATACCGTAGATGACCGTCGGATCAGTTTGCAGACGCATGCCGATACGAAGACGGTTGATAAAGACGGAAGCCACTTCCGGGCGTTCATCTTTTACGGCGGTTTCTTTTTCGATAATCGACGCCATCGTCACCATATCGGCGGGCGTTTTATACGGCAGTGAGTCCTCGCGGCCTTTCCAGATGTCGGCAACGGTTTTTTCCATCCGCACGTGCGCACGTTTGAGCAGCGAAATGTCGGTCATCCCGGCGGTGTAATGATAGGTATCGGGATAGAGCCAGCCTTCTGCATTTTTGGTGTCGGTAATGCCTAATGCCGCCGCAGTCTCTTCGCCACTCTTGCCGTTCAGCTCATGCTTCAGATATTCCGACTTCTCCAGCACTTTCATCCAGTCGCTCAGTTTGAAACCTTCCACAAAGCGGATGCTGAACTGCGCTTCTTTGCCGCTTTTCAGTAATTCCAGCATCTGACGGACGGTCATTCCCTTTTCGAGACGATACGTCCCGGCTTTGAACTCGCTCAGCTCAGGCTCAAGGCGTAATAACCACGGGAACCAGTGACTTGATTTAATGAGTTTTTTATCAATGAGCAGCGTTTCCAGCGCCACACGGCCCGTACCGGCTGGTAGGGTGAAAATGGTTTCGCTGCTGACGTTGATCGGACGATCCGCAAACTGCTTCACTTTATGGTAACTCAGCGCCGTCAACCCAAGCAGGATCAGGACAATCAGGGCGAAGAATTTCGTTTTTTTGTTCGTCATTGTTTGTTCACTTTTTAAAAGCTCTGGTGCAGGAAATTGTACAAATGCCGCCCGGCGTAATGACGTTCACAGGCTTCTGCCACCGGTAAAATGGGCATCAGTGCATTACAAATCAGGATTTCGTCAGCATCTGATAGTGTTTCGGGCTTTTCACGAACCTGATGTAAAACCCAGGGAGAGGCTGATTCAATCACGCGGATAAGTTGCTGACGCATAATCCCATCAACGCCAGACTGGGATAAATCCGGCGTAAAGACCTGATTTCCTTTGCGCCAAAATAAATTAGCCGCACAGCATTCCACCAGGCAACCGGAGGTGTCAACCACCAGCGCTTCATTGGCGTCTGTCTGGTCAAGATGCATGCGGATCATGACCTGTTCAAGGCGGTTGAGATGTTTAATTCCTGCCAGCAGGGGATTTTTGCTCAGCATAACCGGGCTTAACGCAAGCTTCACGCCGCGCTCGCGCCATTGGTGATACTGCGCTGGGTAACCCGATACCGACACAATACGGGTCGGGGTGCTGCATCCGGCAGTGCTGTAACCGCGCCCGCCCTGCCCGCGCGTCAAAATGGCTTTCAACACGCCCTCTTGCTCTGGCTGCACGGCCCCAACCATTTCACGCTCCAGCGCCTGCCAGTCCACGCCCTCAATTCGTAATACGCCAACCGCACGCTGCAAACGTTGCAGGTGGGCATCCAGAAACTGAATTTCGCCGTTCATCACTCTGGCCGTCGTAAAACAGCCATCGCCAAATTGCACCGAACGATCTCCTGCCGGCAATGCAGCTTGCGCCACACCGTTGATCCACATGGTTACTTCCTCCGGGCATTAAGATTCTCTGACTGAAGAGCCTGCGCGAGCGGGCCTGTTGCATCAAGTGGAGCATTCTTACTTTATCGTACCGGGCCAGGCAGAGCGCTGGAACACACCTTTTGTTGAACTGCCGTTTGGCACAAATCAAACCTTTTGTGCAGACAGCAAAAAGGCCCAATAACGGGCCTTTTCAGACGGAAAGGTTTTTACCGGATTCAGATCTTGCGGAATACCAGCGAACCATTGGTGCCGCCAAAACCAAAAGAGTTACACAGTGAGTAATTCAGTGCTTTTACCTGACGCGCTTCATGCGCTACGAAGTCCAGATCACAACCCTCATCCGGATTATCCAGATTGATGGTCGGTGGAACGGCCTGATCGCGTAAAGCCAGTAAGGTAAAGATGGATTCCACTGCGCCAGCGGCGCCCAGTAAATGTCCTGTCATGGATTTTGTCGAGCTGACCAGAACTTTCTTCGCATCCGCACCGAAGACAGACTTAACGGCCTGAGCTTCAGCTTTATCACCCGCAGCGGTAGATGTCCCGTGCGCGTTGATATAACCAATTTCGGAAGCAGAAATACCGGCATCGCGCAGTGCATTTTCCATTGCCAGAGCTGCACCCGCGCCATCTTCCGGCGGTGAAGTCATATGGAAAGCATCGCTACTCATCCCAAAACCAACAATCTCAGCATAAATTTTCGCACCACGTTTGCGGGCATGTTCGTACTCTTCCAGCACCATAATGCCAGCGCCGTCGCCGAGGACGAAACCATCACGATCTTTATCCCACGGACGGCTTGCCGCCTGAGGATTATCGTTACGGGTTGAAAGCGCACGTGCCGCACCAAAACCACCCACACCCAACGGTGTACTGGCTTTTTCTGCGCCACCGGCCAGCATGACGTCCGCATCGTTATAAGCAATGATACGGGCAGCGTGACCAATATTGTGTACGCCAGAGGTACAAGCCGTAGCAATAGAAATACTCGGTCCGCGCAACCCAAACATAATGCTCAGATGACCGGCAATCATGTTAACGATGGTTGAGGGAACGAAGAAAGGACTAATTTTACGAGGTCCGCCGTTAACCAATGAGGAATGGTTTTCTTCAATCAGACCAAGGCCGCCAATACCAGAACCAATCGCCGCACCAATACGCGTCGCGTTCTCAGCATTTACTTCAAGCCCGGAGTCTTGCATCGCTTGAATACCGGCAGTAATACCATACTGAATGAAGGCGTCCATCTTGCGTGCATCTTTGCGGGAGATGAAGTCTTCACAGTTAAAATCTTTCACTAAGCCAGCAAAACGCGTTGCATAGGCACTAGTATCAAAATGGTCGATTAGGCTAATGCCACTCTGACCGGCAAGGAGAGCGTTCCAAGTGGACTCTACAGTATTGCCGACAGGAGACAGCATGCCCAGTCCAGTCACTACAACTCGACGCTTAGACACGTGTGTCCTCCAGGGAGGGAAAAGTAGTAATACCGTGGGATATAAAAAACTTAGGCGGTCGAATGACCGCCTAACTATCTAAACTTAAAGCATGTACGCTTACTGTTGGCTAGCGTTGATAAAATCAATAGCTGCCTGAACAGTAGTGATTTTTTCAGCTTCTTCGTCAGGGATCTCGGTATCAAACTCTTCTTCCAGAGCCATAACCAGCTCAACGGTGTCGAGAGAATCAGCGCCAAGGTCGTCTACGAAAGATGCAGCATTCACTACTTCTTCCTGTTTAACACCCAGCTGTTCAACGATGATTTTCTTAACGCGTTCTTCGATAGTGCTCATACTCTTAAATTTCCTATCAAAACTCGCTTTCGCGATGGTTTTCGTAGTGTATAAAATGTTGAAAAAGATGCAACTAAATCCAGGCTGGTCAAACCACGAATTTGCTCTATTTTGCGGTTTTTACCGCAAAAAACGCAAATAATTTCGTAATTTTTAAATCATGTACATGCCGCCATTGACATGTAATGTTTCACCCGTAATGTAGCTGGCCTCGTCAGAGGCTAAAAAAGCAACGGCGCTGGCAATTTCTTTGGCATCGCCCAACCGGTTGGCTGGAACTGATGACAAAATGCCTGCGCGTTGATCATCTGTCAACGCCCTTGTCATATCCGTCTCAATAAAGCCGGGAGCGACGACGTTGACAGTAATGCCACGTGAAGCGACTTCACGTGCCAAAGACTTACTAAAACCAATCAATCCAGCTTTAGCCGCCGCGTAGTTCGCCTGCCCTGCGTTACCCATGGTGCCAACAACGGAACCAATTGTAATAATCCGTCCACACCGTTTCTTCATCATAGCCCGCATGACAGCTTTTGACAGCCGAAACACTGAAGTCAGATTCGTATCCAGGATATCCTGCCACTCGTCATCCTTCATTCGCATGAGAAGGTTATCACGGGTAATGCCGGCATTATTAACTAAAATGTCAATTTCGCCAAATTCAGCTCGAATCGTCGCCAATACTTGCTCAATAGATGCAGAATCAACCACATTGAGCATAATACCCTTGCCGTTTTCGCCTAAATATTCGCCGATTGCTTCAGCGCCTTTTTCGCTGGTCGCGGTGCCGATCACTTTTGCGCCGCCAGCAACCAGCTTTTCAGCGATTGCGCGACCAATGCCACGGCTCGCACCCGTTACCAGTGCAATTTTGCCTTCGAAGCTCATACTCATCCTCTTAATTACTGCTCAAGCGCCGCAGTCAGGCTTGCCGTGTCGTTTACCGCGGCCGCCGTCAGGGTGTCTACAATACGTTTAGTCAGACCGGTCAGAACTTTACCGGGTCCCACTTCTAATAACTGTTCAACGCCTTGTGCTGCCATGAATTCGACAGATTCAGTCCAACGAACCGGGCTGTACAACTGACGAACCAGCGCACTGCGGATAGCTTCCGGAGACGTTTCAACTTTCACGTCTACGTTGTTCACAACGGAATATTGTGGCGCACTGAAAGTCACATTTTCCAGCGCAACAGCGAGTTTATCAGCAGCAGGCTTCATTAATGCGCAGTGTGAAGGCACGCTGACAGGCAGCGGCAGAGCACGTTTTGCGCCAGCGGCTTTACAAGCAGCACCTGCACGCTCAACGGCTTCTTTGTTACCGGCGATAACGACCTGGCCCGGTGAGTTAAAGTTCACCGGCGAAACCACCTGGCCTTGCGCAGATTCTTCGCACGCTTTCGCGATCGCATCGTTGTCCAGACCGATAATGGCGTACATTGCGCCGGTACCCGCGGGCACGGCTTCCTGCATCAGTTTGCCGCGCAGTTCAACCAGGGAAATAGCCTGTTTGAAATCCATCACACCCGCGCAAACGAGCGCAGAGTATTCGCCCAGGCTGTGGCCGGCCATCAGAACGGGCTGAGTGCCGTTCTGCTGCTTCCAGACGCGCCAGAGAGCGACAGACGCGGCCAGCAAAGCAGGCTGTGTCTGCCAGGTTTTATTCAATTCTTCAGCTGGCCCCTGCTGCACCAACTGCCATAAATCATACCCCAGCACCGAAGAAGCTTCGGCAAATGTTTCTTCAACAATCGGGTATGCTGTAGCCAAATCAGCCAGCATGCCGAGCGTCTGAGAACCCTGACCAGGGAAAACAACTGCTGTTTTTGTCATTTTTATCTTCCTGTTAAATCAGAAACGTACCAGCGCCGAGCCCCAGGTAAAGCCACCGCCAAATGCTTCGAGCAGCACTAACTGCCCGCGCTGAATTCTGCCATCACGCACCGCTTCGTCAAACGCAGCAGGCACAGAAGCCGCTGAAGTATTACCGTGACGATCGAGAGTGACGACAACTTTATCCATCCCCATACCCAGCTTTTTCGCTGTCGCACTGATGATTCGCAGGTTCGCCTGGTGCGGAACCAGCCAGTCGAGTTCAGAACGGTCAAGATTATTTGCCGTCAGGGTTTCATCAACAATGTGTGCCAGTTCAGTCACAGCCACTTTGAAGACTTCATTACCCGCCATGGTGACGTAAGCCGGTTTTTCAGGCTCAGACTGACTTGGATAAGCCAGCGTCAGCAGGTTGCCATAATGGCCATCTGCATGCATGTGCGTAGAAATAATGCCCTGCTCTTCGGATGCGCCCAGCAATACTGCGCCAGCACCATCACCAAAGAGGATCACCGTACCACGATCTTCAGGATCGAGTTTACGAGACAGTACGTCAGAGCCGATCACCAGCGCATATTTCACGGCGCCGTTTTTAATGTATTGATCGGCAACGCTCAGTGCATAGGTGAAACCTGCACAAGCCGCGGCCAAATCGAAAGCTGCAGAATCCTTGATGCCCAGCATGTTCTGCACCTGGCAGGCTGAACTCGGGAATGCATGTGAAGATGAGGTTGTTGCAACAATGATCAGACCTACGTCGCTCGCGCTGACGCCGGCCATTTCGAGTGCTTTTTCTGCTGCGTGCAGGCCCATTGTGGCCACAGTCTCATCCGGTGCAGCGATACGACGTTCACGAATACCTGTGCGGGTGACAATCCACTCGTCGGAGGTATCCACCATTTTTTCTAAGTCGGCATTAGACCGAACTTGCACGGGCAAATAGCTCCCCGTACCGAGAATCTTTGTATACATGTACGATCAGTCACTCTTGGGTAATACAGCTTCAAGGCGCGCGGCAATCCGCTGAGGGACCTGCCGCTGCACCGCCTGCACAGCCTGTTCGATAGCAACAGCAAACGCACGCTGGTTTGCTCCGCCGTGGCTTTTAATAACGATGCCCCGTAATCCTAACAAACATGCGCCATTATACTGGTCGGGGTTGAGATGGCTAAAACGCTTTAGCAATTTTTTCTGTACTATCCGACCTAACCATTTCAGCCACCAGGCCTTCTTGCCACCCTCGCCAGAGGATTTTAACAGTGACAAAAACATCCTTATTACACCTTCCATGGTCTTGAGCGTAACGTTACCGACAAAGCCGTCACACACCATCACATCAGTCTTACCGGTCAGAAGGTCATTGCCTTCAAGATAGCCGATATAGTTGATTAGTGCGGTATTTTTTAAAATGGCAGCGGCTTCACGGATGTTATCCAGCCCTTTACTTTCCTCTTCACCGATATTCAGCAAGGCAACACGGGGGTTGGTAATACCCACCACCTGTTCTGCCATCACTGCACCCATAACGGCAAACTGGACCAGCATGGTGCTGTCACACTCAACATTGGCCCCCAGATCCAGCACCACGGTTTTACTGCGCTTCTGATTGGGCAATACGCTCATCAGCGCCGGACGCTCAATGCCATCCAGAGGCCTTACAACCAGTTTGGCTAATCCCATCAGTGCGCCGGTATTCCCGGCACTGACGCACGCCTGCGCGTCACCACTTTTGATCAGTTCCAACGCCACACGCATAGAACTTCCTTTACTGGCCCGAATAGCTTGCGACGCGCGGAGGTCATTGGCTATTACTGATTCAGCAGGAATTATCCGAATTCGTTCTGTTAAAGAAGGATCGGCTTTGGCTAAGAAAGGTGTGATTGCGTCGGGATCGCCGACCAGAAGAAGGTCTAATTCAGAATTAGAAATCAGTGCCTGCAATGAAGCAGGCACTGTGACGGAAGGACCGAAATCCCCGCCCATTACATCTAACGCGAGGGTTAGACGAGTCAAGGTATCGCCTTGCCAGCACTTATCACGTGAATAAGTTGCAGGCAAATATCAGCCGATTACCTTGCGACCGCGGTAGAAACCGTCGGCAGTGATGTGGTGACGCAGGTGAGTTTCACCAGAAGTCTTGTCCACAGACAGAGTGGAAGTGGTCAGAGCGTCATGTGAACGACGCATGCCACGTTTAGAACGGGTTGGTTTATTCTGTTGTACGGCCATGGACCTTACTCCTTAAGTACTTTTCTTTAAACTCGCTAATACGGCAAATGGATTTGGTTTCTCCGCCTCTGCAGGCAGTTTACCAAACACCATGTCCGCGTCGGACACTTCACAGTGTTCAGATTCATGTACCGGAACGACAGGCAGAGAAAGAATAATTTCGTCTTCAATCATTGCCAGCAAATCAACTTCGCCAAAATCATCGACTTCGATCGGCTCGTACGCTTCCGGTAATGCCTCAGCCTGCTCATCGTTATGGACAGGACTAAAACAATACGTTGTGTGAACCTGATGTTCAAACGTCTTACCGCATCTCTGGCATTCCAGAGTAACAGCAACATCGGAGTGGCCGGTAATCACAGCCAGGCGCTGATTGTCGATATTAAACGACAAAGAGGTTTGTACGTCAGAATCCACGCTAACCACTGATTGGGCAACCCGCGTCACCTGTTCTGCAGCATAGACACCTGTATAGTCTAAACGCTTCTGGGCAGTGCGGACCGCATCAACGGTCAGGGGTAATTTTACTTTTTGCATAGGGCGCGCATATTAACTTTGTAACGACATAGAGTCAAAGAAAAAGGCCTTTAAACCGCACCTTTCACCAATATTCGCTTCCACAGCGGCCGACAGTTTAAAATGTGCGATTCAATAACGCTACGCTTTGTGAAAAAAAATTATGCAAACATCACCGAAAAAAATTCTTTTAGCCTCCACTTCTGTCTACCGGAAAGCACTTCTGGCAAAAACCGGCCTCGAATTCTTAAGCGCATCTCCCGATATTGATGAAACACCGGTCGCGGGCGAAAAACCTGATGAACTGGTGAAACGGCTGGCTCAGTCTAAAGCTTCTTTACTGGGCGAAGACTATCAGGAACACCTGATTATCGGCTCTGACCAGGTTTGCGTAATCGACGGGCATATCACCGGCAAGCCTCATACCTTCGAAAATGCCTTCCGCCAACTACACGCAGCGAGCGGAAAAACAGTGACGTTTTATACCGGCCTCAGCCTTTATGATAGCCAGAAGAAACAGGCGCAGACATTGTGCGAAACCTTTGAGGTTGTCTTCCGGGCATTAACAGACGAAGAGATTTCAGGTTATTTGCATCGCGAACAACCTTACGATTGCGCCGGAAGTTTTAAATCCGAGGGGCTGGGTATCACGTTATTTGACAGCCTTTCAGGGCGCGACCCGAATACGCTGATTGGATTACCACTCATTGCCCTGCTGGGTTTGTTACGGGTGCACGGCGTAAATCCGCTTTTATAGGTAGACAGAAAGGAAAGGAGGCGCAACCTGTGCGCCCCTACTTATTATGTAATGCAGAATCGTTAACGCGAAGTGCTTTTACTACGCAGAATTTTCAGGCAGTTACGCAGTTTGGTATCCATCGGCGCTTCAATACGCAGTGTTTCACCGGTGTTTGGATGTTCAAATCGTAAAGCCGCAGCGTGCAGGAATAAACGATTCAATCCCGTGCCTGCCAGCTTCGCGTCAAAATCACGCTCGCCGTAGCGGTCATCAAAAGCAATCGGATGCCCCGCATGCAGGGCATGAACACGAATCTGGTGCGTTCTGCCTGTTACCGGGCTGGCTTTCACCAGTGTTGCGAATTCATAACGCTCTTCAATTTTGAAACGCGTTTCAGAAGGCTTACCTTCAGCATTAACCCGGACAACACGCTCGCCACTTTGTAAAATATTCTTCAGTAATGGCGCCTGCACGACTTTGCAATGCGAAGGCCATTCACCGCGAACCAGCGCCAGATAATCTTTCTGCATACTTTTCACACGCAGTTGCTCGTGCAAAGAACGCAACGCTGAACGTTTCTTGGCGACGAGCAACACGCCTGACGTATCACGGTCCAGACGGTGGACTAATTCCAGAAAACGCGCTTCAGGACGTAATGCACGTAATCCTTCGATAACGCCAAAGCTCAGGCCGCTACCACCGTGAACCGCGGTGCCAGAAGGCTTATTCAGTATTAATAAGTAATCGTCTTCATACAATATACAGTCTGTCAGTGCGGCGACTTTATCCAGTTTGGCAGAAACCGGCACTTCATCCCTTTCGGCTACGCGAACAGGCGGCACACGCACTTCATCACCCGCTAATAACTTATATTCAGGCTTAATTCTTTTCTTATTAACCCGGACTTCGCCCTTACGCACGATGCGATAAATCATGCTTTTCGGCACGCCTTTAAGGATTTTGAGTAAGAAGTTGTCGATGCGCTGACCGGCTTCATCTTCAGAAATGGGGATTAATTGTACAGTTGGGTTCTCAGTTTTCATGGCTCGCGATTCTAAATATCCGGCACGGTTCGCGCCACTGATTTTTATGTGCTTAACTCTTACTTTACCAGTAACTGCTGAGGAAAACCTGCCCGCTTCACCTGTTTTTATAGAATACAAAAGTTAAGACAATGCGGCACATATCTCATTGAGGTAAATATCTTACCCCCATGGGAAAAGTCACCTTGCTATCAGAGTGCCTGCAATGGAATAATGAAGTCACTTTCGGCGTTGTTTCTCTTAAGTTAGGGAAAACGCAGGAATTATACATTTGCCTGATCGCACAAAAACGCAGCAATGGCGTAAGACGTAATGTGAAATCAAGCAATTAGCGGGCTGCGGGTTGCAGCTTGGCCGGCGAACGGAATGAGATCTGTTAACGTAAATTCAGAAGCTATTCCCCTAATAAAAGTGCTGCTTTCATAACGCTGGTGTCTTTAATACAGCAAAAGCAGACTTACCGAAATAATGCGCCCCTATGCAAGCGACAGCCGTGAGGTTGACGATTTGCGAGAAGACTCGGGGCCAACGGTTTATCCGGTCATGAGGTCATTTTGCCCGCAGCTCTGTCAATAATGGAATAATAATGAGTAAGTTAAGATGAAAAGAATGTTGATCAACGCGACTCAGCAAGAAGAGTTGCGCGTTGCCTTGGTAGATGGACAGCGACTGTATGATTTGGATATTGAAAGTCCGGGCCATGAGCAGAAAAAAGCGAACATTTACAAAGGTAAAATCACCCGCATTGAACCAAGTCTGGAAGCGGCATTCGTAGATTACGGTGCGGAAAGGCATGGTTTCCTCCCTCTGAAAGAAATCTCCCGCGAATATTTCCCAAGTAACTATTCCTCCCATGGCCGCCCGAACATCAAAGATGTTTTGCGCGAAGGTCAGGAAGTGATCGTTCAGGTTGATAAAGAAGAGCGTGGAAATAAAGGCGCAGCGCTGACGACGTTTATCAGCCTGGCCGGTAGTTACCTGGTTCTGATGCCAAACAATCCACGTGCTGGGGGAATTTCCCGCCGTATTGAAGGCGACGACCGTACAGAATTGAAAGAAGCGCTGTCTTCACTGCAATTACCTGATGGCATGGGTCTGATTGTTCGTACCGCCGGCGTTGGCAAATCTGCTGAAGCTCTGCAGTGGGATCTGACTTTCCGCCTCAAGCATTGGGATGCCATCAAGAAAGCCGCTGAAGGCCGCCCTGCACCTTTCCTGATTCATCAGGAAAGTAATGTTATCGTCCGCGCATTCCGTGATTACCTGCGCCCGGACATCGGTGAAATCCTCATCGATAACCCTAAAATTCTCGATCTGGCAAAAGAGCACATTGCTGCACTTGGCCGTCCTGATTTCAGCAGCAAAATCAAACCTTACGTTGGTGAGATCCCGCTGTTCAGTCATTATCAGATTGAATCCCAGATTGAATCTGCTTTCCAGCGTGAAGTGCGCCTGCCTTCCGGCGGCTCGATTGTTATCGACAGCACCGAAGCCCTGACGGCTATCGACATCAACTCCGCACGTGCAACCCGTGGCGGCGATATCGAAGAAACCGCATTCAATACCAACCTTGAAGCAGCCGATGAAATTGCCCGTCAGTTACGTCTGCGTGACCTCGGTGGTTTGATTGTTATCGACTTCATCGATATGACGCCAGTTCGCCACCAGCGCGAAGTGGAAAACCGTCTGCGTGATGCTGTTCGTCAGGACCGCGCGCGTATTCAAATCGGTCGTATTTCCCGCTTTGGTTTGCTGGAAATGTCCCGTCAGCGCCTCAGCCCTTCACTGGGTGAATCAACGCACCACATCTGCCCACGTTGCGCAGGTACAGGTACCGTTCGTGATAACGAGTCCCTGTCGCTATCGATTCTGCGTCTGATTGAAGAAGAAGCGCTGAAAGAAAATACCAAAGAAGTTCATGCAATCGTTCCGGTTCCTATCGCTTCTTACCTGCTGAACGAAAAACGTGAATCGGTGAATGCCATCGAAAAACGTCAGGGCGGTGTCCGTGCAGTGATCGTTCCAAATGATCAGATGCAAACCCCGCACTACCATGTTCTGCGCGTACGTAAAGGCGAAGAAATCTCTGCACTGAGCTATCTGTTGCCACAAATTCACGAAGCGGAAATGCTGCAACCCTCTGAAGAGTTGCCAACTGAGCGTCGTCGCCCTGAGCAACCTGCACTGGCTGCGTTTGCCCTGCAAAGTGAAGCGCCTCCGTCCACCTTTGAGCAGGAAACAGCTGTTGAAGAACCGGTTAAAACCCGTACCACAACGGTTAATGCGCCAGCCGCACCAGCTGCTGAGAAATCCGGTTTTGTCAGCCGTCTGCTGAGCAGGCTGAAAAGCTTATTCGCACCGGAGCCACAGCAGGAAGTTAAACCTGTTGAAGCGCCGAAAGAAGCTGAAGCCACTGAAACAGAAAATCGTCGCAACAACGAACGCCGTAACCAGCGTCGTCAGGGCGGACGTCGTGATCGCAACGGTGAACGTGGCGAACGCAATGATCGTGGCAACCGTGGTGAAGGCCGTGAGAATAATCGTGATAATCGTGGCGAAAGCCGTGACAACCGCGAAAATAATCGCGAGCAGCGTGATGATCAACGCCGCAATCGTCGTAATCAGGAACCTGTTGTTAGCGAAAGCCGTAATGAAGATGTTGAAACTGCACCGCGTGAAGAGCAGCAGCAACAACCTCGTCGTGAGCGTTCGCGTCGCCGTTCTGAAGATAAGCGCAAAACACAGACTGAAGAAAAAATTCAGGATGCTGTTGTTGTAGAGCAAATCGCCGCGCCGGTCAGTGATGAAACGGAACAAGAAGATCGTCAACCAGCTCAGCGTCGTCAGCGTCGCCAGTTAATGCAGAAAGTTCGCTTTGAATCAGAAGAAGTTGATCACGAAGCAGAAGCTGCTGCACAGTTGCTGATTACCGGTACCCGCCCTGCGGCTCCCACATTTACTGAACAGGCACCTTCTGAAACGGAAGCTGTTAATGCAGCTGAAAGCGAAGAAAACCTGAATGACAACAACCGTGAAAACGGTATGCCACGTCGCTCACGTCGTTCTCCACGCCATCTGCGTGTAAGCGGTCAGCGTCGTCGTCGTTATCGTGATGAGCGTTACCCTACTCAGTCGCCAATGCCTCTGACCGGTGCGTTTGTTTCTCCTGAAATGGCGTCAGGCAAGGTCTGGATCACTTACCCGGTTGCGCAGTCATCTGAACAAAAATTTGCAGAAACTGAAACGCCAGAAGTGCTGACACAACAGGTTGAAATCGCTCAGGTCAATACGCCGGTTCTGAATGAAACAATTGAAGTTGAAGCCGCGCCGGTTGAGCAAACTCTTGCGGTTGAAGCAGTACCGGTTACTGAAGCTGTACAGTCGGAAGCACCAGCCGAAGAAAATGTTGTGCCTGAAATTGCACAGCCTGTTGCCGAAGAACCTGTTCTGGTTGAACCTGAAACTGCAGAGCCAGTTGAAGAGACACCGAGTGTAGAGGTTCCACCACAAGCTCACGAACCAGTTGTTGTTGAACCAGCGCCTGTTGTTGCTGAACCTGAAGTTCAGGATCCGGTAACCGCAGAACCTGAAGTTAACGCCGAGCCTGTTGCGCCGGTACAGCACGCCGCAGAAACAGCGCCAGAGGTGAAAGCGCCTGCTCATGTTGAAACTTCTGTCTCTAAAACTGTCGTTGCTGAACCACGCTTTAAGCATCATGCCACTGCACCGATGACCAGGGCGCCAGCGCCTCAGTATGTTCAGGAACCAGCCCGCCACAGCGACTGGGTTCGTCCTGAATTTGGTTTCGAGGGTAAAGGTTCCGCCGGCGGCCACGCAGCAGTAAGCACTGCGACGGCGCCAGCAAGCAAACCTGAAATGCCTTCTGAGTGATGCATTGAAAATGCTATAAACTAAAAACCCGCTTCGGCGGGTTTTTTATTATTGAGTGGTAATAACTGACTGAGTGAACCGTTTTCAGGCCAGAGTTTTCAGGCGGCGGATAGTGAGTTCCTCCAGCTTACCTTCGAGACTTTTGGCGAAATGCTGAAAATGTTCTGTCTTGTTGTGCTGATTCAGCGCTTCCTCGGAAGCCCAACGTTCGTAAAACACGAATGTCCCTTCCTTATCAAGATCCCCGTGCAGTTCATACTGCAGGCACCCAACCTCCTGACGGCTGGGTTCAATAACGTCAAGCAAAGCTTCTGTTACCTGTTTTTTAAACTCTGGTTTAGCAACAATTGTGGCAACAACTCTGATTTCCATACTGGTTCTCCTGTTGTTTTTTTGTCTTGCTTCCACATTGCCTGGAAGCACTTTGACTAAAATCTATGTCCACTATGAACCTTTCGATACATTGATTTCAATACGAACTTTATTTAACAGATGCAACACAACAGTTTTACGCTTATTCTTGTTCCCCGCCGTTAATGCTCCCATTACCGCACCTGATTCCCAACATCTTGTCTCTCAATGCCGGAGTTTTGCCTGATGACCGCCACACCGCAAGTTTTGAAAATCCGCCGCCCAGATGACTGGCATATTCACCTTCGTGATGATGAAATGCTCAGCACCGTTCTGCCTTTCACCAGTGAAGTCTTTGGCCGCGCGATTGTTATGCCCAACCTGACGCCTCCGGTGACGACTGTCGCAGCGGCAATTGCCTACCGCGAACGTATTATGGCAGCACTGCCGAAAGAACATAACTTCACCCCGTTGCTGACCTGCTATCTGACGGACTCTCTGGATCCCGATGAAATCTCCCAGGGTTTCGAGCAAGGTGTTTTCACTGCCGCAAAACTCTATCCGGCCAATGCAACGACAAACTCTCAGCACGGCGTTTCGGACGTTAAGGGAATCTATCCGGTGCTGGAGCGCATGCAAAAAATTGGCATGCCTTTACTTATTCACGGTGAAGTGACTCACAGCGAAGTGGATATTTTCGACCGGGAAGCGCGTTTTATTGATGAAGTGATGGATCCGGTGCGCCGCCAGTTTCCTGAATTAAAAATCGTATTCGAGCACATTACGACTAAAGAAGCGGCGCAGTATGTTATGTCCGGCAATCAGTATCTCGGCGCGACCATTACGCCTCAGCATCTGATGTTTAACCGCAACCACATGCTGGTTGGTGGTGTACGCCCTCACCTGTTCTGCCTACCCATCCTGAAACGTAACGTTCATCAGCAGGCACTGCGTGAAGTCATTGCCAGTGGCGCTGACCGCTTCTTCCTGGGCACAGATTCTGCACCACATACCAAAGGCCGCAAAGAATCTAGCTGCGGTTGTGCGGGCTGTTTCAACGCACCACTGGCACTTTCTGCTTACGCGACCGTTTTCGAAGAAATGAATGCACTTCAGCATTTTGAAGCTTTCTGCTCCCTGAATGGCCCGCGTTTCTATGGTTTGTCACTCAATGAAGATTTTATTGAGCTGACGCGTACATCCGTTACACAACCAGAAGAAATTGCGCTGGGCAACGAATCCGTTGTGCCATTCCTCGCAGGACAAACGCTCAACTGGAAAGTGACTTCGTACTAAAATACGATTCTGTACAACTCTGTATTGCGCACACCTCGATTTGACTGTATAAATATACAGTCAAATCTATTCGGGAGGTCCTATGCGTGTTGAAGTCACAATCGATAAAACCAAGCCTCTGCCTGCGGGTGCGTTAGACGCCTTATCGGGTGAATTGAGTAAAAGAATTAACAAACAGTTTTCTGATCGCGAAAATAAAATTCAGGTTCGCTACGCCGGTGCAAATAGCTTGTCCGTACTGGGCGGGGCCAAAACAGATCGTGATCTTATCGAAGAAATTCTCCAGGAAACCTGGGAAAGCGCTGATGACTGGTTTTCAAACCAGAATGATGAGTAACTGTATGAATTTTCGAAGAACAAGCTTTCATTCTATACTCTATTAATAATAATCAGGTTTATTAAAACCCGCCGTAAGGCTATTTGCGTATTTCACCGGGCGTCGCAGTCCGGTTTTTTCACTCTCTTTTATGTATAAAAAACACTCAGAAAAAAAAGTAATTTAGGTTAATCTTCAGAATATTCTGATCCCCGCATTATCGATACAAATTATTTACAATTAAAACCCCGCAAACCTCTCCATAAATTGATTTAACTGTTTATACTGAAATAGCTCACCCGATAATGAGCCGCATTGATCCTCAGATAGTCACTCACGTCAGTCACTACAATATAAGGGGTCTATATGGACAGAAATGATGAAGTTATTCAGACACACCCGCTTGTTGGTTGGGATATCAGTACCGTCGACTCTTATGACGCCATGATGATACGTCTTCATTACCTGTCTTCAAAAGACCAGACACCCGAGGATGCTCAGGTAGACAGAACTTTATGGTTAACTACCGACGTTGCCAGGCAGCTGATCAATATTCTTGAAGCCGGTATCGAAAAGATAGAATCTAACGAGTACGAATACAGTGATCACCGAAAACACTAAGCTTTACCTGTCAGCCTGAGGCACCAGCGATTTCATCCTGGTGCCTTTTTCTTTGCCTCCGCTCCCTTGCGTTCTCTGCCGTAAACTCACTATCATGCCCGAAGTCAATTTGTTAAAAAATTTCGACAGAGGAGAATTTGGTTATGGATTATGATCTCATCATCGTTGGCAGCGGTTCAGTCGGGTCGGCTGCGGGCTATTACGCCACGCGTGCCGGGCTGAAAGTGCTGATGATAGACAGCGCAATACCTCCTCATCAGGCAGGCAGCCATCACGGCGAAACGCGGCTTATCCGCCATGCGTATGGTGAAGGTGCCCGTTACGTTCCCATGCTGCTAAGAGCACAAACGCTCTGGAATGAACTGACAGAGCTAAGCGGTGATAAAGTATTTCACCGCAGTGGCGTGTTGAATATTGGCCCTGAAGATTCCGAATTCATCGGCAATGTGAAAACTAGCGCTGAAACCTACAACCTGAACACACAGTCTCTTAGCGCGGCTGAAATTCGCGAAAAATGGCCGCTGTTTACTTTACCAGACGGCTATTGCGGCGTTTTCGAACCTGACTCAGGTTATCTGCAAAGCGAAATCGCCATCAGCGCCTACATCCGCCTCGCGCGCGAAGCGGGCTGTGCGCAGCTGTTCAACTGCCCGGTCGACGATATCCGTTGGATTGATGGCGGTGTTGAGGTCTCCACAATCGATGGCGTTTATCATGGCAAAAAATTGGCCGTGACCGCCGGAACCTGGGTGACAAAAATCCTTCCCGAACTGCCCGTGAAACCTTTGCGTAAAGTTTTTGCCTGGTTTCATGCCGATGGTCGTTACAGCGAGGAAAATCACTTCCCGGCCTTCACGCTCGAAACCCAACAAGGGGACCAGTATTACGGCTTCCCTTCCGTAAAAGATTCCTTAAAGCTCGGAAAACATAATGGTGGTCAGTGGATCACAGAGCCGCAAGAGCGCAAAACTTTCGGCGGATTCAGCCAGGACGGAACCGAATCTTTCAACTTTTTCCGCCACTTTTTGCCGGGTGTTGGGGTAAGTTTACGCGGCGCGTCATGTACTTACGACATGACAGAAGATGAAAATTTCATTATCGATAGATTGCCGGGCAGAGAAAATACACTGGTCATTTCAGGCTTAAGCGGCCACGGATTTAAATTTGCCAGCGTATTAGGTGAAATAGTGACTGATTTCGCTAACAATCATCCTATTCCTTTCGAGCTTGAACCTTTCTCCCTTTCCCGATTCAATTAATGTAAAGATGTTTCAACCGTCGTTAATATTCTTTCGACGGTTGTCATTTTATTTCCGTGAAGAGTTATTTTTAAGTTTCACTTTGAACGAGATCAATAGACCGGTATTTCCGAATTGACAGCATTATAGAAAAAAATCTATGCTAGATGCAGAAATCACAGGAGTGGTTTCCACGCGTAAATGATACGCCTGAACAAGGACGTCGAATGAAACTCTCTATTATTGAACCCTGTGGATTCACCCGGTTAGGAATTTTCTCTTATCTTGTTGAGAATAATAATCTCGACATTATTGATACTGTGAATATTTCTCAAGCACTCAATTCACTGACAGAATTTCAACCTGACGTTATTCTCGTGAATATGACGCAGCATTGTCATAATGCTGAATTATCATTGGAGTTAAAGGCTTTCTTTGATTTCCGCCATACCGCCAGAATATACTGTTATATCGATGCGAATTATCCGGACAGTGATGAACCGATTGCTATCACGCGCGAAGTTTTCGTTCTCAATAAACAGTCATTAACGCAATTATTACAAGAGATTGCCGCAGCCCCTGAATCCTTTATGCCGGTAAATAACTTCGGCATTCCAAGAACCCTGTTTAGCGACCAGGAAATTCTGGTGATGGGATACTGGATGTCAGAAATGCCGAACTACCGGATTGCCAGAAAATTAAATATCAGCAGCCGCACCGTGTATGTTCATAAGCGCCATCTGGCTCAGAAAATTAAAGTCCGGAACCGGCTGGAATTCTGTTTTATTTACAATCTGATCAAGTATTTATTCTGGCCGATTGATGACATTTCTGCGACGCCGATTAGCCGCCAGATTAAAGACGATCTGTTAATGATTTACAAAGCACACAGCTAAGTCATTCACATAATGCCCTGAACAATCAGGGCATTTTTATATTCTTGCCTCCCTATTTTTCCATTACGTTTCACGCACTCAGACATCAGCGGATTAGGCTGTTGCACTCTGCCGGCAGAGGCATACAATAATCTTAAAATTAGCAGCCTTATCTTGAGCAGCCTCATAAAATGAAACACTCCGCTTCTGAAGATGTCACCCCAACAGAAATTACAGAAACGTTGCTTTCCGTAATCCGTCTGATGCGCAAACAAGTGGACGCGGCAATGTCCGCTCAGGGCCTATCCCTGGCTCGCGGAAAACTACTGTCCGCCATCGCGCATGAAGGTACCTGCCGCCCCGCAGAACTGGCTCTGGTGCTTCAGCAATCTCCCCGAACCATTACCGATGCAATTGATGCCATGGACAGGGACGGTTTACTGGTGCGCAGTCGTCATCCGACAGATCGCCGTTCACAATTGCTGGAATTAACGGAAGCCGGAAAACAGGCGTTAGAGCAGACTAAAAAACCGAAGCAGGATGCTATCGACCGGTTGTTTGACGGGCTGGATTTACCGGCCCGTCAGCAACTCATGGACTCTTTGCAAAGTATTGAAACGCGTGCAGTGCGCATTGAAGAGTTAAACAAGCTTTAGCGTTTTTGAGCGGCGCCATCGCCCAGCAGTACGGCAATCTTATGCCCGGCCGCCGTGGGTTCTAGCGCTATTTTCAGCACGATGGTCAGTGGCACGGAGAGCAGCATTCCGACCGGCCCCATCAACCATCCCCAGAAAATCAGGGACATAAAGACCACCAGCGTCGAAAGCCCCAACCCGCGCCCCAGAATTTTGGGGTCGATGATGCTGCCAAAAACAAGGTTAATCAGCACATATCCACCTGCCAAAACAATCCCTTCACTGAAACCGTTGAACAAGAACGCCTGGATAATCGGCGGGATTGCCGCCAGAAAAGAACCAATATTGGGAATGTAATTCAGCGCAAACGCCAGCATTCCCCACAGAAACGCAAACCGGATCCCTGTCGCTGCCAGCAGCGCCCAGACCGCCAGCCCGGTGACCACGCTGATTAACGTTTTGATCACCAGATAACGCGTCACGCTGTCGAGCGCCCGCTGAACGTTTGCCATCCCCTTTCCCGGTTCATCCGACATCTGTTCAATTTTATACGGCAACTGCGGCACTTCGAGCAGCATAAAAGCTACCGTCATCAGTAACAGAAACAAACCTGCCATCGCGTTAGATAGATAGCTGATGAGTTTACTGACCAGGTTCAACGTTGCTGCCGGGTCGATATAGCTGGCCAGCTGTTCAGGCGATAACGTCAGGTCTCGTTGCCCGGACAGTTCTTCGAGATAACTGAGCTTTTCGACGATCAGGCCGCGATACTGCGGCAGCGTGCGGGCAAATTCATTGAGCGTCACCAGCAGTTTGGTGGTCATGAAAACCATCAGGCAGATCACCAGCGTCGCCACCAGCAAAACGGCGAGTGCGCGCGGCACCCGACATTTCCCCAACAGCACAATCAGCGGATTCAAAACAAAAGCCAAAAACAGCGCCAGAATGAAGGGCACGATGATGTCCGCCGCAGATTTAATTCCCGCGAAAATCACCACCAGCATCGCCATCATTACGACGATTTTCAGTCCCTGAGTCGTCACGATCGTTTTACGCAAATCTTCCTCCTGATGCTGCCCGGTTTCTTAACGGGATTTCACCCATTCCCGCAGACGCTGAATATGCACATACAGCGACGGGATAAACAAGATCCCTACCGTCGTGGACAACAGCATTCCGCTAAATACCGTGACGCCAATAATGTGCCGGCTCATCGCACCGGCACCCGTCGCCAGTACCAGCGGTAAGACGCCCAGAATGAACGAGATCGCGGTCATCATGACGGCACGGAAGCGTTGCTTCGCACCATCCTGCGCCGCTTCGCGGATGGTTGCGCCCTCTTCCCTTCTGGCTTTCGAAAACTCGACAATCAGTATGGCATTTTTCGCCGCCAGCCCGATTAACAACACCATACCAATCTGAGCATATACGTCGTTGCTGAGCCCGGCCAGATGCAGGCCACCGATAGCACCAAACACCGCAAAGATCACCGAAATCATCACCACCAGCGGTATGCTCCAGCTTTCATATTGAGCGACCAGGAAGAGATAGGCAAAAAGCAGCGCCGCGGCATAAATCACAATAGCCTGACCGCCCGCCTGAATTTCCTGCAACGACATCCCGGTCCACTGATAACCATAACCGTCGGGCAGTTTCTCGCTCAGGATATGTTCCATTTGCGTCATCGCCTCCCCTGAACTCACGCCCGGCGCAGCGGAGCCGCTGATCGCCAGTGACGGGAACTGATTATATTGCGTGATAAATGGTGCGCCGAGAGACGGCGTCAGACTGACCATTTTCCCCAGACTAACCAGAGAACCGTTATCGCTGCGCACGGTCAGCGTCGAGATTTGATCTGCACGCTGGCGATCTTCCATCTCATTTTGCATCTGCACGTTGAACAAACGGTTGTTGATGATGAAATCGCTGACGTTAATCCCACCGAGCGATGTCTGCAACGTACCGAAGATCCGGCTGACCGGTACCTGCAATTGCGCGGCGCGATCGCGATCCACGCTGAGTGCAATTTCAGGAACGGACGCACTGAATGTCGTGAAGACACGGCTCAGCTGCGGATCCTGATTGGCCGCCTGAATCAGCGCCTGTCCGGTCGCCGCCAGCTCCTGCGGTGATTGTCCGCGTAATGCCTGTAAGCGCAAATCCAGCCCGGACGCAGTACCCAGCCCGGAAATGGCTGGCGGGTTTATCGCCATAATCATCGCAGAAGGAATGCCCGCCATCGCCGGTTGTAACCGTCCGATGACCTGATCCACACTGCTGCGCTCACCCCAGGGTTTCAGCAAAACAATACCAAAGGCTGAATTCGGTGAACTCCCGCCGCTCAGCAGGCTGAATCCGCTGATCGCGATGACATCTTCAACCGCATCATCTTTCCCGAGGATCGCCTTCATCTGTCCGAGAACCGTATCGGTACGGTTAAGGGAAGCGCCGTCCGGTAACTGCACATTCACGAAGAAATAGCCCTGATCTTCATCTGGCAGGAAAGATTTCGGCAAACTGCTGTAACCCCATGCGCACAAACCGGCGATCACAATCACGCTCACAATACTGGTCAGCACATTTTTGCTGATCCCACGTGCGGCTTTGACATAGGTATCGCGCATGCTGTCCAGCCCGTTATTAAAAAGCTGGAAGAAGCGTGCAGGTTTCTCCTGACGGGGCTTGAGCAATGTTGCGCACAGCGCCGGAGTCAGCGTTAATGCGTTAATACTGGAAAGCACCACCGACGCAGAAAGCGTCACCGCAAACTGACGGTACAGCGCACCGGTAATCCCCGGCAGCACGGCAATCGGCACGAATACCGCCAGCAGAACCACGGTAGTGGCAATAACCGGTCCGGCAATTTGTTTCAGTGCCAGACGGGTTGCGGCTACTCGCCCGAGCGACGGGTCTTCTACCATCAGCCGTTCGACATTTTCGACCACGACAATCGCATCATCGACCACGACCGTCAGCGCCAGAATAATAGCGAACAGACTCAGTGTATTGGCCGAATAACCAAAGATGTAGAGCACGGCAAAAGTGCCGAGCAAAGAGACGGGAATGGTCAGCGCAACAATGAACGTCGCGCGCAAACTTTGCAGGAACAGGAAAACAATGGTCAGAACGACGATGAACGTCAGCACCAAAGAAACAACGATTTCATCCAGCGTCGCGCTGACAAACCGTGTGGAGTCGAATTTGATTTCATAGGTCAGGTCGTCTGGGAAATAACTCGCCTGACGTTCCATTTCCGCGCGCACCGCATTCGCCACATTCAGCGCATTGGCACCCGGTGCAGGATAAACTGACAGGAAGGCGGACGGCGTCTGATTCAGCGTGGCGTTGACCTGATAATCCTGCGCACCCAGTTCTATACGCGCGACGTCATGCAAACGCACCGTCCCGCCGTTGGCATTTTTGCGCACAATAATATTGCCGAACTCTTCCGGTGTACTCAGACGTCCGGCCCCGCTGATGGTCAGCGTTTGTTGCTGCAGGGACGGACTTGGCGAAGCGCCAATCTGACCGGCCGCCGCCTGTACATTCTGGCTCTGGATTGCCGAACTGATTTCCATGCTGCTGACATCCAGCGCTTCCATCTTGCGCGGGTCTAGCCAGATTCGCATGCTGTAGTCACGGGAACCAAACACGCGGACGTCGCCGACGCCGTCAATACGCGCTAAAGCATCGCGCAGCTGAATGCTGGCGAAATTGCTGATAAACAGCATGTCGTGGGTATGTTTCGGGGATAACAGGCTGATCCCGAGTAAAATATTGGATGCCTGCTTACGCACGGAAACGCCGGAACTCAGCACTTCCGGCGGGAGTTGAGAACTGACCTGAGAGATACGGTTTTGCACTTCAACCGCCGCAGTATCAGGATCCGTTCCGCTGGCAAAGGTGATCGTCAGCGAGTAACTGCCGTTATTGCCGCTGTTCGACGACATATAGAGCATGTTGCTGACGCCGTTAACCTGCGCTTCAATGGGCGCGGCAACAGATTCTGCGACGTCACGCGCACTGGCGCCGGGGTAAATCGCGCTGACAGAGACGACGGGTGGCGTGATGTCCGGATATTGTTCCACCGGGATCACCTTGAGTGCCACGGCACCAATCAGCGCCGTGACCAGCGCGATGACCATCGCAAAGCGCGGTCTTTTAATGAATTGCTCGAGCATCGTTATTCCTTAACCTTTCTTTGCCGGCGTCGCAGGAACACCCAAGGCGTCGCGCGTATTCACTTTCATTCCTGGCTGGATCCATTGCAGCCCTTCGGTGACCACTTTTTCTCCTCCCTGCAAACCTTCCAGAACAAAATATCCCTGTCCGGTCTGCGCATCCAGGCGAACTGGCCGTTTCTCAACCTGCTGCTCAGCATTCACCAGCAAAACAAAGTGGCCGGTGGTGTCCTGCTGTAAAGCCGCGGCTGGCAGAACCGGAAGTTTCTGTCCGGAGCGTGGTGCGGCCAGCACATTAACGGAGCCACCCGGCAACAAACGGTGATCCGGATTCTCAACGGTCAGCCTGACGGGCAACGTGCCGGTTTGCGTATCAATGCGGTTTCCCAGGGATTCAAACTTCGGTGTTTTCAGGTACGGCGAACCATCTGATAAACGCAGCGAAAGCGTCATATTATCCGCCGCGAAAGCGTCCTCAAGCGAACCGCTGCTCTGGCTGGCACTGAGCACATCGCGTTCGTTAACTGAAATCACCACACGAACTGGATCGAGCTGAACAATTTCAGTCAGCGCGCCGCTCGCCGGATTCACCAGACTGCCGGTGTGATAATGGCTCACGCCAATGCGCCCGGAAATAGGTGCCGTAATGCGGGTAAAGCTCAGCTGTAATTCCTGAGTTTTCAGCGCGGCCTGAGCCTGCGCGACGGCGGCACGGGCAGTATCACGCGCAGCAAGTGCAGTATCGACATCCGACTGGCTGACCGTCCGTGCATCGCCCAGACGCTGAATACGGTTCAGGTGTGTCTGCGCATGTCGGGCCGTGGCGTTCGCACTGTCGAGCTGAGCTTTCGCTTGCGCGACTGCGGAGTGATGCAGTCCGGGGTCGATTTCGTAAAGGACATCCCCTTCTTTAACCAGCTGACCTTCCTGGAAAGCTCTCCTGGAAATAAAACCTTCCGTGCGGCTGACAACATTCACCGCCTGAACAGCTTCAAGGCGGCCGAGATAAGTGCGGCTGACGCCATCAGTTTGCGTTGCGATAGTCGATGTCGTCACCGTCGGAACAAATTGCGCATTCACGACAACCGGAAGAAATAAAAACAGGGCCAGCAGCGGGGATAAAACTGCATGACGGCATATTGCAGGAAACATAGTGTCACTCTCCGTGTCAGGTCGGATGCCGGTTCTGTTGGGTCAGGAAAGTGCACGCACCGGCTAATATCCATTTTAGTAGATAAAAAAATTCCTAATCAGAATTTTCGGTGATTATAGAGGTGATGACT
Source organism: Rahnella selenatireducens (assembly GCF_046449555.1). Lineage (NCBI taxonomy): Bacteria > Pseudomonadati > Pseudomonadota > Gammaproteobacteria > Enterobacterales > Yersiniaceae > Rahnella > Rahnella selenatireducens. The sequence continues at coordinate 207,908 of NZ_JBKEZJ010000001.1, forward strand.
TTCTATAAACTGATCCCGATCAGTTTGCGTAATATCCTGAGATTTCTTTACGTTATATTTAAGAAATATTTAGAATTAATATTCAGACGAGACTTAATCCGTAAATCAGATAACGTTTTTTATTTAACAACCTTCCAAAAATAACAATCACGGATGAAATTATTTTTTTACTCAAATTTTTAGTAATAAAGCAATCTTTACCGTCTATGACAAAACCTGACAAACCCGCATAGCAACTGGGTTTGTAACTACACCAACCTGCCCGTCTATTCAAAAACGAATAAGCTGAACAAGATAACCTCAATCAATTCAAAAATAATGAACAAGTTAAATTAATTGGCTATTTTGAAAATAATAGTTTGCCAGAATGTTTCCAAATGTTTATTTTCCAAAAAATAACTCTCACGATGAGCAACCAAATTATGTTTTGGAAAAATACGACTTTGCGCTTCGGGCATATTTCAATTCTGATCCACTGGATTGTTGCGCTGGCCGTTTACGGACTTTTCGCGCTGGGATTGTGGATGGTGGGGCTGGGCTATTACGACACCTGGTATCACCGCGCGCCGGAAATTCATAAAAGCATTGGCGTGCTGGTTTTCGCGGCCATGGTATTCCGGCTGGCCTGGCGCTTTATTTCGCCGCCACCAAAACCGCTGGCCAGCTACAGTGCCAAAACCCGGCTCGGGGCGTGGCTCGCGCATGTTCTGCTTTTTGCCGGTCTGTTCGGGATCCTGCTCAGCGGCTATCTCATTTCGACCGCAGAAGGCCAGCCGGTCAGCGTTTTCGGCTGGTTTGACATTCCGGCCACCCTGTTTGGGCTGGAGCAACAGGCGGATATCGCCGGCACCGTACATCTGTGGATGGCGTGGGGAATTGTAATTATCTCTGCGTTCCACGCGCTGGCCGCACTCAAACATCATTTCATCGACCGCGACAGCACGCTGACACGCATGCTGGGGCGCTGAACTGTTTCACCTTGCGATTCACTTAATGGATAAATGGAGAATAACCATGCTGAAAAAAACCACTCTGGGCCTGACACTGGCATCCCTGTTGCTGGCCGCAGGCACCGCAAGTGCGGCGAATTACAAAATCGACAAAGAAGGACAGCACGCTTTTATTGAGTTCCGCATCAAGCATCTGGGCTACAGCTGGCTTTATGGCAGTTTTAACGATTTTGACGGCGGCTTTACCTTTGACGAGAAAGACCCGGCAGCGGATAAAGTGAACGTGACCATCAATACCACCAGCGTGTTCACGAACCATGCCGAGCGTGATAAACATCTGCGCAGCGCGGAATTCCTCAATGTGAGCAAGCATCCGCAGGCCACATTTAAATCCACGTCGGTGAAAAAAGAGGGTGATAACCTGGCCGTTACCGGTGATTTCACCCTGAATGGCGTGACGAAACCTTTAACCTTGCAGGCTAAATTGCTGGGTCAGGGTAAGGATCCGTGGGGCGGTTATCGCGCCGGGTTTGAAGCCGCAGGCACGATTGCGCTGAAGGACTACGGGATTACCACCGATCTCGGCCCTGCATCGCAGGATGTCGAGCTGATCATATCCGTGGAAGGCGTGCAGGAGAAGTAATCCGCATCGCCAAAACAAAAGGCCCTGACGATATCAAACCGTCAGGGCCTTTTTTACGACTGCTCAAAAGCTCAGTCGTTTTCCGGAGCCGGAATGTGCATGGTTGTTTGCAACAGTCCTTTGGACTTGTTGAAAATCTTAATCCCATTTTCACGGCCAGCGCGCAGCGCACGCTGTTCTTCAACCGGCAGTTTCAGCTCAGTCATACAGATTTCGCTGCAACACCCCTCGAACTTCGCCGCACAGCTTGGACACTGAATGAACAGCAAATGGCAGCCATCATTTTTACAGTTGGTATGGTTATCGCATGCCGCGCCACACTGGTGACAATGCGCAATCACATCGTCAGAAATGCGTTCGCCCATGCGCTCATCAAAGACAAAGTTTTTGCCTTTGAATTTAACCGGCAAACCCTGCTCTTTCGCACGGCGAGCATATTCGATAATGCCACCTTCCACGTGATATACGTTTTTAAAACCGTTATGCAGCATGTAGGCGCTGGCTTTTTCACAGCGAATACCGCCGGTGCAATACATGACGATTTTCTTGTCTTTGTCTTCTTTCAGCATATCAACGGCCATTGGCAGCTGATCGCGGAAAGTGTCAGACGGGACTTCAATCGCTTTATCGAAATGCCCCACTTCATATTCGTAGTGGTTACGCATATCGACAAACAGCGTGTCCGGGTCGTCAATCATGGCGTTGACCTGTTCGGCTTTCAGATACTCGCCGATATTCGACGGGTCAAACGACTCATCATCGATGCCGTCCGCCACAATACGGTCACGCACTTTCAGACGCAGAACCCAGAAGGATCTGCCGTCATCTTCCAGCGCCACGTTCAGGCGGATGTTATCCAGCGCAGGATGGCTGGAAAATAGCTCGGTTTTGAACGCGTCAAACTGGCTTTGCGGAACGCTGATCTGCGCGTTAATCCCTTCTTTTGCCACGTAAATACGGCCAAACACATTCAGGCGTGTCAGGCTGATATACAGGGCATCGCGAAAAGCTTTCGGATCTTCGAGCTGAAAATACTTATAAAAAGAAACAGTCGTGCGCGGCTCGCTCTCAGCCAACATGCGCGCTCTGAGTTCCTCGTTAGAAATACGGTTATGTAACACTGGCATGGTGTACGTTCCTGTCTTTCAGGGGGATTTAACTATTGGAAACCAATAAGCTACTTTTGAAGCGGCAAGATTATACATTAAAGCAACACGAACGACATCTTCCGTTGCAAATTCATCACAAGTAAAACACCTGCTGCACCTTGCCCTTTCACTAAATACGGTAACCTATTCTCAGATGTTATCCATACTTGTGATCTATCCACCACACTGATTTCTTAAGGGGCAAGAAACATGAGCAAGCTTTTCGAACCAATTTCTTTGGGCAGCCTGATGCTCCCTAACCGCATTGTTATCGCACCAATGTGCCAGTATTCCTCCGACGAGGGGAAAGCGACTTCGTGGCACCACGCGCATCTCGGGCAATTGTCATTTTCCGGCGCCGGTCTGCTGATCCTCGAAGCCACAGCGGTGGAAGCCGTCGGGCGTATTTCAGCGCAGGATTTAGGGCTGTGGGATGATGAAACCGAAGCTGCGTTGAAAGGACTGATCGACGGCCTGCGCGAAAACAGCAATATTCCTCTCGGTTTACAGCTCGGCCACGCAGGACGCAAAGCCTCTCACGCCGCACCGTGGAAAGGCGGCGCGCAAATTTCTCAGTCCGCCGGTGGCTGGCAAACCGTCGCACCTTCCGCTATTCCGTTTGCCGAAGGAACGGAAGCGCCCGCGGCGCTTACTGCTGAACGTATCAGCGAACTGAAAAAAGCGTACGTGGATAGCGTACGACGTGCCGACCGCCTCGGATTTGATCTGCTGGAACTGCACGGTGCGCACGGTTATCTCCTGCACCAGTTCCTGTCTCCGCTTTCCAACCAGCGTACCGATCAGTACGGCGGTTCTCTGGAAAATCGTATGCGCCTGCTGCTGGAAATCTTCCAGGAAATTCGCGCGGCCTTCCCGGCGGATAAACCTATCGGCGTGCGCATCTCCGCCACCGACTGGGTAGAAGGCGGTTGGGATCTGGAGCAATCCATCGAACTCGCCAAAGCACTGGATAAGCTGGGTTGCAGTTATATTCATGTGTCCAGCGGCGGCCTGAGCCAGCATCAGAAAATCGCCGTAGGGCCAAATTATCAGGTGCCATTCGCCGACAGCATCAAACAGCACGTCAAAATGCCGGTGATCGCCGTGGGCTTAATCACTGAACCGGAACAGGCGGAAGCCATTGTCGGCACCGGACAGGCGGATATGATCGCACTGGCACGCGGTATTTTGTATAACCCACGCTGGCCATGGCACGCCGCTGCAAAACTCGGGGCAAAAGTTTATGCACCGAAACAGTACTGGCGCAGCGAACCTCACAGCGTGAAAGGATTATTCCTGCCGGAATAATCCCGGGCAGTTGACTAAACGTGATCACGGACAGCCCCCGGGCTGTCCGTTTCATTGACAAAAAGCCGTTCTCTGCGGATATTTGATTCGAAGACGCATGGAGAAAACAGCTGAACTGTTCACAAATAAATCACATTGTTTTTCATTCATGCAGTCCATAAGTTAAATGAGGTATTAGTGCCGTGAATTTTCACCTGATACCAAAAAAGTGCCACAATATGTCACTTTGCTACAAAAAATAACGGATAACACGCGCTCCATATCGGAATGTGGACGTATTTCTGTAGCGGGCTGCTGCATTAGACAGAGCTTATAAACTTTCTACTTCGATCCACTGACGCAGAGATTCTATGACTCAGGTACCTACCTTTAATCGTTCGTTATTGCATCCACGCTACTGGATCACCTGGATAGGTCTGGGATTGTTGTACGCGCTGGTATTATTGCCATATCCGGTCATTTACCGCATCGGTACCGGGCTTGGGCGCTTTTCAATGCGCTTTCTGAAACGTCGCTACAAAATCGCCCAGCGTAATATCGAACTGTGTTTTCCCGATATGCACCCGGAACAGCGGGAAGACATGGTCGTTAAAAATTTCGAATCGGTCGGCATGGGTTTATTTGAAACCGGCATGGCGTGGTTCTGGCCTGACTGGCGTATTGAACGCTGGTTTAAAGTCAGCGGTCTGGAACACATTCAGCGCGCCCGTGATAACAAACAAGGCGTGTTGCTGATTGGCGTTCATTTCCTGACGCTGGAACTGGGTGCGCGTATTTTCGGTATTCATAATCCAGGCGTCGGCGTTTATCGCCCGCATGACAATAAGCTGATGGACTGGATCCAGACCAAAGGCCGCATGCGTTCAAATAAAGGGATGCTGGATCGCAAAGACCTCAAAGGGATGATCCGCAGCCTGAAACAGGGCGACATTATCTGGTACGCGCCGGATCACGACTACGGCCCGCGTGCCAGCGTCTTTGTGCCCTTCTTTGCCGTGGATAAAGCCGCGACAACCACCGGCACCTATCTGCTGGCACGAATGGGCAAACCGGCCATTATTCCATTTACACCGCGCCGTCTGGCTGGCGGAAAAGGCTACGAGATGATTATTCATCCGCAGGTCGCTGATTTCCCGCTGGATGATGAAGTGGTTGCCGCCACGTACATGAACAAAGTGGTAGAAGACGAAATCCGTCAGGCGCCGGAGCAATACATGTGGCTGCATCGCCGCTTCAAAACGCGTCCGCAGGGCGAGCCTTCGCTGTACAAAGCCCTCAGCGAATAAACTTAAAGGCCGGTTCAGCGCATCCTGAACCGGTTTTTTGATTTGCTTCGACAGTTTTTTTGACAGACTTCTTCAAAGTTATCAGATTTTATCCCAGCGCGTTTAGGCCAATACTCTCCCCATGATTTCTCCACGTGATTACTCCCACACTTCTTGAGAGCCGCGTGGCCACTTTGTGACCTTCAAAAGGAATACATCATGTTGGCTAAACTGAACACTGCTTTTACCCGCGTTACCGATCATCCTGACTTTGGTAAGTTGCTGTTGCGTCTCACTTTCGGGATTTTGATTTTATTCCACGGTGTAGCGAAAATGGAAAATGGCGTGGGCTGGATTGCCAAAATGTTGCAGGCCGCTGGCTTACCGGGATTCATCGCTTATGGCGCATACATCGGTGAAGTGATTGCACCGGTTCTGATCATTCTGGGCATCTTTACCCGCCCTGCCGCGCTGGTGATGGCATTCAACATTTTAGTGGCAGTTCTGCTGGTGGTTGCCGGTAAATTCTTCACCGTGACCGATGTCGGCGCATGGGGTCTGGAAGGTGAAGCATTGTATTTCTTTGGCGGCCTGGTGATTATGTTCCTGGGCAGCGGCCGTTATTCTGTGATGAAAAACGCAGCCCTGCGTTAAACCCTGTTTTATTGCTGTGTCTGTCTTTTGGTTTGTATTTTAATTCTGTGTCTGTCGCGGCCAGCCTCATCGTTGGCCGTTTTTTTTTTGCACTTTCGTCCCCTCAGTTGATCTTCTTCATCACGCCCGCCGCGATAAAACGGTATTTTACTTTCGTTGTTACAGTTTATTAACATCATTGAAGTGGATGATAATTAGGCGCATAATTATCCAGCCAATTGATTGTTACTTGTGCTCTGCCTTGTTCCCATCGGTCATTCCAGAGCGAATCTGACCTTTTTTTTCGGTAATTTATGACTTCGGCATCTGAAAACGCACCAGAACCCATAAACTGGAAACGAAATCTGTACGTCGCCTGGATTGGCTGCTTCCTCACCGGTGCCGCGTTCAGCCTGATCATGCCCTTCCTGCCGCTTTACGTCGAAACTCTGGGTGTCACCGGCCACGAATCCCTGAACATGTGGTCGGGTCTGGTTTTCAGCATTACCTTCCTGTTTTCCGCGATTGCTTCACCCTTCTGGGGCGGGCTGGCTGACCGTAAAGGCCGCAAAATCATGCTGCTGCGCTCGGCGCTGGGCATGGCGATTGTCATGATGCTCATGGGCTTTGCGCAAAACATCTGGCAATTCTTAGTTCTTCGCGCGCTGCTGGGTTTGCTCGGCGGCTTTGTGCCGAATGCCAATGCGCTGATTGCCACACAAATTCCCCGCAATAAAAGCGGCTGGGCGCTGGGGACACTCTCCACAGGTGGCGTCAGCGGCGCACTGCTTGGCCCGCTGGTCGGCGGGTTACTGGCTGATAACTATGGTTTACGGCCGGTGTTCTTCATTACTGCAGCCGTACTTTTCCTCTGTTTTGTGATGACGCTGTACTGTATCCGTGAACAATTTGTTCCTGTGAACAAGAAAGACATGCTAAACCGCAAGCAGGTTTTTGCTTCGCTGAAAAATCCTAAGTTGGTGCTTTGCCTGTTTGTCACCACGATGATTATTCAGGTGGCGACCGGTTCGATTGCGCCGATACTCACGCTTTACGTGCGCGAACTGGCGGACAACACCGCAAATCTGGCGTTTATCAGCGGGATGATTGCGTCGGTGCCCGGCGTGGCGGCGCTGATGAGTGCGCCGAGGCTGGGGAAACTGGGGGACAGAATCGGGCCTGAAAGGATTTTGGTGGCCATGATGGGGCTATCGGTCCTCCTGCTGATCCCGATGGCATTCGTGCAAACGCCGCTTCAGTTGGGCATTTTACGTTTCCTGCTCGGGGCGACCGACGGTGCGTTGCTCCCTGCGGTGCAAACGCTGCTGATCTATAACTGCACCAATCAGGTGGCGGGAAGGGTCTTCAGCTATAACCAGTCTTTCCGTGATGTCGGAAATGTCACCGGCCCTCTGCTGGGTGCGGCGGTTTCGGCAAGCTACGGATTCCGTACAGTATTTTGCGTCACGGCGCTGGTGGTTCTTTTTAACGCCGTGTATTCCTGGTGGTGTCTGCAACGCCGGCCGCATCAGGCGATGGTCGATTAATGCCAGCCAGCATGTTGAAATGCCTTACTTAGCTTTTTCCGCCTGCGGAGGCACCGGCAGGTGGTCTGGTACTTCAACTACCGCCAGACGGACTTCATAATGTTTGCCCGCCGATGTCGCAGGAAGCACCGAAGTCAGTTTCTGAATCGTTTCCGTTGGATTATCGCTGGCCACGCTCGCACAGAATAATGCGCCCGGATGGCAGAGGCCCATCATCACCGGTGGCGGAGGGAGCATGCCTTCATGGTCGAATGGCGGCATACCGTGCGGGTGTTCCATCAACGGTTGCGGATGCGTGCTGTCAGCCGCCATACCGGCGACGCTGAAAAACAAACCAAGACCACACAGCGGCATAAGCAAAGTACGGGAAAGCATATTCATAGCAGTAACCTTATTCTTGAAAGTTCACCGCCACTCTACCCGCCAATTCTTCCCCGGACTGATGGTTTGCTAAACTTTTACCCTCTGCCACCGCCCTCTTTGCAAAGCTGAAGCTCTTCTGACATTTCTCTCTACACGGTCCAGTCACGTGAAGCCAGCACCACGCGATAACCGTCTAAATCTTCGAACGTTTGACCATTTTCATCCCAGTACGGATTGTACGAAGGAACGGCAATAAACCCGGCTTGTAGCATTGCGTCGCACTGTACCTGCCATTGCACAGGCTCCGGGATATAAAAAACCAGCAGGTTATCCTGCGTCGGCGCCCGCCCGACGGTTGTTCCGTGGTGATGTGTAAATTCCAGGTGATAGTGATGATGCGGATGGCCGATCAGAACGCCATCAAAATTATGATGATCGCTGAAACTACCAATCACCTCAAAGCCCAGTCCCTGACTGTACATCGCCGCAATCCGTTCCAGATTATCGGTCGGACGGGCAACTCTCAGCACCGCATTTCGTGAAACCATAGCCACCATAACTCCTTCAATTTACCGTGCTCCGGCATTAAGACTCAGAGAATAGCAGAAGAAAGGCGACCTGTTTTTTCATCTCAAAACTTGCATCCTGTCAGTTATCGACAACAATCATTTAATCAGAGTTTTCACTGTCAGATGGCTGTTACTTCTTCATTCCTAACGCTATTTACTATCAAGACTATTGACTATTTCCCCTCATTCAACTCAGGAGACAACAATGAGCATGTACGCAACGCTTGAAGAAGCTATTGATGCCGCCCGCGAAGAATTTCTCGAAGCCGCACAGGAAAGAGTTCAGAACGATGAAGAACCCGTTCCGGATCAGTTCAACCTGCAAAAATACATCATGCAGGATGGCGATGTAATGTGGCAGGCAGAATTTCTCAGCGATGAAGGCGACGCCATCGAAGCGCTGACGTTCCGCAGTGGCGCGGCCGCGCAAGCTATCTTTGACGAAGATTATGATCAGATCGAACTCGAAGAAGAATGGCAGGAAGAAGCGACGCTTTATGAATGGGATGAAGGTGAATTCCAGCATGAGCCGCAGCTGGATACGGAAGAAGGCGAAGCCGCCGCCGAAGAGTGGGATGACGAGGACGATTATCCGGGCCGGGATATCGACTAAACGTTTAAAACAGATTTATTCATAAGGCCCGTGGCGGGCGTCAATCGGCAACATGAAGGTATCAACAATCATGGACAGCGGAACATCGATAACAGTGACATACCGCCACGGGCTGTCACGTAAATCCCACTGCACGCCGGGATAATACTGGTTGCCATGCCCCTGCCCCGGCACCGTGCGGCTGATAATGCTGCCGCAACCTGTCAGCACGGTAGCCAGTAGCGCCAGTACACATCCACGAAAAATTACGCGATTAATCACTTACTCAACCTGTCGATTCAAATCAAAAGAAGCTCTTTTTAAGCGCTGAACAGCGCGCTCAGAATATCACACGCGTCATGTTCCCTGATGTTAAGGGGACGTAAAACTTTAAACGCTGCGGGCCTGAGAGTCACCTATTGTCTTTGCGGCGTGATGTTCTGTGCGGGTCTGTGATCGTGAAGAAATAAAATAAAAAGGGCAGCATGTTTTCACATACTGCCCTTTTCAGTCCACTAGTTAACTCAGGCGGGTTTAACTTCCAGCGTCTGCGTCACAGGGAAAGCCTGCACGTTACGTGGAAGCTGGTCGTAGTAAGCACCCCACGCCTGCTGATCGGGTTGCGTCCACACAGCGGAGTGTAAACGCGCCATCAGCACCGGGTCGCTCAGCAAGACCAGACGGTCAGCTTTGCCTAAATCTTTTGGCCCGGTTTTCAGAGCCTGTTCCAGACGCGCGCGACGGCCGTTTTCTACAGTTTCACGCAACAGGTGACGGGATGTCGCCATCGCCGTAGCCAGTGCGTTGAAGCCCGGATCAAACACCGCATGCATAAAGCCGTTTTGCAGCTTACGTTCACGGTTCAGCGCCAGGTATTCCTCAGTCGCGACCAGCTCGCGCGGCGGATCGTATTCTTCCGGGATCAGGAACAGTTTGGCTTTCTTACTCTTAATCCCCAGCGTTGCACGGCTAGAAAGAACCGAAACAATCGGTGACAGGATCAGAGAGAAGACGATTGGCGCCAGCCACCACAGGAAGCGCAAGTCCAGCCATGCCATACCGGCAGCCCAGACGGCACCGAGCAGAAGCTGCGAACCATGGCGTTTAAATGCTTCGCCCCACGGCGTGTCATCATCATCACGCTGCGGAGAGTTCCAGACCACTTCCCAGCCCAGGAATGCGCTGACCACGAAAACGGTGTGGAACAACATACGCACCGGCGCCAGCAGCACCGAGAACAGCATTTCCAGGAACATGGAAACCAGCAGACGGAATGCACCACCAAATTGCTTCGCTCCCTTCGCCCAGATCAGGACGATACTCAGCAGTTTTGGCAGGAACAGCAGAACCATTGTTGTCGAGAACAGGGCAATTGCCAGCTCAGGACGCCATTGTGGCCATACCGGGAACAACTGACGCGGTTGCAGGAAGTAAGTCGGTTCCATCAGCGTATGTACCACCTGCAATGCCGTGGATAATGCAAGGAACGTAAACCACAGCGGCGCAGAAAGATAGGACATAACGCCGGTCAGGAAGACCGCACGGTGAACCGGGTGCATGCCTTTAACCAGGAACAGGCGGAAGTTCATCAGGTTACCGTGACACCAGCGACGGTCGCGTTTCAGCTCGTCAAGCAGGTTTGGCGGTAATTCTTCATAGCTGCCCGGCAGATCGTAAGCAATCCACACACCCCAGCCCGCACGGCGCATCAGCGCAGCTTCCACAAAGTCGTGAGACATGATGGAACCGGCAAATGAACCTTCACCCGGCAACGGCGCAAGCGCACAGTGCTCGATGAACGGTTTCACGCGGATAATGGCGTTGTGCCCCCAGTAGTGGGATTCACCCAACTGCCAGAAATGCAGACCGGCGGTAAACAGCGGGCCGTAAACACGGGTCGCAAACTGCTGGCAACGCGCATACAGCGTATCCATGCCCGACGCTTTTGGCGCAGACTGAATAATACCGGCGTTCGGGTTCGCATCCATCAGACGTGCCAGACCGGTCAGACATTCGCCGCTCATGACGCTGTCCGCATCGAGAATAACCATGTAGGCATATTCCCCGCCCCAGCGACGGCACCAGTCATCAATGTTTCCGCTTTTACGCTTCACACGGCGACGGCGACGGCGATAGAAGATACGGCCATGACCGTCTACATCGCGGCACACTTCCATCCAGGCTTTCTGTTCAGCCACACAGATATCCGGATCGTAGCTGTCACTCAGCACGTAGATATCAAACTGATCTAAATCACCGGTAGCTTTTACGGATTCGTAAGTGGCACGCAGACCCGCGAAAACGCGTTCCACGTCTTCGTTACAAATCGGCATGATCAGCGCAGTACGGTTATTGGGGTTCAGCGGCTCATCGCCCTTCGTCGAGGCGGTGATGCTGTATTTGTCGCGCCCGATAAGTAATTGTAAAAAGCCCATCAGCGCGGTCCAGAAACCGGCAGAAACCCAACAGAACAGAATGGCAAACAACACCAGAATCCCGGTCTGCAACACATACGGCAGCAATTGCAGAACCGACTGCAACCAGTCCTGATTCAACATATCTGCGGGGTCGATCAGCGCCCAGCCTTGATAAGGCAGGATGGTTTTCATGTACCAGGTTGCGATCGCCGTCTGTACCAGCATCAGAACCAGCAGGACATAACGACGAACCGAACCGGCATGACGCCAGCGCTTTTCAGACTCGGGCATATCGGCAACGGTATGACGGGAAGCCGCGCTGCGCCCCATCAGGTTATCCCAGAAACGCCCTACCGGGTTGGTACGCCAGACATCCGGGAACATACTTGAACGCTTCACCGGCGGCATTGCGCTGGCGATGGTGCGCCCTTCGTTGTCCACTTCGTCCAGAGAACCGTTGGCCAGCGCATCCGGCCAGCTTGCGCCGACGCGCGCTTTCACCGAGAGCAAAGGTGCATCCGGTTCAGGGGCATTAGCAGAGGCTATCACATCACCGCCTAAGCGGTGATGTACGGTAGCAAAAGCCTGCTCATCTTCAGCGGGAAGCTGCTGAGTGAGCGCCGCTTTCTGGTCATCAGTAAGCGGCAAAGCTTCTACATAATCATGAGTAGAGTGCGTTGACTTATTCATTTGCAGGCAGCTGATAGCTCCAGGTTTCACTCAGTGTTTTATCGCCATTAGCCAGAGAAGCACGCATTTCGATCGCCTTCTTCGGATCTTTCACTTTCAGGCGCAGCGTCAGACGCCAGCCTTTGGTTACCGGATTATAGCGGACAGTGTTTTCAACCAGTTCACCGTTGTCACCCACGCTGACCTGAGACGCCACCGGAGTGTCGCTTTTCAGGGCTTTCAGATTTGGACCGACAAAATCAACCAGGAAAGCCACGCTGCCGTCTGGTTCACGGATCAGATTCGACTGTTTCACATCGCCGGTAGAACGCATGGTACGTTCAACCCACGCCAGATCAGGAGAATGTAATTTTTCTTCTTCACGGGTGAAATGCAGACGATAGTTCAGGCTCAGCGGTTTACCGGCATCCGGCAATTGTTCCGGTGTCCAGAACGCAACGATGTTGTCGTTGGTTTCATCAGCGGTTGGAATTTCCACCAGCTCAACTTTACCTTTACCCCAGTCGCCTTTGGTTTCAACCCAGCCGCTCGGACGCAGATCGTAACGATCGTCGAGATCTTCAAAGTTAGAGAAGCTGCGACCACGTTGCAGCAGACCGAAGCCTTTCGGGTTCTCCATAGAGAACTGGCTGACAGCAAGGTGTTTCGGATTGTTCAGCGGACGCCAGATCCATTCACCGTTACCGGCATGGATAGACAGACCGTTGGAATCATGCAACGCCGGACGATAGTTCATCACCGGAGAAGGCTGATTTGGCCCAAACAAGAACATGCTGGTCAGCGGTGCGATGCCCAGTTTGCCGACTTTGTCACGCAGATAAACTTGTGACTGCACGTCAACGGTCGCTTCTTTGCCCGGATACACATCCAGACGATAAGCACCGGTCGCACGCGGCGAATCGAGCAAGGCATAAATGACTAAATGTTTTTCGTCTGGATTTGGACGTTCAATCCAGAACTCGCGGAAACGCGGGAATTCTTCGCCGGAAGCCAGCGCGGTGTCGATCGCCAGACCACGGGCAGACAAGCCATAAACCTGGCCTTTACCGATGACGCGGAAGTAGCTGGCACCCAGCACACTCATAATTTCATCATCTTTGTCTGCTTTATTGATCGGATAAAGCACTTTGAAGCCAGCAAAACCAAGGTTTTTGACAGAGTCAGCGTCATGCTTAACGTTGCCAAAGTTAAAGTAGTCCGGGCTATATTTGATTTCTTTGACGGAGTCTGCCGTCACTTCGTTGATTTTTACCGGAGTGTCGAAGTACATCCCCTGATGGTAGAACTCAAGCTTGAAAGGCGTATTCAGGTTTTTCCAATACGCTTTGTCATGATTGAATTGAATTTGTTGGTAATCTGCGAATTTAAGATCGCGGAATTGAGACGGAAGATTGCTTTTCGGCGCTTCGTAACCTTTATCGGCTAATGCCTTCGCTTGTTTGGCAACATCATCTATAGAAAAAGCCCAGGCAGATGAGGTGAACATGGTCATCAACACTGCGGCACTTAGCAAACGGACTTTGATCATACGTGACCCTATGGAAAAATTTTTATCCGACACTTTGTCTCCTATGCGCGCTTCAATCATTTACTGTAACTATTTTATGGGAAGTGTCAGGTTTCCGACAACTTGAGCAGTCGATGGTTCAGCCATTGATGAACCGTTTAAGCGCAACAGGGTACAAGGATATCAATTCGTTGAAACTCCGGCTATGGAAACTTGTCCTATAACAATGCATGTTTTAAGGTGAGAAACTAAACTAATGTCAACGACTGTCATTTTTGGTTACCTGAGAAATTACCTCTTAAGACAAACTACGCTCTAAAATTAGGATGAGCCACATACAACGGATACGTAATGAAACCACAAAAACCACAACGTGAGTTTTTCCTGGACTCTATCCGCGCATATTTGATGCTGCTGGGTATTCCTTTCCATATATCATTGATTTACTCCAGTCATATCTGGGCGGTAAACAGTGCGGTGCCTTCGCACGGCCTGACAATTTTCAATGATATTATCCATGCCTTCCGGATGCAGGTTTTCTTTGTCATCTCCGGGTATTTTTCTTATATGCTGTATGAGCGCTACGACTCACACCAGTGGCTCAAGGTGCGCCTGGAGAGGGTTGCCATCCCGCTGGTGGCGGCCTTCCCGTTGATCACCATCCCACAACTCTATTTCCTGATGAAATTCACCAATAAATTCTCAGACTGGGGAAATATGGATTTCTATCAAAAGATTAACATTACCGTCTGGGAATTAGTGTCCCATTTATGGTTCCTGTTAACGTTAGTTATTCTGACCAGTATTTGTTTTTACCTCTTCAAATTTATTAAAGAAATTAAGACTAGTCGCATTCAATTAATAAAAAGCCGGACAAACACGTTAGGAAAACTCTCAATTGTTTTTTTATTTATCGGCTTAATTTATGCCGCGTTTAACCGTGGGTTGTATCTTTTTGCACCTAACTTACTTTCTAACGGTGCGTTTAATTTCGTCGTGATGCAGACATTGTTTTATCTGCCATTTTTCATCATCGGCGCGTTTGCTTATAAATTCTCCTGGTTGAAAGAGCTGTTCCTGAAGCCTTCAGCAACCGCCGGCGTGGTGAGTATCTTCCTGTTCGCTGCTTACATGTTTAATCAGCACGTAAATACTCCGCAGCTGTACTCGATGGAAATCGACGCCATCATCACCACCCTGCTGGGGATCCTGATGGTTAACGTGGTGTTCTCATTCAGCCATTATCTCCTCAATTTCCAGGCACCGTGGATCACGTATCTGGTGAACTCGTCGCTGTTTATCTATCTGATTCACCACCCGTTAACGCTGATTTACGGGGCATTTATCACGCCTAAGATCCACAGCGACTGGCTGGGCTTCTGGCTGGGTCTGGTATTTGTATTCGGCATTGCGTTTATCCTGTACGAAGTACACAAACGTATTCCGATTCTGCGATTCCTGTTCTCGGGTAAACCGCAGCATCCGACGAAAAAGGATTCATCGGACGCCACGCCACCGCAGAATCAGGCGTCCTGACGGTTCAGGTGGCGCAAAAACAAAAAGGGCCGTGCGGTTAAGCATGGCCCTTTTGCTTTCAGGGGCTGATTTTTGACGCAAAGAAAGACGAACGAAAATCAGCGTGACGCAGTATTTATCGTCGGGATCACCGACATTCCGACTTTCAGCCGCTTCGCATCAGCCTGACCTTTATCCAGCACAATCTTCACCGCCAGACGCTGCACCACTTTGGTATAGTTACCGGTCGCGTTATCCGGTGAAATCGGCGAAAACGTGACACCCGTGGCCGGAGAAATACTGTCCACTTTCCCTTTCAGCGTCACCCCCGGCAATGCGTCGATTTTGATATCAACCGGTTGATTTTTCTGTACATCACCCAGCTGCGTTTCCAGATAATTCGCCACAATATAGGCATCGCGAAGTGGCACGACTGCCAGCACGCGGGTTCCTGCGCTGACATAGCCGCCGATGCGCAGTGAACGCTGGCCGACCACGCCGTCAACCGGCGCCATGATTTCTGTATAGGAAAGATTGAGTTTAGCCTGCGACAGCGCAGTGGCAGCAGAATCAATTGCCGCTTTGGCCTGCGCCTGCTCCGCTTTCAGTACGTCAACCTGCTTTTCAGCGGCCTGCACGGCGGCCATATCACTTTGCTGGGTAGCCAGTTTTGAGCGCAAATTGGCATCTGATTCATCGCGCGCATCCGCCGTGCCGGAGCCATTTTGCAGCAAACGTTTGTAACGCTCAGCGCTCTGGCGGGCATATGCAATACTGGCAGAATCCGCATTCACCATGGCCTGCGCCTGCAAAATAGTCTGCTGCTGCTTCGCCAGTTGCGCGGTCAGGCTGAGCATTTGCGCATTTGCCGTTTCGAGGTTGGCCTCAGCGGTAAGCACTGCGTTGCGGTAATCGCGATCGTCAATTTTTGCCAGCACATCGCCTGCTTTAACGCTCTGATTATCGTGCACATACACATCAGCAATCGTTCCGGAAATCCGCGGTGCAACCAGTGTAGAGTCTGCCGATACAAAAGCGTCATCGGTTTCCGGTGCGCTCCCTGAAGACAACATCCGGAAGGCAATCACAATCAGTAATACCACCACCACGCCGGCAACCAGCCAGCTCAGGCGGACAGGCGATGTTTTTATCATGATGATTTTCTCTCGTACTTTCTTATAGTGAAATACATTCGTTCAGGTGATGCTTCATTCAGGGGCGTTTAACCAGAGACTGAGGCGGATAAGAGCGTTTAGGCAGGATGGCGGCCAGCACAATCAGCGCAAGCGCCAGGCCGATAATCAGCAAGTACATATCAGCCAGGCTCATAACCAGTGCCTGCTTCCTGACCAGCGTGGAAAACTGCGTAATGACTTCTGTTGAAATCGCAGAACCGTCAGCGTTCAGCGGCGCCAGAAAACTGCTGCCGCCGCCATAAGGCTGGGAAAGCAGATAATTCACGCCGCCAATGTGATTGAGTAAAACGTTAGAATGGAACTGCTCACGGTCGCTGACCATCACGCCCAGCATGGCACTTCCCGCAATACTCCCCATTCCGCGCGTTGTATTAAACATCGCTGCGGCAAACGGGCCTTCCTGCGGCTGAACGACGCTGGTTGCCCCGAGTAAAATGGGCAACACCGCCATCGGCTGGCCGAACGCCTGCATAATCTGAATCACATAAAAGTTGTCACGTACCCAGACGCTGGTGATTTGGGTTCCCCCGTAACAGGAAAGCCCCACCAGACCCAGCCCGCAGGCCAGAACCCAGCGGCTGTCGACCCAGCGGATAGTCAGGAAAAACGCCACCAGCGGAGCCAGAAGCAGCTGCGGCAAACCGATCGTCAGCACCAGCGGCCCGACCTGAACCGCCCGAAATCCCCCCACCTGCTGCATGAAATTCGCAGGCAATGCCGAACCGGATAAAAACAGGAACATCAGCGCAAAGAGCGTGATTAAACCGTGCGCCAGATTGTGGCGTTTCAGCATCTGCAATTTGAACAACGGCAACGGGTGATGCCATTCGTTAACCAGAAAAATCGTTAACAGGGCCAGCGAGGCGAAAAACATGACGGTAATCAGCGGCGAGTTGAACCAGTCCAGCCGTTCGCCCTGTTGAAGAACCAGCACCAGCAAGGAAATACCGCTGCATCCCGTCACCATGCCGACAATATCCATCTGTTTGAAACGCTCGAAACGCTGCGGATCCTGTGGCAAACCGTAACCAATCAGCCAATACCCCAGCACACACGGTGGAATAACCTGCCAGAACACCCACTTCCAGCCGACATAATCGGTCCAGATGGCCGCCAGGGAGGTCGCGATATTCGGCCCAAACGTTGCGGTCAGCGCATAAGCACTCAGCCCGTAAAGTTTGTATTGCGGCGGCATAAACCGCAGCGCCGCAGTCATCAGCAAAGGCGGCATCGCCCCGCCAAACAGCCCCTGAATCGCGCGCAGCGTAATAAACACCGGCAGGTTGGGTGAATACGGTAAAACGGCGGCGACCAGTAAAAAGCCCAACGTCACGAACAGCGTGAAGCGGCGCAGCGAAAACGTCACCGCCAGCCACGGAGCAATCATCATGGCCGCCACTTCGGCAGCCTGATAGGAACCGATCAACCATGAACCGGGATCGTTACTGATACTCAAAGCGCCACGAACATCAGCCAAAGCAATATCCGTGACACGGTCATTCAGGCCGGAGCAAAGTGCGACGATCAATACGCCCGCTAATCCGGTAACCAGCCTCGCGGTAAACGGCGGCGGTCCGGACATTCCGGCGCTGCTGGCGGCCGGTGCCTGTGCAATTTGCTGATTCATAGTTGTGCTCATTAACTTCGCCGCTTTATGTTGCGCCGATAGTGAGAAGACAGGTCTGCGCCGGGAAGGCGCGGTTCAGTGAGCAATATCACTTATATTTCGATGCAATGCACCGTATCGTGATACACACCAAAATACTATAATACGGTACAGTGTATTGCAATGTGATTAGGAATTGTTTTTCACCGGTTCAGCCATTACATTGGCAAGACAAGGTGTTGGCGGATGACACCGGATAATGAATAAGGAAAACGAATGGCACAGGATATTCCGGCAGATGAAGAGCGCAGCGGAGGGATCCAGGTGATCTCGCGAGCTGCATCAGTGCTAAATGCACTAGGCAAACATCCTCAGGGCATGAGCCTGGGAGCCATCGCGAATGATGTCGATCTTCCACGCTCGACGGTTCAGCGCATCGTTGCCGCGCTGGCAGAAGAAGGGCTGGTGCGTTCGGAAGGCAACGGCGGTGTCCGGCTCGGACCGACGCTGCTGAAACTGGCGTCCACAGTACACACCGACATGATCGCCATCGCCACGCCTTTGCTCCGCCATCTGAACGAAATAACCGGGGAGACCGTCGCCATTGGCCGCGCCAGCGGTCGTCAGATTGCCAATATTCACAGCATCGTATCGGAAACTGAGTTGCGCATTGTTCCCCGCGTTGGCCTGAATTTGCCGATTTACAGTACCTCCTCAGGCCGTGCGCTGCTGGCGCTAAAAACCGATGAAGAAATTCGAATTATTGTCGGCGAAGTACTTGAGCCTGCAACAAAAAATACCGTCAGCACAACTGCCGCGTTACTCGACATCATCTCCGAAGTGCGCCGCAGCGGGATCTCAATGGAAACCGGTGAAACCGTGGAGGGTGTATCCACGATCTCCATTGCCATCGACACAATTTTGGGGCGCTACTCGGTTTCCGTCTTGGTGCCCACTCCGCGTCTGGAGGCCAAACAGGACGTGATCCGTACCGCTCTGCTTGAGTGCAAAGAAGCGCTGACCAGCGAAATTGGCAAGTAACTCCGAACCTTAAAAATCAGGCTGTATAAGGAAAACAAATGTTTGACGTCATTTTGTTAGCCGTAGATGGCTCCAGACAAACGGGATTTGTAGTGGATTTAAGCTGTCAGCTTGCCGCTGACCATAACTCAACGGTCTATGTGACCTGTTGCATTGATGAGTCTTATGCGCTGGAAGAAAACGGTGATGTGCCCGGCGAAGTTATCGATTATCCGCCCGCCGAAGAAGAGCAAAATACCGCCCGCGCCGTGGTTGGTCAGGCATTGAAAACGCTGGCAGAAGCAAAGATTCAGGCGAAAGGCAATATCATTGTGGGTAACGCCGGGGAAGCGCTGGTGGCGGAAGCCGTGAAGAGACAGGCGTCTATTATTGTGATGGGTCACCGTCAGCTTTCGGCTTTTGGTCGCATCATGAAAGGTTCGGTCAGCGCAGAAGTTATCGCGCGGTCGCCCTGCCCGGTCATGGTTGAAGTGCGGGGAAACTGATTCTTCTTCAATCTGCGTAAGTGCCAGAACGTAAAAAGCGCCAAAAGGCGCTTTTTAAATGTCTGAAAAACAGGACTATTTCGTATTCATTAATCCCATCGATTTTGCCCATTCCGTAATGTGTTCACGATAGAAAAAGGCAATATCAAATTCCAGCGAACATTCTTTGGATGGCGTGACCGTTCCTAAACACGGATATTCCTGCGGGCGGCATTCAAATAAAAACTCATCCATTTCTTCGTCGGTCAGTAACGTATTGCCTTCTATCTTATCCTGATAAAAATAGGCATCTAACATCCAGAGACGGAACTCAAAATCGTTTTTAATCAGGCGCATAACGTTAATCTCAGTAAATGACAAATAGCGCACCTGAGTAAAAAAATCCTTAACACGTCAATATGATATCAGGCACGCATTGCGTTCAGGCCTTCCATTGCTGATTTCATATAACAAGAAATTAACACAACAATGACACTTAGCAAGCAGCACTTTCTCTGAAAAGTTTATGAGATAAGCGATTATTGCCATTCCTCACAATAATCGGCTTTAAATATAATTTTTGTGAATGATTTATATTTTAAATATTCAGCATGCGATTAATTTTGCAGGAAATTATCAGCGGCGGAGATTTTAAAAGCGATTCAAAACGAAAGGAACAGAACTGACATTGGGGATGCCTCGCATCGCCACTGCCAACCCTGTTCCCAAAATCTGTCTTTACTTTTCTTTCATGTTCTGACGCTTAGCCATTATGTAAAACGTGATTACCAGCGGCCAGGAGGTGGGCCTTCACGCCAGTGCCCCGGAGGGCCATCGTGCCAGTAGCCAGGAGGTGGTCCTTCGTGCCAGTGCTCGTGATGCCAATAGTGCGGCGGTGGCGGAGGAGCCGGTTCGTAATATACCCAATGCCCACGACCTTCATCACGATAATGGTTATCCCACCAGCCTGGCGGACGCCAGTCTCCACCATCCCAGTAATACCCACGATTGTCGCGGTCACCGATATGCAGTGACAACCCCGGCATATTAAGCCCTACCTCGACGTCTGCCTGTGCGATAGCTGGCAAAGTTAGCAAAACGGCGAGAACTAAAATCAGTTTTTTCATTGTGAACCTCACGACCTGCTCATCAGGTGGTGACAAATTACCGCCAGCTATCTTCCTGTTCTATAGGAATTTATCCCAAAAAAAATGTCCTGACGCTATCCTTACAGTTGCGTCAGAAGCACTGTCGGGAGACAGCGCTGCAACACTATGTCTGGAAAGGAGATTCAGCCAGAAATACCCAAAAAAGAATAAATGACAGATACAAAAAAACCGCCGAAGCGGTTTTCTGTTTGCTGCTTTGTTGTGCAAAATCAGATTTTGCAACCTTCGCAGTCACTTTCGTCCTGAACGGCTTCAGGCACTTCTGCTGCTTTCTCAGCCGCTTTAACTTCAGCTGTTTCAAGTGCAGCATCAATGTCAAAATCAAAAATATCGTCGCTCATTCTCATCACCTTAATTATTCAAAATCGCGTTCAGTATAAACGACTGTCCCCGCCCGGTGCCGGTTTTTTTGTGCCCTGCACCGGCAATAATCGCGGCTTTTCTGCCCTTCACTGTCGGGTGGATTTGCATTAACTCCGCTCAGAAACCATAGTTAACCTGAATATGATGGTGTCATGGAGACACTGTTGCGCTGAAAATACGAGGAGAACCGGATGACAACGTCAAACATCAAAGCTTGGGCCAACACACGTGAAACCTCTCATGAAATCGCTGAAGCCATTTTCGAACTGGCTAAAAATGATGAGAAACTGGCGCAGAAAATTTGGGAAGAAGGCAGCGATGAAGTCTTGCCCATCGCGTTCGCAAAAACCAAGGACGACTATTTGTTCTGGGGTGAAGAGAAAATCGACAGGAAAAATGTCTGATCAGTCGCCCGGCCATTCGCCACGAAACCCTGGGCTCTTCCCGGGGTTTTTTCGTTAACCGGATGCGCATTTAGCTGTCAAAACCAAAGCCCATTTTGTGTGCCCACTCAAACACCTGTTCTTTATAGAAGAATCGCGGTTCGCACACGCCAGGCTCACCGGGCGTCTGAATCATCACTGCGACGCAGGGATAAGCCACCGGACGCGCGTCAAAGATAAAATCTTCCACTTCCTGATCGGCAAACTCAGAGGTTTCGCCTACCGCACTTGCCTGGAATATTTCGTCCATGATCCACTGACGGTATTCAAATTCGTTGCTGATAAATTTCATCATTCACCCCTGTTCGGCTTTTACTTAACATGCGGTCAGGACCGGATTTATTCAATGGTGCTGGGCATCACCACCGCAGCAAGGGCACACTTCGGCACGGGAAACCGACATTGCGGCGCTGCCGTCGCTGTCCCATTCCACACGTAAAGGTTTGCCATTGTCGTTTTCGGCTTTGATAAAGCGATCAAAATGGATCGCCTGCCCGGTCATCGTTTCAGTCAGCAACAGTTCATCGCCAGCATAAATGCGCGCGATCGCCTGTGCATCCTGTTTTTCACCAGAAATGATTTTGTGCAGATGATGAATAGTGAGTTTGATTCGTTCCACTGTCGCTCCTGTAACGGCTGGCATCATTTTTCGCATGTACGATTCATACACGAAAATGATACCCGGCCGCTATTTTATCAGAGCATGCAGGGTAACGTCTGGGCAGAAGCCATGTTTAAAGGCGCGATCAGTGAGCTAACTGTGCTGTTCTGGTGGGATTTTGCTGCTGATTTTCCAGACGAGCCAGATCGTACACATCATAAAAGTCGATCGAGCCTTTGTTGCGTACAATCGATTCAATGCGATTTTTGATGCGCGAACTTACGCTGCCGGCGCTCAAAATTTGCTTAACCGCATCACCGGATAATTCGCGGCTGAAATACCATTCGCCGTTATAGCAAACGCGAAGATCTAACACGCCGATGTCTTCGTACCGGTAAACCGGTTTGATTTCGAGCAGCAGCATCGCCGACATAAACACCAGAAATGCGGTGAAGCCAATAAACCAGCCGATGCCCATGTACGGTGAAACATACATCACGATGCCGACGGCGATATAGCCGACCAGCATAGCCAGACACAACCACGGGTGGTTCACAAAGAACTCACCGTTGATGCGCGCCTTTCCGTCACGGCCTTCCTGACGGTTGATTCGATCTATTTCGCTGTTTAATACGTTTTTGATTACGTCCATCTCATAACCTCACTGCGTGACGACTATAATGCAATCTGATTACATAATTTTATCATGACAACTGTTATAGCGCGTAGAGCAGTTACCGTGAGTAAAACGGTGAACTGTTATAGATAAGCTTGGCATTGACGTTTTTACCACATGGAAACCACCCAATCTATGTCAGATAAAAGGAGATCATCGTGGCATTATCAATCGTAGAAAGACCGGCCAAAAAGCTGGTGAGCTACCGGGTTGTCGGCCCTTATCAGCAGTCAATCCACAGCGGCTTTCAGCAACTGACCAAATGGGTTGCGCGGCACCATCAGCCGCGTACCGAATGGCTGACCTGGTTTCATGATAACCCTGATACCACGCCGTCAGAGGCGTTGCGGGCCGATCCTTCGGTTTGCGTTGCCGATAATTTTATTCTGGATGAAGCAGAAGGTCTGTCGCTGCAAACGTTGCCAGGAGGTACTTATGCGGCCTATCACACCACTATTGCCGACGGTAATTTTGAGAAAGCCTGGCGCGATTTTTATGCTCAACTGCTGACCAGTGCGCACTACCGGCCCGACGGTAAAGCCTGTTTCGAACACTATCTAAGCGATGGTTCGAAAAATGGCATCTGGGAAGTTGTGCTTTATCAGTCTGTGGAGAAAATTCCCGCCATCCGCTAAAAAGGCTCAGACCAGAAGCGGAATGTCAGACTGACTGCAAAAATCGAGATAAGCCCGCGGTGGCTCAGCGTCGCTGACCAGTACATTGAATCGGGCAAGAGGTGCGATTGCCGCCGGTCGCACCTGATCAAACTTCGAGCTGTCTGCCACCAGAATGCTTTGCGCAGAACGCTCCATCGCCTGATGTTTCATCAGCAACTCATCAAAGTTGTAGCAAGTGACGCCGTGTTCAATACTGACACCGGCCGCTGAAATAAATGCTTTAGACGGACGGATATAATCCAGCTCACTGCTGCGGCCTAACGGGGTAAAAATACTGTTGCTGGATTTGAACGCGCCGCCACACAAAATCACGTCACAATGAGGCTTTTCCTGCAATACGAGAAAGGTATTAAGCGAATAGCAGATCGCCGTAAAAACGAGGGTTTCGGGAATACTTTCAATGACGTAAGGCATTGTGGTGCCGCAATCAAAAAACACCGTGTCGTTCGTCTGAATCAGCCCCGCAGCGCGAGAGGCCAGACGTTTTTTCTCCGCAACCTGACGCATTTTCTGTTCGCTGACGAAATAATGCGTTGCCGGGTTATTCTTGGGATCAATGACAATATAACCACCCAGCAAAATAACCGGCGCAGGCGCCACGTTAAGGTCACGGCGGATGGTCATTTCGGAAACATTGAGCAGTAAAGACGCATCTTTCAGATGAATTTTGTCGGTCTTTTTTAATGCCAGTAACAGACGCTGGATCCTGTCTTCACGCTTATTTTCCATGGTGTTATCTCACGCCTTTCCCGTTCGCAGCCGCTCACTATACCTTTGCCGCGCAACCACAGCAAACCCGCCCGCAGCCTGATATTATTGCAATTGCCGGATCGTCAGATAACCACCAAAGACCGCGCCGGTATCGACATAAAACAGGTTCGCAAATTGGAGTGCAGGTTCAACCGGCGTGTGCCCGAAATAGAATGCATCTGCGCCGGATATCTGCCCGTAACGTCCGGCAAGCGCGTAGTTGATACGATCGCGGTTCCAGATAGTTTCATAACTGTCGAGCGGCTTTCCGAAAACATATTCGTCCGAAATGTAGTCCGCATGCGCAATGACGATGCGTTTTCCTTCGCGCGTGTGGAGTTCGAGAACGTGCGGCAATTTGTCTGCCTGCAAAATCAGCCCTTTTGCCTGCTCCTGAACCTCATCTTCCAGTGCATAAAACCAGTCGCCACCGTTACGCAGCCATCTTGAGACATTCTCTTCATATATCGCGTCAATCGCCATCTGTTCGTGATTGCCGCGGACACAGGAAAACCATGGCTCATTGATCAGGCGCAGACACCCGACGCTGTCAGGCCCGCGATCGGCCAGATCGCCAACGGACAACAGCAAATCGCGTTGCGGATCGAACGCTATCTTCGCCAGTTCATGCTTGAGCAGGCTGAGGCATCCGTGCAAATCCCCCACGACAAAAATGCGATGGTAAAGAGAACCATCGATACGCTGATACAAAGCAGGCGTCATCTGAAACAGAAATCCATAAAAGCAGTGAATTCTTTAAGTGTAACGTATGAGAAGAAGGAGGAAAGAATGCGTGCAGCTGAGAAGAAAATTTTCGCTGCCCGTCAGCGGTTTGAGCGCTCTCTACACGTAGTTGGCGCTGAAATCCACTGATAATTAAATTATCGTTAAGTAACTGCCGCCTTTTTGTGCTAGACTACTGCCCGCTCTAAGTAAAACCGGAGGTTTTATGAGTTCCACAGTTGTAAGCGCTCAAGACGAGTGTCCGTTGTGCCAAAGCACGAATAAGACGTCGGTGAATATGTCGGCGAAAATTGTCACGGTGACCTGTACTTCATGTGGCCGCTACAGCATCTTCCGCAAAACTATGGAAGAAATTTCTATAGACCGGAAGAAACGCGTTGCCCTGCAGGCATTCTTCACCAGTCAGCCCAACTACCATCTGCCTTTATCTATCAGGGCACTGAGCAACACTGATTCACCGGGTGAATTCTAACCCTAAAAACGCCCCTCGGGGCTGTTTTAATTCCCTTCTCTGCACCTACTCCCCTGCACGCCACATGAAAAAGCATCATTGTGTATTCTTGTGGCTTGCCGAATTTCAGGCATAAAAAAACCACCCGAAGGTGGCTATAACGACATTACTACTTTATTGCTTTTGATTATTCAGCTAATTTTCCATGGTACCCGGGACGAGACTTGAACTCGTACAGCCATAAGCCGAGGGATTTTAAATCCCTTGTGTCTACCGATTCCACCACCCGGGCTCCGGGAAAATTGGAGGCGCGTTCCGGAGTCGAACCGGACTAGGCGGATTTGCAATCCGCTACATAACCGCTTTGTTAACGCGCCTTAAATCTTACTACTTGTCTTACACTTAAACCAATTCACGAACCAGTTTAAGAAAATTTGGAGCGGGAAACGAGACTCGAACTCGCGACCCCGACCTTGGCAAGGTCGTGCTCTACCAACTGAGCTATTCCCGCTTTAATCAGAACGTACTGATTTTTTTAACTATCTTCTGGCGTATAACTGGCTGCCTTCCGATGCGTTGCATTCTACTGACCTGACGGATTGAGTCAATAAAATTATCAGGTTCATGCGATCGTTTGACGTTTTTTACGTCAGTTTGATCAGGGTTCCAGCAAATCGTGTCGCGCAGCGTTCAAATACTGGAACATTGACCAGAAAGTCAGCACAGCAGCAATGTAAAGCGCAACCACACCGACACCCACCACGATGTTATCCGGACGCCACAATAACGCGACCAGGGACAGCATTTGCGCCGTTGTCTTCACTTTACCAATCCAGGACACCGCAACGCTGCTCCGTTTACCAATTTCAGCCATCCACTCGCGCAACGCCGAAATGATAATTTCACGTGCAATCATCGTCGCCGCAGGCAATGTAATCCACCATGAATGGAAGTATTCTGCGACCAGCACCAGCGCGATGGCGACCATCACTTTGTCCGCGACGGGATCCAGAAATGCACCAAAACGCGTTGTTTGCTTCAGGCGACGGGCAAGATAGCCATCAAACCAGTCAGTCACCGCTGCAAAAACAAAAATCAGCGCGCAGGCAAGTGATGCCCATGGATAAGGCAGATAGAAAGCCAGCACGAAGAACGGTATCAGTACAACGCGGAACAGGGTAAGGCACGTAGGTATATTAAATTGCATAGCGAAGGTAACTGTTTGTCCGGTGTGGATATTATGAGTATGTTGCTACATTGCCTTTAGTGTTTCAACGCATTATGAATCTTTTCTGCCAATGCGTTAGAAATACCCGGCACCTGTGCAATTTCCTCTACGCTGGCATTCAGTAATGGCTGAATGCCTCCCATGTATTTCAGTAAAACCTGACGCCGTTTTGGCCCGACGCCTTCAATTTCTTCCAGTGCACTGGTCGTACGCACTTTAGCGCGACGCTGACGGTGGCCAGTGATCGCATGATTGTGTGAGTCATCGCGGATATGCTGAATCACGTGCAATGCCGGAGAATCCGCCGGTAACGCAATCCCCTCACCTTCTGGCACAAAAAACAGCGTTTCCAGTCCGGCTTTACGGTCAGCACCTTTGGCGATACCAATCAGCAGCGGTTTAGATTTATCCCACTCAACATTCAGCGAATCAAAAACATCGCGCGCCATGCCGAGCTGGCCTTTCCCGCCGTCAATAAAGATGACATCGGGGATTTTCTTTTCATCAAGCGCTTTGCCATAACGGCGATTCAGCACCTGAGCCATCGCCGCGTAATCATCGCCTGGCGTAATTCCGGTAATGTTATAGCGACGGTATTCCGAACGCACCGGTCCGTTGCCGTCGAAGACTACGCAGGAAGCGACCGTTTGCTCGCCCATAGTATGGCTGATGTCGAAGCATTCCATGCGGTTAATTTCGGCAAGATGGAGTGTTTTTGCCAATTCTGCCAGCCGCTGATGGATGGTAGATTGCTGCGCAAGTTTTGTTGTCAGCGCGGTGGACGCGTTGGTGCGCGCCAGTTTCAGATAACGTGCGCGGTCACCGCGAGGTTTACTCTGAATCTGAACCCTGCGTCCGGCCATTTCACTGAGGGATTCCGCCAGCAAATCTTTTTCTGGCAGGCTGAAATCCAGCAGAATTTCGCCGGGGAGCGTACGCATCTGGCTACCCTGCAAATAAAATTGCCCGACAAACGTCTGCACGACTTCGCCCAGATCGGTGCCGCCCGGTACTTTCGGATAATAGCTGCGGCTGCCCAGCACTTTACCCTGACGAATAAACAGCACGTGCAGGCAGGCCATTCCCGACTCAAAGGCCACGCCGATGACATCCAGATCTTCGCTGTTGCCCGATACAAACTGACGCTCAGTGACGCGGCGAACGGCCTGAATCTGATCGCGGATCCGTCCGGCATCTTCAAATCGCAAATCTTTGCTGGCTTCTTCCATCCGATTGACCAGCTGCGTGACAACCTGCTGATCTTTCCCCGACAGGAACAGGCGCACATAATCGACCTGATCGTTGTATTCCTGATCGCTGACCAACCCTTTAACGCACGGGCCCAGACAGCGGCCAATCTGATATTGCAGACACGGGCGTGAGCGGTTGCTGTAAACACTGTTTTCGCACTGGCGGATAGGGAAAAGTTTTTGTAACAGCGCCAGCGTTTCACGAACAGCGTAAGAATTGGGGAAAGGCCCGAAATATTCGCCTTTCGCATGCTTCGCGCCACGGTGGACGGTAATTCTCGGATGGTTATCCGCGCTGAGGAAAATCAGCGGATACGACTTATCATCGCGCAACAAAACGTTGTAGCGCGGCTGATACAGTTTGATGTAGTTGTGTTCAAGCAGCAGCGCTTCGGTTTCCGTATGCGTCACGGTGACATCGATTTGCGCGATATTCTTGACCAGCGTTTCCGTTTTACGACTGGAAACCTGGACACGAAAATAGCTGGAAAGACGTTTTTTAAGGTCTTTGGCTTTACCTACATAGATTACGGTGCCACTGGCGTCATACATCCTGTAGACGCCCGGCTGGCTGGTGACCGTTTTCAGAAAGGCTTTAGGGTCGAAACGCTCATCACTCACTGCCTGATAAAGTCTCCGCGTTGAACAAGCCGTGTCGGATAGCCAAATGGGTTAACTCAACATCGCCACTAATATTTAATTTACTAAACATCCTGTAACGATAACTGTTAACTGTCTTCGGGCTCAAGTTCAGCTGTTCTGAAATTTCATTCACCTTTTGCCCTTTGGTAATCATAAGCATGATCTGTAATTCACGCTCGGATAAGGAATCAAAAGGCGTTTCAGATTGGGGTTCAATCTGGCTGAGTGCCATTTGCTGAGCGATGTCAGACGCAATATAACGCTGACCTGAATCAACCAGCCGGATCGCATTCACCACTTCCTGTGGTGCAGCCCCTTTACTCAGATAGCCCGAAGCCCCGGCCTGCATCACTTTGGCGGGTAACGGATTTTCAGTATAAATCGTCAGGATAATTATCTTGATGTCGGGAGAAAAACGAATGATTTTCTTCGTCGCTTCTAACCCGCCAATACCCGGCATGTTCATATCCATCAGGACAATATCAACATCGTTGGTGCGACACCATTTGACGGCATCTTCTCCGCACTGCGCTTCACCAACGACTTTGATGCCTTTGATATCTTCAAGAATGCGTCGGATCCCTGCGCGCACCAGTTCATGGTCATCAACAAGAAGAACGCTAATCAAAGAGAATTCTCCAAAAAATAAGGGCGACACACCGTCAGGTTCTTCAAGCCCGTCTTAACGTAATCATGCACGCTGAACATTAATAGTGTTCTCAGACCGCTTATAAACGAAGAGGAGGTGGCAATTAGAGGCCAGCATTAACAAACTCGCCCCACTACCGCTCATCGGCAGTGTTTTAAATCAGGAAGACAAAAGCATTATTATAGCCCGCGTATTTTACTCTATCATGCCGTCCTGACCAAGGAATGTCTGAAAAAAACTACTTTGCTGAATGTAAATGAGAAGTGCCATCACCTGTATTAATAATTCATTAAAAAAACCTGTCTAATCAACACAAAAGGCTGTTCAGAGGTCCGATGTTTTCAGCAGTAAAAAAATAATAACACCGGAATTTTCAGGTCTAAAACAGGCATTTTCTTAGACTGCTTATTTATCCGTCAATGTAGCCCTTTCATATATCTATGATATATCCGATTATTATTTTGGATAGCACGAATTGCTGATGGCTTATATGAATAAATCTGTACATCAACATGAAAGGTTCTCAGTTCGCTATTATGTTTAGTATTCTTTACGACCGCCCGAATAGTTTGTATGAATAATCCTATTTTACCGTTTTAGCGGCAACGGTTCCGCGCTGCGCTAAAACGTGCCAACTATGCTAAAATGCTGCCACTTTTCACCCGGCATAACGGCTGGGTTCTTTCTATCCTGTTCTTTTTACCGTTCAGAATTCGGCGTGCTGCCTGTCAGCGCGTCTGAGGAGATTGAAATAATGAGTAATTGCGATTTTACGACTGAAGCAAACGTTGAAACACTGGCGACCGAAGTTGCCTGCCTGAAAGCCACTCTGACCCTGATTTTAAAAGCCATTGGTCAGGCTGATGCAGGTAAAGTCATGCTGAATATGGAGCGTTTTGTGGCGCAGATGGAAGATGAGCAGCAGGCTGAAGTCTTCAAAAATTCCCTGCAACAAATCAAGTTCGCTTACCGCCAGTAAAAATATTTCGGAGCCTGCCACCCGGCGGGCTCTGCGTTTTCCCCGCACGCCTTCCGATTTCCACCCTGAATTCTGCCCCCCCCTAAATTCTGCTATAATAATGCCCTGTATTCACATTCTAAGGACAACCGTTATGAGCGAAAACAATAAAGAAAACAAAAGTAAGGCAGACGAAGTCCATGTCAGCGACGGGCTGGGAGAACTGATTCAAGCCGCCGAATTGCTGACAGAAGAAGAGATTGCGAAAGCGGCTGAAGAAGCCAAAAAGGCTGTCGAAGACGCCAAAAATCAGAAACATCACTGATTAATGCACCGCAACTTCCTTGCACAACATCAGGCCGTCGCGCCGCTGGCCATTGATTATCAGCATGGTGACAGCGAACCGGCACACAGCCACAACTGTTCGCAACTTATCCATACATTATCTGGCGTTGTGGAAGTAAACACCGCGCTCGGCACCTGGATGGTTCCGCCGGGACGCGGCGTCTGGCTGCCCGCATACTTAGAACACAGCCTGCGGTTTATCGGCAGCGTAAAAGCCCGTACCTTATTTGTCGATCCCCTTGCCCGCGCCGATTTACCTGCGCAATGTCAGGTGGTCCAGATTTCCCCCCTGCTCCGCGAACTTATCCTGACGTCTCTGACGATCCCGCACAACTATCCGCCGGGCGGTCGTGATGAACGGATTATGGAATTACTGCTCGACGAACTTCGGTTGCTGCCGAGGCTGCCACTTCATTTGCCCGAACCCAAAGAACAGGAGTTGCTGGTTCTCTGCCAGAGAATTCGTGACGATTTGAGCGCCCCCTGGGAACTTGCGGATGTGGCTCAGCGTCTGGATATCAGCAGCCGAACGCTTTCGCGGCGGTTTCAGCGCGAAACCGGATTGCGGTTCAGTGACTGGGTCAGACAGGCGAAATTACTCGAAGCGATTAACCAGCTGGCGGCGGGTCTTTCTGTGATTGATGTCGCGCTGGCACTCGGCTACGACAGCCCGAGTGCGTTCAGCGCAATGTTCCGCCGTTCCCTTGGCGTTTCGCCCAGCGAATATTTTAGTCAGACAGAATCCCGACAGCCGCATTAAACAGCGCCTGTACGGAAGCGCTGGACACATCGCTGTCGATTCCCACGCCGTAACTGGTTTCACCATGACGCCCCTGACAACTCAGGTACGCGACGGCGCGACTGTGGCTCTGGTGCCCTAACGTATGTTCGTGGTAATCGCCAATTTCCAGTTCCACATCAAAGCTGCGACGCAGTGCTTCGGCCGCACCGGATAATAATCCGTTGCCGCTGCCGGCAATTTGCTGTTCCTCGTTGCGGTAGCGGATGCGCGCACTGAAATGGCAGACGTTTTGCTCATCACTGCGGATATCGTAGCTCAGGAGTTTCACCACCGGTTGCTCGGTCAGGCCGTAACGCGCACGGAACAGCCGCCAGATATCGCTGGTGCTCATTTCTTTGCCATGCGTATCGGTTTCACGCTGCACGGCTTTGCTGAAATCTATTTGCAGGCCACGCGGCAGTTTCAACCCGTGATTCTGTTCCAGCAACCAGGCCGCCCCGCTTTTGCCAGACTGGCTGTTCACGCGGATCACCGCCTCGTAACTACACCCGACATCAGCAGGATCAAGCGGCAGATAAGGCACCCGCCAGACGTCACTTTCTGCGATTTTCTGCGCTGCAAAACCTTTCTTGATGGCATCCTGATGCGAACCGGAGAACGCGGTAAATACCAGTTCACCGGCATAAGGATGGCGCGGATGTACCAGCAGCTGATTGCATTCCTCAACCGCTTCTACAATCGCCTGCAAATTACTGAAATCCAGTTCAGGGTTTACGCCCTGCGTATAGAGATTCAGCGCCAGTGTCACGATATCCACATTCCCGGTACGTTCGCCGTTTCCGAACAGACAACCTTCGACGCGGTCTGCACCCGCCAGCATCGCCAGCTCGGCACACGCCACGCCGGTTCCGCGGTCATTATGCGGATGCACGCTGATAGAAACCTGCTGACGGCGGCTGAAATGCCGGCAAAACCATTCAATCTGATCAGCGTAAATATTCGGCGTACTGACTTCCACCGTGGCTGGTAAATTTATAATCATCGGACGCACAGCGCCGGGTTCCCAGACACTGGCCACCGCTTCGCAGACCTCCAGTGAAAATTCCAGTTCGGTAAAACAGAAGGTTTCCGGTGAATATTCGAATGTCCATTGCGTCTGAGAATACTGTTCGCAAAGCTGACGAATCTGCTGTGCGCCGCGCACGGCGAGTTCGCGGGTGGCGGCCTTATCCTGACTGAACACCACTTCACGGAAAACCGGCGCCGTGGCGTTATATAAATGGACGATGGCGCGCGGCACATCTCTCAGCGCCTCAAAAGTACGGGCAATCAGATCCGGGCGTGACGGCGTCAGAACCTGAATCACGACGTCATCGGGGATCAGCTTGTCTTCAATCAGCCCGCGTACAAAATCAAAATCGGTTTGCGAAGCTGAAGGAAACGCCACTTCAATTTGCTTAAAACCGCAGCGTACCAGCAGGTCAAAAAACTGACGCTTACGGGCATTATCCATCGGTTCCACAAGAGCCTGATTCCCGTCACGCAGATCACTTGAGCACCATTGCGGCGCTTTATCTAGCGTATTCCCCGGCCACTGACGGTCCGGCAAATTCACCGGGGGGAACGGACGATATTTTTGTGACGGGTCGTTTAACATACGATTCTCCTGAGGAATAAAGTGAGCGGCATTGCTCTGCAAATTCCATAGTACGCAAACGATATCTTTCTGCGCCTTGCTAACTGACAGCCACCCTCGCAAAACGGACAAAAAGAAAATGATTAATGAATCAGAGTCACGCTATAGTGCATAACTAAACGCGTTCAGATCGGCGATCAGAGGTCGTACAGAATGAAAAGGGTTCTGAATCCAAACGAAAAAAAGCGGCTTGCGGCGCTGCAAAAACTCAAGATTGCGGACAGCAATCCGGATGAAGTGCTTGATCTGATTACGCGGCTGACGCAGCAAATTTTCGATATTCCTATTTGCATCATTACTCTGGTTGACCAGCACCGTCAGTGGTTTAAATCCAAAACCAATATGGCGATTAAATACACTGCGCGCGACATCGCATTTTGCGATTACACCATCCGCTCTTCATCAGTCATGGTCGTCAATGATGCGACACGGGATCCGCGTTTTAACGAGAATCCGCTGGTCACCGCCGACGAAGGAATGCGCTTCTACGCCGGTGCCCCGCTTATCACGCGCGATGGTTTTGCGGTCGGCAGCCTGTGTCTCGCCGACAAACAGCCGCGAGATTTCTCCGTGCAGGAAGTAGAAATGCTCTCGGATCTCGCGGCTATCGTCATTGATATTATCGAATCGCGCAGTTCAATGAGCTTTGTGGATATCGTGACGCGTCTGCCAAACCGCCAGCGACTGATGGAAGACATCGCGAGAATCATCAAAACGCCGGATAACACCTCCTACCTGCTGATCCTGATTGATACGCTCGACACGCTTTATGCCTACGACATCGGACGCTCAATTGGCATTCCGAAAGTTGAAAACATTCTGAAAGACGTCGGGGCGTTTCTGCGCAGCGAACTGAATGAAAATGACAAAGTTTACAGCCTGATGCTCGGGCGCTTTGCGCTGATCAAACGGCTCGATGAACAGCAGGAAATTTTTAATCAGCTTGAAATCGCCGCGACAAAAATCCAGCGTAGCATTACCAGCGATATCCCGATCAATGTCCGCTTGCACGCGGGCTATACCGTCTTTTCGTCAACCTCATCCTGCGCGGAAACCACCATGCGCCAGGGCATGTCGTCGCTGCATGAAGCCATCAGCAATAATCAGCTGGTGATGCCGTATCAGCGGGAATCCGATGTTATCCAGCTGCGTGCCTTCAATTTGCTTAATGACCTGATGGCAACGGTAGCGTCCTGCGAAGATTTCCATCTGGTTTATCAGCCGAAAATCCGGCTGGCCGACAAAAAATTTCAGGGCGTCGAAGCGCTGATCCGCTGGCAGCACCCAACCCTCGGGATCATCTCACCGTCAGAATTTATTCCTCTTGCTGAAAAAACGCCGCTGATTACGCCGCTGACCAACTGGGTGATCACTCAGGCCGTGATGCAAATTGCCGAGTGGCAAAAACGCGGTGCACAGATTCAGGTTTCCATTAACCTGACGGCCAATAATCTGGTGGAACAGGATTTGGTTCAGCGTATTCATACCGCGCTGATCCTCCATCAGGTTTCCCCGTCAATGCTGGAAATTGAGTGTCTTGAAACCCAGACGCTGACGAATAACCCGCACGCAGTGGCATCGCTGGATGCGCTGAGACAAATGGGTATCAGCATTGCGCTGGACGATTTCGGTTCCGGCTACAGCAACCTCAACTATCTGCAAAAAATTCCGGCGGATACGCTGAAGCTGGATCAGTCTCTGATTCAGGGCATCAGCAATGACAGCAAAAGCAAAGTGATCGTTAAGTCTATGATTGAAATGGCGCATGCATTGAGCTATCAGGTGGTTGCAGAAGGGGTCGAGGACAACGACACACTGCTTTGTCTGGAAGAACTGCGTTGTGATTCTGTGCAGGGCTTCTATTTTTCCCGCCCGCTGCAACATGATCAGATACTGGAATGGTCGAAACCGTACACCTGATTTTCATCAGGGCTAAGTGGGCTTAACAACAGACATAAAAAAACCCGCTCAAATGCGGGTTTTTCATTTCGTTCATTCACCGGTTTTCTGTCGGATATTGTAGGTCCCGAAGAAACTGCGGTCTGTTTCCAGACTGACAGGTTTCCCGTTCGCATCTACAGTAATTGAACCGGTCGTTTTGGTCAGTGCGCAGGCAAGACGAACGTCGATAGTTCGCATGCCGTTAGGCACATTTAAATCCACATACTGATTAAAGTGCAGCGACGCGACGGTCTGACCATCTAAAATCACGATCAGCGGACAGGTCTTTTCAAAAGGTATCACCGACCACTGCTCGATGCGGTGCAATCTGACATGCGTCTGCCCCGCCGGCGGTGTGGTGCTGGCATTGGCAAACGACGATTTGACCTGAAGTGTCGGCTCGTAAGGATTAGCTGCGCACCCGGCTAAAAGTAGAGCAGCCAAGGCCACCAGTGTTTTTTTCATCGTTATCTCCCTGAGTTTATGCACGAATAATAGCAGCGTGCGCGCATTTGTCCGACTCTTTTTAGGAGAGATTGTTGCACCGGAAGCAGGCAGGGCAAAACAAAATCCCCCCCATGATTGCAACGTTAAAGCATACGGAAATTAATGCCATGCCAAAGAAAACCTTAATATTCCCTGTTTTAAAATGAAGCTCCTGAACCCGTCAAGTTAAACAGCTGCTACATAAA
Organism: Rahnella selenatireducens; assembly: GCF_046449555.1. Lineage (NCBI taxonomy): Bacteria > Pseudomonadati > Pseudomonadota > Gammaproteobacteria > Enterobacterales > Yersiniaceae > Rahnella > Rahnella selenatireducens. Next base: position 243,379 of record NZ_JBKEZJ010000001.1, read on the forward strand.
ACTTATATCCCGCATTTCACCATATTCAACCACAGTAAAACTAATCCGAACTCACTGATTAAATTTAAGGCAACGAAAGATTTTTTATTTCCGGAACTAGAACTAAATAATAGCATTAACGGATCAGGAAGATAAAACAGAAAGGAATGACGAAAAGGGGAATCACAACTCATTGATAACTAGAATGTTGGTGGGTCGTGGCGGGTTCGAACCGCCGACCAATTGATTAAGAGTCAACTGCTCTACCGACTGAGCTAACGACCCAACGGGACGGATTATTCTCTTCTCAACGGATGATGTCAAACGCTTATCCATACTTTTTTTGTCGTTATTCTCAGTGATAATTGTGAGGCCCATCACAGTGAAAAACGGTATTATTCCCGTCGCTGTCACTGTTATTTGATTAATTAACACTCAGTTATCCACGTTGTAAAAAATACGATACATTTTTCCCAGCGGCATTTTTCATGCCAGTTATAATAAATGCGCATATAACATTACTATTACACCGGTCATCCCCGCTGTCGTTCCAGATGGGCTGACAAAAGAGCCATTGAGAGCTCAATTTACTGACATAAATAAATGCGATATGGCGGAGTTCATACGCAAAAAGCAAAAAACAGGAATCAATACAACATGCAAGAAGAGTCAAAAATCCTCACTCAGTCAGAGGAAGAGAACGCAGAAGGTTTGCGGCGAAACCTCTCTAATCGCCATATTCAGCTTATCGCCATCGGCGGTGCCATCGGTACCGGACTGTTTATGGGCTCCGGAAAAACCATCAGTCTCGCCGGTCCTTCCATTATTTTCGTGTATATGATCATCGGCTTTATGCTGTTTTTCGTGATGCGCGCGATGGGCGAACTGCTCCTTTCCAATCTTGAATACAAATCCTTCAGCGATTTTGCCGCCGACCTTCTCGGTCCTTGGGCCGGATATTTCACCGGCTGGACCTACTGGTTCTGCTGGGTCGTTACCGGCATCGCCGACGTCGTGGCCATCACCGCCTACGCACAGTTCTGGTTCCCCGGTCTTTCACAATGGATCGCCTCACTGCTCTGCGTTCTGGTTCTCCTCAGCCTGAACCTGGCCACCGTCAAAATGTTTGGTGAGATGGAATTCTGGTTCGCGATGATCAAAATTGTCGCCATTGTCGGTTTGATTATTGCCGGGCTGGTAATGGTTCTGACGCATTTCCAGACCCCAACCGGCACCGTCGCTTCTTTCAGTAACCTGTGGAACGATGGCGGATTCTTCCCGAAAGGCGTCAGCGGATTCTTTGCCGGTTTTCAGATTGCGGTGTTCGCCTTTGTCGGGATTGAGCTGGTGGGCACAACGGCTGCCGAAACGAAAGATCCGCAGAAATCGCTGCCACGCGCCATCAACGCGATCCCGCTGCGCATCATCATGTTCTACGTTTTCTCGCTGATCATGATTATGTCAGTCACACCGTGGAGCCACGTTGTCGCGGATAAAAGTCCGTTTGTTGAGCTGTTTGTTCTGGCCGGTCTGCCGGCTGCGGCGAGCATCATCAACTTTGTCGTGCTGACTTCAGCCGCCTCTTCCGCCAACAGCGGCGTGTTCTCCACCAGCCGCATGCTGTTCGGTCTGGCTCAGGAAGGCAATGCGCCGAAAGCGTTCGGCAAACTCTCCTCCCGCGCCGTGCCGTCTAACGGGCTGACCTTCTCCTGCATCTGCCTGCTTGGCGGTGTGGTGCTGATTTACCTGATCCCGAACGTGGTGACGGTCTTCACGCTGGTCACCACCGTTTCTGCGATTCTGTTTATGTTCGTCTGGACTATCATCCTCTGCTCGTATCTTGTCTACCGTCGTAAACGTCCGCAACTTCACGAAGCGTCCCTCTACAAAATGCCGCTCGGCAAAATCATGTGCTGGGTATGCATGGCGTTCTTCGCCTTCGTACTGGTACTGCTGACGTTGCAGGATGACACCCGCCAGGCGCTGATTGTCACACCGCTGTGGTTCGTGATCCTCGGCATTGGCTACTGGCTGCGATGCAGAAGCCGCCGCGCTTAACCGAATCGGTAATAGCAGAAAGGAGCCTTAACGGCTCCTTTTTCTTGGGTGATTTACTCCACATCCAGCGCCTGTCTGAACTGCCGCCACATTTTCAGCGCTGACGGTCTGGCCGAGGTCACTTTGACCGGTAAATCAGGCGATTCTCCGGCTTTCATCTCGCCAAGATCAAACACAAAAGTGTAATCCGGTTCCTGGCCCATGCGTAAATCACTGACCAGAATGTGCCCGTCCTGCTCTTTCACACTGAAAAATCCGTGGCTGAACCACGCGACGCGGGCAAGAAACGCATTGTCTTTATGCGCTTCGTAGAGCGCTTCTCCGCGTGGATAAAAGCGGAAACGAATTGGGGAATCCGGATGCAGCAGCGATGTAAACCCCTCGCCGTAGCTGTCTTTATTCATTACCACCACGCGCCACACCAGCGAGTTGAGCGGCGTCGGCGTCACCAGAACCTGCGTGCTTTCGATATTCTGCCGCTGCAACTCTTCACTGACGTGCACCGTCACCTCGTGCTGCTCAATGACCGTGCAGACCAGATACAAACAGCTCACGCCCAGCAGCACGTTATTCCACATAATCCCGCGCTGTTGCTCACGGTACAGCGCCAGCCCGACGCCGATGATCAGCGGCAAGGTATACAGCGGATCGACGATGAAAATGCTGCCGACCGCAAACGGATAATGCGTAAAAGGGATGCCAAGCTGCGTGCCGTAAACCGTCATTAAATCGAGCAGCGGATGCGTGATCAGCGCCAGCCAGACCGTGCCGCACCAGCGTCTGAAGTGCTGCCCGGCGCTGAAAATTTTCGCCATCATCCAGGCGAGCAGCGGCGAAACCAGCGTGAGATACAACAACGCGTGAGTCTCCGTGCGATGCAGCGTCATATTGCTGATGGCGTCGCCGTGATCGTAAAAAACATCCAGATCCGGTAACGTTCCGCAGACCGCGCCCGCCAGCGCGGATTTCCACACAGGCGTCCGCTTGCCCATCACCGCGATACCCACGGCGGCGCCCAAGACTAATTGTGAAACCGAATCCATCCTGACCTCTTCAAGCCCGAAGCTGTATGCCTTCGGTAATAATGTGCTGCACGTTGCTCACGGTCAGTTCGAAAAACTCAGGATCGTTGAGCGTTTTGCCGGTGATGGCTTCCACCTGCACACCAAAATCGGCGTAATGCTGAGTGGTTGCCCACAGCATAAAAATAAGCTGCATCGGGTCAACTGGCGCAATTAATTCATCTTTGATCCAGCCGCGGATCACATCCGATTTATCTTCAACCAGCGTTTTCAGGCTGCTGCCGAGTTCCTGTTTCAGCAGTGGCGCACCCTGCACCATCTCCAGACAAAACAGTCGGGACGCCTGCGGGTGATCGCGGGAAACACAGAGTTTCAGGCGGATATATTCACGTATCGCTCCCAGCGGATGCTGATCCCGTTGCAGCGCTTTCAGCGGTGCCAGCCAGATATCCAGCAGGCCTTTCAGTACCGCGATATACAGATCTTCTTTCGACGGGAAGTAATACAACAGATTGGTTTTTGAGACATCCGCACGCTCAGCGACCTGATCCAGGCTGGTGCCGTGAATACCGTACAGCGAGAAAAACTCCAGCGCGGCAGCCATGATATTGCCACGTTTGGCGGCGACCGCCCGCGAGCGGCGCGTCGGTGCTTTCACTCCGGTTTTGCGGGATTGACTTTCCCCGGCGGCGGGCTGAGGAGGTTCGACCAATGGCTTCACAAGGATTTCCTGAGACAAACAGCGAGGGGGAAATCATAACAAATAGGGATAAATGCGACTATCGCTATAAGTCCAGCCAATTAGACAACAAAACAATAACCACAACAATTGTGTTATTTAACAAAAATGCACCATTTACGGACATTCCTGCCTGATTTATGTGCAGTTTGTTTTGACCAAATGGTCTGAAACAGACCGTTTGCTCCACCACAAGTCAAAACACATTTTTAACTTACTGATAACCATCACATTTAAAAATGTGGCACTGCCCTTGCAATAGTCACCCCGTTAGGAAATTTCAGCACGGTGCAATTTGGAACCCGCAGGACGCACTCAAGCCGCGCAGAGATTTTCGCAAGCCCTTGTATTGAAAAATGAATCTTCAACTGAGGTGAGCTATGAAAATCGGTGTCTTCATTCCTATCGGCAACAACGGCTGGTTAATTTCTGAAACCGCGCCACAGTACAAACCGACTTTTGAACTGAACAAAACCATCGTGCAGAAGGCGGAACACTACCATTTCGACTTCGCGCTCTCGATGATCAAACTGCGCGGCTTCGGCGGTAAAACCGAATTCTGGGAACACAACATGGAGTCGTTCACGCTGATGGCGGGGCTTGCCGCCGTGACCTCCCGCATCCAGCTTTACGCCACCGCCGCCACGCTGGTGATGCCACCGGCGATTGTGGCGCGCATGGCCGCCACGATTGATTCCATCTCCAATGGCCGTTTCGGCGTGAACGTCGTCACCGGCTGGCAGAAACCGGAATACGAACAAATGGGCATGTGGCCGGGCGATGACTATTTCAGCCGCCGTTATGACTATCTGACCGAATATGTCAGCGTCCTGCGCGATCTCTGGGGCACCGGCCACTGCACGCTCGACGGCGAATTCTTCAAGATGGATGACTGCCGCGTGAGCCCGCGCCCGCAGTCGGAAATGAAAGTGATCTGCGCCGGACAAAGCGACGCAGGCATGGCGTTCTCCGCCAAACACGCGGATTTCAACTTCTGCTTTGGCAAAGGCGTTAACACGCCCACTGCGTTTGCGCCGACCGCTGCACGCATGAAAACGGCGGCGGAAGCCGAAGGCCGCGACGTCTCCTCTTACGTGCTCTTTATGGTCATCGCGGATGAAACCGACGCCGCCGCCCGCGCCAAATGGGAACTGTATAAAGACGGTGCAGATGCTGACGCACTGGCGTGGCTTACCGACCAGAGCAGCAAAGATACCAAATCCGGTGCCGACACCAATGTCCGCCAGATGGCCGACCCCACGTCGGCGGTCAATATCAACATGGGCACGCTGGTCGGCTCTTATGCCACCGTCGCCAGAATGCTCGATGAAATCGACACCGTACCCGGCGCAGGCGGCGTCCTGCTGACCTTCGACGATTTTGTGGAAGGTATCGAAAACTTTGGACGTTTCATTCAACCATTAATGAAAACCCGCCAGCACATTGCAACGCAGCAGAAAGAGGTGGCCTGATGACTTTGTTTGAGAAACCAAAAGCGGTTGAGGAACTGAACGTGGTTCGCCGCGAGCCGAAAAACAGCGGTGAGGAAACCATTCTTGCCGCCCGCCCGGAAGCCATTGCGTTTACACCGCAGCAAACGGCGCTGATTGTGGTGGATATGCAGAATGCGTACGCCTCGCAGGGCGGTTATCTGGATTTGGCCGGTTTTGACGTCTCCGCCACCGCGCCGGTGATCGCCAACATCAAAGTGGCGATTGCCGCCGCGCGCGCCGCGGGTATCAAAGTGATCTTCTTCCAGAATGGCTGGGACAATCAGTACGTCGAAGCCGGGGGTGCCGGTTCGCCAAACTTTCACAAATCCAACGCCTTGAAAACCATGCGTAAACGGCCGGAGCTGATGGGCAAATTACTGGCAAAAGGCGACTGGGATTACGACCTGGTGGATGAACTCCGGCCACAGCCGGGCGACATCGTGCTGCCAAAACCGCGCTACAGCGGATTCTTCAACACCCAGCTCGACAGCCTGCTGCGCAGTTACGGCATTCACCATCTGGTGTTTACCGGCATCGCCACTAACGTTTGCGTCGAATCCACGCTGCGTGACGGTTTCTTCCTCGAATATTTCGGCGTGGTGCTTGAAGACGCCACCCATCAGGCTGGCCCGGAATTCGCGCAAAAAGCGGCGATTTATAACATCGAAACGTTCTTTGGCTGGGTCTCCAGCGTGCGCAATTTCTGCGACGCCGTGGGTTATGACGCTAAACAAAATGCCGCATAACGGCTTTATGAAGAGGAAATAGCAATATGCCTAAAAGTGCCATTATTCCGGCTGGCAGCGGCGTTCCGCTGGCACCGTTTGTTCCGGGAACGCTGGCCGACGGCGTGGTCTACGTCTCCGGCACCCTGCCCTTTGATAAAGACAACAACGTCGTCCATCTGGGCGATGCCGCCGCGCAAACCCGCCATGTGCTGGAAATCATCAAAAGCGTGATTGAAACCGCGGGCGGGACGATGGATGACGTCACCATGAACTCAATTTTCATCACCGACTGGGCAAATTACGCCGCCGTGAATCAGGTTTACGCTGAGTATTTTCCGGGAGAAAAACCGGCGCGGTTCTGCATTCAGTGCGGGCTGGTCAAACCGGGCGCGCTGATTGAAATCGCCACCATCGCGCACATCGGCAAGTAAAACACCGGGATCCGCCCTCCTGAAAACCTTGAGGAAACATCATGTATTACAAGGTATTGGGTAAGAATAATGCAGACGCCGAAACCGTGGTGCTTTCCTCCGGCCTCGGCGGTTCAGGCAGCTTCTGGCAACCCCAACTGGCGATGCTGAGCGCGCATTTTCGCGTCATCATTTATGACCAGCACGGAACCGGCGTCAGTAAAGGCACGGTGCCCGCCGGTTACCGGATGGAAGACATGGCGGATGAACTCGCCGGGATGCTCAACGGGCTGGATATCACCCGCTGCCATCTGGTGGGTCACGCGCTCGGCGGCATTATTGGCCTGCATCTGGCACTGCGCTACCCCGCGCTGCTGCAAAGTCTGGTGGTGATCAACGGCTGGGCAAAGCTCGACAACCAGACGCGCCGCTGCTTTGAAGTGCGCCAGAATTTACTGCTCAACAGCGGCGTCGATGCCTACGTGCAGGCGCAACCGCTGTTTCTGTATCCGGGCGACTGGCTGTCGGCCAACGACACATTACTTCAGGAAGAGCGCCTGCATCAGGTGGCGCATTTTCAGGGAATGGAAAATCTGCTTCACCGATTGCAGGCGCTGATGAATTCCGACCTGACCGAAACGCTCGCGCAGGTTATCGCGCCCACGCTGGCGTTCAGCTGCAAAGATGATTTGCTGGTGCCGTGGATGCGTTCTGCCGATCTCGCCGAACGCCTGCCGAACGGCGAACACACACAAATACTGTATGGCGGCCATGCCATGAGCGTGACCGACCCGGAAACGTTTAACCCGATTTTACTGGAATGGCTGCAACGGCATTCATCGCAAAAACCTGCCGTGCCTTCCCATCACCTGCCCACGGAGACAACATGGCCGAAACATTAACCGCCACGCCAGCTTTACCGACTATTGAAAAACAACCCGCCGTTGAAAAACAAGCGTTCCGCGATGCGATGGCGCATCTCGGTTCCGCCGTTAACATCATCACCACCGACGGCCCCGGCGGTCGCGCGGGCTTTACCGCATCCGCCGTGTGCAGCGTCACCGACTCTCCGCCGACCCTGCTCGTTTGCCTGAACCGCTCGGCGTCGGTGTATCCGGCATTTACCGAAAATCAGGTGCTGTGCGTCAACACACTGGCTGACTGCCATGAATCGCTGTCGAATTTATTCGGCGGAAAAACGCCGATGGAACAACGCTTTGAAGCCGCCGAATGGTCATCCCTTTCCACCGGTTCTCCTATTCTCAGCGATGCGCTGGTCTCTTTTGATTGCAAAATCACACAAGTCACCTGCGTCGGCACTCACGATATTCTGTTTTGCGAAGCCGTTGCGATAACCCGCAACGACGAACGCCACGGACTGGTGTATTTCGACCGCCGCTATCATCCTCTGATGCGGCAGTCAGCCTGTTAACTCAACCTGATTAGGGAATTGCAGCATGGCAAATACCAATACCTCCTGGTTTCCAAAATGGCGTAAAAGAAAAGGCAATCTGGATGGCGCCGTTATTGCGCCGGACGAACGGCTGCCGTTAGGGCCGACGGTGATTATGGGGCTGCAACATACCGTCGCCATGTTCGGCGCGACGGTATTAATGCCGCTGCTGATGGGGTTTGACGCCAACATGGCGATCCTGATGTCCGGCATCGGCACCCTGCTGTTTTTCCTGGTGGTCGGCGGACGCGTGCCGAGTTATCTCGGATCAAGCGCAGCGTTTGTCGGGCTGGTGATTGCGGTGACCGGCTACAGCGGCCACGGCGCGAACCCGAATATCGGCGTCGCGCTCGGCGGGATTATTGCCTGTGGCGTCATTTATACGCTGATTGGTTTTGTGGTGATGGCGGTGGGTACGCGCTGGATTGAACGCCTGATGCCGCCGGTCGTGACCGGTGCGGTGGTGATGGCGATTGGTCTGAACCTCGCGCCGATTGCCATTAACAGCGTCTCGGCGTCGTCGTTTGACAGCTGGATGGCGGTGGTCACCGTGCTGTGTATCGGCTCTGTGGCCGTTTTCACCCGCGGACTGGTGCAGCGTTTACTTCTGCTGCTCGGGCTGGTGGCGGCGTATCTGATTTATATGCTGGTCACAAACGTCATGGGGCTGGGCGCGCCAGTGGATTTCACCGCCGTCGCGCAGGCGCCGTGGTTTGGCCTGCCGACCCTCACCACGCCGGTGTTCAGTTCCCACGCGATGCTGATGATTGCACCGGTGGCCGTGATTCTGGTGGCGGAAAACCTCGGGCACATTAAAGCGGTCGCGGGCATGACCGGTAAAAATCTCGATCCGTACATGGGCCGCGCGTTTGTCGGCGACGGGCTGGCGACATTACTGTCGGCCTCTGCGGGCGGAACCGGCGTGACCACCTACGCGGAAAACATCGGCGTCATGGCGGTCACAAAAATTTATTCCACGCTGATTTTCGTCGCTGCTGCCCTTGTTGCCATTGTGTTGGGCTTCTCGCCCAAATTTGGTGCACTGATCCACACCATTCCCGGTCCGGTATTGGGCGGCGCGTCAATTGTGGTGTTCGGATTGATTGCCGTCGCCGGTGCGCGCATCTGGGTACAAAACCAGGTGGATCTGGGTCTTAACGGCAATCTCATCATGGTCGCGGTCACGCTGGTACTGGGCGCAGGAAACTTTACCCTGAGCCTGGGCGGCTTCAGCATGGGCGGTATCGGCACGGCGACGTTTGGCGCAATTTTGCTGAACGCCTTCCTCAGCCGCAGCAAACAGGTAAAAACGCAGCCAGAAATAAAAACTGGCACAGAAGCTGCATTAAAAGATCACTGACGACCTCAGTTTCTCCTTAGCTCATCATTTTTGATGATCGCCAGCGGTTATCCGGTCCACCCGTCCGGATTAGCCGCTGGTTTTTTTCTTTCTGCGCCTCACACATTCCCACATTGCAGCTAAGTAATGCGAAATTCCTTCGTTCACCTCCCCTTTAAATTGGTTTGTTATGGAACCAGCACTTTCGTTCTATATGAATAAAAAGTGATTCATCTGCCAGACATCGCCAAAAATAAAAAGGGTCTTACTATGCACATTCTTCGCCGGAAAAACGCGGTCACACGCGCACTGGCTTTAGGGGTATTGATCACCAGTTCTTCCGCCGTTGTTGCTGCCGATTCAACACCGGTTCAGGGCGGAACGCTGGTTTATCTCGAACAACAGGCGCACACCAATTTGTATCCTCCGGCCGGTGGCTTTTACCCGAACGGCGGCATCCTTAATCAGATCACCGACAAACTGACCTATCAAAACCCCAAGACGCTGGAAGTCGAACCGTGGATTGCCGAGTCCTGGAGCTTCAACGCCGACAAAACCGAATACACCTTCAAACTGCGTCCGGGCGTGACCTTCTCCGACGGCACGCCGCTTGATGCCAACGCCGTGGCGAAAAACTTCGACACCTACGGGCTGGGCAATAAAGAACGCCATCTGCCTGTTTCCGAAGTGATTAACAACTACGACCACAGCGAAGTGGTTGACCCGCTGACCGTGAAGTTCTACTTCAAAAAATCCTCGCCGGGCTTCCTGCAGGGCACGGCGACCATCGGCTCCGGGCTGGTGTCACTGAGCACGCTGGATCGCAATTTTGATGCGCTGGGCGATGCGACGCACATCATCGGTTCCGGCCCGTTCGTCGTCAGCAAAGAAACGCTCGGTCGTGAAGTCGATCTGACGGCGCGCAAAGATTACAACTGGGGGCCGAAAAACCTCAAACAGCAGGGCCGCGCCAATCTCGACGGCATCAAAGTGATTGTCACCGGCGAAGACAGCGTGCGTATCGGCGCGCTTCTGGCCGGTCAGGCTGATTTTATCCGTCAGGTTCAGGCGTATGACGAGAAACAGGCCAAAGACCAGAACTTCCCGATTTATGCCGCGCCAACGAAAGGCGTGAACGACAGCATTTCGTTCCGCCCCGACAACGCGCTGGTGTCTGACCTGAAAGTCCGTCAGGCGCTGCTGCACGCCACCAACAGCAAACAGGTGGTCGATACGCTGTTCTCGCCAAACTATCCGCAGGCCACCTCCGTCATCGCCAAAACCGCCGCCGGTTATGTGGATCTGAGCAACAAACTGACTTATGACCCGACGCTGTCGAAAAAACTGCTGGATGAAGCAGGCTGGAAACCGGGCCCGAACGGCCTGCGCCAGAAGGATGGTAAAACGTTGTCACTGACCATTTATGAATCCCTGCCGCAGCCGCAGAACAAAGAAGTCTTGCAGCTGGTTTCACAGCAGTGGAATCAGGTCGGCGCGAAGCTGAACATTCTGGCCGGTGACGCAGGCAGCCGCGTGGCGGACAACCTGGATCCGGAAAAAACCCCGGCGAATGTGGTTGAAGTCGGCCGCGCCGATCCGGACGTCATCAAAAGCTCCTTCTACCCGACTAACCGCGATGCGCTGCTGCAAAAAGGCGGCCTGAGCAGCAAGGTGAAAAGCTTCCGTGACGACAAACTGAATGACCTGTTGGTAGCAATTTCCGCCGAAGTGGATCCGAAAAAACGTCTGGCGCTGGCCGGTGACGTGCAGAACTACCTGCTCGATCAGGCTTACGTCATTCCGATTTTCGAAGAGCCACAGGTCTTTGCCGGCGCGCCTTATTTCAAAGGCGTGAGCTTCGAAGCCGTTGGCCGTCCGAGCTTCTACGGCGCATGGCTTGAAAAGCACTAACAGGCAGGAGTGAATCATGAACCGATACGTTAGCGGTCGTTTTGGGCAGGCTTTGCTGGTGTTGTGGGCGGCGTTTACTGTCTCCTTCATTCTCCTGCAAGTACTGCCGGGCGATGCCATTCTGATTAAATTCCAGAACCCGGATATGGGACTAAGCCCGGCGCAAATCGCGGATATGCGCGCGGCCTACGGCGCGGATGTGCCGCTGGTGCAGCAATATCTGCACACGCTGGGGAATTTCCTGCGCGGGGATCTGGGCTATTCGATTCAGGCTGGCGTACCGGTCACGGAATTACTCAGCAGCAACTTTCCGCCGACTTTGCGGCTGGCGCTGATGGGCTTCGCACTGGCCGCCGTGGTGGCCTTTGCGCTGGCGTTTATCTCCAGCCTGCTGCATTTCGGCTGGCTGAAAAACCTGTTGCAGTCGGTGCCGTCGCTGTTTATTTCCATTCCGACCTTCTGGCTCGGCATCGCGCTGATTCAGTTTTTCTCTTTTCATCTGCGCTGGATCCCGGTGATTAATCCGGGTGAATGGGTCGGGCTGATTTTACCGGTGGTAACGCTGGCTGTGCCGATTTCCGCACCGCTGGCGCAGATCCTGATCCGCAGCATTGATCAGGTGCAGACCCAGCCGTTCGTCGCCGTCGCCCGTGCCAAAGGCGCCAGCCGCGGCGGCGTGCTGTGGCGTCATGTGGCGCGCAACGCCCTGCTTCCGGTACTGACTATCGCCGGTTTGCTGTTTGGCGAACTGATCGCCGGGGCGCTGATCACCGAAACGGTATTTGGCCTGAATGGCCTCGGTCAACTGACGCAGCAGGCGGTGAACAATCAGGACGTCGCGGTTTTACAGGCGATTGTAGTGATTTCCGCCGCCGCGTTTGTCGGCATCAATTTACTGGTCGATTTGCTTTATCCGCTGCTCGATCCGCGCCTCAAAGCTAACGCCTCGAACAACACAAAGGGAGCCACCACATGAGCAGCTTACCGCTGGGTAAAAGCACTCTTTCCCTGCCCGCCACACAGCGTCGCCGCTGGAAAGCGGCCTCTTTACAGCCGGGGCTGATCATCGCCTGGCTGGTGATCGCGACCGTGATTTTATGGGCGATCGCGCCCGGATGGTTTACCGATTACAGCGGCACCGAAGGCATCGCGGGCGCGCAGCGTCTGGCGCCGCAGGCCGGTCACTGGCTGGGCACCGATCAACTCGGCCGTGACGTGTACGCCCGCATCGTTTACGGCGCGTCGCATTCACTCTCCGGCGCACTGGTCGCCGTGGCGCTCGGGCTGGTGTTCGGCACCGCATTAGGGCTGGCAGCCGGTGCCAGCGGCGGCATTGTTGACGCCATTGTCATGCGCATCAACGACGTGTTGCTGTCGATTCCCGGCCTGCTGCTGTCGCTGAGCGTCATCATTTTGCTCGGCTTCGGCACGGTTCACGCGGCGATTGCCGTCGGTGTGACCTCTGTCGCCAACTTCGCCCGCCTCGCCCGCGCCGAAGTGGTATTGGTCCGCCACAGCGATTACGTCGAAGCGGCCTATGGCAGCGGCGGCACCTTCTTCTCGATCCTCTGGCGGCACATTCTGCCGAACTCACTGACCTCGGTCATCGCTTTCTCGGCGCTGCAATTTGGCAGTGCGATTCTGGCGATTTCCACCCTGAGTTTCCTCGGTTACGGCACACCGCCGCCGACGCCGGAATGGGGTTTGCTGATTGCCGAAGGCCGTAACTACATTTCAACCGCCTGGTGGCTGACGACCTTCCCTGGCGTCGTCGTGGTGCTGGTGGTGCTTTCGGCCAACCGCATCAGCCAGTCATTGCGCAGGAGAACACGATGAGCACACAGGCGATTTTGAATGACCACGCCGCACCCGTTCTTGAGCTGGATAATCTGACGATTTCCTACGACGGCAAAGCGGTAGTCCACAACGTCTCGTTTTCCATTAATGCCGGAGAAGTGCTGGCGCTGGTGGGCGAATCCGGTTCCGGTAAAACCACTACCGCGCAGTCGGTCATCGGCCTGCTGGCGGAGAACGGTCATATCGAACAGGGCGAAATCCGCCTGAATGGCACCGACATCAGCCAGTGGTCGCAGCGCCGCCTTGATGTCCTGCGCGGCGCACGCATCAGCCTGATCCCGCAGGACCCGACCAGCTCGCTGGATCCGGTAAAAACCATCGGTTCACAGGTGGCAGAAATTCTGGATATCCACCAGCGCCTGCCGCGTGTTCAGCGCGACGCCCGCGTGGTGGAACTGCTGACCCGCGTCGGCCTTACGCACCCGGAACAACGCGCGAAACAGTATCCGCACGAACTTTCCGGCGGCATGAAACAGCGCGTGCTGATTGCGATTGCCATTGCGCTGCAACCGGCGCTGATCATTGCCGACGAGCCGACCAGCGCGCTCGACGTCACCGTACAAAAACGCATTCTGGATTTGATTGACGATTTGCGCCGCGAATCCGGCACGGCCGTCTTGCTGGTCACGCACGATCTGGCAATAGCCGCCGAGCGGGCCGACCGTTTGCTGGTGTTTCGCAACGGCAAAGTACAGGAACAGGGCGTGACGGCAGAAGTGCTGAACGCGCCGAAAAGCGAATACACCCGCCAGCTGTTTGCTGACGTCCCTGCCCTTTCAGGCCGACACCGCGCGCATGTTGCCGCCGTTGCCGAACCGGTGCTGGTGGTCGAAAATGTCACCCATGATTTCTCACTGGGCGGTAAACATCAGGCGGCATTCCGCGCCGTCGATAACGTCTCGTTCAGCATTCCGCGCGGCACCACGCATTCTCTGGTCGGCGAATCCGGCTCGGGTAAAACCACGCTGGCGCGCATTCTGCTGGGTTTTCAGAAACCTGACAGCGGCCGCGTATTGATCGACGGCGAAGACATCACGCGCCTCAAGGGCGAAGCGCTGCGTCAGGTGCGCCGTAAAATCCAACTGGTCTATCAGAACCCGTTCGCCTCGCTTGATCCGTCACAGACCTTATTCAGCGTGATTGAAGAACCGCTGCTGAACTTCGAAAAAATTCCGTCAGCAGTCCGCCGTGAGCGCGTTCTGGATATTGCCCGCCGCGTGGCGCTGCCGGAAGAATTGCTGGGCCGCAAACCGCGTGAACTTTCCGGCGGCCAGCGTCAGCGCGTGGCGATTGCCCGCGCGCTGATCCTCGAACCGAAAGTGCTGGTGCTCGACGAAGCGACTTCGGCGCTCGACGTCACCGTACAGGCACAAATTCTGACCCTGCTTCAGCAGCTTCAGGATTCGCTCGGCCTCACCTATTTGTTTATCTCGCACGATCTGGCGACCGTCCGGCAAATCTCCCACAGCGTCTCGGTGCTCAACCGCGGGCAACAGGTGGATTCCGGCAACGTGGAAGACGTGTTTGCCCTGCCTTCCAGCGATTACACACGGCAGCTGATTGATGCGATCCCCGGCCGCCACCGCGCCGCCTGAGTCAGCACATGAAAAAGAAAAGAGGGACATTATGAGCAGCAAACGTCTTGGGTTTTTCACCCGACTTCTGGATAACACCAGCGCGCAGGAACGTTACCGGCTGGCGACTGAGCAAATTATTCACGCCGAGCAGCTGGGTTTTGACTCCGCATGGGTAGCGCAGCACCATTTTCACGAAGCGGAAGGCGGCCTGCCCGCTCCGCTGGTTTTCCTTGCACAGGTCGCGGCGCACACCCGCTTTATCCGTCTCGGCACCGGCGTGATTACGCTGCCGATGGAAAATGCGCTGCGCGTGGCGGAAGACACCGCCGTGCTGGATTTACTCTCCGGCGGACGTCTTGAAGTCGGGCTTGGCTCAGGCGGCACGCCTTCGTCATTTCTGCCGTTCGGCTTTGAAAGCAGCGAGCGCGGCGCGGTGTTTAGCCATAATCTGCAAACCCTGCTGACCGCCTGGCGCGGCGAACCACTGGCGGGGACCGATAACCGATTGTATCCGGCGGCACCGCATCTGGAAAAACGCGTGTGGCAGGCCACGTTCTCGGTAGACGGCGGTGCGCGTGCCGGGAAATCCGGCGACGGGCTGATGCTTTCGCGCACCCAGCCACGCCCGGCGAATGCGCCAGACCTGCGTCTAGACGAACTGCAAAACCCGATTATCGATGCCTATCTCGACGCACTGCCGGAAGGCGCTGCGCCACGCATCATGGGCTCACGCACGGCGTTTGTGACGGAAAACGGTGACGAAGCCCGCGAGCTGGCGCAAAAAGGTTTACGCCGTCAGGCCGAGAATCACCGTGCCAGCGGACAGAGTGTGAAAGGCGATACGCTGGATGATTACATCCGCGCCTTCGACGTTCACCTCGGCACCGCCGAGCAGGTCACCGCCACGTTGCAGGCCGACACCGCGCTGGCCCGCGTCACCGATCTGGCGTTTCAGGTGCATTCTATCGATCCGCCACATCCTTACATTTTGCGTTCCATTGAACTGATTGCGCGTCACGTTGCGCCCGCCCTCGGCTGGGTTCGCCGCCCGCCGCAGCGTCGTATTTCCACCGCTTCCGCCGACTCTACGTTCTCAAAGGCTGCATCTACACAGGACAACTTATGACCACTTATTCGACTGACCTGCTGGAAAAACTGGCTGAAATCGCACCTTCTTCAGAACTGAAACAGGCACGCGATAACCGCGACGCCGCGACCCGCCACGCGCAAGGCAGCTACGATGCGCTGTTTACCGAACAGGACGGCGTGGATTTCACGCTGGCCGAGCGTTTGCGTTTAGCGCAAAACGTCGCGCGCTGGCACGGCGATTCACAGCTCACCAATCACTATTCCGAGCGTTTGCAGGATTTGCCGGACATCGACGAAACCGCCCGTCTCGACGCCGCGCTCACTCACGGCGAACGCCTGAGTTTCAAGCCCGCCAGCGCCACGCCTGCACATTTACAGGCACTGAAAAAAGCCGGCTGGTCGGTGGATGCCATCGTCACAATTTCGCAGCTGATTGCTTTCGTCAGTTTCCAGAGCCGCGCGCTGCGCAGCTACCGTCTGATTGGTGGCAAACCGGTGGAAAACGCCAGCAATAAACCGGTCGGCGCCGCGTTCTGGCGCACTGAGCCCAATACCCACAGCGGCCGCGACGCGCCGCAGGCTTTCACGCAGGAAGAGCTTGGCTGGGAACCGTGGATCCCGTCCAAAAAACTGGAGGAATTTGATGAAGCCCAGCAGGCGATTCTGGCGAAATTCGGCCATACGGATTCCGACTATTTCCGCCTGTTAGGCCGCAACCTGCCGGTGCTTGAACAACGCACGCTGACCGACAAAGGCATTTTCTACACCTCCGGCGGCCTGCCGCGCAAGGAGCGCGAACTGGCGGCCACCGTGGCAAGCAAAATCAACGGCTGTATTTACTGCGCGTCGGTGCATTCGCGTAAAGCCAGCCAGCTTTCCAAACAAACCGAAGACGTTCAGCGGCTGATCGACACCCCGCCGGGCGGCATTCTCAGCAAAGAACAATCCCCGCGCTGGCAGGCTGAAATTGATTTCGCCGCCGCGCTCTCCGCCACGCCGCCGGTCGCCTCGCCGGAACACATTAAGGCACTGCGCGATCAGGGTTTGAACGAACTGGAAATCGTCGATCTGGCGCAGTCTGCGGCGTTCTTCGCCTGGGCAAACCGCCTGATGTTAACGCTGGGAGAACCGTTTAATGACTGATTCACAGACTTCTCAACGCCCGGTTCCGCAGCTCGATCACGTAGTGATTAACGTCGCCGAACAGCTCAACGGTGCGGAGCAGCAGTTCCGCCGTCTCGGTTTCCAGCTCACGCCTCGCGGCCATCATTCGCTTGGCTCCAGCAACCATCTGGCGATTTTCGGCGAAAACTATCTGGAACTGCTCGGCTTCGAACCGGGCAATGCGCATACGCGTAAAGATCTCTGGCAGGCTCCGCTCGGCCTCACCGGTCTGGTGTGGAAAACGCAAAATTCAAACGCCGTGTTTGATCATCTGCAACAGCAAAACATCGCGGGCTCGGCACCGGCAGAATTCTTCCGTCCGGTAGCGCTTAACGATGGCACATCGCCCAACGCCCGTTTCCGCACCGTCCCGCTGGCCGCCGACCGCGTACCCAATGGCCGCAGTTTCTTCTGCCAACATCTGACCCCGGAACTGGTATGGCGCACCGAGTGGCAAAACCACCCGAACGGCGTCGCGGACATCACCGGTTTTGTGATTTCCGCCGCCTCCCCGCAGTCCGCCGCGAAAGTGTACGGCGAACTGTTCGGCACAGAAGCCTTGCAGACGAATGCTGAAGGCGTGACTTTGCGCGCCGGTCGCGCAACCGTCCGGTTTGTGACGCCACAACAGGCGCAGGCTGAATTTGGCATCGTACCCGAGGGCGAAAACGGGAGTGCGCGGATGGTCGGGTTGGAGTTTGCGACCCGGTCGCTGGCGGCTGTCAGGAACAGCTTAAAAGTTGGTGAAATTCCCTTCGGGGATGACGCTACACGCGTGGTGGTTCGCGCAGCGGATTCGCTGGGTGTGGCGGTTAGATTTTGCGAAGAATAAATTCAACATCAACATCAACATCAAGGTCGTGGGCGTCGGCTCACACCGACTTGGGGGCGGCCAGGGGTATGTCATTCGAAAGATTGATGCTGGCTGGTTTTGATTTGCTCCTTCCCCTTGGCAAGGGGAAGGGCGGGATTCTCAAGGGTGGTGGCGATAGACCACCCTTGAGGCCGGTTTGGGTGGCAACACAAGGTTTTGCAGGTTTGGGCGACGAGCCCAAAGCCCTCACCTTCAGGTGAAGTAAAACCTGATCAGGTGAAAAAACACCGGTGCCGCAAAACACAACGAATCAATGCGATCCATCATCCCACCGTGCCCTTCGATCATCGCGCCGAAATCCTTCACGCCGCGGTCGCGCTTAATCGCCGACATACACAACCCCCCGGCAAAGCCGAGCAAGGTGATAATCAGCGAAATCAGCGCGGCCTGCCACGGGGCGAACGGGGTGATCCACCACAATAATGTCCCGACCAGCGTGGCGCTGAGGATCCCGCCCACAAAGCCTTCAAGGGTTTTGTTCGGGCTCAGACGCGGCGCAATCGGGCGTTTGCCGAACAGCTTGCCGAACACGTACTGCAACACGTCGGAAATCTGCACCACAATCATCAGGAACAGCAGCAATTTGATGTTCTGGTTTTCATAACCGGGAATGTTCAGCATCAGCAAGGCAGGCGCGTGACTGATGCAGTACACCGCCAGCATCATGCTCCACTGAATTTTCGCGCTGCGTTCGAGGAAGTTCACCGTGTCTCCGGCCAGCGCCATGCGGGTGGGGATAAACAGAAACGCGTAGACCGGAATGAAGATCGCAAACGTGCCGTACCAGCGTTCGCCGACCAGCAAATATTGCAGCGGCAGCATGATGAAGAAACACCAGAACAGCGCTTCGTGGTCACCGCGCCGGGTGGGCGTCAGGGTGATGCATTCGCGCAAGGCCAGGAACGACATCACGGCAAACAGCAGCGTCGAACCGATCGGGCCAAACCACATCGCCATCACCGATAAAATACACATCATCCACCAGGCGCGGATGCGAGCGTTTAGGTTGGCGACGACCGGCGTATTACCTTTCACCAGCGCGATCAGATAGCCAAGAACGCTCGCAATCAGCAGCAGACCGAACAATCCGCACAGTAAATAAACTAACGATTTATCCTGAAAATTCATGGTGCCATTGTCTCCAGAGCAGCCCGCGCACGAAGCAGAAATTCCGCTTTCTCTTCCCCTTCCCGGATACTTTCAACCGGTTCGCCAAACGTCGCCGAACACAGTATCGGTACCACCAGACGGGAACCTTTCGGCAGCACGCGGTTGAGATTTTCGAGATAAACCGGCACCAGTTCGACATCCGGATTCATTTTCGCCAGATGCCAGATCCCGCTTTTAAACGCCGAGATCTCTTCGCCGTTGCCACGGGTGCCTTCCGGGAAAATAATCAGCGACTGGCCTTTTCTCAGCGGGTCGTTCATCAGTTCCAGCGCATTGTTCGGCTGTTCCGACTGTTTTTCAGCAGGACGCCGTTTGATCAGCACCGCGTTAAACACACGGCGCGCAATGTAACGGCGCAATTTCGAGGAGAGCCAGTAATCTGCGGCCGCTACCGGACGAACCTGCGGACGCAGATGACCGGGCAGGCTGGCCCAAATCACCATGCCGTCGAGATGGCTGGAGTGATTGGCGTAGTAAATGCGGGACTGTTTTTCAGGTAAAGGTGCAAGCCAACGGGCACGGACGCCAGTCAGCAGACGGCAAAGCCGTACCAGAAAACCGGCCACCAGCCGGCCGTCCAGCGGTAATTTAGTGCGAGGTTCCATCGTTATCTCCCTCAGTTACGGCCTTTTCATGCAGTTCACGCAAAATACGCGCACCGCGACGCCAGCAGGTCACCAGTGCGCCGAGCGTAATGATCATCAGACAAATCAGCAGCAGGAGTTGCCCCCACTGCGACGGCAGGAAAATCGCAATCACCGCGCCCGCACACAGAATCGCCATGCGGTGCTGTTTTGCCATCGGCCCGAGAAATTGCTGTTTTAACCCGCAGGTTCCGCCCAGCAGACGCAAATACGCCGTCATCAGCGCCAGCAGCGCCGCAATCCAGCCCAGCGTGACGGCTTCCGGCATCGCCACCAGACCATAACCGACGCCAGCCAGAATCAGCGTATCGGAAACGCGATCCGGTAATTCGTTGTAAACCGGTCCCGCCGGGCTGGCCATGCCGCCTTCCACCGCCACCATGCCGTCGAGCAGGTTGCAGATGAGCCGCCCCTGAATCATCAGCGCCGCCAGCAGGAGAAGAAATCCGCGCCCGAAAGCCGTTTCACAATAAAATGCCAGCAGAAAACACAGCCCGGACACCAGCGCAAAACCCATGCTCGCCACAGAAATCTGATTCGGCGTAACCCCTTTATTCTTTAACCAGACCGCACTGTTTTTGGCCCAACGCTTGTCCCGGGTGGCGATCGGCCGCCGATCCTTGAGATTTAAGTCCATAAATAATATCCCTTTATTACTGATAACTGATGACCCTGATTTCTATAAGCCTTTGTATGGCATCCAGATAATAGTGAAGTTGCCTGCGCGGTGAAATATTTTTGTTCGGCCCTCACCCTGAAACCTTCCCGGCGGCTTATGCCGGTTTGAGCATTCCTTAGATCTTTTAATTGGTTGATTAAATCACACAATATGTTAAAACTCTGCTACACCGCATTTTAGACGGCTAAACGTCTGAAGCTCCACATCCCCCGTTTAGAAGGCCAACGTCCAGTGACCGCTTCCCGTCTTGAGATGCGCAACATCTCGATTTCATTTGCCGGTTTTCCCGCACTTCGCCATGTTGATTTGACACTGGAAGGCGGGTTCGTCCATGCGCTGGTCGGTGCGAACGGCGCCGGAAAATCGACGCTGATGGCTGTGCTTTCCGGCACGCACGATCATTACACCGGGCAGATCACCATCGACGGCGAGCCGGTGAACATTAAATTGCCGCACCACGCGCGCGCTCACGGTATTCATCTGGTCCAGCAGGAAGTGGATGTCGCGCTGGTGCCGACGCTGAACGTCGCTGAAAACATCATGCTGGACCGGCTTTCCGAGCCCGGCCATCTGCATAACTGGCCGCGTTTATACCGTCAGGCGCAACTGCTGACGCAACAGCTTGGCCTGAACATCAGCCTGAAAGCCCGTATCGAAAACTGCACGCTGGCCGAGAAACAGCTGATTTTGCTGGCGCGCGCGTTATCGCATAAATGCCGTTTCCTGATCCTTGATGAACCGACCGCCCCGCTCGATCAGGCAGAAAGCGCCCGTCTGTTTGCGCTGGTGCGCAAGCTGAAAGACGCGGGCATGGCGGTGGTCTTTATCTCCCACCGCATTCATGAACTGCGCGAAATCTGCGACCGTATGACGGTGCTGCGCGATGGACGTCTGGTCAGCGATGACAGCATGGACGGCCTGAGCAACGAGCAGATTATCGAGAAAATGATTGGCCATCAGCTCGATGATATTTATCCGCCGCGCCGTCCGCCGCACAGCGGAGAAACGCTGCTGCACATTCACGGCATGCACGACAAAGACAAACTGCGCGATATCTCGCTGCGTCTGCACCGGGGTGAAATCCTCGGCATTGCCGGGCTGGCGGGTGCCGGGAAAACCGAGCTGTGCAAAGCGTTGTTTGGCGCGACGCCCAGCCAGGTCGAAAGCGGTGAGCTGAACGGCAAACCGTGGAAACCGAAAGAGCCGCATCTTTCCGTGGAACAGGGTCTGGCGTTAGTGCCGGAAGAACGGCGCAAGGAAGGGATTTTCATTGATGAAAATATCCCGATGAACCTCAGCGTTACCGCCGATGACTCGTTTTCGCGCTGGAGTATTTTCAGTAAACGTCAGTCGCTGTCATGGGCGAAAGACATCATCAGCCGCTTAGGCATTCGCGCTTCCGGGCCGATGCAGAAGCTGGCGAGGCTTTCCGGGGGTAACCAGCAAAAAGTGGCTATCGGGAAATGGCTGCGCAGTGAGAGTCAGGTGTTGATTTTTGACGAACCGACCAAAGGCGTAGACATCAAGGCCAAAACGGACGTGTTCAGGCTGATTGACGGCCTGGCGCAACAGGGAAAAGGCATTATTTATGCTTCCGGTGAGTTCGCCGAACTGGTCGGTTTATGCGACCGCATTCTGGTGTTATGGGATGGCCGCATTGTGGCCGAACTGGACGCCGCAGACGTCGACGAAGAAACCTTATTAGTCTATTCAACCGGAGGAACACCCGCGTGAGCAAAGCCGTGGTGAGTAAAGAAAGTACATTGGCAGCGGGTCAGCCCTGGCGTCATCAGTTGTTCGAATTCTTGTATAAATGGGGGATGTTACTGACCGTTGTGCTGCTGATCGCCGGTTTTGGCGTGGCCTCGGATAACTTCCTTGAACCGTCGAACATCATCAATATTCTGCGTTCTATCGCTATCGTGACGGTGATTGCCATCGGCGTATCCATTTCACTTTCGGTCGGTGGCTTTGATTTGTCGGTCGGTTCAACGGCGTCGCTCGCCAATGCGCTGGTGATTTCGATGTTCGTCTGGCACGGGTTTGGCACAACAGAAGCAATTCTGATCACGCTCGCGCTGTGTACGCTGGTCGGTCTGTTTAACGCCTTCCTGATTGTTATCCTGAAAATCCCCGACATGCTCGCCACCCTCGCCAGCCTGTTCGTCATTCAGGGCGCAGCGATGACCTACAGCTACGGCGGTTCGATCACAGAAAACATGTTATTGCCGAGCGGCGACATGGCCGAAGGTACCGTTCCTGCGGTGTTCAGCCTGCTGGGTCAGGTGCCGGTGATTGTGATCGTGATGGCGGTGGTGACCGTCGCGGTACAACTGTTTATGTCCCTGACCAAGCATGGCCGACGCATGTACGCCATCGGCGGCAACCCGCTGGCCGCGCGCCTTGCGGGGATCCGCACCGCGCGTTACCGCGTGATTGCGTACGTGATTTCATCAGTTCTGGCAGGCGCTGGCGGTATTTTGCTGGCGTCGCGTATCGGTTCTTCGCAGGTGAACGCTGGTGGCGGTTATCTGATGGACGCCGTCGCCGCCGCATATATCGGTTTTTCCCTCGCCGGCTCCGGAAAACCCAATGCATTAGGGACACTGCTCGGCGCAGTGATTCTGGGCGTTCTGTCGAACGGGCTGGTGATGTTGTCGGTGCCGTATTATGCGATGGATATTATTAAAGGGCTGGTGTTGGCGGTGGCGCTGGCGCTCACGTACATACAGAAGCGGTAGCTTTTAAACTCCCTCCCAACCTCCCCCTTCGTAGGGGGAGGAGCAAATAAATCTTTCAGTCCAGCACCTTAAACATCACACTCGTCGACTCCAGCACGCCTCCCGTCGACATCGCGTAATGCGGGATCACTCCGCTCAGCGTAAACCCCTGATTCTCATATAACGTCTGCGCGGGGCTGCCGGTCACGGTATCGAGCACGAGCAGCGTTTTGCCTTCCCGGTGCGCCAGCGCTTCCACTGCGTCCATCAGCTTTTTCGCCACGCCTTTACGGCGTCCTTGCGGATGTACCATCAGTTTCACCACGTCACCACGATGCGCGCCGTTGGCGGGTTGATCGACCACCAGCTGGACGGTCCCGATGATTTTTCCAGCTTCACGGGCGACCAGAAGACGTTTCTCGCCCTGCTCAAAAGCAGGCAATAATTTTTGCCAGAAAGCCTGCGCCTGCACAAACCCAAAGGGCAGAATGAACCCGATGCTTGCACCGAGCGCCACCGACTGCATCAGGGTTTCGGCCAGTGCGTTCAGATCCGCCTCCGGCAATACGCCGCCCTGCACTTCGCTTATCGCTATATCGTTTATAACTACCGCCCTGCCGTTTTGCATAATGATGAACCTTACTTAGTCATATTTAAGGACGCGAAATCACAATGGCGTAGCGGGCATCCGCCGGGCCGGGAACGTGGAATGACGAGGTGCCGTCAAGATGGAAACGCAGGCAATCTCCGGCCTCTAGCCGATAAGTGCGTGAATCGAGCGTGAACTCCAGAATGCCTTCCAGCATCCAGATATGCTGCTCGAGGCCGTTCACCGGCGGGGAATCATACGAAATCGTGGCACCGGCTTTTAACGTGCCGGAGATCAGTTCGGCGCGAAAACCCGGTGCGGGCGGAGAAACCGAACGGCGCTCAAAACCGGTTTCGCGGTCATGCCACACCGGCTGCTGCGCGGCGCAGATAAGCTCCGGCGGGTTGTCTTCCAGCGCCATCAGCAGGCGCGAGGTGGTCAGCCCGTACGCCGCGCTCAGTTTGCCCAGCAGCGACGCGGTCGGGCTGGTTTCTGCACGCTCCACGCGGGAAAGCGTTGCGCGGCTGATCCCCGTGCGCTGTGCCAGTTGTTCCAGAGACCAGCCCTGGCTAACGCGTAATTCCGCCAGCCGTTCGGCCAGACGCAGATCGTGACTGTCCTGCCCTTCTTCCATTTCGTTCCCCACTTAAAATCTCAATAAAGGGAAAATATCTCTCATTTGAGAAATTAGCAAGTTAAAATAATGTAAGCCGAAAGTATTAGCCAAGTTGTACAAAAATAATAAAGTTGTACAGCTTTCAGATCAGGCGCTAGAGTTACGATAAGTTGGATGAATATTTTGGATTTAACTATGTCTCTTTACAGCATCGGCGAAGTCGCCCGTATTTGTGGTATCAACCCGGTCACGCTTCGCGCATGGCAACGCCGCTATGGTTTGCTTAAACCGCAGCGCACCGAAGGCGGCCACCGGCTTTTTAATGATGACGATCTCGATTCCATCCGCACCATTCTGGGCTGGATAAACCGCGGTATTCCCGTCGGCCAGGTGAAATCCCTGCTGGAAGGTAAAGTCGAGGCGTTACCCGGCGGCTGGTCGCAGGCTGAGCACCGTCTTCTGACCGAGCTTCAGGACGGACGCAGCAACAAAGTGCGTCAGCTGATGACCGAGCTCGGGCGGGAATATCCGGCGGCCTCGTTTGTGAATAATATTTTGCGCCCGTTGCGTGAGCGTCTGAGTTCCGGCGATTCACGATTGCTGATGCTGCGCAGCCAGCTCGACGGGTTAATCGTTGAACATTCCGTGATGACTATGAATGCCGCTAGAAAACGTCCGGGAAAACTGGCAACACTTGTTGGCTGGGGACAAATCGACAATACAGAGCTGTGGCTCGAAGCCATTGTGCGATGCGAAGAAGGCATGCAGGTTGACGTATTACCGGCTCCGCTGGATGAGCCGCATCTGGAAAATCTGAGCGGTTCTCAAATATTGCTGTGGTCGGAAGGCAAGCTCACACAAATTCAGCGACAACGCCTTCTGAACTGGGTGGAACAGGGTCTGTCGATCATTCTGCTAGGCAGTTCGGCGATTATTCTCAGCGCCGGTGAAAACGAACCTCACGAAGAGCCTGAACCAGATATTTTTCCACGCGATGACAGCCAGGCCACTCTGCAAATGGTGCCTTTGCGCAAAGAAGGAAAAAATAGTGATTAAACATTTTCCTGAACCCGCCATTGCTCCCGACGTTTTGTCGCGGCTTTGCGAATTTTATCGTCATCTTGAGATGAGCCAGCTGCCTCAGCTTTCACGCATCTATCACCCGCACGTGGTGTTTATCGATCCGGTGTCGCATTACGACGGTGTGGACGCGCTCGAACGCTATTTCTCACAGTTACTCAAAAAGGTGAATTATTGCCGTTTTGAAATCCAGCCTCCGCTGCTTCAGGGCGACGAAGCGTCCCTGTTCTGGCAGATGGAGTTTTCTCACCCGTCGCTGAAAAAGGGGCAGTCCATGTTTCTGCACGGCGCAAGCCATGTGCGCCTGAGTGACAACCGCATTATTTATCAGCGCGATTATTATGACCTCGGCGCGATGTTGTATGAACATCTGCCGGTGCTCGGCGGTGCCGTCCGTGCAGTTAAAGGCAGGTTGAAATAATGCGCCGCGTTCTGATTACCGGTGCCAGTTCAGGTATCGGAAAGCAACTGGCGCAGGATTACGCTGCCGAAGGCTGGGAAGTGACAGCGTGCGGGCGCAGTCAGGAAAAACTTATCAGCACGGCTGCCGCCAGTCCGCTGATCGTTCCGTTATCGTTTGATATCACCGATTTGCAGGCCACGCGTCAGGCGTTGCAGGGCGTTCAGGCTGATTTAGTGATTCTGTGCGCCGGAACTTGTGAATACCTGGATAACGGCGTGGTGGAAGCCGAAAAAGTCGCCCGCGTGATGAACGCCAATTTCATCGGCCCGGTCAATTGCCTGGACGCCCTGTTACCAGGCTTAGCAGCCGGAAGTCGCGTGGCGATTGTCGGTTCTACTGCGTGGCTGTTGCCCTTTTCGCGCAGCGAAGCGTATGGCGCATCGAAAGCCGCGCTGGCCTTTTTCGCACGTTCACTGAGCGTAGATCTGGCTCCGCGTCAGATTCACATTTCGCTGATCCAGCCGGGATTCGTGGAAACACCGCTGACGGAGCAGAACAATTTCCCGATGCCGATGATGATTACCGTCACGCAGGCTTCACAGCATATCCGTAAAAAACTGGCGCGCGGTGCCAGTGAAATTGCTTTCCCGCCCCTTTTTGCCGGTTTCCTCAAGGTTGCGTCACTGCTGCCGGTCAGCCTGCAAAAGTGGTTATGTCGAAAAATGGTGAAATAACATGACAACAAAAGTGGCGATCGTGGGAAGCGGTATTTCAGGCCTGAGCTGTGCGTGGATGCTGGCGAAAAGTCAGCCCGGCTGCGAGATCACGGTTTTTGAATCGTCGGCAACCTTAGGCGGGCATACCGCCACGCAGGACGTGATTTCGGATGGCAAAGCGTATGCCATCGATACCGGTTTTATTGTCTATAACTCGCGGACTTATCCGCATTTCATCGCCCTGCTCAAAGAATTGGGCATTGAGGGCCAGCCGACCGAGATGAGTTTTTCCGTGCGCAATCCGGCCACCAAACTGGAATACAACGGACATTCACTCAACAGTTTGTTTGCACAGCGGCGCAATCTGTTCAGACCGAGATTCTGGCGCTTTATTCTAGAAATTCTGCGGTTTAATAAACTCTGCAAAGCCCGGCTGCAGAACCCGCATAATGACGAAGATACGCTGGCCGATCTGCTCGATCAGAACGGTTTTACGCCGTTTTTCGCGCTGCACTATGTGTTGCCGATGGGCGCGGCGATCTGGTCCTCATCGCTGGGCGACATGGCGAATTTTCCGCTGTCGATGTTCCTGCGGTTCTTCGATAACCACGGGCTGCTCGATGTGACAAACCGTCCGCAATGGATGGTGGTGCCGGGTGGTTCGCGGGAATATATCCGTCGCTTACAGGCGCGTTTACCGGCCAGCGTAAAACTGCTGACTGGCACACCGGTCACTCAAGTCATCCGTTCCTCGTGCGGCGTGGTTGTGCATTCCGCACAGGGTGAAGCGCATTTCGATCAGGTGATTTTCGCCTGCCATTCAGATGAAGCACTGGCGATTTTGGGCGAACAGGCCACGGCTGACGAACGCGACATTCTCGGTGAGCTGCCTTATCAGGCTAACGACGTGATTCTGCATACCGATACCCGCCTGCTGCCACGTGAGAAACGTGCCTGGGCGAGCTGGAATTATCAGTTGCCGAATACGATCGGCGACGCCCTGCGCGGCGACATGCGCGATGGCAATCAGTCAAACACACGCCGCGCCAGCGTGACGTACAACATGAACATTTTGCAGGGGCTGGATGCGCCGAAAACCTTCTGCGTGTCGCTCAATCCGCTGACGCCGGTTGACGCCAGCCAGGTGCTTTTCCGCGCCACCTACATGCATCCGGTGCTCAACGTCGCCAGCCATCATGCACAACAGCAGCGCTACCGGATCAATGGCCATAACCGCACCTGGTTCTGCGGCGCTTACTGGTACAACGGATTTCACGAAGATGGCGTTAACAGCGCTCGCGACGTGGCCGAACAACTGAACCTGCAACTTGAACATGAAGACACCGCCGGGCAGGCCGAACGGGAGGCGTCATGAACAGTCAGCTGTACGTTGGCACCGTGCGCCATCGCCGGTTTACGCCGGTAGATCACCGTTTCGATTACGACATTTTTATGCCGCTGATTGATCTTGATGAACTGGAACAACTGCCTGCCCTTGGCGTAAAGCTGGAGCGTTTTTCGCCGGCCAGCTTTCGCCGCAAAGACTATCTGGGCGGCGGTGACATCAAAACCAAAGCACAGGACAGAATTGCAGAACTGACCGGCGATCGCCCCGACGGACGGGTGATGCTGCTTTGTCAGCTGTGTTATTTCGGCTGCTATTTCAATCCGGTCAATTTCTACTACCTTTATGATAAGACCGGAATTTTGCGCTGGATGCTGGCCGAGGTGCGCAACACGCCCTGGAATGAACGCCACACCTACGCCGTGCTGCCCGACGGTTCGCAGCCGGTCCCGAAAGCCTTCCATGTGTCGCCCTTTAATCCGATGGACATGGTCTATCACTGGCGTCTGACACCCCCGGGAAAAGAATTACACATCACTATCGAAAATCACCGCAAAGAACGTGAATTCGATGCTGCCCTGTCGCTGACCGCCCGCCCGCTCACCCGCGACGCGTTGCGCCAGCAATTGTGGCGGCTGCCTGTCATGACCGCAAAAACCGCCCTGACCATTTACTGGCAAGCGCTGAAACTGTGGCTCAAACGTGCACCCATTTATTCTCATCCTCCTGTTGATAAGGACTGATCATGAGCCAACCCGAAGTGCAACTCGCCCGTGATGCGGCGGTAAACCGGCGCAGCAAGGCTGCACGCGCACTGATTCTCGGCGTATTAAAAAATCTCAATGGCGCAGGGTTAACACTGCGTGAACCAGGTGAAGACGCGGTCTTTTTTGGCGACCCGGCAGCGCCTTTGCAGGGAGAAATTGAAGTCCACGATCTGCGGGCTTACCGGCGGGTATTGCTCGGCGGAAGTATCGCGGCGGGCGAAAGCTATATTGATGGCGACTGGACGACGCCCAATCTGACGACAGTTCTGCAACTGCTGGCTGAAAACATGAAGCTGGTGGATAAAATCGAAGCGCGTCTGAGCTGGCTAAGTGCACCGCTGAATAAGCTGATCCACTTTTTCCGCCGCAACAGCCCGGCGCAGGCACGCAAAAATATCTCAGCGCACTACGATCTCGGCAACGATTTTTATCAGGGTTTTCTGGATGAGAAGATGCTCTATTCTTCCGCCTGGTATCAGGAAACGCAGATGACGCTGGAACAGGCGCAGGAAGCCAAAATGCGTCGTTTGTGCGAGCAACTGCAACTGCATGCGGGCGATCATCTGCTGGAAATCGGCACCGGCTGGGGCGCAATGGCAGAATTTGCCGCCCGTGAATACGGCTGCAAAGTCACCACCACGACCATTTCCCGCGAGCAGTTTCAGTACGCCCGCGCTCGTATTGAAAAAGCCGGACTGAGTGACCGCGTGACCGTCCTGTTTGAAGATTACCGCTCCCTGCGCGGCCAGTTCGACAAACTGGTATCCATCGAAATGATCGAAGCCGTCGGGAAACGCTATCTTTCCACTTTCTTCAAACGCTGCAACGCCCTGTTAAAACCGCATGGAAGGCTGGCGATTCAGGCGATTACCATTGCCGATCAGCGTTACGGCAGTTACAGCCGTAACGTCGATTTTATCCAACGTTACGTTTTCCCCGGCGGTTTCCTGCCTTCTATCACCGCCATGAATGAAACCATGACCCGTTATACCGGGCTGGTGGTACGTGACCTGTTCGACATCGGTTTTGATTACGCCCGCACGCTGCACGAGTGGCGCGAACGGGTACAGCGTTACTGGAATACGCAACAAGACGGTGTGCAGGACGAACATTTCCGTCGCCTGTGGCTGTTTTATCTGTGCTACTGCGAAGCCGGATTCCGCGCCCGCACCATCAGCACCGTGCAACTCATCGCCGAGCGACGCGGATGAAAACGTGGCGCTTCTGGCTGCTGACGCTCGGCTTTGATGCCTGGTGGACGTTGGCCGTCTGGGGGCGCGACCGGTTTATCGTTTTTCTGGTGATCAGCAGTTTTCTGATGCTGGCGTTCACACCTTCGCCCCGCCGTTTATGGGTGGCGGTCGTCTGCACGCTGGGCATTATGCTGGATTCACTGTGGTGCATTGCCGGTCTGTTTGAATTTACCGACTCGCAGGCCGTTCCGCCGTGGATGATGGCGCTCTGGTTGGGGTTCAGCGCGTGGTGGCTGTGGCTGCTTGGCGTAATACGTCTCACATGGTACTGGCTGATCCCGCTCGGCGCGGTCAGCGGGCCGCTGGCGTATTTCCTCGGTATGCAGCTTGGCGCAATGCAGCTCATCGCCGCACCGGTTTACGTCTGGCTGGCACTCGCTGCCGGATGGGCCGTCTTCCTGCCACTGGTAAGTCTGCCGGTATTGCTCAGTAACGCCAGACTACGGAGAACCTGATGAAACGTTTTTCACTGCTGGTAATACTGCTGCTGCTTTCATTCTCCACCCTCGCCGCCACGCCGTGGGATCACTGGCGACAGGTCGGGCGCGCCACGCTGAGCTGGGGGCCGTTTGAAGTATACAACTCACAGCTGCTGACGCCGGAAGGTCATTATCAGGCGCAAAAATGGCCGCAGGCGTTAGTGATCGACTACCTGCGCAGCATTGACCGCGAGGAACTGACCAAAGCCACGGAAGAGCAGTGGCAGGCACTCGGGCTGCTGGAACAGGCGCGAAAAAATGACTGGCTGAACCGCGTTGAAAAAATCTGGCCTGACGTCAGTAACGGCAGCGAAATTGTTTTTCTGGCTGATGAGAACGGCGGCCAGTTTTACAGCCGGGCGCCTAACAGCGTGCTGATTCACCCCATCGGCGAACCGTTCAACCCGGCGTTTCGGGACGCATTCCTGGCCATCTGGCTTTCACCGGCCACGCAGTATCCAGATTTACGCAACAAACTCATCGGCGCGACGGCGTCCGATTAATGTTCATCCGACCGGAGGTTTTATGACTGCCCTGCGAAAAATGCTTCTCCCCCTTCTGGCGGCCTGCGCGCTGCTGCTGACCAGCTGCAGCGCCAGCATCAAAGATTACGCACAAACACAGCCGACGCTGGATATCTTCACCTATTTTTCCGGTGATACCGTGGCTTACGGCATGGTGCAAGATTACAGCCATAAACAAACCCGGCGTTTTACCGCAAAAATTCATGGCGATGTGGTGGCGGACACGCTGACGCTGCACGAGGATTTTGTGTATGACGACGGCGAGAAACAGACCCGCGTCTGGCGTATCCGCAAACTCGCGGACGGACGTTATACCGGTACAGCGGGCGACATTATCGGCACCGCGACCGGGCAGTCGGCGGGAAATGCGTTCAACTGGAAATACGTGATGGACGTGAAATCAGGCGGCAGCACCTACCGCCTGACATTCGACGACTGGATTTACCAGCAGGACGAACAGCATCTGTTTAACGTCACGTCGCTGAGAAAATTCGGCGTCGAAGTGGCGCGTGTAACACTGTTCTTTGAGAAGAAGTGAGGGGGTTTGAATTTTTGTGGGATTTGAAATATACCTAATTCCACTGATGAACATTAATCAACTGCCATAACCTGCTGACAGTTTACGTTTTTTCTTCGAACCTCCTGCCCGAAATTTCTGGTCAGGAGGTTTACTTTTCTAATTTCTTCACTCTAGAATTACCGTGAAATACAATATTTCGGCCAGTTCTTGGTTTTTTTGCGATTGAACACGTCACGAATTTTAATCTTAAATTTACACTATTGAGATTCACTCCGCAAAACTCTGGTAACTCTTCATTCTTAAATCTCTTTTACACTTCACTCGCCGTCATCTCATTGGCCATAAACATTTATGTCCTATTTGCAATTATGTATCATCTATCTATCCAGCTCATTTGAAGTAATAATCTTTGATTATTTTTAAGCCCCTCTTCTAAAATCCGTGATCATTTAGAAAACATCACGTAACCAATTAGCATGAAATTAATTTCTGCCAAGGTTTCATACTCAAAACCCACCATCTCTATGGTACTTTGTTTTGATGTTCATCTTCTAACCAGCAGTCTCCACACTTTATAGTGACTGTACTTTCCCGTTCACCTTTATATATTGATGTGGGCTGTCCAATGGTTGTAATGCAAAATTGAACACCGTTTTGATTTGAACTAAGTCATAATCAATTATATAATCACCCGGAATAATTCCTGCAGGTGAAATCTCCAGATAGTTAACCTCGGAAAAAACGAGAGCACCTTTTTCTATGTTCTCTTCTTCACAAAACCCCATTTACTACTTTCTTTTGAAATCCTTGATATTGAATCCACTCTAATTCTAACAATGAGATTTCCACTGTCGATATCAATACCTTTAACTGCACGATCACCTAAATAAAGTCTATTAATCATGGCAACCCCTTTAATTATCTAACTTCCTCATTAAACACACCGTTAAATAAATATCACCTACTCACCTACTTTAATTAATCTATCATTACTAAATGAAAGTTTTATGTTGCCGACCCAAATAACATTCCCATCATCTTTTTTAATTATTTCATTTTCATTCTGAGTGGATTTTAATTGAGTTTTAACTTTTTCCAGGACACTTTTCGTCGATTCCCCGAACCACTCCTTTTCAAGCAGTATTTCTAATGCATTAGTCGTTTGAGTGCTGTTATTAACGCATTTTTCACTATAAGACAGTGTGATCGAGCGATCGATCCATAAATAAGCAAAGCAAACACAAGATATTAGTGATAAAAAAAGTAAAATGGTAAGAATTGCCGTTGTTTTTTTCATAATTTTCACTCTCCTGCTTCTAATGCTTTTTCAGCAAAAGTTCTACATTGATTCGAACTCAACGGATTCCAATTGTATTTATCTCTATCTTTGTTTTTTGCAACATTTTCGGCATATTTGTAAACCTTGTTTTGGTCGGCGTTTGCATTACAGGTTAATTGCGCAGATGTTCCTTTACCTGCTTTAGTGGCTAATGAATCTAGCAACTTATCCATTGAGGCTTCCGTTGGGGAACCATCAGGTCCAATTTCTAGATTAGGGACAGAGATTTTACGAATATTTCCATCTTCTGATGGAAGTTTAGAGCCTATAACTCCCGCCGCACCAGGGTGATATCTTCCATATTCATAATATTGAGTTTTACCTTTTTTATCATATCCGAGAGAGCCAGCATGCCCACCAAGCCATGTGCTCGTTTTTCCTTCAGCATACTCTATTGGATAATCTGGAAATAAAACGGTACATGCAGCCAGACCCAAAGGGTCCATGCCAAGAACCGGATCCAACGCATACCCATATAAATTCCACCCGCCTCTCAACCCAATCGGATCCTGCGTAATATAGCGCCCCTGCATCGGGTCATAATAACGGTGGCGGTTGTAATGTAGCCCCGATTCGTCGTCATATTGCTGGCCCTGCATTCTTATGGGCTGCCGCAGTTTGTACGGGTTGAAAATATCTGTCGCATTGCCCCAGACGTCTAAAATCGCGTCCCATTCCACCTTGCCGGTTTTGTGATTAATCAGCGCAATCGGTGTGCCGAGGTGGTCGCAGTGGTACAGGTGCAGTTTGAGTTCACCGGCTTCCGGCAGCGGCTCGAGCCACGGGGCGAGGTTTTCTGTCTTCAGGCCCACGGAGGCCAGCCACTGCAGGTGCGCGTCGCTGACGTCGTTCCGGCGGATTTCCTTTTCGATGTCGTTAAATCGCTGATGAATATCGCCGGGGAACGGGCTGCCGGCGTCTTCCTCGAGCTTTTCAGCCAGCGAGCGGTGGCTGTCTTCCATCCGCGCGTGCTCGGCGCGCAGCAGCGGGACAAAGCTGTTGGGCTGATAAATGGTATGCAGCTGCGTGTCGCGGTTTTCCGTCAGCACCGGCCGGTCGCCGTCCCAGCCGAACCAGATATTTTGGGTTTCTGTTTCGCCGGACTGCGGATTGATTTGCATGACGTGCTTGCCGACGCGACGTCCGAGCGGGTCATAGATATACCGCGCCTGCGTCTGAATCTGGCCATCCTCTTCCATTTTCAGACGCGTCAGTCGGTGCGCCTGGTCGTAAGCGAAATGGCTGATGGCCCCGCGCGGTGCCTCCCGCCAGCCGGCGCGGTGCGGGCGTTTTTCCGTCAGGTTGCCAAATTTGTCGTGTTCATAAATATACCGCTCATCGCGCTGGATGCGGTTGTGATACCAGACCGGCAGCGTGTCGGCGAGCGGCGTATTCAGGTCGGGGTGCGTGCAGTTGCGGTTGCCGGCGGCATCGGTGAAGGTGGCGAGAAAACCGTCCGGCGAGCTGACGCTGTTCAGACGACCAGCCGGGGAATAAGCATAATGATGGTCGCCGAGTCCGGTGGTCATCTGCGTCATCTGCCCGGCGGCGTTGTAGTGATAATGGCGTTTCAGGTTTGGGTGGCCGTTGTCCGGCGTGCGCTGCGCGGCGAGTTGTCCGGTGAGCGAATAGACATTCTCGCTCTGCCAGCCGTCGCTGAACCGGCGGATGGTTTCGCGGTGCAGCCTGTCGCGGCTGAGTTCGAGCACCACGTCGTGCCCGAGCTTCACGCCCAGCAGGTGCCCGGGGCCGTAGGTCTGCCAGCGGATTTCCGGCAGACCGTCGTAGCGGGCTGAGGCCTCGAATCCGCGCGGGTCGAACTGGTGGCGCACGGTGTGCTGCCACAGCAAATCGCCGTGCGCGTTGCGGATAATCTGCCGCTCGCCGGTCAGGTTGTCATTGTCGTCGTACTGAAAGCGCACGGTGACCAGATGGGTTTCGCTGCGGTGGGCGGTTTCGTTGACGCGTCCGGCGGCGTCGTACTGCCACAGCACGTCGTCCGGGCCGTCGTTTGTCTCCGGTCGCTGCTGGCGGATAAGGTGGCCTTCGTCATCGTAGTGCCAGTGGGTTATCTGCCCGGCGTCGTCGCTGCGGATAAGCTGACCGGCGGCGTTGTACTGATAGCTCTGCACGCGCCCGTCGAAACCGACCTCCTGCGTCAGCCGGTCCATCACGTCGTAGCGAAATTTTGTATCGACGCCGTTTTCATTCACCAGCCGCATCAGCCTGCCCGCGCTGTCGAATTCGGTTTGTCGGGTCAGCCCGCCCTCGGTTTGTACGGTTGGATTACCGCGCTCATCATAGGTTTGTGTGGACTGACTGCAGTCCGGTCGGGTGACGGTGATGACGTCTCCGGTCGCGTTGTATTCCCAAACCGTTTTACCGCCAGCGCTGTCCTCGCGCGAAATCCGTCGCCCGCGCGCATCGTAGGCAAAGCGGGTTTTCATGCCCTCTTCGTGCAGGATTTCCAGCGGCTGGCCGTCGCGGTTGTAGCGGTAAGTCGTTTTGAAACCGGAGCAGTCGGTAAAACTTTCCAGCAAACCGGCTGCGTTCCATTCCAGCGTCTGACGCCCGCCCGCCGCGTCTTCGCTGGCGCAGGGCAAAGCGCTGATATCGTCTGCGTAATGGTAGCGTCGGGTCTGGCGCAGGGCGTCGGTGTCGGCTATCAGACGGCCAAACGCATCATATTCCCTGCTTACGCGGCGTCCGTCCGGCGCGGTGCTGCAAACCAGTTGCCCCTCCTGGTTGTAGTAGAACTGGCTGCGTTTTTCGCCGCCCGGATGCAAAATCGCGGTCAGCGTGCCGCTGGCCGGGTTGAGATGAAATTCGGTGGTGCGCCCGGCGGTATCAGTCTGCGAGGTCAGCCCGCCGCGGCTGTCGAAGGTGCTTTGTACACAACTGCCGTCGGCGTTGTCGAGCCTGACGACCCGCCGTAATCCGCGCTCACCCTCAAAATGATACACGCGCAGCCGCCCGAGGCTGTCGGTGACGCGAGTCTGGTTTTTGCTGTATTCAAACTGATAGCTCAGGCCGCCGGGATTGACCTGAGAAATGACCTTGCCGGACGCGTCGTAAACGTAATGTGTGGCAGGACGTCCGGCGTAGCGGTGGGCAATCATCAGACCGGTATTTTCACTGTGCCAGTCGAACTGCCGAACCATTTCGCCCGCGCGGTCATAGACGGTTTTTAGCTCGCCGCGCACGGTGTAGTCGTAGCGCACCAACGGTTTTGAAGGTAAATCCGGAAACGCGAAATCCTTCGTCAGCCAGACGGCGGAAAGCCGCACGCCGCCATCTTCGCCCCAGCCGGAATTCAGTGCGGGTTTGAAGTCAGGCAGCGTCATCAGTTCAAGGCGAAAACGCCGCCCGGCGCTGTCGGTGACGCCGGTGATGTGCCCGGCGAATTCCCCTCCGGTGTCGCGATGGTAACTGAGCGTATGGCCGAACCGGTCGGTTAGCCCGAGCAATAACCGGCTGGCAGGCAGCGGGCGCGGCAGCACGTCTTCTGCGGTTTCGGGTAACTGCACGCAGCCCAAAATCCACCACGGGCCGGTGGCGTCGTTAGCGACAAAATAATAGTGCGGGCTGTGGCGCAGTGCTTCCGGCAGCGCCTGCCAGAGCTTGCTGAGCGGATGAGCCTCGATTTGTTTATCGACGCCGCCGCGCGCCAGCCAGAGTTTTTCGCTGTGGCTGAAGGCAATCTGGCCGGGAGGCAGATGATGGAAATGAATGCTGCGCCCGGCGTTGTCGTTAAGGATAAGTTCATCGGTGCGGATTTGCAGGCGGATATCCGCCGCCGCCGACCAGCCGGGGCCGAACATGCCGACCAGTGCGGGCGTGTCCGTTTTATAGCTGCTGTAAGCACGCGAAAGGATAAACGGCAGCTGCGCGGGCAGCGCGATATCGGTCTCGCCGGGCAGGACTTTGGCACCGAACGACGGGTTAACCGGGTTGCCTTCCAGCACACCGCCGGGGCAGACGGAACACGCCACGCCGGTGGGCGCACCCATCATTACGCCCAGCGAGCCCTGCACAATCGGGCCGCCAATGGCGGTGTTATCGAACTGCCGGGCAGCGGGAAATCCGGTCATCGGTAAGTCCTTTTAAGTAAAGCGTCCGTGGAATGATTGATTTTAAGGTGGGGTATTTATCGTTTCATTCACGATATAAATACAACAAAATCAATCAGATGGAGGAATTTAAACTTTTAAAAGTATATGCGTTGTGAGGCGGTTCACAGGTGTGAGGAAAGCAGAAAAAGTGAAGGGGAACAGATAAAAAAATCCCCGGCGTAAGGTCAGGGATTCGCAAGAAAAAAATATTCAGGAGGGGTATTAAACCTTCACTTCTTTAATCACCGTTTTGCGGCGACCGAAGACGAATTTACCCAGCGTCACCAGCAGAACGGCGCAAAGAATTACACCTAACGCCACCCATTCGACCGGCGAAAGTGATTCGCCGGCGAAGCCGATACCCAGCAAAACCGCGACTATCGGGTTCACATAGGCATAGCTGGTGGCGACGGCCGGTCGGACGGTTTTCAGCAGGAACATGTACGCGCTGATGGCAATCATCGAGCCGAATACCACCAGATAGCCCAGCGCCAGAAAACCACTCAGCGTCGGCGCGGCAGCAAGATGTTCACCGCTGACACGGCTGGCAACCAGCAATACCACGCCTGCAATAATCATTTCCGCCGCACCAGCCATCAGGCCAGCGGGAAGGGTCAGGCGCGAACTCCACACAGAACCAAACGCCCAGCTCAGTGAGGCCAGCAAAATCAGTGCCGCGCCCCACGGGTTCCCTTCCAGATTGCTGCCGGTATTGAGCAGCACAATCCCGAACAGGCCAATCGCCACGCCGGTCCATTCCAGACGGCTGTTGGGCATTCCCCACAGACGGCTGAAACACA
Organism: Rahnella selenatireducens; assembly: GCF_046449555.1. Lineage (NCBI taxonomy): Bacteria > Pseudomonadati > Pseudomonadota > Gammaproteobacteria > Enterobacterales > Yersiniaceae > Rahnella > Rahnella selenatireducens. Next base: position 280,828 of record NZ_JBKEZJ010000001.1, read on the forward strand.
GCGTAAACAGCGGAACGGTGGCGACCATCACCGCAGCGATGCCCGACGGCACCTGCATATGTTCGGCGACCGTCACCAGACCGTTACCGACAGAGAGCAGCAAAATGCCCACCGCTCCGGCGGCCATCCACTGTTTCAGCGTCGGTATTTTATGCCCGCGCAGCAGCAAAAACGTGAACATAATGCATCCGGCAACAAAGAAACGCAGCCCGGCCATCATCAGCGGCGGCCAGCTTTCCACGCCCACGCGGATCACGAAATAGGTAGAACCCCAGATAAAATACAGCGCAAACAGTGCTGCGATTAACGGCAGCAGGGAACGGGTCACAGAGGCAGTCATAGGAATAACTTATTAGCGTGATAATAAAGGCAAACAGTTAACGCTATTGGCCTGATTACCGGCAAGGGAATCTGTGCGATCGCGTCAAAATGTTGCTAAAAAGTTTCTGCATATGACAAAAAATGAGAGGCATTGGCGGTTAACGTAATTAACGCATGAATAGTGTGTTGCAGGAGGAGGTAAACAACTTATAATTCGTCGTTCAAATTTCCGAGGTACTGCACATGAATTCGCTTGGCAAAAAATTATTTATCGCACTGTTCGGCCTGATGGCGATTGGCGCAATTGGTGGCGTGATGGTCGCGGGTTATGCGGTGGTGATTCAGGACGACGCCAAACCGGTCAGCGATAACGACGCCCCTTCCGTGGTTCCGGCGCCATCTTCAACGTCAGCGCACTGATTCACCGCCAGACCGCTGCTGCCACCGTTGCAGCCAGCGGCTCCAGCGTTCAAACAGCATATCCACGCAAATCGCCAGCAGCGCGACAATCACCGCACCTTGCAAAACATACGCCGTATTAAAACCGCTCAGACCGATAATAATCGGCGACCCCAGGCTTGATGTCCCGACCGTTGACGCAATCGCCGCCGTCCCGATATTGATGATCACTGACGTGCGGATACCGGCAATGATCACCGGCGCAGCCAGCGGGATTTCGACCTTTCTCAGCATCTGCCAGCGGCTCATCCCGACGCCCTGCGCAATTTCCCGTGCCGACGCTGGCACCGATTCAATCCCGGCAATCGTTCCCTGCAAAATGGGCAACAGGCCGTAAAGCACCAGCGCAATAATCGCCGGCTTTTCGCTGAATCCCATCACCGGCACCGCCACTGCCAGCACGGCGACCGGCGGAAAAGTCTGCCCCATCGCCACCAGTGTTTCGACCAGCGAGCGGAATTCCTTCCCCGCCGGACGCGTCACACCCACGCCCGCTGCTACGCCAATCACCACCGCAATCAGGCTGGAAACACCGACCAGCAAGAGGTGCGCTTCCACCAGCGAGGCGAAACTTTCCTGCTGATATACCGGCCTGCTGAGCGCGGGAAACATCCAGTGGAACAGGCCGCCCAGCGACGTCATCCCGAAAATCAGCGCCAGTAATATCGCCAGTACCCAGATGAAAGGATCCGCGAGAACTCGCTTTAAACCATCTTTCATACGCCGTTCCCTGTCGTGGTCAGATCCGCAAAATGCAGCACACCGACCGGCTGCCCGTGCTCATCCACCACCGGCAGTTGCTGAACCTGCTGCGCGACAAACTTTGACAGCGCCTGACTCAGGCTCATCGACGCCACCAGCGGTTTTTCATTACCGGCGTAATATTCGCCCTGCCGCGTGCGTGAACCCACTTCCTGCAAGGACAGCAAACGGATGCCCATATCGCTGCCGCCAAAGAAATCCCGCACGAACGGTGTCGCCGGTCTGGTCAGTAATTCCAGCGGCGTACCCTGCTGCACTACCTGCCCGTCGTTGAGCAGCACAATGCGGTCGGCCAGCGCCAGCGCTTCGTCGATGTCGTGCGTCACCAGCACAATCGTGCGGTGCGAGAGTTTATGAATGCGCGCCACTTCCTCCTGCAACGTCGCGCGCGTCACGGGATCGAGCGCGCCAAACGGTTCGTCCATCAGCAACACTTCCGGGTCTGAAGCCAGCGCACGCGCCACACCGACACGCTGCTGCTGCCCGCCGGAAAGCTGGTGCGGATAACGCGTGCGGAACTGTTTCGGCTCCAGACTCAGCAGTTCGAGCAATTCAGTCACGCGGTCGCGGATTTTGGCCTTCGGCCATTTCAGCAACTGCGGGACGGTGGCGATGTTCTCTTCCACTGTCCAGTGCGGAAACAGGCCAATCGACTGAATGGCATACCCCATCCGGCGGCGTAAATCCTGCGCACGAAATTTTGCAATCGGTTCACCGGCAAAGAGAATTTCGCCGCGATCGTGCTCTTCCAGCCGGTTGATCATCTTCAGCGTGGTGGATTTCCCCGAGCCGGACGTCCCGATCAGCACGGTGAATTCGCCTTTGGCCATTTCCAGCGTCAGGTCACGCACGACCGCCTTGCCAGCGAAGTGTTTACTTACCTGCTTGAAATGAATCATCTGCGTGAAGTTTCCAATATTGAGACTGCGAATTTAAAAATGCTGTCAACCACGACGGCCATCAGAACCGCCGGGATCACCCCGAGCAGCACCAGATCCAACGCGCTGCTTAACAGGCCCTGGAACATAATCGCCCCCAGCCCGCCCGCCCCGATCAGCGCCGCGACCATCGCCATTCCGACAGTTTGCACCGCCACAATGCGGATGCCGGTGAGAATAACCGGCAGCGCGATCGGCATCTGGACGCGGAAAAAGACCTGCCCGCGGTTCATGCCCATACCGCGCGCGGATTCAGTCACCGCCTCCGGCACGGAATCGAGCCCGGCAATCACGCCGCGCACCAGCGGCAACAGGGAATAAAGCACCAGCGCGATAATCGCCGGGGCCAGCCCGATACCGCTGATCCCATGTTCGGCCAGCCAAGGCAGCGCTTTTGCCAGCCCGGCCAGCGGCGCAAGCAGCAGGCCAAACAGCGCAATCGACGGCACGGTCTGAATAATATTGAGCACTGACAGCACCGGCACGCGCCAACGCGCATTGCGGTGGCAGAGCAAACCGACCGGCAGGCCGATCAGCACCGCAGGCATCAGCGTGCCGAACAAAATCCCCAGATGCTGCCAGAGTGCGTCGTTAAAAACGTCCGAGCGGTTATCGTACTCTTTGAGCAGCGACAGCTCCGAAAGCTGGCCGTAAAACAGCAGTAAAACCACCGGAATCAGCATCTGGATATTGAGCAAAATACGCAGGGTGTGATTACGGGTAAACCGGGAAATGGCGTCGGAGGCAATCAGCAGACACAGCGCCGCTGCCGCCCAGAAACCGCCGCCGAGCGAGGTGCGCGCAATGCTGTCTTCGTTGCCACCGGTCAGTTGCACCGCGGTGTGTCCAGCCAGCCAGACCAGCGCCGCCAGCAGAATCTCAGCCAGCAGCATCACCAGTAAATGGCTGCGGCCAAACAACGTAAGAAAAGCGCTCACCACCAGCAATATCAGCGGCAGAAGCACGAAAAAGGTATAACCGTGGAGCAGCGAGGCCAGTGAAATGCCCTGTCCCGACACCAGCCGGTTAGGCGCATGACTAAGAAAGGCCAGTCCGTAACCGGCCAGCAATAACAGGAAAACCAGCGTCAGCAATACGCGGTTTTTAACGGGTGAATGATGAGCCAAAACGTTACCTGATTTCAGTGAACACGGCCCGAAGGCCGCGTTCAGGGCGTCACTGCCCGATTATTTTTTAACGAAACCTTTGTCCTGCAAATACTTCGCCGCGACCTTCTTCGCATCCTGACCATCAACCGCAATTTTCGCATTCAGCGTTTGCAGCGTTTTGGTATCGAGGGAAGCAAAGACCGGTTTCAGCAGATCAGGAATGTTCGGATGCGCTTTCAGTGCGGCTTCGCGGATGATCGGCGCTGGCGCATAAATGGGCTGCACGCCTTTCGGATCTTCCAGCGTTTGCAGGCCGAGCGCGGCCACCGGGCCGTCGGTGCCATACGCCATCGCCGCGTTCACACCGGACGTTTTTTCCGCCGCCGCTTTTATGGTTACCGCCGTATCACCGCCCGCCAGCGACAACAGTTGTTGCTGATTCAGCTTGAAGCCGTAGGCATTTTCAAACGCCGGTAATGCATCCGGACGCTCGATAAATTCTGCCGACGCCGCCAGTTTGAAATCCCCGCCGCTGCTGATGAATTTGCCTAAATCGGCCAGCGATTTCAGATCATGCGCACTCGCCACATCCTGACGCACCGCGATAGTCCAGGTGTTATTCGCCGGAGACGGATCAAGCCAGACAATCTTGTTCTGGTCGTAATCGAGTTTTTTCACTTTATCGAAACCGGCCTGCGCATTTTTCCACGCCGGATCTTTTTCATCAGAGAAGAAGAACGCGCCATTCCCGGTGTATTCCGGGTAAATATCGATTTCCCCGGCGGTGATCGCACCGCGCACCACTTTGGTCGTACCCAGCTGCAATTTATTGGTGGTGTGAACGCCGTTGGCTTCCAGCACCTGAATAATGATGTTACCCAGCAAAGACCCTTCGGTATCGATTTTCGAGCCAACGCGCACCGTATCGTCTGCCGCGTGCGCGGTGAAACTGATGGCCGACAGCGCCAGCATTGCTGCGGTCAGTCCCCGCACCCGCCCTTTTATTGCAGTCATGGTATGTCCTCTTATTGATTTTTTTAAGATTGTGTCGCCGGGCGACAGACTTTCAAATTGGCTTTCATCAGTGAAAACAGCGTGCTAACAAGGATAGTCCAATTTTGCGCAGGCTGAAGAAGGGTAATGCAAAACCCCGGATTGCCGTATTGCCAAAAACTGCAAAGTATTTTCAATAAATTAGCATTGAATCAAGGCGCTAAGCGGGCGCGCCAAAACGTCGGTTTAATGATGAGGATTGGGTCTTAGATCACTTAGCTTTAACTTATAGCCATTTGTTTTACCTATCGCTGAATCAGGACTTGTGACCGGCATCACCTCGCCTCTATGCTGGTTTTTTTGTCAAAAAGCGTAAACACAACAATGTCTGATTCAATTGCGGCCTCTCCCGCCGCCTCTTCAGGGGATTACAACGCAGATTCTGCGTCTGACAAGCCGGTGGTGATTCGTTCCGCTGCCGATATTACTCAGTTAGTGAACCGTGGCGCCGCGAAAATAAGCGACGCGCGCATCGTGATTGCTATCGCACTCGGCGGCGTTTTCCTCGACGCTTACGACCTCGGCGCGCTGGCTTTCGGGATGAAAGATATCACCCGCCAGTTCAGTCTGACGCCTTCCGGAGCGGGCTTTGTGGCTTCCGCGATCACCTTCGGGGCGATTGTCGGCGCGCTTTTTGGCGGCTATCTGACCGACAAGATTGGCCGTTACCGCGTCTTTATGGCCGACATGTTCTTCTTCGTGATTGCCGCACTGGCCTGTGCTTTTGCGCCGAACGAATGGGTGCTCGGCGGCTCGCGCTTTGTGATGGGCCTCGGCGTCGGGATCGATTTACCGGTCGCGATGGCGTTTCTGGCGGAATTCTCCAAGCTTCAGGGGCGCGGCAATAAAGCCTCGCGCGTGGCGATGTGGTGCCCGACGTGGTACGCCGCCATCAGCGTTTCCTATTTGCTGGTTCTGCTGCTTTACGCGGTATTGCCCGCAACGCACACCGACTGGCTGTGGCGTTTAATTCTCGGTTTTGGCGCGGTTCCGGCCATTCTGATTATCGCTATCCGTCACCGTTATATGAATGAATCACCGGTCTGGGCGGCAAATCAGGGCGACCTGCAAAGTGCAGCAGCTATCCTGCGTAAATCCTACAACATTAATGCGGTGGTTGCAGATGACGCAGACAAAACGCCGCAGGTGAAGGTGCGTAAAGCCGCCTGGCGCAACTACGGCACGCTGTTACAGGGCGTTTACCTGCGCCGTACCGTGCTGGCGACGGTGACTGCCGTCGCATCGTCATTTGCCTACAACGCCGTGGCGTTCGGTCTGCCGGTGATTCTGTCGAGCTTCCTGCAACAATCGATGATCAGCACTATTTTGTTCTCGCTCGGCCTGAACCTTTGCTTCGCGTTTGTCGGCGGCCTGATTGCCGTGCGCTATGTGTCTAAATTTGGCGCATGGAAAATGACTTACGCCGGTTACGCCTGCCAGCTCGTCGCGATGATCGGTCTGGCGCTGGTTGGCCGTCCGGCCGACGGTGGTGAAGCGGCAATTTCCATCGCGATGCTGGCGTTGTTCTTGTTCGGTCAGGGCTTCGGCCCGGGTTCGCACACCATGACATTTGCCTCGCTAAGCTACCCGACGTCGCTGCGCGGCATGGGTGTCGGTTTCAACCAGACGCTGATGCGTTCCAGTTCAACGGTTTCCCTGTTCCTGTTCCCAGTGCTATCCGCCGCATTAGGCACAGGCGTGTTTTGGGTGATCGCGCTAGCGCCGCTGGCAGGGCTTATCGTGCTGACAGCAATACGCTGGGAGCCATCGGGGTATGACGTAGATGCTGAGGATTTTGATGTGCCGGTGCCGCGGCACTGACGGCTTAACATCTTTCAGAAAGGTGAAATTTTCTGAGCGCGCCAGATAACATTCTTCAAATATTACAATCATTTGGTTTGCTCCTCCCCCTGCGAAGGGGGAGGTTGGGAGGGGGTTTTGCAAACAACTCAGCTTTAAAGTTGCCATTTCGAACCCCATCCCGTCCTTCCCCTTGCCAAGGGGAAGGTGCAAATCAAAACCAGCCAGCACCAATCTTTCGAATTAAATAGCCATTGGCCGGTTTCGGCGCGAAAGCTCGCGTGATAACCGTTATTAAAAAACCGAAATATTCTCGATCCCTTAAAGCCAGTTTGGGTGCCAGCTCCGACTTCAGATCACCGCACTTCTCGGCGCAAACACAAACCCGATTCCATTCTCGATCATCGCCCCGACCAGCTCAAATCCGCCATTCGGTTTCCCTTTTGCGTATTCCAGTTCACTGGTAAATATCGGGCTGACCCAGAACTGATTCACCGGATCGCCGTAGATCTTTGGCATGTCCATTTTATCGGCCGGGCCGCACAGGGCGGAGGAAATGACGTGGCCTTCGAATCCCAACGGAGCCATCGGGGACATCAGTGTGTGGCCTTCGCCGAGCCAGCTGAGCGTGGTCCACGGGATTTGCGCATAACCGGACAGCGCGCTCGCCATCTGCACGGCGTTTTCTTCGGTGACGTATTCTTTCCCGACGGAAAATGCCAGTTCAATGCGGCGGTGCTTTTCGGCTTCATCGTTGAAAATGATGTCGATTTGCGGCATCGGGCGGATGCTCATACCGACGGTGAAGAAGTAATAATTCTCATCGTCTTCGTGCTGGGAAATCGCCATCGGAGGCCAGCTGCCCTGGTTAATCAGATAATACTTCAGCGAAGGGCCAAAGCGTTCTTCGTAGGATTCGAGCAGTTTGCGCTGGATTTTCGGCCACGGATTGCTGAATTCATTTTGCCAGTCACGCCAGAATAAACGGGTCTTTTCTGCCAGCTCGCACTGCGTATTCGTCGAGGCGGAACCAAGCGGGAAAGTCAGCGGGTTCTGCGCGATGCACCCGGCGGAATAACACACCGAGTGATCGATATACAAACTCCAGCCAGGGATCACCGCCAGCAGCAACCCCTGATACCACAACGCCGCGCCGTCATCGCTTTCGTTCCACAGAATCTGAATCTGCGACGGATCCAGCGGCGCTTCGCCTTCCAGATTGCGGCAGTAAGGCGCGGCGAGCAGTGGCGCGATGCCCTGTTCGGTGGCGGCGGTATCATCGTGCAAAGGTGCAGGCACCAGGTTACGCACCCAGCAGGCACGCATTTTCGGAAAGCGGTCACGCAAATCTTCGCGGGCGAAAATATAGAAATACACCACGCGGTTGTCCTGTTCGACCAGCGCGGTCAGGGTTTGTTTGTCGTTACTGACTTCAGCAACAATGTCGGACTGGCGCATATGACCTCGGCAATATTAGGAAGCTTATTATTCCCTGTGATGGTCAGTGTAGAACGGATAAGCCAGCCCGATAACGGGCAATATTCCCAAAAATCCCCGATAAATCATCAAAACATGCGCTTTTTACGCGAATGCGGTTTGTTACCGGCGATATTTTTTACGGGCAGAATTGATTACCTGCAATAAAGCCGGAACAGTTGCGCCAGATGAGCCGCCATCGGTGTCAGCGTGGTATCACGACGCTGAATAAGATAGAACGTCGCGGTCGGCAGCGGCAGATCCAGATCGAGCGCCACCAGGCTCTGGCCGATCACCGGGTCATTAATCACGTCCACGGATAACACGCTGAGGAAATCGGTTTTGGCAATCAGGCTGGTGCAGGACATAAATGTCTCGCAAATCACGCTGATATTGGGCTCGGCATCCATCTCACTGAACGCTTCACTGAGCAGTTTGTAATAACTTCCGCGCGGCGTCGGCATGGTCCAGTCGCAGTGAAGCAATTCTTTCATCGAACGCGCGTTTTGCATCGGGTGCCCGCATCTGGCGACCACGCGGTACTCTTTATCCATCAGCTTTTCATATAACAGTTCGTTATCAAAGGGCCCCTGATAATAGGTATTTACGGTGAAATCCAGTTCGCCCTGACGCAGTTCGGGGATCATCGACACCAGCTGGCCTTCGGCGATACGCACTTTCACATTGGGGAATTCCCGGTGAAAACGGTCGATCACTTCCGGCATGATGGTGCGTGCAATGCTGGCACCGACGCCGATATTCACCCTGCCGCTGGTGCAGCCGAGGCGCTGAGCGATGTCTTCCTGCGCCACGCGCAGCTCTTCCAGAATCAGGCTCGCGCGTTTAAAAAACGCGTCACCACAATCGGTTAGCGTCACACCCTGACGGCGGCGGACGAATAATCTCGCACCCAGTCCTTCTTCCAGCTCTTTAATCGATTTGGTCAGCGCAGGCTGGGAAAGATTGAGCAGACGGCTGGCGGCACGAATGCTGCCCTGCCGCGCCACGGACACAAACGCCCGCAGCTGATGCATTTTTATTTGTGATGGCATGAGATTCTTTGATAACCCCTGATTATCACTAAGAAGATTTTGGCATCTTATATGCCCTGATCGCTTTGTGTACATTGAAAAACACATAAGGCAGACGTTCGTCATAAACGCTGACCGATACGACGGCAAAAAATGCCGCGATGCAGTCCCTTCCGCCGGGCCTTTCTCTGCGGATTATTCCTCCAAACGGCAACAAATTACGGGTTACTGGTTTGCGCATCGCGCCTTCTGGTCTGGGTTTGTTGTGCCAGTTTTCGTGCTCCGGCGCGCACTCCCCCCAAACAATAATTCCTCCTTTCTGCTTCTGGCAGAAAGCCTGCATGTCTGTAAAAAAGAGAGTCCGTGATGGTTAATGAGATTTCTGAACACGTTGAACAGTTGTTCCCAGCCCTACAAACACAACGTCGTGACCTGCATAAATACGCCGAATCCGGCTGGCTGGAATTTCGTACGTCCACGCTGGTCGCCGACCGGCTGGAGAAACTCGGGTACGCGCTGAAACTGGGCAAAGACGTCATTGATGCAGATTCACGCATGGGTTTGCCTTCTGCCGCCGTGCTGGCCGAACACGAGCAACGCGCGCTGGAACAGGGCGCAATTGCCCGCTGGATGCCGCATTTTTCCGGCGGTTTTACCGGCATTGTTGCCACGCTGGAAACCGGACGTCCCGGCCCGGTGATGGGGTTTCGCGTGGACATGGATGCGCTGGATTTAAATGAAGTGCTCGACGAGGCGCACCGCCCGTTCCGCGAAGGATTTGCTTCTGCCAATAACGGCATGATGCACGCTTGCGGCCACGACGGGCACACCACAATCGGTTTAGGCCTGGCGGAAGTGCTGATGCAGGCGCGCGATAAGCTTTGCGGTACGATAAAACTGATTTTCCAGCCCGCGGAAGAAGGCACGCGCGGCGCGAAATCCATGGTCGCGGCGGGCGTGGTCGATGACGTCGATTACTTCACCGCCGTCCATATCGGCACCGGCGTTCCGGCTAATCATATTGTTTGCGGCAACGACACGTTCATGGCAACCACCAAGCTCGACGTGCGCTTCACCGGCGTAGCATCGCATGCCGGTGGCAAACCGGAAGAAGGCCGCAACGCCCTGCTGGCAGCGGCGCAGGCCACGCTCGGTTTACACGCCATTCCCCGCCACAGCGGCGGCAGTTCACGGGTCAACGTCGGGGTATTGCAGGCAGGCACCGGCCGCAACGTAGTCGCCTCTTCCGCCATGATGAAAGTCGAAACACGCGGTTCCACCAACGAGGTCAATGAATTCATTTATCAGCAGGCGCTGAAAGTGATTTCCGGCGCAGCCGAAATGCATCAGGTGAAATTCGACATCAAATTGATGGGCGCGGCGCAAAGCAGCAAACCGACGGCTGCGTGGGTGAATTACATCCATCAGCAGGCGGAAAAACTCGGTGAATTTGAAGAGATTATTGACCGTCAGGAAGGCGCGGCGGGCTCCGAAGACGCCACGTACATGATGGAACGAGTGAAAGCACGCGGCGGCGAAGCCTCTTACGTGATTTTCGGCACTGACCTGAGCGCGGGGCATCACAACGAGCTGTTTGATTTCGATGAAAAAGTGATGATGCAGGGCATCAAAACGCTGGCCGCACTAGCGCTGAATATCGCTGAATTCAAAGGGGAAAACTGATGGCTGCGCAGCAAAAGATTGTCAATTTCATCAGTGATTTTATCGATAACCAGCAACCGGCGCTGGCGGAAATCAGCGACGCCATCTGGGATCATCCGGAAACCCGTTTCGCCGAATCGTTCTCTTCAGCATTGCTGGCAGGCAAGCTGGAAGCCAGCGGATTCGCAGTGGAGCGCGGCGTTGGTGGCATGGAAACGGCGTTTATTGCCGGCTTCGGCAGCGGCAAACCGGTGATCGCCCTGCTTGGCGAATTCGACGCACTGGCCGGACTGAGCCAGAAAGCCGGATGCGACACTGCGCAACCGCTGATCGAAAACGGTAACGGTCACGGCTGCGGGCATAATCTGCTCGGGACGGCGGCGCTCGGTGGCGCACTGGCGGTAAAAGCGTGGATGGAACGCGAAAACATTCAGGGCACGGTACGGTTTTACGGCTGTCCGGGCGAAGAAGGCGGTTCCGGTAAAACGTTTATGGCCCGCGAAGGGTTGTTTGATGATGTCGATGCCGCGCTGACGTGGCATCCGGAAACCTACAGCGGCATGTTCAGCAACCAGACGCTGGCCAATATTCAGGCGTCGTTCAGCTTTAAAGGCGTGTCCTCACACGCCGCCGCTGCGCCACATCTGGGCCGCAGCGCGCTGGACGCCGTAACGCTGATGAACACCGGTTCCAACTTCCTGCGCGAGCACATTATTCAGGAAGCGCGGATGCATTACGCCATCACCAACGCGGGCGGAATTTCGCCAAACGTGGTGCAGGCCGATGCGGAAGTGCTGTATCTGGTGCGCGCACCGCAGAGGGATCAGGCGCAGGGGATTTTCGACCGCGTGGTGGATATCGCCAAAGGCGCGGCGCTGATGACCGGCACTACGATGTCGATGCGTTTTGACAAAGCCTGTTCCAATTACGTGCCGAACCGCACGCTGGAAAACGCTATGTATCAGTATGTTAAGGCGTTCGGCGCACCGCAATACACGGCCGAAGAGCAGGCGTTTGCGGCGTCAATTCACGCCACGCTGACGGAGCAGGATATCGACAATAATCTGCTGAATATATCCCGCACCAGCGGCGCAGAAGGAATAGTGTTCGCCGAAACGCTGCGCACGTCCCCCCTGACCAGCGCTGTCGCGCCTTATGCACCGAATAACAATATTCTGTACGGCTCAACCGACGTCGGCGATGTCAGCTGGCTGGTGCCGACCGCGCAGTGCTTCAGCCCGTGCTTTGCGGTCGGTTCGCCGCTGCACACCTGGCAAGTCGTGTCGCAGGGGCGCACATCAATCGCGCACAAAGGCATGTGTCTTGCGGCAAAAGTGATGTCCTCCACGGCCATCGAACTGTTTACGCAACCTGATTTGCTCGCCGCGTGCCAGAAAGAGCGCGATGCCCTGCGCGAACGTCGTCCGTATCACTGCCCAATTCCGGCGGGCGTAAAACCTTCGCCACTGAAATAAATCACGACGAGTAAACCGCCCGCTCATGCCCCGTTCCGGCAGAGACGGGCGGCATAAATATAAAAAATCAAACACGACAGAGGGTTAAGAGATGAGTATTGAAGCACAAGACTCCGGCCAGAGCCCGGGAGGTTTTCTCCAGTGGGTAGAACGTGTAGGTAATAAAATTCCCAATCCGTTTTTGTTATTTGTTTATTTGATTGCCATTCTGATGGTCGCCAGCGCAGTGATTTCGTGGCTGAATATTACGGCGGTAAATCCGAGTAACGGCGAAGTTATTCACGTTAAAAATCTGCTGAGCGTGGAAGGCATCCAGTGGATTTTGCCGAATGTGATTAAGAATTTCAGCGGATTCACCCCGCTCGGCTCGATTCTGGCGCTGGTGATCGGCGCAGGCCTGGCAGAGCGCGTCGGGCTGCTGCAAAGTCTGATGTATAAAATGGCGTCGAAAGTGAACGCCCGTTACGCCAGCTATATGGTGATTTTTATTGCCTTCTTTAGCCATATTTCGTCCGACGCCGCGCTGGTGGTGATGCCGCCGCTGGGCGCACTGATTTTCCTGGCGGTCGGGCGTCATCCGGTGGCCGGTTTGCTGGCGGCGATTGCCGGTGTGGGCTGCGGCTTTACCGCGAATCTGCTGATTGTGACCACGGATGTGCTGCTTTCCGGGCTGAGTACCGAGGCGGCAAAAGCGATTAATCCGGCGGTTCAGGTCAGCGTTATCGATAACTGGTATTTCATGGCCGCGTCAGTGATTTTACTGACGATTGTCGGGGCCATTCTGACCGACAAATTTGTCGAACCGCGTCTGCCGGTTTATCGCGGCGAACGTAACGAAGAGATGAAGAAGCTGACGCCGGAACAGAACCGCGGCCTGATGGCAAGCGGGATTGCGGCGCTGGTGTTCATCGGGCTGGTCGCGCTGCTGGTGGTTCCGGAAGCCGCGCCGCTGCGTAATCCCAAAACCGGTGGCATCATCCCTTCTCCGTTTATTCAGGGTATCGTGCCGCTGATCATTTTGTTCTTCTTCGTGATTTCGGTGCCTTACGGCATGGTGACGAAGCAAATCCGCAGCGCCAGCGATGTGCCGGATTTACTGGTTGATCCGATGAAGTCTATGGCCGGTTTTATCGTGATGGTGTTCCCGCTCTCCCAGTTTGTGGCGTTTTTCAACTGGAGCAATATGGGGAAATTTATGGCGATCGGGCTGACAGATGTGCTGGAAAATCTTGGCATGACCGGTATTCCGGCGTTCCTCGGGCTGATTTTCCTGTCGGCGTTGCTGTGTATGTTTATCGCCAGCGGCTCGGCGATCTGGTCAATTCTGGCACCGATTTTCGTACCGATGTTTATGCTGCTGGGGTTCCATCCGGCATTCGCGCAGATCGTATTCCGCGTTGCCGATTCCTCAGTGATCCCGCTGGCACCGATGTCGCCATTTGTGCCGCTGTTCCTCGGATTCCTCCAGCGGTACAACAAAGAGGCGAAACTCGGTACCTATTACTCGCTGGTGCTGCCGTACCCGATTGTATTTTTCGTGGTGTGGCTGCTGATGCTGGTCGGCTGGTATCTGCTGGGTTTACCGATCGGACCGGGCGTTTATCCGCATTTATAAATTCAGGAAGGTAAGCGGCCCATGCGGCGCATCGCGCGATGCCATGAGCCGTTTCTTACCGCCCAGCGCAGAACAGCGGCAATGCGGCGGGTGCCAAAACGAATCGTTTTGCGCTTAACCGGGGAAAGGGAAATCCCCAGTTGTTCCGCCGCCCAACCGGGCAAAAGCTCGATACCGGCCTGAATCATCAGGCTGCCGACCGGTTTAGCCAGACGACTTGGCGCTGGCGCATTACGCAATAACCGCACGACTTCCCGCGTTCTTTCATCGCAGCGTAATTGCGGCCGCATGGCCTGCAAATAGGCTTCTACTGCCGCAACGCTGTCAGGCACATTCACCGCCCCGAGGCTTTCTGCCACGCGGGCAAATTCCTGATAATAGCGGTCCTGTCCGGCTGAACTGAGTGAGGGATTGCGGTAACACAGATGAGATTGCAGAAAGCTGTACGCTTCCGCGACGTGTACCCAGACCAGTAAATCCGGGTCGCTGGCAGCGTAAGGCGTGCCGTACGCATCGGTGCCGGTCACGTGAAGATGAATGGATTTTACTTTTTCGATGAGCGCAGTAGCATCACGGGTCGGGGCAAATGTCGTTCCGGAAATAAACTGACTGGTGCGGCGCAGGCGGCCCAGCATGTCTTCGCGAAATGAGGAGTGATCCCAGACACCGGCGAGCGCCAGCGGGTGAAGCATTTGCAGCAGCAAGGCACTCACACCACCGCAAAGCATCGAAGAAAAGTCTCCGTGAATTCGCCAGGTTACGCTTTCAGGGCCAAACAGCCCCGGATCGCCCGTCGGATTCTCGAAGTCTATGCCGCCTAACGCCAGGCCCGAAATACTCAGCACCTGGCGTTCTATTCTCTTTCTTAATAACTGACGAAAATCGGACATTCGTTAATGCGCAGCAGTGATTTGCACGGTGTTTTTTGTCAGTTCCGGCCACAGATTCATGACTACGTCGATGAGACGATTAAGCTCAGCCGCCGTTGCGCCATCGCGCGCCTGGACAGAGAAACCCTGAATGGTACAGGCGAGGTATTTCGCCAACAGGGCACTGTCAGTCACAGTGGCCAGATTGTCGCTTTCTTTCTGTTTCTCGAAATATTCGAACAATGTCCTTTCCTGCGACAGGTGGTGCTCACGCAGCATTTCGGCAATATCCGCAGAGGATGAAGACATCCCGGACGATGCGCTGATCATGAAGCAACCGCTTGGCGTATCGCAATCAGTAAACAGGTTTGCAATCGCACGTAAATACTGGTCAATCGCCTGTTCAACGGACAAATCAGGTCTGCTCAGCAGACAGCGTCCTTTTTCGTAAAAATTTTTAACGTAGTGCTCAACGGCTGCTCGGAAAAGCCCTTCTTTATTACCGAATTCGGCATACAAAGTTGGCGCTTTTGCACCGGTTGCTTCGACCAAATCAGCTAATGAAGTGGCCTCGTAACCATGGCGCCAGAATAAATTCAGGGCCTTACTCAGAGCAGTTCCACGGTCGAACTGTTTTGGGCGACCGCGACTTTTCCGGACCAAAGCCGTCTGTTCAGTGCTCATACACCCTCCTTCCATCACCCTTGTGATAATGGTTATAAAAATTGTTTTTAGAAATAACTTAACGATCATTATTAAAAATAGTTGCGCACAAGTCCAGCGGAGTTTATCATTTAATTATCGAGCGATAAGAAAATCACTCACACCCGCAAAGCTGCACAGCTATAAGCGCTTTATAAAAGCAAAATACCCAGGACGAAACATCATGAGTAACTTCAAAATCCTTCTTGCAGTTCTGGCATTAACCGCTGTACCGGTTGCCAATGTTGCCGCACAGCAGGTTATCATGATGCCAGTACAGAGTCAGGAAGTGGCGATGGTCAATGTGACCGGTGACAGTAACTTCTGTAACCCGGCAACCTGTACGAACAAAAAAGTCGTGCAGGGCCGTATTTCCACTTCTCCAACTCAGCCACCTGCACCGATGACTTCAGGTCATAAACCGGCTTCCATTTACTACTAAGGAAACCGGCCACTGACGACAGAATGTCAGAGCAGGAATAATGATAAGGCGGCATTTGCTGCCTTATCTTTTTTCTAAGCCGCCCCTAGTTTTAACACCCTCTCCCGCCGGAACCAACCATTAACTTAGCGATCATTAAAGATTCATTCAGCACAATATTGGATAAGCCCGTACTCTATCTGTCAGGCGAATCATTTTAAAAACAAAAATTTAACAAAACCAAAACAACAATGCATTTTGGTGTGATGTTCGTCACAGCACAATAAGTTAACGCTCATTAAAAAAACATCTTGCACAAACTCTCAACACCCTTTACCATTTACTTATCGAACGTTAAGTAATAAATAACGTTGACCGAATAGCGGGGCTGCCGAAAACGTCACCCCAGACAAAAATTAACGAACAGGAATACAAATCATGAAAACTATCGCAATGACAATCGCTGCTCTGACACTTGCTACCGCATCTTTCTCTGCTCTGGCAGCCACTGAAGTTCAGTCCGCTCCAGCAGGCGAACAAACTATCGGGACTATCAGCGCTTCTTCAAACGGTAACCTGACGACTTTGCAGTCAAAACTGAATGCGAAAGCGACTGAAGCCGGTGCAACCTCATACCGCATCATCGGTGCCTCTGGTGAAAACCACATGTACGGTACTGCTGAGCTGTACAAATAAGTACAGAGATAGGGGTTAGCAGATTGTTCCGCACAATTAGTTAACGATTAATAAATAATTAAGTTGCACAGAATGTGATCCAGGTCTAAGATTTAATTATCGAACGTTAACAAATAACGTCTGACCTAAACCACCTGCTGATAAACAGATTAAACAGGAAGACCATTATGAAAAGCATCACCATGACATTAGCTGCAATTGCCCTTGCTACCGCTTCATTTTCAACTCTGGCGGCCACTGAAGTTCAGTCAGCACCAGAAGGCCAACAGGCAATCGGTGTGGTAAGTGCTTCTTCAAGCAATGATTTGTCCAGCCTGCAAAACAAGCTGAACGCTAAAGCGAACGAAGCCGGTGCAAGTTCATACCGCATCATAGGTGCTTCAGGTGAAAACCACCTGTACGGTACTGCTGAGCTGTATAAATAAGCACGAAGTACGATTTGATAAAGGGTAAAGCAGCATTTAGTTAACGATTAATAAGCTAGATGTTGTATCGGACAGAAGACAGCCTTGCACATTAAATGAACGTTGATGACAACGCCGGGCAAAGCTCAGATAAACGAAATCGAGGAAACTATCATGAAAAATATCACTATGACTCTCGCTGCCATCGTACTGGCCACTGCTTCATTCTCTACTCTGGCAGCGACTGAAGTTCAGTCTGCACCAGCCGGTCAGCAAGCAATCGGTGTGGTAAGCGCCTCTTCAGGTAACAATTTATCCAGCCTGCAGAACAAACTGAATGCAAAAGCCAGTGAAGCCGGTGCAAGCTCATACCGCATCATCGGTGCATCCGGTGACAACCATCTGTACGGTACAGCTGAACTGTACAAATAAGAGTCCTTAGTAGTAAGCAGAAGAGGCGGCATTTGCCGCCTTTTTCGTGTCTGCGATTTATGATTTTTTGAATTGACCATGCAACCCCTTCTCTTTGTGCTACATTTTTCTTCTCTCTCCGAAAAAGTATGCATTCCCAATGTAACGAACGCTCATCACTGACAGCTTGTTCCTTCTCTGCGTTGCCTCCCGGCAATACGGAGATTCCTGTTATTTCGATGAGAATATCGTCCATGAATTCGTTATTGATTGCGCTGATACACGCACTGCGTCGCCATCGCTGGCTGCGGCTTTTAGGTTGTGCCTTCATTTTATCGTCACTGGGAAATGGCCTGACCCAAGTGGTGGTTTTTGGTCAACTGCTGCGCTGGCACGCTTCCCCGTCAGTTCTCACTCTGGCTTATCTTCTTGCAATGCTTCCGGGCTTTTTGGGCAGTATGTGGGGCGAACGCCTTTGCAGAAGAATTCCGCCAGTCAGGGTACTGATTCTTTCTGAAATGCTCGGATTGCTGGCGCTGATTTTCCCGCTCTATGGTTTGCTTTCGCACAATATTCCCGCGCTGCTGGCTGTGCAGTCAGCCGAAGCACTGTTTACAGGAATGAGCTATCCGGCACTGACACTTCTATTTAAGCGCGGGTTGAGCACAGAAGAACTGCCTGCTGCGACGGCGATGGAAACACTGATCTTCGCTTCTCAGGTTTTGCTCGGCACGGGAGCAGGCATTTTGCTGTTCGATGTTGTGTCACCCCTCTCACTTCTGGCTCTGGATGGAATAAGCTTTGCAGGTTCAGCCAGCTTACTACTGGGAACTTCAGCAGTATTTCATCGACTTCATCACAATGAATCCCTGCCGACGACAGCTGAATCACCGGCGAAATGGCGAAATTTTTCTCCCATACAAAAACACAGCGTATTGCTGCTGCCGGCTCTCGCTGCGGTAGGTTCCCCTGCAATGGCGTTACTGCCTGCACTGGCCCAGCAAATCAGGCCGGATGAAACCACCGGGCTCGCATTACCGCTTTTATTTGCCCGAAGTCTCGGGCAACTTTGCGGCCCTTTGTTGCTCAGCGCTGAAAAATTGCAACATTATTCATCGGGCAACCGCTGCTTGTTGTTCTGCCTGATGCTCTTTCTCGCGGGCTATTTTCTTTTACCCCACTTTTCAGCATGGACGTCGGGTGCGCTCCTATTAATTTTCGCTGCGCATCTGGCCTCGAACATTGTTTTTGCTTTAGGGACTTACGGCGTACTGCGGCATTTTCCCGGTGAACAGGTTGCGGGCGCCAGTGCGATGGCGTGGCGGGGGCAAATTATCATTGCGACTGGCGTGACCGGTATCGCGGGTTTGCTCACCCAAAATATCGGGGCAGTGCATGCGCTTTATACCGTTTCACTCTTCACTCTGGCTGGTGTCGCCATTTTATTCTGGCGTTATCAGGTGTAATTAAATGCAAAAAGCAGGGATTTCTCCCTGCTTTTATTTACAGCACATCTTACAAATCAGTTCGCTGAGCTTTTGAGCTGGTTATCTTGTTCGTGCTGCTCCAGCGCCAGTTCGATCAGACGCGTGATCAGATCACTGTAATTTAAACCGCTGGCCGCCCACAGTTTAGGGTACATGCTGATGTTGGTAAAACCCGGCAGCGTGTTGATTTCATTGATAACGACGTCACCCTGTTCGGTCAGGAACACATCAACGCGCGCCATGCCCCGGCATTCCAGCACCTGAAATGCCTGCAAAGCGATGGCACGGATGCGGTCATGGGTTTCCTGCGGCAAATCGGCGGGAACGGCAATCGATGCGCCGGTTTCATTAATGTACTTGGTGTCGTAGGAATAAAACTCGTCGTGCAGGATGACTTCGCCGCATACGCTGGCCTGCGGATAATCGTTGCCGAGTACCGCGCATTCGATTTCCCGGCCTTTGATCGCGGACTCTACCAGCACTTTGTGATCGAAGCTGAAGGCTTTTTCCAGCGCATTCAGGAAACCCGCTTCATCGCCCACTTTGCTGACGCCAACGGACGATCCCTGATTGGCGGGTTTGATAAACAGCGGTAAACCGAGTTGCTTAGAAACTTCGGCGAACGTATATTTCTGGCGGTTCGCACAGGTCAGGGTGACAAAGGGCGCAACGGACAAACCGGCGTCCCGCAACAGACGCTTGGTTACATCTTTATCCATGCTGACGGCTGACCCCAATACGCCGGAACCTGCAAACGCTATGTTTGCCATGCGCAGCAGCCCCTGTAATGAACCATCTTCGCCGAGCGTTCCGTGAACAATCGGGAAGATCACATCCACCTGTGACAATGCGCTGGCGCTGTGCGTTTCAATCAGCTGATTTTCAGTCTGCCCCGGGATCAGCGCGACCTGGTTATTCGAGCGGTTAAGAGCAATCAGTGACGGATTTTCAGCATTAATCAGGTAATTGCTGGCATCGTTAATATGCCACTCGCCTTTCTTATCAATGCCCAGCAACGTCACGTCAAAACGTTCTTTATCAATGGCATCCACAATATTTTTTGCCGATTGTAATGACACTTCGTGCTCAGCCGATTTGCCGCCAAAAATGATGCCTACCCGTAATTTACTCACCTGCTGCTCCTTGTCGCCAGCCTCACGCTGGCGGCGATTTTTCTGTGTACGACTAATCAACGACAAACAATTTAGCCCCAACGGGGGTTGAGGAACGGTGCGCTTCCGCATTATCCGCCACCTGATAACTCATACCTGGCGAGAGGGTAAAGGTGCGGCCATCTTCCAGGCGCGTGTGCAATTCCCCTTCCAGGCAAAACAGCACATGCCCTTTACTGCACCAGTGATCGGCCTCGTATCCTGCGGAATATTCGACGATCCGCACGCGGATATCGCCAAATTTCTGTGTGCGCCACAGCGCCATCCCGACATCGCCGGGGTGTTGGGTTGGCGTCACGTCGTTCCAGTCGGTCGTGCAAAAAGGGATCGCATCAAGCTTCATGAGTTTCTCAATGTCGGAAAAGGAAGGAAAGCCAGCATAAAAGTGAGCGGTAAATTTATCAATCGCTTGCTGAAAACAATTCGAAAGCCCTTTCACCGCAAAGTTGAGTAAAGGCGATTGTTCCTAGAGACAGGCGGCAGCCCGCGGATGGCAAGGTTTTTGTGCAAGCCGCTAAAAAGCCTAAACCGCATGTGTTGCATGAGATGTCTGTGAGACAGGGTTCACGTTTTATCGACTATGCTTATTGGCAGTGTGACGAAACAAGCGTTAAGAAGCAGATCCGAGGCAGTAAATCGAACGCACCTCAATTCCAACGCGCTGATGACCTTATCCGGCGCGCCACAAAACAAGGAGCAACAGATGCCCTATCAGACGATAAATCCTTTCAATAACAAGCTCATCAAAGAGTACCCGACGCACAACGACAAGCAGGTTGAAGAAGCGTTGTCCACCGCGCATGCCCTGTATAAATCCGACTGGGCACAGGGAGATATCCAACAGCGGGTCAAAGTGCTGCACAAATTGTCCGAGCTGATGGCTTCGCGGGTCGATGAACTGGCAGAAGTGGTCAGCGTGGAGATGGGGAAACTCATCGGTCAGAGCCGTGGCGAAGTCCAGATCTGTGCGGATATTGCGAAATTCTACGCGGAACACGCAGAGGAATTCCTCAAACCTGTGCCGTATAAATCTGACCTTGGCGAAGCTTGGGTTGAGCATCACCCGATTGGTGTGATCATGGCCGTCGAGCCGTGGAACTTCCCGTTCTACCAGCTGATGCGCGTGCTTGCGCCGAATCTCGCGTCCGGTAACAGCGTGCTGGTAAAACACGCCAGCATCGTTCCGCATTGTGCTGAAACTTTTGAGAAACTGGTTTCTGAAGCCGGTGCGCCAAAAGGCGCCTATACCAATCTGTTTATTTCGCAGGATCAGGTCGCATCGATCATTGATGACGATCGCGTTCAGGGCGTCGCGCTGACTGGTTCGGAAAAAGCCGGCGCGATTGTGGCGGCGCGCGCAGCCGGGAAACTGAAAAAATCCACGCTCGAACTGGGGGGGAATGACGTTTTCGCGGTGCTGGATGATGCCGATATTGATCACGCCGCCAAAGCCGGTGCTCAGGCCCGCGTTTCCAACGCCGGGCAGGTTTGTACTGCCGCCAAGCGCTTTATCATTCATGAAAAAGTGGCCGATGAATTCCTGAAAAAATTCACTGAACACTTTAAGGCATTGAAAATCGGCGATCCGCTGGATAAAGCCACCACGCTGGGTCCGTTGTCTTCAGCAGACGCGGTGAAAACGCTGAGTAAGCAGGTGGACGATGCCGTTAAGCACGGCGCGAAACTGCATTTTGGCGGCAAGAAAGTGACGGGAAATCCGGGCAACTTCTTCGAGCCAACAATCCTCACGCACATCACGCGTGATAATCCAGCTTTCTTCGAGGAGTTTTTCGGCCCGGTCGCGCAGGTTTATATCGTCAAAAACGACGAGGAACTGGTGAAACTGGCCAACGACTCGCACTATGGTCTGGGCGGTTCGGTATTCACGACCAATCTCAACCGCGCCCGTAAGCTGGCGAGCCAGATTGAAACCGGGATGGTGTACGTCAATTCACCGACAGACACCGCCGCAGAACTGCCTTTCGGCGGAGTAAAACGCTCCGGTTTTGGCCGTGAGCTGTCAGATCTGGGGATCAAAGAGTTTGTGAACCAAAAACTGGTGGTGCTTGCCGCGAAGTCTTAATGCCTGTTTGCACTTCCCCGAAACACTTCCCTCTCCGCCCGGAGAGGGAAATTCTCTCCCTCCGCCGGTCTTTTGTGATCCCTTGATTAATGACAATGCAGCGCACCCGCCAGCCTCTTTATAATCAGGCCCGTTTGTCTTCCCACTGGTAAATCACATGGCGTATGAACTCAATCTGGACTGGCCGGAATTTTTAGAAAAATACTGGCAGAAACAACCTGTTGTATTAAAAAAAGCATTTACAAACTTTGTCGATCCGATCACTCCTGATGAATTAGCCGGCCTTGCGATGGAACCTGAAGTGGACAGCCGTCTGGTGAGCCATAAAAATGGGGAATGGCAGGCGAGTAACGGTCCTTTTGAGCATTTCGACGGACTGGGTGAAACCGGCTGGTCGCTGCTGGCGCAGGCGGTAAACCACTGGCATCAGCCTGCAGCTGAACTGGTTCGCCCGTTCCGCGTGCTGCCGGACTGGCGTCTGGATGATCTGATGATCTCCTATTCCGTGCCCGGCGGCGGCGTTGGGCCGCATATCGATCAGTATGACGTGTTTATCATTCAGGGGATGGGCAGCCGTCGCTGGCGTGTGGGCGATGCCTTGCCGATGCGTCAGTTCTGTCCACATCCGGCGTTACTGCATGTCGATCCATTTACGCCGATCATCGATGAAGATCTCGAGCCGGGCGATATTCTGTACATTCCGCCGGGCTTCCCGCACGACGGTTTTACCCATGAAACCGCCCTCAACTATTCCGTCGGTTTTCGCGGCCCGAATACCCGCGACTTTATCAGCAGCTTTGCCGATTACGCGCTGGAAAATGATTTAGGCGGCGACCACTACAGTGACCCGGATTTAACGCTGCGTGATCATGTGGGCAAAGTGGAAGAATACGAGCTGGATCGCGTGCGCAATATGATGCATGACCTGATCAATGAGCCGGAAGCTTTCAGACAATGGTTCGGGCGTTTTGCCACCACGCCGCGTCATGAGCTGGACATCGCGCCTGCCGAACCGCCATATGAAACGAACGAAATCGTGGATGCACTGATGCAGGGCGACAGCCTGACCCGGCTGAGCGGTCTGCGCGTGCTGAACGTCGGCGACCGTTTCTTCGTCAACAGCGAAGCGCTGGAAACCGATCAACATCAGGCGGCGGATGCGCTTTGCCTTTTCATGCTGATCGGTAAAAAAGAGCTGGGCGATGCCGTGCAGGATCCGGCATTTATGGCCATGTTCACCGATCTTGTGAATCAGGGTTACTGGTATTTCGACGAGTAATATTTTCTGTTGCCCGTTTATGATAAAAGGCGGCATCCTGTGGATGCCGCCTTTTAAATTTTATAACCGACTGAAATCAGGGCTTATACAATTCGACCGGCGGCTTCATTTTCCGCTCTTCCGGCACAAACAAATCAATCTCTTCACCCAGAATATATTTGGCACGCAGCATCGCTGAAATCTTGTCCATCATCATGACGATAGCCACCAGAATCAGCGTGATAAACATCACCACATCCCAGTTCCATAACCGCATGTTTTCCGCATAAACCAGACCAATACCACCCGCGCCCACAAAACCGAGAACGGCAGCAGAACGGGTGTTGGACTCAATCTGATACAGCGACAGTGCCAGAAACGTCGGGAAGGACTGCGTGAAAATACCAAAACGATGCGTCTGTAGCGGAGATGCGCCCAATGCCCGCAGACCGCGGCTTGGCGAGCGTTCCACGGCCTCGTGGCCTTCGGCGTAAAGCTTGCCGAGTAAGCCTAAATCTTGCATCACAATCGCCAGCACGCCGGCCAGCGGTCCCATGCCCACGGCGCGGACAAAAATCAGCCCCCAGATCGCCATATCCAGACCGCGAAGCACGTCCAGAATACGACGGATAATCAGTGAAACCGGCCGGAGAACCGGCGTGGACATCACATTTCGCGCCGCAAGAAAAGACAGCGGCAACGCGAGAAATGAGGCAGTGACCGTCCCGGCAAACACAATCGCCAGTGTGATCGCAATCTGCGAGAAGTAATACATAAACGGCCATTCGGAAATGTTGTGCCACACGAACATGCGCAGGAAATAACGCCCAACTTCGCGGGTGCCGCGCACCACTTCGCTCCACGGAATACCGAAATAGCTAAAGAAATAGAGGTAATACAACACAATCACGACAGCCAAAATTGCCAGATAACGCAGGTAACGGCGTTGTGCGGAAAACAGGTGCGCGTGCTGCTGTTTCAGACCGGCAATAACATGAGGATCAAGCGCGTCAGTTAACATCAGAAAGTGCCCTCCACCACGCGTTTGCGTAATTTACCCGACAGATAATCCATCCCGGAAACCACCAGAATAATCAGCAGTAACGTCATGCTGACCTGGTCATAGCGGTCGAGCTTGATGGACGTCATCAGCTCCTGACCAATCCCGCCCGCGCCCACCAGGCCGAGGATAGTCGACTGGCGGAAGTTAATTTCCAGACGCATGAAGCTGTAGGATAAAAAGATAGGTTTAACCTGAGGCCACATGGCGAAACGCATGCGCTGCAAGCGCCCTGCTCCGCACGCTCTCAGGCCTCGCACCGGTTTGTCCGACGCGGTTTCGATAGACTCGTAAAACAATTTTGTCAGGCTGCCGACGGTGTGCAAGGTCAGCGCGATAAAGCCCGGGATCGCCCCGACGCCAAATGCCATTACGCACATTACGGCCCAGGCCAGCTCAGGCATAGTTCGCAGGAAGGCCACAAACGTGCGGATACTGAATTTCACCCATTTTGGGGAATCCGTATTGCTGGCGGCGAGAAAAGCCAGAACAACGGCCAGCGCGGTGGACAAAATCGTTGAAGATAATGCCAGCTGAATAGTTTCCCAAATCAGCGGTAACTGAATATTGAGGCGGTATCCCCAGTAAGCCAGAGAACCTTCGGTGTGTCCGTCTGCGAATAATAATGACCAGTGCAGAACCGGAACCGTCTGACCGATATAATCAAAAAAGCTGGGAGCTGAAACAATAATAGTTTTCAGATTAAGTTCGGAAACATTGCCAGACCATAAATATAAGAGAAGCATCAGCCCTGACCAGATCAGCGCCTCACGCTTTTGCTTACCGCGTATATTCTGGTAATAACGATTGAAGTCTTTATTCAAAATAATATTTCCGGTTTACATGGAGATTTTTTATTCCTCCCCTGTGAAAGGGGAGGAAGTCAGGGTATTAACGACCACCCTTTGTCAATTCACGTTTCATATCAATAATCTGCTGATATTCCGCCAGAGACGTTTCGCCGATATGCTGTTTACCGCCAACGGCTTTCACGAAGCAGGCATGATCGTCTTTATCCAGTTTCTTAATGGCTGAAACCAGTTTCGCTTTAAATGCCGGCGGCAAATCGCTGCGAACCAAAATCGGGCCGTTAGGAATTAGCGGGGATTCCCAGATAATACGGATTTTCTTCATCAGATCCGGATGGTCCATGCGGATCATGCGGTTAAACGCGCCGGAAGTATAACCGGTTTCGCGATCGCCAATCATGGAAGCCCAGGTTACCGCGCCTTCAAACTGCCCGTTCAGCACGCCGAGAATATCCTGCTCGTGGCCGCCGGAGAAGGTCACGCTGGAGAAGAAGTTGTTGTATTTGTTATCCGTCGTACCGCCAAACTCTTTCTTAAAAGTCTGGTTCGGGATCAGATAACCGGACGTGGAATCCGGGTCAGCAAAGCCAAATGATTTGCCTTTCAGGTCAGACAATTTCTGGTACGGGCTGTCCGCTTTTACGACAACAACGGAGTGATAACCACGGGATTTGTCAGTGTCATCAATGACGATACCGACCAGATCCACCGCTTTCGGGTTATTAATATACACAGACGCGAAAGATGAAGGCGACATGCTTAATACCATGTCAACTTTCTTGCCTAATAACCCCTGAATAACACCTGAGTAATCGGATGAATTACGCAGTTTGGTATCCACATTTAATTCTTTATCGAAGAAATCTTTTACACACTGATTATCGCCGATTTGCTGAGTGGCGTTCTGACCACCCAAAATACCTAAATTCAATTCTTTAGGCGCATCTTCTGCCATGCTGTGCATTGCGGTAACGGAACCTGCAACAAAGACCGCCAGACGTAATAACTTCTTCATTTAATGATGACCTTGTGTAGATTGAGAGAAAGTGAAAATAAGTACGGCTTAAAATTATTTCCTAAATAAAAAACGGACTTTATTTATTAAAACGTTCATTACAGCACTGAGCATCAGGAATTAATGTCGTGCTCTTCGCCATATAACTGCTGCAAGATCCCGTCGCTTAACATATCCGGATGACCGTCAAAGATAATCTGCCCTTTCGCAATGCCGATAACGCGGGTGCAGTAATCTTTCACCAGTTCGACGGAATGCAGGTTAACCATCACCGCGATATTCTCTTCGCTGACCTTTTTCAGGGCATTCATGATGCGCAGGGTATTTTTAGGATCCAGCGAGGCAACCGGTTCATCGGCCAGCAGAATTTTCGGGTTTTGCATCAGGGCGCGACAAATAGCGACACGCTGCATCTGACCACCGGAAAGGTTTTCAGCACGCTGCAGCGCATGCGGCAACATGTGCAACCATTCCAGCAGGGAAATTGCGCGGGCACGGTCTTCATCATCGAACTGATTGAAGAAGGATTTAAACGTTGAAGTGTGACTGAGACGGCCCAGCAGCACATTAGTCAGTACGTCCAGACGTGGAACCAGACAGAAATCCTGGAAAATCATGCCGCAACCCGAACGCCAGCGACGCAGCGCTTTGCCGGTCAGCCCCGCCAGTTGCTGCTGCTCACCGTTTTCGTAATGACACACCACGCTGCCGTCGGTTAACGGGATCGTGCCGTTAAGGACGTGAAGCAAAGTCGATTTCCCTGCGCCTGAACGGCCAATGACCGCGACAAATTCACCGGCATGGAGGTCAAAGTTGATGTCATTAAGAACACGCTGGCCTGATTTATAGGATTTCACCAAGCCTTTTACGTCCAGCACTTTGTTCAGATGTTGCGGCCCGGTCTGAGGATATTCAGCCTGTGCCAGCTTAAGTTGAGCTTGCGCCATGATGCTGTCTCTCGGTTGCTTTCGTTATCTGGCGTTCATTAAGCGCGAGTTATGTGACACATCAATGACGATTTAGTGGACAGCGTATGACAAAAATGTAGCAACTTAAGAACAATCCCTCGGTAATTATCCTGAATGTTCTGTAGCCTGTTATGTGTCATTTAAGTCTATGATTGCAGAACCTGCGTCAAAAAAAGGAAGATGAAATGGATAATCAGTCACTCATCACCACGCTGAAAGAAATCGCCGGAAGCCGCCATGTACTGACCGGCGACAGCAATACCGAGCGCTACCGCAAGGGGTTTCGCTCCGGCGGCGGCAAGGCGCTGGCGGTGGTATTCCCGCAAACATTGCTGCAACAATGGCAATTGCTTAAAGCCTGCATCGCGGCCGACAAAATTGTCATCATGCAGGCCGCCAATACCGGACTGACCGAAGGTTCGACGCCGAGCGGCGACGATTATGACCGCGACATCGTCATTTTCAGCACACTGAAACTCGATCAGATTCAACTGCTCGACGGCGGCCATCAGGTGATCGGTTTCCCCGGCAGCACGTTGTATAAGCTGGAAAAAATCCTCAAACCGTATAACCGCGAGCCGCATTCAGTCATCGGTTCATCCTGCATTGGTGCCTCCGTCGTCGGCGGGATTTGCAACAACTCCGGCGGTTCACTGGTGAAACGCGGTCCCGCGTATACAGAAATGGCATTGTATGCGCAGATAGATGCACAAGGAGAACTGCGGCTGGTAAACCATCTGGGGATCAACCTGGGTGAGACGCCGGAAGAAATTCTGACACGGCTGGAAAAAGGCGATTATCTCGAAGCTGATATTCAGCACGATCAGCGGCTGGCTTCAGACCATGATTACGCGGCGCGTGTCCGCGAAGTGGATGCCGATACGCCATCACGCTTTAACGCCGATGAGCGCCGTTTATTTGAAGCCTCGGGCTGCGCGGGGAAGCTGGCGATTTTCGCTGTCCGTCTTGATACATTCCCGGCAGAAACCCAGCAGCAGGTTTTCTATATCGGCACTAACGATACGGCAGTGCTCACCGAATTACGTCGTCAGATCCTGCGGGATTTTGCGAATCTGCCGGTGGCTGGGGAGTACATGCACCGGGATATTTTCGATATCACCGAAGTGTACGGTAAAGATACGTTCCTGATGATCGACAAACTCGGCACAGACAAAATGCCGGATATGTTTACCGCCAAAGGGAAGTTTGACGCTCACGCCAGCAAAGTACCTTTCCTGCCGAAACACTTCAGCGACCGGGTAATGCAGTGCCTGAGTAAAGCGTTGCCGAACCATTTACCGCCCCGCATGAAACAATATCGCGACCGGTTTGAGCATCACTTATTGCTGAAAATGTCCGGCCCCGGAATTGATGAAGCCAGAACGTTCCTGACCCGTTTCTTCAGCGAAAATCAGGGCGATTTCTTTATTTGTTCCGCCGACGAAGGCAAAAAAGCGTTTCTGCACCGCTTTGCTGCGGCAGGCGCGGCCGTTCGTTATCACGCCGTGCATGAGAAAGAAGTAGAAGACATTCTGGCACTGGATATCGCACTACGCCGCAACGATCGCGACTGGTTTGAAACGTTGCCGGAGGATATTGATAGTCAGCTGGTGGCAAAACTTTATTACGGCCACTTTATGTGCCACGTTTTCCATCAGGATTACATTGTCAAAAAAGGCGTGAACAGCAAAGCGCTGAAACACCGTATGCTTGAGCTGCTGGATGCTAAAGGCGCTGAATATCCGGCAGAGCACAACGTCGGACATCTGTATATTGCCAAACCGCATCTGAAGGAATTTTACCGGCAGGCCGACCCGACCAACAGTTTTAACCCGGGGATCGGCAAAACCAGTAAGCTGAAAAACTGGCAGGAATAACACTGTAAAGTGCTTCTGACCAACCCTCCCCTTTTCAGGGGAGGGATACTACTTCACTCCGACCTCATCTCATTGGCTAGAACAATTTCGTTCCATAACCCCACATCAGCACGGTCAGTGCGAGTAACAACTCAAGAACCAGTACCCCCATCGCCAGCGTTGAGCTGGAGAACAGGAACCCCTCGCGGTGGTCAATGTTGAGGAAGTTTGGAATACCGAGGTACAGCAGATATCCACTGTAGCAAAGGCCAATCAGCCCGACAAACAGGCATAACCAGACCATCGGATAAAGCGCAACGATCCCACTGAGGAACATCGGCGTAGCAATGTAACCGGCAAACACAATACAACTGTTGAGTGTCGGGCGGCTGTCATAGCGACGCGCCATCCAGTAGATAATTCGCCCCATCAGAGCAACAGCGGCGAGCATCAGAACATAGAAGATTACAGCGATGTAGGACGCGGTGAACATGGACACCATCAGCGTCTGGCCGTCACCGAAATTCCAGCCCAGCTGTGTTGTCCCGATAAAGGAACAGACAACTGGAATCAGCGCCATCAGAAAAACATGGTGGGAATAAACATGTGAAACGGTTTCCCGTTCACGCTGGATTTGCTGTAATTCGGGACCTGGATGAGATAACAGTCCCCAGATATGATTTGCCATGAAACACCCCCTTGTGCGCCGAAAGCCGCCAGCGGCGTACGATGATAAACCTTCGGGAATGCCCGTTTGATAAAGGTCACAAGGGCACAGAGAAGGCGGCGGCCTGTTTATATTATAGCCGTTATTGGGTGATTTGCTGGCGGCGCAACATCCCCTGTTGCAGAGGATGTTGATGCCGGAGAATGGGATTTACCTGAAGGTCAGTGGATATAGCGGGCAGCGGTAAACACCACACCAGCCAGTGCCACCATCATGCCCATGATCCAATGGGTCTGTTTTGTAATATAGATGTGGAAAATATCCTTGGTCATGTAATTCGACTGAATAACCGCCAGCTGCGACTCCACGGAATTAAATCGTGCATCCATTTTGTCAAAGCGCTCATCTACCAGGTCAAATTTCTTATCAATGAGAACGAGATGATCGTCAATTCGCACCAGATGTTCATCAATCCTGACCAGATGCTTATCGATGCGAATAATACTTTCCTCCGTTTTCCCCGCGCGAACGCCGATATCCGTCACCGCATCGGTGAGTGTGACCATCTGGTGTTCGAGTTTTCCCACACGGAGATTGGTATCCGTAACGACCTCTGTAAGCTGAACAACTTGCTGTTCAACCTTTCCCATCCGCAAATTAAGGCCCGCGATTTCCTCACCGTTTTTGATTCCCTGCTTTTCGATACTGTTAATCTGGCTTTGCATTAACGCTTCCATAATCCATTCTCCCTTAAAGTCTTCCGGCACCGTCAGGGCACCGGGCAGATAGAGCATCGGGTTGACTGGCCAGCAATCTGGCATCCTGAGCTGAAACATGATGTGTTATCCCTCACGTAAGCTAATCCTTGTTTAGGCATCCTTAATCTGCTGTCAGTCTGCACTGTATAAATAAACACCTCAAATCAATTTCTTTCTCGTTCAGGGTGTGATTATTTATGAATCTATGTCTTATGGAATTGCATTGATAAAATGAATAAATACCAAATAAAAGAGCCGCTTACGCGGCTCCGTTACAGGGACTCCTGATAAAACGCTCAGGTTTTTTTACGGTGCAGGGTTATGCAACGCCGCCGCGCCGTCCTGCGTTTTTCTGGCTTTCGCCACATCGTCTTTACTGACCGCAGGCGCCTGATTTCCCCACGCATTACGGATGTAAGTACTGACATCGGCCATTTGCTGATCCGTCATTTTCCAGCCAAACTCCGGCATGTCCGCGCTGGTCGGATTGCTGGCCGTCGCCGCCCCCTGCGCACCATTCATCAGCACATGGAGAATGTTGGTCGGCTGGCTGGCCTGAACGCCGTTGTTGCCTTTCAGCGCGGGCACCATGTTGTGCACGCCTTCACCGGAGTTCTGATGACAGGCCGCACAGTTATCGGCATACAATGCTTTGCCATTTTCCATGGCTGAATTTTTCGCCAGTGGTGCAGACTCATCTTTGCTGCCCGGTAAGCTTTTCAGGTACACCGCAATAGCGTGAAGATCGGAATCCGACAGGTGTTGCAGCGAGTTTGTCACGGCTTCCGCCATCGGACCGGAGGCCACGGTACGGGCGTTAGCACCGGTTTTCAGGTACTGAACGATTTCATCGTTGCTCCAGTCGCCGAGCCCCTGACGGACATTTCCGGTGATTTCCGGTGCAAACCAGCCCTGAAGTTCTCCGCCCTGCAAATGCACCCCAAAGTTATCGCCGCCCAGCGGATTTTTCGCCGTATGGCACGACGTGCAGTGCCCCAGCCCTTCCACCAGATACGCGCCGCGGTTCCATTCTGCTGACTGCGCAGGATCGGCCTTAAACGGGGCGGTATTCAGGAACAACAGGTTCCAGCCAAACATCATCAGGCGGATGTTATACGGAAACGGCAGATCGGTTTTCGGCCCGTCGTAATGCACTGCGGGCACGGTATTCAGGTACGCTTTGATGTCTTTCAGATCCTGATCGCTGACCTTGGCATAGACGTTATAAGGCATCGCCGGATAGAGGTTTTCCCCGTTGATCCCTTTGCCGTTACGCACCGCATTAATAAATTGCTGATCGGTCCAGCCGCCGATACCGGTTTCTTTATCCGGCGTGATATTGGTGGCGTAAATCGTGCCAAACGGCGTGTTCAGGCCATAGCCTCCGGCAAACGGCTTGCCACCGCCCGGCGCGGTATGGCAGGCCACGCAGTCCCCTGCCAGCGCCAGATATTTACCGCGTTCGATGGCCGTTTTACCGGTCATCGTCGCCGATTCAGGTGCCTGAAATTCGCCGGACTGACTGGCGTTGTACCCCATTTTTACACCGACAAACCCCAGCCCGCCGATGACGACCACACCGGCAATCACCGCTAACGTTTTTTTCATTCTCATGCTTAAACCCTCACCAGCGGACCAGGGGATTTCAGATATTGGGTTTTAATCGCTTCTGCCGCCCATAAGGTCAGCGCGCCCACCGTGCCGGTCGGGTTATAACCGCCGTTATTGGCAAATGCCGATGCGCCACAAACAAACACGTTATGCACATCCCAGCTTTGCAGATAGCGGTTTACCGCGCTGGTTTTCGGGTTGTCGCCCATGCAGGCGCCGCCCGTGGTGTGGGAGGAAAGGTTATCCATTGGCGAAAACGGTTTAGCCGTTGGTTCCTGACGCACAACGGTTTTTGCCCCCATCGCATGCGCGATTTCAACCGAGCGGTCCGCCATGAATTTCGCTGAACGTTTGTCGTTTTCGATCCAGTCGAATGTGACGCGGAGCAGCGGCTGGCCGTGGCGGTCTTTGTATTCCGGGTCAAGATCGAGGAACACGTCGCGGTGCGGATAGCTGTTGCCCATGCAATAAATATTGTTGTAGTTCTGGTAGCTGTGTTTGACGGCTTTTTTCCAGTCAGCGCCCCAGCGCGGTGTGCCCGGCGGTACGTTGTTGGAATAACCGATCGGGCGTCCGTTGGTGGAATGCACCAGCGCCACGCCTCCGCCGATAAAGTCATGACCGGTATGATCGAAGTTATCGCCGTTGAAATCATCAATGGCCTGCGACAGCGCACCGGCACCGATGAACGGATTCATCATTTCATCTTCGAAGAAGAAACCTGCGCCGGAAATGGTCTGGTATGCATAGTTACGCCCGACCACGCCTTCACCGGTTTTGTGGTCGTAAGGCTGGCCGATGCCGGAAAGCAACATCAGCCGGACGTTATCCATCTGGTAAGCCGAAATCACCACGATATCCGCCGGTTGTTCCCACACGACGCCGTCGCTGCCAATGAACGTCACGCCGGTGGCGGTTTTGCCGTCCGGCGCTTTGTTGACGCGCAATACTTCAGATTCGGTGATCACCGTAAAGTTAGGGCGCTGCATCACCGCAGGCAAAATGCAGGCATTCGGGCTGCTCTTTGACCAGTTGCCGCAGCCGAAGAATTCGCAGTAACCGCAGTATGTGCACGGCGCCATGTTGACACCCAGCGGATTGGTGTACGCGCCGGACGTATTGCCCGCAGGCACCGCAAACGGGTGATAGCCCATCTCGCGCGTGGCTTTGTCGAAAATCATCGACAGCTGGGTGCGCTTGAGTGGCGGCAGCGGATAATCCCGGCTGCGCGGGCCTTCGAAGACGTTGCCGCCTTCAATTTTTTCGCCTTTGATGTTACCGGCTTTCCCGGACGTCCCGGCGTAACGTTCAAATTTGTCATAGAACGGTTCAACGTCATCAAACGTCACACCCCAGTCCTGAACCTGCATTCCTTCGAGGAATTTGTTTTTACCGTAGCGTTCCACCGTCTGGCTGTAGCTCTGGAAATCATACGGCAGGAAGCGCCAGGTCATGCCGTTCCAGTGCGTGCCCGCCCCGCCGACGTTCATCCCGAACTGATAAGTATTGAACTCACGCAGCGGCAGCGCCTGCTGGATCGGATTATTACGGAAGGTCAGGGTTTCTACCGCCGTGGGCTGCATAATCGCGCGACGGCTGACGAAGCGCAGTTCGTCGGTATCAATGGTGGTCGGAAAATCATTGCTGGTATCGCGCCATGAACCACGTTCAATGGCGACCACATTCAGTCCAGCCAGCGTCAGTTCATTGGCCATCAGCGAACCCGCCCAGCCGAGGCCGATAATCACTGCATCGACCTTCTCTCTTTTATTGCTCATACGACATGTACTCCTGAAAATATCTCAATAATAAAAGCCCGTGCGTTGCCGGTTTTTATGATTTTTCGTATTGGGTCAGCATGCTGACGGGTTCGATATGCAGATCTTCGCCACGGCGGTCGATGACATCACGGAAGTCATACCGCGCGCCGGGGAAGCCAATCATTTTCCAGCCAGCCATGTCTTTATTGCCGCCGTAAAGCGGGTCGGAGAAAAAGCCTT
Organism: Rahnella selenatireducens; assembly: GCF_046449555.1. Lineage (NCBI taxonomy): Bacteria > Pseudomonadati > Pseudomonadota > Gammaproteobacteria > Enterobacterales > Yersiniaceae > Rahnella > Rahnella selenatireducens. The sequence goes on from NZ_JBKEZJ010000001.1 coordinate 314,776, forward strand.
CGCGCATGTTCTGCACCAGCATATTGAAGAACAGCTGGCCGTTGACGCCGGTCAGCGGGATCTCGCCGGATTCCACGCGACGCAATAAATCGTCCTGCTGGTCACCGGTCAGTTCGATAAAGTTTTTGCCCGCATTACGCGCTTTCGCCACGCTGTTCAGCGCGGCCAGCCCCAGCCGGTAGCGTTCGGCTGGCGTATCTTTGTATTGCGGCCCGGCCTGCGGTAAACCGTCCTGGATCACCGGTCCGAGACGATAAGTGGTGACCGCGTGGCCATAATCCCCGCTCAGCTGACGGTCAAGAAAGACCGCACAGCCCGCCTCTTTACCGCCGATGCTCAGCTCGTCAGCCGGAATAATCCGGTCAGCCAGCGTTTCAATCAGGCTGACTTCACCGGCGGTGAAGAACGTCCATTCCCCGGCAACCACGGGTTTGGGCGGACGAACCGAATGGATAATCCATGGCATGCCGCCTGAGAAAATTTTGGCTTTAACCTTCAGAGCCGTACTGAATAACAGCACCGCCATTGAGGTCAGAAAGTGTCTGCGTTTCACGATATCTCTCCTGTTGATCCACATTGAAAATGTGACTTACCCACATCAGATATGGGTTTATATTTGTGACGGAGATTATACGAAGATGTTAGATGAAAGTAAGAAATTTCGAACCGTTGGGTACATTTTTTATTTATTTAAAATCAATGCGTTAATTATTCAGCATTGAGTTAGTACATTAATTAACAAATTTTTACAGGCAAAAAAGCCGACAAGGAGGCTCAAAAATCGTTAACGTAGAGGGATCACACTTCCCGGAGACGTCCATGCGCATTACCTGTTTACATACGGCAGACAGCAATATCGCGGTTTTTGAAAATGCAGCTCAGGAACTGGGGCTGAATCACCATGCATTCCGCCATATTTCCCGCCCGGATCTACTGACGGCGGCAGAACGCGCTGGCGGGCTGACGCCGGAAATCCTTGAAGAAACGGCGCAGGTATTGCTGGCGCTGAGTCAGGACAGCGATCGCGTTTTACTCACCTGCTCAACGCTGGGCGCAGCCGCCGCGGCTGCCGCTGAAAATACGCAGGTGCCGGTTTTGCGCGTTGATCAGGCGCTGGCCGAAGCCGCGATGAAAACAGCCGGAAAAGTGGTGGTGTTATGTGCGGTGGAAACCACGCTCGGCCCCACGGAGCAGCTGTTTAAACTAACAGAAAAACACCCCGACGCCGTGCTGGAAATGTGTCTGGTGGCGGGAGCATGGGACAAGTTTAAGCAGGGAGATTTAGCGGGATATTTGCAGACGGTCGCCGCAGCGGCCGACGCGGCCTATATCGATGGCGCAGCCACAGTGGTGCTGGCTCAGGCATCGATGACCGGCGCGGCGCAGTTCACGCAAAGGGGTAAACCGCTTACCAGCCCGGAATGCGGCCTGAGAGCGGTCGTCTCCATTTAAGACTGACGGAAAAGCGCAAATGGCAGGATTGGCTATACTGAAAGTGGAATAATCATTGGCTTAGCCAACTTAGCTGATGACGACAAATGGGTGTGATAAGGAGAAAACATGAAAATTATTCTGTGGATCATCGCCATCATCTTTATCGTCGGCTTACTGACCCTGACCGGGGTGTTTAAACTGATTTTCTGAAAATCGCCGGTCTGCGCATAAAACAAAAGTCCGGCACCTGCGCCGGACTTTTTAGTTTGAACAGTCTGAATACCCTAAATAATTCGTGTCCCAGAAAGGCTGCAAGTAAAGGAGTCTCGATGAGCTGACATTACGTCAGTGATTCGGGCTCCTGAGCGCGGCCAACGCCTCTGCGGCATGAAGTATGAAGGGTATTTCAATCGTCGGCTTCTTCAATCGAAGGCTGTGTTTTCTGCTGCTCTTTCTGCTTGCGATAGTTCTTCGCAATCTGCGGAACAGGCACAGTTTTACCGGTTTCCATCCAGGTGCGCAGACGGTTAGCATCCGCAAAAGCAGTAAATTTCCCGAACGCATCCATCACCACCAGCGTCACCGGTTTGCCGTTAATGGTGGTGCGCATCGCCAGACAATGACCGGCAACGTCGGTATAACCGGTTTTAGTCAGCTGAATGCTCCACGACGGATTCATGATCAGATGGTTGGTATTGCGGAACGGCAGCGCGTAGGCCGGATGGCTGAACACCGCCGTTTTCTCTGCCGTTGTACTGAGCTGGCCGATCAGCGGATAGCGCTGCGAAGCCAGCAGCAGCCGCGTTAAATCACGCGCGGTAGAAACGTTACGCGGCGAAAGCCCGGTCGGCTCCACGTAATGGGTATGCGTCATGCCGAGGGATTTCGCTTTGGCATTCATTGCGTTGATAAACGCTGAATACCCCCCCGGATAATGCGCCGCCAGGCTGGCTGCCGCACGGTTTTCGGAAGACATCAGCGCCAGCTGAATCATCTGGCGGCGGGTAATTTCACTGTTGAGTTTTACGCGGGAAAACACACCACGCATTTCAGGCGTATTGCTGATATCAACGTTGATCACTTCATCCAGCGGCAGATTCGCATCAAGCGTCACCATCGCGGTCATCAGTTTGGTCAGGGAGGCAATCGGCCTCACTTCATCCGGATTTCGGGAATAAATCACTTCGTGGCTTTTAAGATCCACCACCATGGCGCTGCCGGAAGCGATTTGAACAATAGGAGTGACAGCCTGCTCGTGCTTAGCAGCGAGCGCGGCAGGTGCAGACAACATGCCTGTATTTAAGGCTAATAAGCTCAGAACCAGAAGACGGATTTTCACATGCATTGCTCTGTATTTAAGAAAGTTGTCATGAAGTTATGTCGGAACAGCGGCGGGAATTATAAGTGACAGGAATAGTCTTAGCACTCGCAATTTTCAAATCTATTTGTCACAAAGTCTGTCACAACCACCCGCAGACCGTGCAATGGCGAGTTAGTGAACACTTGCGTAAGATTGAAGAGAGTTCAGACGACAACGGGCAGGGTTTCAGATCCCTGCCCGTTTTTATTATTGATTAACCGGTAATTACTGACGGTCGATTAAATAACCGATTTCCTGCCCGTAGGAAAGTTCGAGCGTATTGCCATCAGGATCATCGAGAAAAGCCCAATAGCCGACAGGCGCGCCGGAGTCTGTGGGTTCCTGACGCAAAACGCCCACATCACGCGCTTCGGCAAGTTTGGCGTCCATCGCTTCTTTCGAGGCACAGGCAATACCGAGATGCCCGAACGGGCCGAGTTGAGTGTCGGTAGAATGCGGGTCTTCTGCCAGAACCAGGGCAAAGTGGCGGGTCATGTCGCTGAGCCAGGCAACAGGCCGGGCGGGGGTGCCTTTTTCGCCGCGCCGGTGGATGACTTTCATTCCGGCAAATTGCTGATAGAAAGCGATACTGGCGTCGAGATCTTTAACGGCAAAAGCTATGTGACTCAGGCCGATGTCTTTATTGTCCATGATACTCCTCCATTTTTAAGCGTTGCCGCGTGGCGAAGTCATGGAACTCAGTCACCGGTTAATGCGTCCGGCGATTTCCTTCGACGTCTTCAGCACGCGCACTTCAGTAAATAACTCTGTCGCCTCTTCGTACTCTTTACGCAAATAACTCAGCCACTGTTTGATACGCGCAACGTGATACAAACCGGTATCGCCCTGCTTTTCCAGACGGGTGTATTTCTGCAACAGCGTCATCACATCCGCCCACAGCATGCGCGGTTCGTTGTATTTCACCACGCGGCTGAGGTTGGGAATATTAAGCGCACCGCGCCCGATCATGACGGCGTCACAGCCGGTAGTTTGCATACAGGCTTGAGCGCTGGCGTAATCCCAGATTTCACCGTTGGCAATCACAGGAATGCTCAGCCGCTGGCGGATTTCACCAATCGCCTGCCAGTTAATCCGCTCAGGTTTGTAACCGTCTTCTTTGGTACGCCCGTGTACGGTGAGTTCTGTCGCGCCCGCCTGTTGTACGGCGTCGGCGATTTCAAAACTGCGCTCCAGAGAATCCCAACCCAGACGCACTTTTACCGTCACCGGCAAATGTGCTGGCACCGCGGCTCGCATGGCTTTAGCGCCCTGATAAATCAGCTCCGGGTCTTTGAGCAGCGTGGCACCGCCGCCGCTGCCGTTGACCATTTTCGACGGACAGCCGCAGTTGAGATCCACGCCGTAAGAACCCAGTTCAGTGGCGCGGGCGGCGTTTTCGGCCAGCCATTCGGGATACTGACCGAGAAGCTGCACACGAACCCGCGTGCCGGAAGGCGTGCGGCTGTTGTGTTCTAATTCGGGGCACAGGCGATGGAAGACTTTGACGGGAAGCAGCTGATCCACAACACGCACAAACTCAGTGATGCACAAATCGTAGTCGTTCACTTCAGTGAGAAGTTCACGAACCAGGGGATCAAGCACACCTTCCATCGGAGCCAGTAATACGCGCATCGCAGTTCAACCCTTAAAAATGACGCGCAAGATTACCGCAAGGCCCGCCTCCGGGCAATTACCCCTGTGACAAATCGGCGCTTAACGTTTCCTTCACGCCAGTATTTTTTTGCCGCGCTCTGACGGAACGCAGGGCAATCCACACCGCCAGAAACGCCGGAACAGCAAACAGCAGGAACATCCAGAACGCGGCATTGGCAGCGCCCGCATCGCCCTGATTCACGCCGGAGAAGTTAGCCACCGTTCCGGCCAGTGCCGCTCCCAGCGCAGCCGCGAAAGACTGCACGACGGTGATCGACGCACCGGCTTTTTCGCGATCTTCTTCCGGTGCCTGTTGTAGCACGCGGGTCAGCAGGTGCGGCCAGCCCAGCCCGATGCCAAAACCGGCCAGCGTCAGCCCGAGCACTACGCCGCTGATATTCAGCCACGGCATTCCGAAAGCCACCGGTACGCTGAACAGCAATAACAGCAAGCCGACAGCCAGAATCAGCGGGCCGGAAACAATCGCAATATCAGCACGACGCCCCGTCCAGCCAGAGCTGGCGACTTCACTTAACGTCCAGCCCGCGGCGGCAGCGGCAGTAATATATCCGGCCGCCAGCGGCGTCTGGCCGTGCAAATGTTGCAGCAGATAAGGCACAAACAGCTCGCAGCCCAGGCCAATAATCAGCAAGGACATCACCAGATACAGGCCATAAAGCGGCGATGAACGGCGCAGCGCATTACGCGGCAACAGCCTGACGTCGGCGGTAAATTCCCGGTGACGCAGGATAAGGATCATCACCACCGCAATCACAAAACCGACCAGATTAATCAGCCCGTGCGAAGACAGGCTGCCCGCCGAAACCACCAGCACCGCGCCGGTCAGCAGCGCCAGTTGCATCAGCGGCAACGGTTCTTCCGGCTGTTTCTCCCGCTGAGATTTAGGCAGGATCCGCCAGACCCACAGGCCAAATAATGACGTGACTGGCAGAAGCAGACCGAACGCCCAGCGCCACGCGTGCAGCTCTGCAAAAATGCCGCCGACCGCCGGGCCGACCAGCGTCGCAATCCCCCACATGGCGGAGATCAGCGCCATCGCGCGGGGCCAGAGAGATTCTTTAAACAGAAGATTTATCATTGCGTAAGACAGCGCGAACAGGAAACCGCCACCCAGCCCCTGCAAGGCGCGCCCGATAAGCAGCACCGGCATATTCGGCGCAACGGTACAAAGCGCGGCACCGGCGATGAAAATACCGGTCGCCATAAGATAACTGCCGCGCGGTCCGGCGGTTCGCATCAGCCGGGCAGAAAGCGCCGAGCCGAGAATCGAGCAGACGACGTAAAGCGTGGTGTTCCACGCGTACCACGCCAGCCCGCCGATATCCTGCACAACGGATGGCAAAATCGTAATCACGATGTAGCTGTTGGTGGCGTATAGCGCGACGCCGGCGCTCAGTGTGATGGCGCTTCCCCGGTTTTCCGCACTGAATAAATCCTTCCAGCCGCTCTGACTTTCCGACATTTCTCTTCGTCCCTTTGGTTTATGTTTTCCGCACATTGAAGCACGTTGTGATTATGGTATGATTAAAACAAGAAATAACTTGGAATATGTTTTACATAATCTAGAACCCGGCGAGGCGATATGTCAAGCAACGACTTGGAAAATAAAAATGACGTCCGGCAAAGCGTCGCTGAGCGCTTAATGACGCTGCTGAAAACCCGCGGGGAAATGCAGGCCAGCGATGCGGGTCATCTGTTGGGCACAACCGGAGAAGCAGCGCGACAGCAATTTGTAAAGCTGGCAAAAGACGGTCTGGTGGAAGCGAAAGGCGTGTCACAGGGCGTCGGGCGTCCGGCGCAATACTGGCAGCTGACCGCCAAAGGGCATGCCCACTTCCCTGATGCGCACGCCGATCTGACCGTACAACTTCTTCAGCTTATCCGCACGTCGCTGGGCGAATCAGCGCTGGACCAGCTGATTACATCGCGTGAAAGCCAGACGCTGGATAATTACCGGCAGGCGATGAAGGGCGCGAATTCGCTGGAAGAAAGGCTGCAACGGCTGACGGCAATCCGCACCCGCGAAGGGTATATGGCGGACTGGACATTGCAGGAAGACGGCAGTTATCTGTTTGTCGAAAACCATTGCCCGATTTGCGCCGCCGCAACGACCTGTCAGGGTTTTTGCCGCGCCGAGCGGGATGTCTTCCGTGATGTCCTTGAGGCGAACGTTGAACGCACCGAGCATATTTTACAGGGCGCGCGCCGCTGTGCGTATGTGATCCGTTAACCGGATTTCAGGCGTAAAAAAACCGCCGGTTAAGGCGGTTTGTTGCAGATTTCGATACAAATCTAGAAATCTTATTTGTTACCGGTGCCGCCGTTGCCGGTGCGACGCTGGCCTGCATGTGCAGGACGCGAACGTGCCGGACGGTTTTCGCCGGAACCACGGTTTTCAGACGTGCCGCCGTTGCCGGTACGCTGACCGTTACCGCCCTGACGCGGAGCGCCGGAACGTGGAGCACCAGAGCGCGGTGCGCCCGGACGCTGGCCCTGGCGTGGCGCGCCACGACCGCCGCCGCCATTGCCCTGACGACCATTGATGATCGGCTCAGCTTTGATGCTCGGGTCTGGCTCGTAACCTTCCAGCGCAATACGCGGGATTTCACGTTTCAGCAAACGTTCGATATCACGCAGCAGTTTGTGTTCATCCACGCACACCAGAGAAATTGCTTCGCCGGTGGCTTCTGCACGACCGGTACGGCCGATACGGTGAACGTAATCTTCCGGTACGTTTGGCAGTTCATAGTTCACAACGTGTGGCAGCTGATCGATATCCAGACCGCGCGCGGCGATGTCGGTGGCAACCAGAACACGGATTGAACCGGCTTTGAAATCGGCCAGCGCACGGGTACGAGCGCCCTGACTTTTGTTGCCGTGAATTGCTGCGGCGGTAATGCCGTCTTTATTCAGCTGTTCAGCAAGATGGTTCGCACCATGCTTGGTACGGTTGAAGACCAGCACCTGTTTCCAGTCGCCTTCACCGATCATCTGAGACAGCAATTCTCTTTTACGTTTCTTATCAACAAAGTGAACGCTTTGTTCAATTTGCGCAGAAGCTGTGTTGCGACGGGCCACTTCAACAGAAGCTGGATTGGTCAGCAACTTGCTCGCCAAACCTTTGATCTCATCAGAGAAAGTCGCGGAGAACAGCAGGTTTTGACGCTTGGCAGGCAGTTTCGCCAGCACGCGACGGATATCATGGATGAAGCCCATATCCAGCATGCGGTCAGCTTCATCAAGCACAAGAATTTCAACCTGAGATAAATCAACAGCACGCTGATGTTCCAGATCCAGCAAACGACCTGGCGTTGCGATCAGAACATCCACGCCACCGCGCAGTTTCATCATCTGCGGGTTAATGCTTACACCACCAAATACGACCAGCGAACGCAGGGTCAGGTATTTGCTGTAAGCCTGTACGTTTTCGCCAATCTGCGCCGCCAGCTCACGGGTTGGGGTCAGGATCAGCGCACGAACCGGGCGACGTCCTTTGAATTGCGCGTTGGTATGGCTAAGCATGTTAAGCAGCGGCAGTGTAAAACCAGCGGTTTTACCGGTACCGGTCTGCGCACTCGCCATCAGGTCACGACCTTCCAGCACGACAGGAATAGCCTGACGCTGAATAGGCGTAGGTTCGCGATAGCCCTGTTCTTCAACAGCACGCAAAATTTCGGCACTTAAGCCGAGGGAATCAAATGACATATAAGGAAAAGCTCCAGTCCACTCTAACCCGAACGGGGTTCGGTGCAGTTTCAAGAATGGATGATCAGACGAGGCAAATGAGGCATTACCACGAGGATTCGGCACAAACTGCAGTGCGCCAGTTGTGCGGATACTAGCACAGAACGCCGTGCCGCGCGAAGTTATCTGCTCCCGGCCTGTAACCGGACGTGACAAATGAAAACTTTCGTGACGCTTTCTGGCGGCATAATCTGCGGTATTAATCCGAAACTTTGATACAGGATAATCAATTATAAAGCTGATGAATAGCTTCCCACTTTTTGCGTCCCAATACCCGGATTAGCTTGCTATGCTTCTTTCACTTTCACTCTCTTTTGTCCATAAGGCTACACCGCTGCAACATGGAAACCTGGAAAATAAACTTAATCTCCGTCTGGCTCGGGTGCTTTTTCACCGGCATGGCGATGAGTCAGATCCTGCCTTTTTTACCGCTTTACATCGAACAGCTGGGTGTTACATCTCATGAATCCCTGAGTTTGTGGTCAGGGCTGGTCTTCAGCGGTACTTTCCTGGTTTCCGCCATTGTCGCGCCGTTGTGGGGCAGCCTCGCTGACCGCAAGGGCCGCAAACTCATGCTGCTGCGCGCCGCACTGGGCATGGCGATTGTCATGATGTTGCAGGGTTTTGCGACCAACGTCTGGCAGCTTTTCATCCTGCGCACGCTGATGGGTTTAACGTCCGGCTATATTCCGAACGCGATGGCGCTGGTGGCTTCGCAGGTGCCGCGCGATAAAAGCGGCTGGGCGCTGGGGACGCTGTCCACCGGTCAGGTTTCAGGCGTCATCATCGGCCCGCTGTTAGGCGGTTTTATGGCTGACCACCTCGGTCTGCGTACGGTATTTTTCGTCACCAGCGGCATGTTATTTATCAGTTTCCTGATCACCCTTTTTCTGATCAAAGAGCGCGTGGTGCCGGTCACCAAAGCCAACCGCCTGAGCGGTAAAGCGGTATTTACCACACTTCCCTACCCGTGGCTGATTGTCAGCCTGTTCGTCACCACCATGATGATCCAGCTGGCGAACGGTTCCATCAGCCCGATACTGACTCTGTTTATCCGCGAACTTTCTTCGGATACCAGTAATATCGCGTTTATCAGCGGCGTGATTGCCGCCGTGCCCGGCGTGTCGGCATTACTGGCGGCACCCAAACTGGGTAAACTCGGCGACCGCATCGGTGCGCACCGGATACTTATCGCCGCGCTGGTCTTTTGCTTCCTGCTGTTCTGCCTGATGGCGCTGATCAAAACCCCCGTCCAGCTCGGCGTTCTGCGTTTTATGCTCGGTTTCGGCGATGGCGCGTTAATGCCCGCGGTGCAGGCATTGCTGGTTAAATACAGCAGCGATCAGGTTACTGGCAGGATATTTGGGTATAACCAGTCGTTTATGTACCTCGGGAATGTCGTCGGGCCGCTGATTGGTTCCAGCGCTTCCGCGCTGTTCGGATTCCGGTGGGTATTTATCGTGACCGCGATTCTGGTGCTGTTTAACACCGTGCAGGTGTGGTGGAGTTTCCGGCAGGTGCCGACAGGAAGAGTGAGGATTCCGTAATCGAGGGCTGGAGTCATTTGGAAATGGTGAAACTTTCTCGATCTGCTTTAAGCCCAGGCGTAGCCCCCAAGCCGCTAATGCCCGGAACTGGCATAAAAAAAGGGCGCTTTTCAGCGCCCCTCTCATAAAGTTTGAAATCAAAAACAATTACCGGCGGTTACCGAAAATCCGTAACAACATCAGGAACAGGTTGATGAAATCCAGATACAACGTCAGTGCGCCCACGATGGAATATTTGCGGAAATTATCACGGTCATCCGCCGACAATTGCGCACCCATGTTTTTCAGCTTCTGGGTATCGTAGGCAGTCAGGCCGACGAAGATCAGCACGCCTGCATAGGAAATGATGTTCGCAAGACCCGAGCTTTTCAGCCACATGTTGACCAGCGATGCCAGAACCAGACCAATCAGCGCCATGAACAACATGCTGCCGATGCCGGTTAAATCACGCTTGGTCACGTAACCGTAAACGCTCATTGCACCAAACATCCCCGCAGCGACGATGAATGTCCCGAAAATGGAATCACCGGTGTAGACGAGAAAAATACTGGAAAGCGTCAGACCGGTCAGGGCGGAATACAACATGAAGAGGCCGGTGGCGACCGTCCCGCTCAGGCGATTCACCATGCCGGAAATCACGAAGACCAGCGCCAGTTGCGCGATGATCAAACCAAAGAACGTAATCTGGCTGGAAAAAACAAAACTCATGATTTTTTCGGAGCCGGAAGCATACCAGGCAACAAATGCCGTCAGCAGCAAGCCACAGAACATCCAGCCATACACTTGCGCCATGTACGCCTGAATGCCCGTATTTGCGCGTTCAACAATTGAACCGTTACTGCGTGGATATCGATCCATGATGATTACCCTTTTGCATGGAGGACAATAATGAGGCCAAAATGGCCTCCCGATTTTTTAAAGCGTATCACAGTTGGCGGGAAAAGCATGGGAGGAGTCGGTGCGGTTGAACCACTATTTACCAGCGCGCCGCCGCAACTTTATCGCTGTCACGGGCATCAACCCAGCGGTCGCCCTCTTCCGTCGCCTCACGCTTCCAGAATGGTGCGCGCGTTTTCAGCTGATCCATAATAAACTCATTGGCCTCGAACGCCATTCCGCGGTGAGCGCTGGTGACACCGACAAAGACAATTTCATCGCCCGGATACATCGGCCCGACGCGGTGATAAACAGAAACACTTTGCAAAGGCCAGCGCGCGCGAGCCTGTTCAACAATCTCCGCCAGCGCTTTTTCCGTCATGCCCGGATAATGCTCCAGCGTCAGTGCCGTGACGTGGCTGCCCAGATTATGATTGCGCACTTTGCCGGTGAACGTTACCACCGCGCCGTCTGCGTCTGATTGCGCCAGCCAGTTGTACTCTTCGCCAACGTTAAACGGGGCGGCATCAACAATAATTTTTGTCCTGTCCATCTCAGCCCCCGGTCACTGGCGGGAAGAACGCCACTTCGTCGCCCGCTACCAGCGGATGCGCCATCGTAGTCAGCGTCTGATTGACCGCCACCAGCAATTTGCCGGATTCCAGCGCCAGCGCCCAGCGGTCGCCGCGTCCGGTCAGGGAATTGCGCAAATCTTCCACGGTGGAAAAATCAGCCGGCAATTGCAGGCTGGACGTCCCGGTTAATTCACGAACCTGGGCGAAGAATAAAATGTCGATCATATTTCCACCTTATCTTCAGCCTTGCTTTCCGCCTTAAAGTCGCCGGATTTACCGCCGCTTTTTTCCAGCAGGCGGATCGGGCCGATCACCATATCTTTCTGAACGGCTTTACACATGTCGTAGATAGTCAGCGCGGCGACGGAAGCCGCGGTCAGCGCTTCCATTTCCACACCGGTTTTACCGCTTAACCGGCAACGGGATTCGATACGAACGCGGTTATGTTCCGGCTGCGCTTCCAGATTGACTTCGACTTTGGTCAGCAACAGCGGGTGACACAGCGGGATCAAATCCCAGGTTTTCTTGGCAGCCTGAATTCCGGCGATGCGCGCGGTAGCAAACACATCCCCTTTGTGATGATTACCGTCGATGATCATCGCCAGCGTTTGGGCTGCCATCTCAACAAAAGCTTCGGCGCGGGCTTCGCGAACCGTTTCGGCTTTGCCGGAAACATCCACCATGTGGGCATCACCGGACGCATTAATGTGAGTTAATTCTGACATGCTTATTTCTTCAAATGTGGGGTGAAATTGCACGGACCCTGACGGGCATCGAGTTGCGCTTCAATGATATTTTCCCAGGCGGTCTGGCACGCGCGGGTCGAGCCCGGCATGGCAAAGATCACCGTCTGATTGGCAATACCGGCGATGGCGCGTGACTGAATGGTCGAGGTGCCGATATCTTCGAAAGACACCATACGGAACAGCTCGCCGAAACCTTCAATTTCACGGTCAAATAACGGCTTCAGGGCTTCCGGCGTGTTATTTCCGGTATTAAAACCGGTACCGCCGTTGATCAAAATGGCCTGAATCTTTTCATCTGCAATCCACGCAGAAACCACGGCGCGAATGCTGTAAATACTCTCTTTAACAATTTGCTGCGCCACGACGTGGTGGCCGCCTTCGGTCACGGCTTCTTTCAGGTAATGGCCTGAGGTGTCTTCCGCGTCAGTGCGGCGGTCAGATACCGTCATGATCGCGACAGATAAAGGCAAAAATTCTTTGCTGGCTTTGCTCATCAGTTTGCTCCTTAAACGATTAATGCCGGACTCAGCCGCCGATAAACGACAGGTTCTGGGTAATTCCGGTATTGCCTTCATGCAGGAAGTGCGTTTGTTTTTTACGGCTGAGGCCGCCCTGGATCCTGTCCATCAAATCATCCTGCTGAAGGTCGTCGGCCAGTAAATCGCGCAGAGGAATGCCCTGCTCGCCGAAAAGACACAAATGCAGATTGCCGATCGCGGACACGCGCAGACGGTTGCAGCTGACACAAAAGTCTTTTTCATACGGCATGATCAGGCCGATTTCGCCCAGATAATCCGGGTGGCTGAACACCTGCGCCGGGCCGTCGCTGCGTGAGCGGATCTGCAGCTGCCAGCCCTGACGGACAAGCTGTTCGCGCAGGACTTCGCCGGAAACATGATGTTTGCGGAACAGTTCGCCGCCGTCGCCGGTTTCCATCAGCTCGATGAAACGCAGCTGGATCGGACGGGTTTTAATCCAGTCGAGGAAGGTGTTGAGGCTGGCGTGATTCACATCGCGCATCAGCACGGTATTGACTTTGACCTTGCTGAAACCGGCGTCAAACGCGGCGTCAATTCCGGCCATGACCTCGCGAAATTTATCCTGCCCGGTGATGGCGTGAAACTGGCGGGCATCAAGGCTGTCGACGCTGACGTTGATGTTTGTCAGCCCGGCATCGCGCCATTTGCTGATATCACGCGCCATACGGTAACCGTTAGTGGTCACGGCCAGCGTTTTAATTGAGGGGTTTTCGCGAACGGCGGCAATGATGTCGCAAAAATCGCGACGCAGCGACGGTTCTCCACCGGTCAGGCGCACTTTTTCCGTTCCCAGATTGGCGAACGCGCGACTGACCCGACGGATTTCATCGAGCGAAAGAAAGCTTTTATTGCTGTGTCCGTGCGGCTTGTAACCGTCGGGCAGACAATAGGTGCAACGAAAATTGCACACGTCAGTGATCGACAGCCGCAAGTAATAAAACTTGCGGGCAAAAGCATCAGTAAGTTGAAGCACCTAAACACCTTTCCAAATACGGGAGATGCGGGCATTTCTGCCGTGCACCCTGGTGACTGATTGTCACGGCCAGAGCTCCATATTGTTTCTGTGGGAATAACGTCAGAAAGGCAACTTAGGAACCAAGGCTAGGAGTTGATTCAACACGTTCAGTGCAGAGCGATGAAGAATTCGGGTAACGGTCTACAGTTTAACGCTCTGAAGACCGGATCGCCAAGGTGGTTTTTCGTTATGCATTTTGATATATAACGATTTTTCACGACAAAAGAGAGCATTTTCAACGATAAAACCGCTTGATTTTGAAAGCGCTGAGAGTGCTGCGAAGGGATAACATCCTGTTGCAAAATTAGGTAAAATCTCCCGGCGAAACTATTATCTGCTGCATCGTTATTGTGCCCCGAGCACGTACTATTCTCACCTCTGGCCGCTTCACAAGGATCTTTATGCGCAATCGAACATTAGCTGACCTCGACCGGGTGGTGGCATTAGGCGGAGGGCACGGGCTGGGTCGCGTGATGTCTTCTCTTTCCTCGCTGGGCCCGCGTCTTACCGGCATTGTGACCACAACGGACAACGGCGGCTCAACCGGCCGCATCCGCCGCTCGGTAGGCGGTATTGCCTGGGGCGATATGCGCAACTGCCTTAACCAGCTGATCACCGAACCGAGCTTAGCTTCGGCGATGTTCGAATACCGCTTCAGCGGACAGGGCGAACTCGACGGACACAATCTTGGCAATCTGATGCTGCGCGCACTGGATCACCTGACTGTCCGTCCGCTGGAAGCGATCAATCTGGTGCGCAGTTTGCTGAAAGTCGACGCAGAGCTGATCCCGATGTCCGAGCACCCGGTTGATTTGGCCGCGATCGACGCAGCCGGTCAGCGGGTTCACGGCGAAGTAAATGTCGATAAACTGACGCAAATCCCGCGCGAATTACTGCTGGAGCCACAGGTTCCGGCCACGCGCGAAGCGTTACAGGCCATCGCCGAAGCGAATCTTATCCTGATCGGCCCCGGCAGTTTCTTCACCAGCCTGATGCCGCTGTTGCTGATGGAAGATCTTACCACCGCCCTGCGCCGCAGCCGTGCACACATCGTGTATATCGGCAATCTGGGGAAAGAGCTGAGCGTTGCCGCGGCTTCACTGACGCTTGACGACAAGCTGGACATGATCGAAAAACGCATTGGCCGTCGCGCTGACGCGGCGATTGTTGGGCCGAAAGTGACGCTGGGTGAAAGCGCCAAAGCGCATCTGATTATTCAAAGCCCGCTCGAAGCCAGCGATATTCCTTATCGCCATGACCGCGATATGTTGCGGACGGCGGTAGAAGAAGTGCTGCAAAAGATGCACTGAGTGCTGAGAAAATGATTCTGAAAATATAAAGACGAAGGCCGCGCAATGCGGCCTTTTTCATTAAAACCGTTTCACAAATTTGTCTGGAGTTATGCCCAGCCTGCCAGGATTTCAGCAGTGGTTTTCACCGTCACCGGATTTCCCGGCACGGATAACTCGCGCCAGACTTCGTTGTGCTGGCCTATTAACTGCTGAGCCGTGGCGTGGGTTCTGTCGCCAGTGGTGTGCGCATCGGAGGCAACGGTTACCGCGTAGCCTTTGCTGGCAGCGACTTTAATGGTGGTATCCACGCAGTAATCCGTGGCGCATCCGCACACCGTAAAGCCGGTCGCATTGAGATCTTTCAGCACTTCATCAAGACGGGTGCGGTAGAAAGAATCGCAGGCGGTTTTGGTGACGGAAACAGAACCCGCCGGCTGATGAAGTTCCGGCAAAACCTGCCAGAATTCGCTGCCTTCGGTCATTTCACCTTCGGCGTGCTGGATGAAAATGATGCGCCCAGCCCGGTCAATCAGCTGGTTAATTAACGCGGTGCGCCCGCTGCGGTCATAACGTGGCGATGCGAACACTCCGTTTTGCATATCCACCACAATAAGTACATTTTTCCCGGTCACATTTCTCTCCGCACAATAAAAAAGCCCCGCTTCACTTTACAGATTAAAGGGCTTTTTCACAGTTCAAAAAACCGGTGGAAACGGCTGTTATTTTTTGGTCAGCGGATGATTATTCCACGGGCTGTCAGCGGCAGGTTTCGCGGTACTGACTTTAGGTTTTTGCGGCTTTTCAGCGGATAACGGCGTGCGGCGTTTGCTGCGCGTCATATCAGGTCGCAAATGGCCTTCGATGAAATCCATATACAGGGTTTCCACCTCTTTGCGCGCCCACGGCGTACGGCGGAGAAATTTCAGGCTGGACTTGATACTCGGGTCGCTTTTGAAGCAGTTGATATTGACCTGCGAAGCCAGTGCGGGCCAGCCAAAATTATCCACCAGCGTTGTCAGCAGTTTTTCCAGCGTGACGCCGTGCAGCGGATCTTTCGCCGCAGCGGGATTTTGTGGTGTATCAGTCATTGGCTCGCTTTTCCTTATCAATTTTCAGGCCGCGCACTTTAGCATTTTTCCCTTACGAAAGAGCAATAAACTGCTCGCGCAGGGCGTGGAGTTCGTCGCGGGTATTGGCCGCTTCTTCGAATTCCAGGTTCTGGGCATGCGCATACATCTTGCTTTCCAGCTCCTTAATGCGCTGTTCCAGCGCTTTAGGCGTAAGCGATTTGTAGGTCTGCGCCGCTTCGGCATCGCGCTTGTCTTTGTTCTTTTTGGTCTTCGGCTGGCCCAGTTGCAAGATGTCGGAAATCTTCTTGTTCAGGCCCATCGGCGTAATGCCATTTTCCAGATTGTAAGCTTCCTGTTTCGCACGGCGACGCTCCGTTTCCCCGATAGCTTTAGCCATCGAATTCGTGATTCTGTCGCCGTAAAGAATGGCTTTACCGTTGAGATTACGCGCCGCACGGCCAATGGTCTGAATGAGCGAACGTTCTGAACGCAGGAAGCCCTCTTTGTCGGCATCAAGGATCGCCACCAGCGAAACTTCCGGCATATCCAGCCCTTCCCTCAGCAAGTTGATGCCCACCAGCACATCGAATTCACCCAGACGCAAATCGCGAATGATCTCCACGCGCTCCACGGTATCGATATCAGAGTGCAGATAACGCACCTTCTCGCCGTGTTCTTCCAGATACTCGGTCAAATCCTCGGCCATGCGTTTGGTCAGCGTAGTGACCAGCACACGCTCATTGATGGCCACGCGTTTGCGGATTTCCGACAGCAGATCGTCGACCTGTGTGGTAACCGGGCGCACTTCAATAATCGGATCCAGCAAGCCGGTCGGACGCACCACCTGATCCACCACGTCGCCGCCGGATTTATCCAGCTCGTAAGCGCCGGGCGTGGCGGAAACATAAATCGTCTGCGGCGCCAGCGCTTCAAATTCTTCAAAGCGCATCGGGCGGTTATCCAGCGCCGATGGCAGGCGGAAACCGTATTCCACCAGCGTTTCTTTACGCGAGCGGTCGCCTTTGTACATCCCGCCGATTTGCGGAATGGTGACGTGGGATTCGTCGACAATCAGCAAACCGTCGGCAGGCAGATAGTCAAACAGCGTCGGCGGCGGCTCGCCCGGACCGCGTCCGGAGAGATACCGCGAATAGTTTTCGATGCCCGAGCAATAGCCCAGCTCATTCATCATTTCGAGGTCAAACTGCGTACGCTGACTAAGACGCTGTTCTTCGAGCAGTTTATTATTATCCAGCAGCACCTTGCGGCGATCGGCCAGATCGACTTTGATCTCTTCCATCGCCTGCAAAATACGTTCACGCGGGGTCACGTAGTGCGTTTTCGGGTAAATTGTGAAACGCGGAACTTCGTGCTGCACCTGACCGGTCAGCGGATCGAAAAGGGAAAGCCGCTCGACTTCCTGATCGAAAAGCTCGATGCGCAGCGCCAGATCGTCCGATTCCGCCGGGAAGACGTCGATCACTTCGCCGCGCACGCGGAAAGTACTGCGCTGGAAAACCTGATCGTTGCGGGCATATTGCAGCTCGGCCAGACGGCGCACGATGGCGCGCTGATCGATAATCATCCCTTTGGTCAGATGAAGCATCATTTTCAGATACAGATCCGGGTCGCCCAGACCGTAGATCGCCGAAACGGATGCCACCACGATGACGTCGCGACGCTCAAGCAACGCTTTGGTCGCGGAAAGGCGCATCTGCTCAATGTGTTCGTTCACCGAGGAATCTTTTTCGATAAACGTGTCTGAACTCGGGACGTACGCTTCGGGCTGATAATAATCGTAGTAAGAAACAAAATATTCGACGGCGTTCTCCGGGAAGAACTCTTTCATTTCGCCATACAGCTGCGCTGCGAGGGTTTTGTTGGGCGCGAGAACCATCGTCGGGCGGTTCAGGTCAGCAATCACGTTCGCGACGGTGAAGGTCTTACCGGAACCGGTAACGCCAAGTAACGTCTGGTGCGCCAGACCGTTCTCCAGCCCTTCTTCCAGACGGCGTATTGCCTCAGGCTGATCGCCTGATGGCTTAAATTCGGAATGCAGTTTGAACTCTTTACTCATGACGGGCTACCTGGCTGAAATGAAAACGCATAAGGCCGTACGTAAGGCGCTCACGGAAAAACAGTATGAAAGACTCCGCGAATTTTGCCAGCCTTGATTTTACCACCCTATAATACTGTATATAAAACCAGCCTCCAATCGATAAAAATCACCAGTGATTTAACCAGTTGCTACATCTGCACTTTTTTAGGTTATTACGGAAAATAATTCTCACCATCAGGTGACAATTATCCCCAAACTTTTTCATTCGTTAACTTTCTGACCACAGGTTGACGAATTCTGACACAACTATGACGAACGAATTACGGGCGTATTGCTTTTAACTAACTCACTGATTATAAACAACATCATTAAAAAGCTGTGAATACGGGCAAAGTAAGCACAACCCGCGCCCTGACTCGTCTGTAGCATCTTTTCTTACTCTCATGCACATGGTTATCCACAGGAATAGTGGATAACTCTCAGCACGCCCCGTGCTGCGGGAGTTGGCAAAAAGTGCACTTCGGACGCAGGAGGAGGGATCAGCATCTTTTTTAGTTATTTTTTCCCTTTTTTCAGACTTTATTTATGCCTATTTTGCCTAGATTTTTAGGTGGATGTTTCTTGCATAATCCAAAAGTGCATCTCATCAGGATTTTTTAGCTTCCTGTTGTGGTATGACTTGCACCAAAACCAGAGTTAGCAGCACTGGCAAAGTGCAGATGCCCTTTTCCCCCGTCAGGGCGGTTCTGTTAAAACCTGAGCAACACTAATGAATAATCCTAAATCGCCCTGCGCCCCGCTGTTAACACCCGTGTAACTTCTCTTTTCTCTGTCACTTTTACAAACTTGGCCTGAGAGTTGCAGTGTCTCTGTAGGGAGCGATTCCTGTAGCCGGAACCGCTTTTTAAACCTGAAAGTGAAATCTGATGAATACCCTGTTTTTTGCTAAGCAAAGCCTTTTTTAGAGCAAGGAAAAAGCGGTTAACCCCATTTATCACTGGTTAATGGCTGTTTATCTGTAATTGATGCTGTGAGACAGGTCGGTAAAAAACGGGATTTAATTCTGTGTTACGGCATTAACAGCGGAACATAAATGTCAGAAATATGACAGTGGCGGTCAAAGCGAAGTTCAGCGGAATGCTCCGTGAGGGAGGGAGGTCTGATGTTAAGTGTAAAATCAGTTAATCAGTATTATGGGCAAAAACATATTCTGTGGGATATCAATCTCGAACTGTACCGCGGTCAATGTACGTGCCTGATCGGGCGAAACGGCGTGGGGAAAACCACGCTGGTGAACTGCATTATGGGCCATCTTCCGGTGAAAAGCGGGGCGATATACTGGCAGTCGCGCGACGAAGAACCTCAGAGTTTGTTAAATCTTCCTGTGGAAAGCCGTGCCCAAATCGGCATCGGTTATGTGCCACAGGGTCGGCAGATTTTTTCACAGATGAGTGTCGATGAAAACCTGCAAATTGCCATGATGGCCAGCCGGAATAAGACGCGTCGCGTGCCTGAAGAGGTCTACGACCTGTTTCCGACGCTTAAGGAAATGGGAACGCGTAAAGCGGGAGAGCTCGATGAGAGCCAGCAGCAGCAACTGGCGATCAGCCGCGCGCTGGTTCAGGAGCCCGAACTGCTGATCCTCGACGAACCAACTGAACACACCAGCGCATCGATGGCGGCGAATATGGGTAACATCATTCACCGCCTGAACCGTGATCTCGGTCTGACGCTGCTTCTGGTCGGGCATAAATTGCCGTTCATCCGCAGCGTCGCTGACCGTTTTTGTCTGGTGGACGGCGGGCGCAACGTGGCACAAGGCACGCTGGCACAGCTTGACGAGACGTTAATCAAAAATTATCTGACGGTCTGACGTCGGGCTTCATTCACCACCAGGAAGCAGATGTTCGAGAGCCAGATATTGCCCCAGATTTACGTCCAGACCGGCACTCAGGAACGGGATCTCGCCCAGCAGCGGCGCAGGCAGCATACGCGTGAGCGTCGCCATGTATGCCTGATGATGCTTCCCCGTTTCCTGCACATCATTGGCAATCCAGCCCGCCAGATGTAAACCACTTTGCGCGATGGCCTCCGCCGTCAGCACGGCGTGATTGATGCAGCCCAGCCGCATTCCCACCACTAACACCACCGGCAGTTGCTCGGCAATCACCCAGTCCGCGAACGTATAGTCTGCGGTCAGTGGCGTGTACCAGCCGCCCGCCCCTTCCACCACCACCCAGTCGGCCAGCGGTTCGAGATGGCGCAATCCGGCGGATAACACCTGCGGATCAATCGGGCGATTTTCCAGCTCGCTGACGATATGCGGCGACGTCGGTTCGATAAACGTACACGGATTCACTTCGTCGTAACGCAGCCCGACGGTGCTGTAAGCCTGAAGCGCCAGCGCGTCACTGTTTCGCGGGCCTTCGGCCGTCATTTCACTGCCTGACGCCACCGGTTTGTATCCGGCAGTTTTGTGTCCGGCGCGCGCTGCCGCCTGTAAAAATGCGGTTGTGGCAACGGTTTTTCCGACTTCGGTATCGGTGCCGGTAATAAAGTATTTTTGTTTCATGTCTTAGTTCTGCGTCGTGCCTGGTGTGTATAACTGTTTCTTTTAAATCAACGGGGAATGAGTTCTTCCACCTGCAAAATGCCGTAAACCAGCCGGTAGTTCAGCGGCAAAACGCCGTCGCGGCGGACGTAATGTTTCTCCAGCAATTGCAGACGCTCACGCCCGCCCAGTCCGCCAAGTCGTCCATTTTTAATGTGCGTCGCGCCGATGCCTTTGAGCGAACGCATCAGCGATATCACGTCCGGGAATTCGGCGATGTGATCGCTGAAGGTCACTTCATGGCGATACGGCGCACAGGCTTCGGCGATTTTGTCAGGCGTCAGGAACTGATTGACGTGACGGCGGCCATCGACTTTCATCCACGCGGCGGCCAGCTCATTGAGCGAACCTTCAGCCAGCGTGGAGAAGATCACCAGCCCGCCGTTGCGGGTGACGCGGTGCATTTCCTCCAGCGCACGCTGCAGCGCGTTACACCACTGCACCGCCAGATTGCTGAAACAGATATCAACCGAGTTATCGGCAAACGGTAAACGCTCGATATCTCCCGGCACATATTCATCGGCGGAATCCAGTTCACGGGCACGGCTCAGCATGCCTTCGGAGAGATCCAGCGCAATCACGTTTTTCCCCTGAGCGCGCCAGTAACGGCTGAAATAGCCCGTCCCGCAACCGGCGTCGATAACCGTTTTTCCTGCATCTTTCAGGTAGGGTTCTGCCAGCGACAGCAACGTTTCCCCCACATCACGCTGCAATTGTGCGGCGTTTTCATAACTGACGGCGGCGCGGCTGAACGCGTCGGCCACCGCTTGTTTATTCACTAATTCAGTGACTGCACCCATGAAGGGACTCCAGCAAAAAATCGATATCTTCCGGCCTGTGTGCCGCCGTCAGCGTAAGACGCAGCCGCGCGCTGCCCGGAGGCACCGTCGGCGGACGGATAGCACTGACCCACAACCCGCGTTCGCGCAATGTCGCCGCCAGATCTAAAGCAGGCTGATTTTCGCCTACGATCACCGGCTGGATAGCCGTTTGTGAAGCGGTCAGCCGGTAAGGCAATCCGGTAGCCCCGGCGCGGAAACGGGCAATATTGGCCGCCAGTTTATCACGCAGGCCGTCGTCTTGCCGGACTCGTGCCAGCGCGGCCTGTAACGCGCAAACCTGCGCCGCAGGCATCGCCGTGCTGTAAATCAGATGACGCGCGAACTGCAACAGGTAATCCGCGGTGGCATCATCACACAGCACCGCCGCGCCACTGCACCCGAAAGCTTTACCGAATGTGACCACCAGAAGTTCAGGCCGCACGCCCTGCTGCCAGCAACTGCCTCGCCCTTCTTCACCGGTGACGCCCACGCCGTGCGCGTCATCCACCATCAGCCAGCTTTCGTGCGATTGCGCGAGACGATGCAGTTCCGCCAGCGGTGCAGTGTCGCCGTCCATACTGAACACGCCTTCGGTCACCACCAGCGTTTCACCGCCCACCGGTTTTTTCAGCAAGCGTTGCAGGGAATCCGGCTGATTGTGATGAAAGCGCCGCAGTTGCGAAGGCGAATGGGCAGCGCCTTCCAGCAAAGAAGCGTGGCTGAGTTTATCCGCCAGCACGCGATCGTCGCCCTGCATCAGCGCGGCAAGAATGGCCTGGTTGGCCGCAAAGCCGGAGATAAACAGCAGCGCGCGCGGATAGCCCTGCCACTGCGCCAGCTGCTGTTCAAATTCGGCGTGCACCACGCTGTAGCCGGTGACGTGCCCGGAACCGCCGCTGCCCACGCCGTATTTTTCAGCGCCCTTCTGCCACGCGGCAATGACGTCGGCGTCCTGACTCAGACCGAGATAATCGTTACCGGAAAAATTCAGATACCGTTTGTCACCCTGTGTCAGAAACCGCGCACTGCCGCCGTTGTTCGGCTGACGCACACGAAAAGCCGCCGCTTCTCTGCGGGCGGCAACGGCATCGTTAATCCGCGTTTGCCAGCTCATGGTCAGACGGCGGCGTTGTAAAACTGTGTGGTATCAGCATGAACCAGCTGATCGGCCAGCGCAGCCTGTTGCTGGTTATCGCCCATTTCTGTTTCGAACACCTGCGGGTTAAGCCCCAGTTTGCCGAACAAAATGAGATCTTTATCTTCCGCCGGGTTCGGCGTGGTCAGCAGTTTGCAGCCGTAGAAAATGGAGTTGGCACCGGCCATAAAGCACATCGCCTGCGTCTGTTCGCTCATCTGTTCGCGACCTGCGGAAAGACGGACATACGACTGCGGCATCATGATGCGTGCCACGGCGATAGTGCGGATAAAATCAAACGGATCGACGTCGTCGTTATCGGCCAGCGGCGTGCCTTTCACTTTCACCAGCATGTTGATGGGCACGCTTTCCGGGGGCACCGGCAGGTTCGCCAGTTGCATCAACAGACCGGCACGGTCTTTGACGGTTTCACCTAAACCCACAATCCCGCCGGAGCAGACTTTAATGCCCGCACCGCGCACTTCCGACAGCGTATCCAGACGTTCCTGATAGCTGCGGGTGGTGATGATACTGCCGTAAAATTCCGGCGAGGTATCCAGATTGTGATTGTAGAAATCCAGACCGGCATGCGCCAGACGCTGCGCCTGCGTGGTGTTCAGCGTGCCGAGCGTCATGCAGGTTTCCATCCCCAGTTCTTTCACGCCCTGCACCATTTGCTCGAGGTACGGCATGTCACGGTCGTGCGGATTTTTCCACGCGGCGCCCATGCAGAAACGAGTCGAACCGGCAGCTTTCGCCTGACGGGCGGATTCAAGCACCTGCTCGACTTCCATCAGACGCTCAGATTCCAGCCCGGTTTTGTAACGGGAACTCTGCGGGCAGTATTTACAGTCTTCCGGACAGGCGCCGGTTTTGATCGACAACAGCGTACTGACCTGAACCTGACGCGGATCGAAGTGCTGACGGTGAACCTGCTGGGCTTCAAACATCAGCTCAAGGAAAGGTTTGGAAAACAGTGCCTGAGTTTTTTCAAGCGTCCATTGGGTGCGGGTAGTCATGCGACAACTCCAAAATAAATGTTTCGTGAACGTTTTTATGGTCGGTATACTGTCAACCATTCTCGATTCGTTTTGGTTTACGGTCAACGAGAATTACATTTTTTAGTTTACAACTTACCTCCCGCAGGAATCCTTTATGAGCCCCGCCGATATCGAATTCGACCAGCGCCACATCTGGCATCCGTACACATCCATGACCAAACCACTGCCCGCGTATCCGGTGGAATCGGCGTCCGGCGTGCTTTTACATCTGGCCGACGGGCGTGAGCTGGTGGATGGCATGTCGTCCTGGTGGGCGGCGATCCACGGCTATAACCACCCGCAGCTGAATCAGGCCGCGGTCGAGCAAATTGGCAAAATGTCGCACGTCATGTTTGGCGGTATCACGCATCCTTCAGCCATCGCGCTGTCGCGCCGTCTGGTAGAAATGACGCCTGCCGGGCTGGAATGCGTGTTTCTGGCGGATTCAGGTTCGGTGGCGGTGGAAGTGGCGCTGAAAATGGCGATGCAATACTGGCAGGCGCGCGGCGAGAAACGTCAGACGCTGCTGACGCTGCGCAACGGCTATCACGGCGATACTTTCGGCGCGATGTCGGTGTGCGACCCGCAAAATTCGATGCACAGTTTGTATCAGGGATATCTGCCGCAGCATCTGTTTGCCGACGCGCCCCAGAGCCGTTTTGACGGCGAATGGGACGAAGCGGACATTGCGCCTTTCGCCAAAATGCTCGATGAAAACCACAGCAAAATTGCCGCGGTGATTTTAGAGCCGGTGGTTCAGGGCGCGGGCGGGATGCGGATTTACCATCCGCTGTATCTTAAACGGGTGCGTAACCTGTGCGATCAGTACGGCGTGCTGCTGATTGCCGATGAGATTGCCACCGGTTTTGGCCGCACCGGCAAGCTGTTTGCCTGTGACCATGCGAAGATTTCGCCGGATATTCTCTGCCTCGGCAAAGCGCTGACCGGCGGCTATATGACGCTTTCCGCCACGCTGACCACGCGGCATGTCGCGGAAGTGATCAGCAACGGCGAAGCGGGCTGTTTCATGCACGGCCCGACGTTTATGGGCAATCCGCTGGCCTGCGCGGTCGCGAATGCCAGCCTGCGCTTATTGTCGGAAAACCGCTGGCAGGCGCAGGTGCTGAATATCGAAAAACAGCTGAAAAATGAATTACTGCCGCTGGCCGAACATCCGGCAGTGGCCGACGTGCGCGTGCTCGGCGCGATTGGCGTGGTGGAAATGCGCCAGCCGGTCAACATGGCTCAACTGCAAAAGCATTTTGTGAAACAGGGCGTGTGGATCCGTCCGTTCGGCAAGCTGATTTACCTGATGCCGCCGTACATCATCACGCCGGAAGAACTCCGTAAACTGACCGATGCCATTGCCAGCGCACTCGGCGCACTTTACTGATCGCATTTTATTGATAACACGGTATTGCTCACACGGCGCTGACCAGCCGGTGCGATGTTGATAACAGCGCGCTCAGCTTTTCCCGGCTGAGACGCGCCTGTTCATTGAGAAAATCAATCGCCACTTTCAGCGCGGGGGTCGGGTTCTCCGGATACAACAACGTATAAGACGCGCCGCTCGCCACGCATAACGGGAACGGCGCAATCACCCTGCCCGCCTGCAAATCATCTTCAATTAACGTCAGATCGCCGATCGCTACGCCATAACCCTGAAGTGCCGAATTAATCGCCAGATCCAGCGTGTCGAAATGCTGTGATTTCTCCGACGGCAGCCCCTGCACGCCCTCTTCACGCAGCCATAAAAGCCAATCGCGGCGGTCGCGGGTCGGGTGCAGCAGCGTTTTATCCGCCAGATCGGCAACCGCGGTTTTCCCTTTATGACGGGGCAAAAAATCCGGCGTGCAGACCGGCGTCAGCACTTCGTCAAACAGATGATGCGCGCGGCGCTGCGATTCCGGTGGCCGCCCGAAAATCACGGCTGCATCAAAATGCTCATTGCTGAAATCCACGCCGTGCGCAATCGAGGCGGTCAGTTCGATGCGCATATCAGGCCGGTCGTTTTGCAGCTGGATCACGCGCGGCAATAACCAGCGCATCGAACAGGTCGGGCATTTGATCCGCAGCGTGTCCGGGTGCGAACCGACGCGTTTCAGCGCATCACCCATCAGCGACAGCGCCTGCTGTACGGGCGTTAATAGTTGCGCACCGCGCGGGGTCAGCGTCAGCCCGCGGGCCTGGCGTAAAAACAACGGATACCCCAGCGACGTTTCCAGCCCGGTGATCTGGCGGCTGACCGCGCCCTGCGTAATGTGCAGCAACGTGGCGGCATGCGTCAGATTCAGGGTTTGCGCGACGACAGCAAAGGTTTTGAGCACGTTGAGCGACGGTAAATTCAGTGCATTCAGATACGACAGTTCAGGCGAAAGTGTCACAGATCCCCCGGTAAATTCAGCATTTAGCCATGACGGCTGATCATGGCGAGTATGACAAATTTTCCATTGTCGGCACAGTCGAACTGCTGCTTAATCGTTAAACACCCGTTTTAACCTTCTCATGGCCGCCCGGCCTGTTTCCTTTGGGGAAAATGCTATGAAAAGCGCGATGTCGCCGCAGTCTAAATTACCGGATGTCGGCACCACTATTTTCACCGTGATTGGCCAGCTGAGCGCCGAGCACAATGCCCTGAACTTATCGCAGGGCGCGCCGAATTTCTCCTGCCAGCCTGCGCTAATCGACAGCGTCGCCAAAGCCATGCGCGACGGTCATAACCAGTATGCGCCGATGAGCGGCGTGGCCGCGCTGCGCCACGCACTTTCCGCCAAAGTTGAAGCGCTTTACGGTTGCCATTATGACGCAGACAGCGAAGTCACCGTGATTGCCAGCGCCAGCGAAGGCTTGTATTCCGCCATCAGCGCGCTGGTGCATCCGGGCGATGAAGTCATTTATTTCGAACCGTCGTTTGACAGCTACGCGCCAATTGTCCGCTTACAGGGCGCAAAACCGGTGGCGATCGGCCTGTCGATGGAAGATTTCAGCATCGACTGGGATCAGGTTGCGAGCGCCATCAACAGCCGCACACGCATGATCATCATCAACAGCCCGCACAACCCGACCGGCGCGATTTTCACTGATTTCGACATCGAACGTCTGACAGCGCTGACCAAAGACACTGACATCGTGATTTTGTCGGACGAAGTTTACGAGCACGTGGTTTTCGACGGCGAACGCCACGAAAGCATGGCCTGCCATCCGCAGCTTGCCGAGCGCAGCGTCATTGTGTCGTCGTTCGGCAAGACCTATCACGTCACCGGCTGGCGCGTGGGCTACTGCCTGGCACCGGCGGAACTGATGGACGAAATCCGCAAAGTGCATCAGTTTATGGTGTTCTCCGCCGACACGCCGATGCAGGTGGCGTTTGCCGAAGCACTGGCCGATCCGCAAAGCTATCTCGGTCTGGCGGATTTCTATCAGCAAAAACGCGATTTGCTGGCGGAAGCGCTGAGCGAATCGCGCTTTGAATTACTCCCAAGCCGTGGCAGTTTCTTTATGCTGGCGCGTTTTAGTCATTTCAGCCCGCTGACCGACGATGAATTTGTGCTGAGCCTGATCCGGGATCACCAGATTGCCACCATCCCGCTGTCGGCCTTTTACAGTAATAACAAACCCACCGGGCTTATCCGCCTGAGCTTTGCCAAAGATAACGACACGCTGTACGAAGGCGCACGCCGTCTGTGTCGCGTCTGAGCCTACTTTCTGATACCGCAGGGGAATTGTGAATAATGAAAAAATTGAAAATCGCATTGCTGTTAGGTTGTGCCGTGGCGTCTTTTTCTGCGCTGGCAGACGGTTCAACGCTGAAATTCGGTCTGGAAGCGCAGTATCCGCCGTTTGAATCCAAAAGCGCCACCGGCGAATTGCAGGGCTTTGATATTGATTTGGGTAATGCCGTTTGCGCCGCGGCCAGCGTGAAATGCGAATGGTACGACACCTCTTTCGATGGCCTGATTGCTGCCCTTCAGGCGCGTAAATTCGATGCAATCAACTCCGCCATGAACGTAACCGAAAAGCGTCGTCAGGCGATTGATTTCACCAACGTGATTTACCGCGTACCGACGAAACTGATTGCCAAAAAAGATTCCGGCCTGCTGCCGACCGTTGATGCGCTGAAAGGCAAACACATCGGCGTGTTGCAGGGTTCGATTCAGGAAAGTTACGCGCAGGCGCACTGGGCACCGAAAGGCGTGGATATCGTTTCTTATCAGGATCAGAACCAGGTGTATCTGGACCTGTCCTCAGGGCGTCTGGACGGCACGTTAGTGCTGGCTCCGGCAGGCCAGAGCGGATTCCTGTCACGTCCTGATGGCAAGGATTACGGCTTTGTCGGCGACGCCGTGCGCGACGATAAAATCCTCGGCAGCGGTATTGCATTCGGCCTGCGCAAAGGTGATGCCGCGCTGAAAGAAAAACTCGATACCGCCATCGCCAAAGTACAGCAAGACGGCGTAGTGAAGACGCTATCGAAGAAATATTTCGGCGATATTGATGTAAGTGTGAAGTAATTTTTTTCTGCGCCTCACCTGTATTCTGGTGAGGCGCAAATCCTGCCACTGCCTTTCTTTTCTTCTCAGTACTCAGAATTCACAATCACTTCTTCGCCAAAGATGCCGGCCTGCGGTAACGGTTTATAGCTGGAGTTTGACGCGCGTAATACGCGGATGCCGCGCGCACCGGCGGCCTGTGCAGCGGTGATGTCGTTGTCCGAATCCCCGTAGAAAATCTTCATTTGCTTATCTTTCAGCCACTGCGTTTTGGTGTTCTGCCCGGCTTTGTCACCGGCAAAAATCACCGGATTTACTTTGTCTTGCGGGATCTGGAAATCATTCTGCAAGGTTTTGGTGACGGTTTCGGTTTTGGTTTCACTGCGCCCGGTAACGAAATAAATGCTGTCGCCGCGTTTGAGGTGCATGGCAATCAGGCTTTTCGCCACATCTTTCGGCATGCTGAACTCGTCCCAGCCGTTATTCATTTTTTCCCAGAATTTCGGGTTTTTCAGATAATCCTGTTTGCCCGGAGAAAATTCCAGCTGGCCACGGTAAAAACCCGGTGAAGAAAACAACACGGTGTCATCAATATCGAAGCCCACCGCCAGCGGCGGACGGCCTTGCAGGCTGTTTTCAATTTGCGCGACAGAAACCCAGTGAACCGGCGACTGTCGGGCGAGTTGTGCAACGTTAACGCCCGGAGACAGTGGCGCGGGCGCAGCGTCTGTTGCCGTTGCCGTTTGGCCAAGGCTGAGCAGCAGGAAAACGGCACTGAGTGCCAGAGGTGTTTTACGCATCGGGATCCCTTTTTTATGCTTATTAATCTGAAAGATAAAACGGAGCAAGTGGTCAAAAACCTTACCGAACATACCTGCGCCCTTCACAGACTCAAAGGGATTTCTCGGACAAAGTCATAGGAAAAGATGATGGTCACAGTTTGGGGATAAAACGCATGACTCATAAGAACATGGCATAAACCGCTTCATGCGAAAACAACTTCGCGTCCTATACTTATTCCCAATTACGTCGACTTTTAACTCTCTTATATGAAACGGGAAGGTATTGGTATGTCTCAATCTCAGTCTGAAAACCGCCGCATCGTTCTGGCGTCCCGCCCTCATGGTAAACCTGTTGATGACAATTTCCGTCTGGAAAAAGCCCCGCTGCCGGAGGCCAAAGAAGGCCAGCTTTTATTGCGCACCGTCTGGCTTTCTCTTGACCCTTACATGCGCGGGCGGATGTCCGACGCGCCTTCGTATGCCGCGCCGGTGCAAATCGGTGAAGTGATGACCGGCGGCGGGGTGTCACGCGTGGTGGAATCCCACAGCCCGGATTTCAAGACCGGCGATCTCGTCGTGGGCAGAACCGGCTGGCAGGATTACGCCGTTGTGAACGCGGATGAAGTGAAAAAGCTGGAAGGCGCTGCGCTTAAGCAACCGTCTCTGGCATTGGGCGTGCTGGGGATGCCGGGCTTCACCGCGTTTATGGGGCTGCTGGATATCGGCGAACCGAAACCGGGCGAGACGCTGGTGGTCGCCGCAGCCACCGGGCCGGTCGGATCCCTGGTCGGGCAAATCGGTAAAATCAAAGGCTGCCGCGTGGTAGGGATCGCGGGGGGTGAAGAGAAATGCCGCTACGCCGTGGAACATTTCGGCTTCGACGAATGCTTAGATCACCGCGCGCCAGATTTGGATCAACGTCTCAAAGCCGCCTGCCCTGACGGCATCGACGTTTATTTCGAAAACGTCGGCGGCGCGGTGTTTGACGCGGTTCTTCCGCTGCTCAATACCAAAGCCCGTATTCCGGTGTGCGGTCTGGTTTCGCAATACAACGCCACTGGCCTGAAAGAAGGACACGATCGTCTGTCATTGTTAGCCAGCACAATTTTGAGAAAACGTCTGCGCATGCAGGGTTTCATTATTTTTGATGATTACGGCCATCGTTATCCGGAATTTGCAAAACAGATGGGCGAATGGTTTGAAGCAGGGAAAGTGAAGTTCCGCGAAGACGTTGTTGAAGGGCTGGAAAACGCACCGCAAGCGTTCTTCGGTCTACTTGAGGGTAAAAACTTTGGCAAACTGGTCGTTCGTGTCGGGCAAGATTGACCCCTGACGGCGTCCACAGGAGGTAACATGAAATTACTGATTGTATTGACATCGCACGATAAACTCGGCGAAACAGGCAAGAAAACAGGTTTCTGGCTGGAAGAATTCACCGCACCGTATTACGAATTTCTGGATGCTGGCGCAGCGCTGACACTGGCGTCGCCGAAAGGCGGACAACCGCCCCTGGATCCGAAAAGCGATGAACCGGATGCCCAGACCGAAACCACGGCGCGTTTTCGTCAGGATAAAAGCGCTCAGCATGCGCTCGCCACAACGGTGAAACTGACGGAGGTGAATGCTGCTGATTTCGACGCTATTTTTTATCCCGGCGGCCACGGGCCGTTGTGGGATCTGGCGGAAGACGCGCACTCGGTCGGGCTGATTAAGGCTTTCTGGACGGCAGGCAAACCAGTTTCAGCCGTTTGCCACGCGCCCGGCGTTTTGCGCAATGTGCTGCTTGACGATGGCACACCGCTGGTCAAAGACAAGCGCGTCACGGGGTTCAGCAACAGCGAAGAGGACGCCGTCGGGCTGACGGACATCGTGCCTTTCCTGGTGGAAGACGAGCTGAAAAAGCACGGCGGCGATTACAGCAAAGCCGCTGACTGGCGTCCGTACGTTGTCACCGACGGCAAGCTGATCACCGGGCAGAATCCGGCGTCGTCCAAAGTCGTCGCACAAGCCCTACTGAAATTGCTCGGTGGCGCGGAGATCAGCAAATGATCTGACGCGGCTTGCGGCAAAGCATCACTGGCAGTGATATACAGCGGATTCCTGTGGTATAAAAGACGCAGAAAAGGTGGTCAGTTTTACTGGCCGCCGTTTTTTTATTGCGGCAATGGCCGCGACATTGAAAAAAAAGAATAACTTTCTTCATCAAGGAGTCAGTCACAGTGAAAATTTCCACCCTGTCACGCGCGTGCGCTATGTTGTCTGCCAGCCTGATTTTGGCGGCATGTAGCAGCAGCCATCAAGGCTTATCCAGCCAGGTTGCGCCGGGCACCGCGTCACTGCCCGTGTTATCAGCGGACGAAGCGGCCAACTTTACAGCGAAAAATTACCTGGCCTTTGGCGGCCCTTCTTTGCAGGTTCAGCAACAGGGCTGGTTCCCTAAACTGGCAAGCACTGACGCGGCGAAAACCAACTTTGTGGTTGGCCCGCAGTTAGGCACCGATGGCGCATCGTATTCCAGCGTACAACAGGCGGTGAATGCCGCACTGGCCGTGCGTAACCACGGTGAGCGTATCTTCATTAAAATCCTGCCGGGCACTTACAACGGCGCGGTTTACATTCCGGCTGGCGCGCCGCCAGTGACCTTATTCGGTGCCGGCAACAGCTCTGCGGATGTTACGCTGACGCAAACGCTGGAAGCCTCTACGGCCCCGGCGGCGTTCCGTGCAACCGTCAGCCCTAATGGCCAGTTCCTGCCGGGCGATCGCGCATTCTATATGTTCCAGAACTGTGCGAATCAGACAACCGAAACCATCGGCACAGGTTGTAGCGCGACCGTCTGGTCACAAAGCAACGGCCTGCAAGTGCAGAATCTCACCATCGGTAACGCCCTGCTTGATACCGTAGACGGCGGCGACCATTCTGCCGTTGCACTGCGTACCGACGGCGACAACGTGATTCTGGATAATGTGCGTCTGATTGGCCGCCAGAACACTTTCATGGTGAACACCGCCAACATCCACAACCAGACCGACAACAGCCGTTACAGCCGTGCTTACGTGCATAACAGCCTGATCGTGGGTGATGTGGATTACGTGTTTGGTCGTGCTAATGCCGTATTCGACCACGTTGAATTCCACACCGTCAGCAGCCGTGGCGTGAAACAGGCGTCCATCTTCGCGCCAAACACCCCTGCCACCGCGCCGTACGGCTTCCTGGTGATCGACAGCAACCTGACCGGCGACCGTGGTTTCGAGCAGGCAGCGAAGGCGAAAATGGGCCGCGCGTGGGATGCTAACGATGCCAGCAGCCAGCTGGTCATTCGTGACAGCAGCTTCGACAACAGCTACGACCAGATGAACCCGTGGGGCGACGCCGTCTTCTCCGGTCATCCGTTTGTGGGCAACGTGCCGAAAGATGAAAAACAGCAGCGCAACCTGAACGACACTAACTTCAACCGCCTGTGGCAGTACAACAACGTGCTGACTCAGCCTGCGAAGTAATTCAGTCTGACGCAATAAAAATGCCGCCGGAGGAAACTCCGGCGGCATTTTTTTTACCTGAAGCTCTTACGTTTATGCCCTTTCGTTGCCGAGACGGAATACCGAAACCGTACGCTCCAGATTCAGCGCCTGTTCATCCAGCGACGCCGCAGCACTGGCGGACTGCTGAACCAGCGCGGAGTTCTGCTGTGTCACGGTGTCCATTTCAGCCACGGCCAGCGCAATCTGGCTGATCCCCCGGCTTTGTTCATCCGACGCCGACGCAATTTCATGAATGATTTGCGTAACGTGACGGACGGAACCGACAATTTCTTCCATTGTATCGCCCGCTTTTTCCACCAGCGTTGAGCCGTTATTCACGTTGGTGACCGATTTTTCGATTAACCCTTCAATCTCTTTAGCAGCCTGCCCGCTGCGCTGCGCCAGGCTGCGCACTTCGCTGGCCACGACCGCAAAGCCACGCCCCTGTTCACCGGCACGCGCCGCTTCAACGGCGGCATTCAGCGCCAGAATGTTGGTCTGGAAGGCAATACTGTTGATGACGGTGGTGATTTCGGAAATTTGCTTCGAACTGACGGCAATCTCTTTCATCACGCCCACCACGTCGGAAACCAGTTTACCGCCGCGCGCTGCTGTATCTGCCGCATCGGAGGCCAGCTGGCTGGCCTGAGTAGCATTATCGGCATTCTGTTTCACCGTGGACGTTAACTGCTCCATGCTGGCGGCCGTTTGCCCCAACGCCGCCGCCTGTTCTTCGGTACGTGCCGACAAGTCAATGTTGCCCGCCGCAATCTCACTGGAGGCACGCGTGACCTGAGTCACTCCTTCGCGGATATCGCCGATGATGCCGTGCAGGTTTTTATTCATGCCTTCAATCGCCCGGGTCAGTTGCCCCACTTCGTCATGACTGTGGCTGGTAGCGTGCGTTGAAAGATCGCCTGAGGCAATCCGTTCGGCTGTCTCCAGCGTCTGGCGTAAGGGAAGCGTCAGTCCACGCGTCATCCGCCAGGCAATCAGAACGCTTGCAATAACGGTCGCCGCGATAATCGCCAGCATCTCCTGAATGGTCTGGCTGACCTCTTCATGAAGATTGCCCATTTCGTGATCCAAAAGCGTATTCGAGGCGGTGGTCAGTGCCAGCCCGGCCTGCGCCAGTTGCGCTGTGATTTGTTGCGGATCGCTGCCTGTCGGAGGATTAAGCGTTTGCTGCCAGCTTTCGCGATAACGGCGGATGTTTTCTGGCATGGCTTGCACCAGAGACTGATCTTCATCATCCCACGAATATGCCGCGACCTCGGCCTGCCGGGCTTCGAGTTTATCCAGCACCAGACGGTTCTCTTCAACAAATTTGGGGTCTTTGGTCGCCATATACGAAAGCCGGGAAAATTTTGCACCACTGAGCAAATCGTTAACCGTTTTCAACAGCGTGGCCTTTTCGGCGCGTTGGTTGATGCTGGTCAGATGATAAATACCCGACACAGCGATAAAGGACCCCAGCAGCAGAACCAGTGCAAAACTTGCACCGAGTTTGTTGCCGATGGTGGCATGGCTAAACCTGCCAGCGATCCCTGAAAGTACATTCATTTTCTTCTCCCTGATTTCCAAATGGACTGACTCTGAAGTGGCATTGCCACCGAAGAATAAGTGGATAACGGGAGAGTTATCGACCGGCAATGGTTAACATTTAGAGGGAAGTTAAAATATTTCTTATCAATCACCCGAAAGGTTCAGGTAATAAAAAAGCCCCTTATTACAGGGGCTTGATCATTATTCCATAGCGGTATTATTGGGAGATAAAACAAAAAACATTAGACAATCTCACCAATAAACCAGTGTAATTAATCAATTTCCAGAATGCTTACCCACATCGGCGCTTTGCCCACCGGGTAAGTTTTCAGCGTGGTAAGCTGGCCGTTTTGCGGATTAATTTTCGCCACTTCAATGGCATCGGATTTCTGGCCAGCTGTGATCACATACTGACCGGTGAAGTCGATATTGAAACCGCGCGGCTGCGTCTGCGTCGCATGGTGCCCTGTCAGCGTGAGTTCGCTGCCATCTTCGGAAACCGACAGCACAGAAATCAGGCTGGCCGTGCGGTCAGAAGCGTAGAGGAATTTTCCGTCCGGCGTGATGTGCAAATCAGCCGCCCAGCAGGTTCCGGCGAAATCATCAGGCATGATACCCAGCGTCTGAACCTGACGATATTCGCCGGTGCCGACGTCTTTCTGGTACACATCAACGCTGCTGTTGAGCTCATTTACACAGTAGGCAAAATGATGATTCGGGTGGAACGCCATGTGGCGCGGACCGGCACCCTCGACAGTCCGCAGCTCGCTGGCGGTCTGATGTGGCGTCGCTTCGCCCTTTTGGCTGAAGTCGTACTGACGAATGCGGTCTTCTTTCAGCGCCGGGATCATCAGCAACTGGTTGGTCGGGTCGATATTGGCAGAGTGCGGTGCCTGAATGTTTTCCAGAACCTGAACCGGAGCCAGCGCGTGGCCTTTTTCATCCAGCGGATGAATGCTGACGTTATTGAAGCTGTAAGAAGCCGAGAACACAAAGCGCCCCTGAAGGTCGATCCCCAGATGCGTCGGGCTGCCCGGCAGTGGAGCCATCGCGGCTTCTTCCAGTTTCCCTTCGTGATCAATGCGGTACGTCAGCACGCCAAACTCCGGGCGCACGCCGACATACAAACGATGACCATCAGGATGAATAACCATCGGCTGAACCTGTCCCGGTACTTCCACCGTTTGCAGCAGGCTCAGTTCACCATTATCCGCCAGACGAAAAGCGTGGATTTGCTGGCTATCAGGGCTGGCAACGTAGACGACTTGCTTCATCACATCTCCTTATTAAAACCGAATGAGTGGGTAGACTTTTAAAAAGCGTAGCTCAGGTTAACACGATAACTCAACGCACTGGCGGCACTAAAGGTGCCGGATCCAAGGTTTAATTAGCAGGCTTAACACGGTAACATGATGATAATTTCTTCGATCCACCCACAATTACGATGGACTGCTCATGACTTATCGCATTATTGCGCTCGATCTCGACGGTACCCTGCTGGACCGTCAAAAACGTATTCTTCCAGAATCTCTTGCTGCGCTGGCCGATGCCCGCGCACAAGGCATTAAAGTGGTTGTCGTCACCGGTCGCCATCATGTGGCAATCCATCCGTTTTATCAGGCATTAGAACTCGATACACCTGCTATCTGTTGTAACGGGACTTATTTGTATGATTATCAGGCACGTAAGGTGTTAACTTCCGATCCGCTCGACAGTGTGAAAGCGAAGAAAGTGATCGACCTGCTCGATCATCACGGTATTCACGGCCTGTTGTATGTCGATGATGCAATGCTGTATCAGCAGCCAAGCGGCCACGTGACCCGTTCGATTGCCTGGGGTCAAAGCCTGCCGGAACATCAGCGCCCAAATATCGTTCAGGTCAACAGCCTGCGTGAAGCCGCAGACGAAGCGCAGTCCATCTGGAAATTCGCCACATCGCATCAGGATCTGGACGCGCTGCACACATTTGCCGCACAGGTGGAAAACGATCTGGGTCTGGCCTGCGAATGGTCATGGCATGATCAGGTAGACGTGGCGAAAGGCGGCAACAGCAAGGGCCGTCGCTTGCAGGAATGGGTCGAATCTCAGGGGATGAGCATGCAGGATGTGGTCGCGTTCGGCGATAACTACAACGACCTGAGCATGCTGGAAAATGTCGGTCTGGGCGTGGCAATGGGCAATGCGGCGGATGCGATAAAAGAACGCGCGGCGCTGGTCATTGGCGACCACGAAACGCCGGGCATTGCAGACGTTATCCGCACGAAAGTCCTGAACTAATCCCTGCGCTTTTTCGCGCCTTCCCCTGTTACAGAGGAAGGCGTTTTTTCTGCCACAAAATCATCAGTCTGTCTTTAATTCGGGTTTGATTTTCACGGAGCGTATGCAGCGCGGAATTGACCGCATCTGTGCATCAAAATACCGGCTCGGCCAGATAGCCGAAGGTGGAACGCCCAACGCTTTAGCGATAATCATTTCGCCCTTTGCCCACGGACGCGCCAGCGCATTTGCCAGCGTCGAGGAACCTAAACCGGCTTCCCGCGATACCGCCGCCAGCGTGGTTCTTTTCTTACGTAACCCGGCGATGATATCTGCCGGGTGCCAGTCATCTTCCATTCTCATCGTTCATCCTTTGTTGTTTGTACGGCATTCAGGAAAGTGAACTACACTTTCACCTTACGATGTCTAGTAACTCTAAACAACAATGATGTTAAGTAATGCTAAACATAACGTCAATATTCTTTTTGTGGTTATTGACGATGATCTCATACAGACTGAAATCTGCCCGAACAAAGGCGAAACTGACGCAGGAAAAACTCGGCGTTATGGCAGGAATTGATGAAAGCACCGCGCGTTCGCGGGTTTCACAATATGAAAACGGCACCTACAGCCCGAACTTCGACACTATGTGTCATTTCGCCCGCGTGCTGAATGTGCCGGAGTGTTATTTCTATATTATCGATGACGAATTCGCCGAAAAAGTTCTGGCGCTGTATCACGCGTCAAAAGCTTAACGGTTCACCGACACACTTTTAATCTGCGCATACAACCACTGACCTGAACGCACCATCAGTTCATCGCGTGCCCACGGCGTAATGCGTGCCCAGAGAATATGATCGGCCATCGCCAGTTTCACTTCCACCTGATTGCCCACGTCCAGACATTCCAGCACTTTCGCGGGCAAAATATTGCGGATGCTGCTGTTGTTGGCGGTCGGTTGCAGCACCAGCGAAACGTCGGTGGAATTCACGCGCACGCGCAACGGCGTGCCGGGCGCCTCTTCCACTTTACTGATCCATAAACGCTGGTCGCCAATCGCCAGCGCCGTCATTTCGTAACGCGGATGATGTTCCAGCACGCTGACGTTCAGCACGCTGCTCTGCTCTTCTTTCGGCAGCCACGGACGCATGACGTTGCTCGCCCACACTTCCTCCAGCGCCCCCATCGCCAGCACTTTACCAGCGTCCAGCACCATCACTTTTTCCGCCAGACGCAGAATCTCATCCAGGCTGTGCGTCACATACAAAATCGGAATGCTGACTTCCTGCGCCAGACGCTCCAGATAGGGCATCAGCTCGCGTTTACGCGGAAGATCCAGCGCCGCCAGCGGTTCGTCCATCAGCAGAATTTCCGGTGCGGTCAGCAGCGCACGGCCAATCGCCACGCGCTGTTTTTCGCCGCCGGACAACGTCAGCGGGAAACGGTCAAGCAGAGCACCGATACCCAGCAAACGGACGATGTTGTCGAACTGGCCGCGCATCGACGTCGCCATGCCATATTGCAGATTTCCCTGCACGCGATAATGCGGAAAGAGGCGCGCATCCTGAAAAACATATCCCACGCGGCGTTTTTCAGGCGGCAGAAAAATGTTGTTCTGCGTGTCGGATAAAATTCGCCCGTTGAGCGCAATGCGTCCCTTGTCGGGTTTAGTCAGCCCGCCGATAGCGTTGATCAGGGACGTTTTGCCCGCACCGGACAATCCGAAAATCGCGGTAATACCCTGCGCTGGCAGTTCCTGTGAAATCTGTAAATCCAAATTACCCAGCTTCTGGCTGAAATCGAGTTCAAGCATTTCAGCCTCCCAGCCGTATGCGGCTGCGTTTTGCCAGCCAGTCAGAAATCAGTAGCGCCGCCAGAGACAACAAGATCGCCAGCACACAAAGCCGTGCGGCTGCACTTTCTGCGCCGGGGGTTTCAATCAGGGTATACATCGCCAGCGGAATGGTCCGCGTTTCCCCCGGAATGTTGGAAACAAACGTGATGGTCGCGCCAAACTCACCCAGTGAACGGGCGAAAGCCAGCACGATGCCGACGATGACGCCGGGCACCGAGAGCGGCAGCGTAATGGTGAAAAATACCCGCCACGGCGACGCACCGAGCGTCCGGGCAGCAAGCTCAAGTTTAGGATCGACGGCCTCAAGCGACTGGCGGATAGCCCGCACCATCAGTGGAAACGCCACAACAGCGGACGCCAGCACGGCACCGTGCCAGCTAAAACTGAAACTGAAGCCGAACCAGTTATAGAGCCACTGTCCCACCACGCCGCGTCGCCCCATCACCACCAGCAGCAAATAGCCAATGACCACCGGCGGTAATACCAGCGGCAGATGGATAATGCTGTCGAGCAGGGATTTGCCGGGAAAGCGGCAGCGGACCAAAATCCACGCCATCAGAATACCAAGCGGCAGACTGCAAACAACGGCCAGGCTCGAGACCTTCAAACTGAGAAGTACCGCCTGCCACTCATATTCACTCAACATCATGTCGGTTCATTTGTCCTGAATAAAATGTGAAGCCGTAAACATAAAATATCGGCAAAAAAGGTAAAGCCTTTAATCAGCCGCCACAGGGCGACGCAAGATTGGGTGCTCGGGGCATTTTGCGTTCGCGATATCAGGAAAGGATCAGCGCTTCAGTATTACATAACAACGTGGAACAAATATGAAGTCATCCCCGGAGGGATGACTTAAGGGTTTCAGCGAGAAACGGATTATCCGCGCGGAGTAAAACCGTATTTCCTGAAGATTTCAGCGGCCGCCGGCGTTTTCAGATAATCATAGAAACCGCTGACGGTGGCATTTTCGTGGCCTTTCACAATCGCCATCGGATATTCAACCGGCTTGTGGCTGGCTGCCGGGAAGATGCCCACCACTTTAACTTTTTTGCTGGCGACCGCATCAGAGCCGTAAACGATACCCAGTGGCGCTTCTTCGCGTTCTACCAGCGCCATGGCCGCACGAACGTCGCTGGCGCGCGCCAGTTTAGGTTCCAGCGTGGTCCAGGCACCCAGTTTTTGCAGGGCTTCCTTCGCATAAATACCGGCCGGAACGTGGTCCGGGTCGCCCACTGCGAGACGGCTGTCGCCCAGCAGCTTGGTCCATTCGGTTTTTTCAGAAATATCGACTTTATCGATTTTGCTGCTCTTCGCAGAAATCAGTACCAATTCGTTGCCCAGCAGGGTGTAACGGGTGTTATCGACGATTTCCTGTTTGCTGATGGCGTAATCCATCCACTGCTGATCGGCAGAGATGAACATATCCGCCGGTGCGCCCTGTTCAATCTGACGCGCCAGCGTTGATGAGGAAGCGAAAGAGGAGACAACCTGCACGCCCTTCCCTTTCTGATATTGCGTGGCGATATCCTGCAATGCATTGGTCAGCGACGCGGCGGCAAAGACCGTAATTTTTTCAGCAGCCTGAGCCTGAACGCCCAGACCGGCCACCATGACGGTCGCGGTGAGCAGTTTGCCCCATGAGGTTTTCATCAGTTTTCTTCTTCCTTATG
This sequence comes from Rahnella selenatireducens, assembly GCF_046449555.1. NCBI lineage: Bacteria > Pseudomonadati > Pseudomonadota > Gammaproteobacteria > Enterobacterales > Yersiniaceae > Rahnella > Rahnella selenatireducens. Next base: position 354,433 of record NZ_JBKEZJ010000001.1, read on the forward strand.
AATAGATATTACGTTATGTAACCACCAATATAGCGGCGAAAAAAATGATGTCATCCGTTTTATCCCCGCAGGCGGGAAGAACCTGCGGTTTCTTGATCTCACCCTGAAAATAGAAAGCCCGGCGCAATGGCCGGGCTCTTCGAAAAGCGGGTTAACCCCTTCGCTTATTTTACTAACGGGGTATTTCGGGACTCTTTAGAGTGGCCGACTTTGGAGATAACGTTGAAAACTTCGCCCAGACCCCAGATCAGCCCCAGGATCACCGCGATGAAAATCGGTACCATGATGGCGGCGAAAAGCAAACTTTCTAATAATTCTAACATGATAGCCTCACTTAACTGGCTGAACGGCCCGAAGGCAGTGTTGGACTTCGTGCTTGAAGTCAAAACGAAAAATCAATCTGTTGCGGATAATAACAGTACGGGACTGTGATTACTTTAGCATTTAGCCAACTTGCCTGCGTGTGGGTTTAACGGCGACAATGAATAATGATTCTAATAAGGACGCTGCAATGCAAGCCGAAATTCTCTTAACCCTTAAACTTCAGCAGCGATTGTTCGCCGATCCGCGCCGCATCCAATTGCTGCGCCAGGTACGCCATACCGGCTCGATCAGTCAGGGCGCGAAACTCGCGGGCATCAGCTATAAAAGCGCATGGGATGCCATCAACGAAATGAATCAGCTGGCAGACCAGACGCTGGTTGACCGCAGCACCGGCGGTAAAGGTGGCGGAGGTGCCGTACTGACGCCTTACGGCGAACGCCTGATTCAGCTGTATGAACTGCTGGCGCAAATCCAGCAAAAAGCCTTTGATGTACTGAAAGAAGACTCCCTGCCGCTCGACAGCCTGCTTGCGGCGATTTCGCGTTTCTCACTACAAACCAGCGCCCGCAATCAGTTTTTCGGCAACGTTATTGACCGTTCGCATGAGGTTGTTCAGCAGCATATTGACATCATGCTGGCCGACGGCAAAACGCAAATTCGTGCGGCGATCACCGAGCAAAGCGCCGACCGTCTGGCACTGACGCCGGGCAAAGAAGTGCTGGTGCTGATCAAAGCGCCGTGGATCACGCTCGGCTATACGGCAGAAAATCCGCATAACGCGTTGCAGGGTGACGTCATCAGTATTCAGCGCGGTGAGAGCAACTGCGAAGTACTGGTGAAATTACCGGGCAGCGAAACGCTGTGCGCCACGGTGCCCAACAGCGACGTTGACCGTCTGGCACTGAAAACCGGCCAGAGTGTCTTTGCACAGTTTGATGATGACAAGGTGATCATCGCCACGTTGTGCTGAAAAGATAAAAAAATCAAAATCTTGCAGAATCAGCGTTAACATTTTGCATAATTGTCAATTGACTTGAGAGAGTGCAGCGCTTATCCCTTAATTTATCAATCAAAATTCATTTCCCTAAATAATTCGAGTTTCAGGCAGCCGGCAAGAGAGTGAATCCCGATGAGCTTACACAAGTAAGTGATTCGGGTGAGTGAACGTAGCCAACGCACATGTAACTTGAAGTATGACGGGAAAAAGGGATGAACAATGTCCTCGTTGCATATCTCGCAAGGCGTTTTTCGCCTCAGCGATACCCGAACCCTCGCACTTTCCGATCTCAGTATTCATCAGGCCGATAGCTGGGCATTCGTCGGCTCGAATGGCAGCGGTAAATCCGCGCTGGCCCGCGCACTGGCGGGCGATATAATCCTGCTGAAAGGTACGCGTGAAAACAGTTTTCCGCACATCGTTCGCCTGTCGTTTGAGCAACTCCAGAAACTGGTCGCCGATGAATGGCAACGCAATAACACCGATTTACTGAGTGAAGGGGAAGACGATACCGGCCGTACGACGGCGGAAATCATTCAGGAAGAAGTGCGCGATCCTGCCCGTTGCGCTGCCCTTGCCGCGCAGTTTGGGCTCGAAAAATTACTCGATCGCCGGTTTAAATACTTATCCACCGGTGAAACCCGCAAGACGCTGCTGTGTCAGATACTGATGCAGCGGCCAGATCTGCTGGTGCTCGATGAACCGTTCGACGGGCTCGACGTCAATGCCCGCGCACAGCTGGCACAGTTGCTGGAAACCCTTTCCGGCGAAGGCCAGACCATGGTGCTGGTGCTCAACCGCTTCGACGATATTCCGTCATTTGTGCAAAACGTCGGGGTGCTGGCGGATTGCACCCTGGCCTCCGTCGGCCCGCGCGAACAGGTCATGGCTGATGCGCTGGTCGCACAGCTGGCGCACAGCGAAAGCCTCAGCGGCATGGCAGTGCCGGAAGCAGAAGATCCGACGGCGCGCGTTACGCCGCCACAGGATTCTCCGCTGATCGTACTGCGCGACGGTGTGGTGCAATACAACGATAAACCGATCCTGCATAACTTAAGCTGGCAGGTTGATCACGGTCAGCACTGGCAGATCACCGGGCAGAATGGCGCAGGGAAATCGACGCTGCTCAGCCTGATCACCGGGGATCACGCGCAGGGTTACAGCAATGACCTGACGCTGTTTGGCCGCCGCCGCGGGAGCGGTGAAACCATCTGGGACATCAAGCGCCACATCGGTTATGTCAGCAGCAGCCTGCATCTGGATTACCGCGTTAGCACCAGCGTCCGCAACGTGATCACGTCGGGTTTCTTCGATTCGATTGGCATTTATCAGGCGGTTTCTGATCGCCAGAGATTGCTCACAAATCAGTGGCTGGAATTGCTCGGCCTCGTCGGCAATGCCGGTGACACGCCGTTCCACAGCCTGTCGTGGGGGCAACAACGTCTGGCGCTGATTGCCCGCGCGCTGGTCAAACATCCGGCGCTGCTGATCCTCGACGAGCCGTTGCAGGGTTTGGATCCGATAAACCGCCAGCTGGTGCGCCGTTTCGTCGATATTCTGATTGGTGAAGGCGACACACAATTGCTGTTCGTTTCGCACCACGCGGAAGATGCGCCGGAGTGCATTACGCACCGCCTGAGTTTTATCCCTGAAGGCGATATCTACTGTTATCAGATTGACGCGCTCTGATTTTTTTCCCGCCTTCCGGTTCACGGTGGGCGGTTTTACGCCTCGGCCATCAGCGCCACCACCATGCCCGCCAGGGCAAAAATCCCCAACAGCGTGAATCCGTTTTCCAGTCCCGCGTAACCCGGATAAATCGTCACAATCATCGTCAGCAACGCCAGTGTAACCACAGTGCTGGCGATAAGCGCCACGCCGTTGAGCCACCTTCCCTGCGCCGCAATCACCTGCAACCTGACATTTCTGGCGTGATTCGCCATCCCGAGCCCCAGACCGCTGAGGGTCATCGCGGGCAGCGGCGCCAGCCAGAACGCGCTGCCTTCCGGCATCACAGCAATCATTCCTGTTCCGGCGGCGACCAGCGTAAAGCCCAGAAGCAGGCGTTTATCACGGGTGAATTCGGCCTGAAGCTTTTCTCCCAACGCATGGCCCGCCCGGACCATCAGCAAGATCAGCGCAAGGCTTAGGAGAATTTGCAGCAAACCAAAACCGTAACTGTTTTTCAGCAGCCAGGCCAGCAGGAAGAAGGCCGGTCCGCAAAGGGCGGCAAAGAAAACGCTGGTCCAGAGGCTTATCTGCAATTCGGTGCAAACCCGCAAGGTCTGCGGCAAAAGCGGCTGCGGGTTATAACGCTCGCTGATCATAAACAGCGTGAAAAATATGGCCGCCGCGCCCGCAAAGCTGTGCGTTACCGGCGTGTCCAGCCCCTGATGCGCCACCCCCAGCAGCGTCATGGTTAGCGACAGAATAAACAAAGCGCCGAGCGAAAAGGCCAGCGCTGGCACCCGGAAATTAATGGCAGACATACAGTACTCCTTAATCGAAACCCTTCCATGTCAGGATGAACGTTATTCATCCTGATCGTGTTGATAAAGGAGCTTACACCGCCTATTTTAGGACATTCAAAGTCATAGATTTCAGCCAAGGATGAAAATAATTCATCATGAAGAAAATCCGTTTACCGCCTCTGGGTTCACTGAAAGCATTCGATGCGGTGGCGCAGGAGGCCAGCTTTAAACGCGCTGCCGAAGAAATCGGCGTGACGGCTACGGCGATCAGTCACCAGATCCGTGTTCTGGAAGAGGCGCTGGGCACCGCCGTTTTTGAACGCAACGCCCGCGAGGTGAAACTGACCGCCGCCGGGCAAGTTTTGCAGCAGGCGACGCGCCAGGCTTTTGCCGGTTTACAGGCTGCCGTGGAAGAAATTCATCACGCCGGATTACCGCCTGCGCTGACGCTGACGACCACCTCGAATTTTCTGACGCACTGGCTGGTTCCGCGGCTGGCAGATTTAAAACAGGCAGCACCGGCGATGGATTTGCGGCTGCACACCGGCATTGAACTGGTGGATTTAACGCGTAATACCGTGGATGTGGCGATCCGTTACAGCGAATCTGCCGATGCGTCGCTGGATCCCACACTGCTGTATCACGACACGTTTATTCTGGTCGCCAGCCCGGCGCTGGCGCTGAAAACCCCGGCAGACCTGACGGGCGTAACGCTGTTTCATGTTGAGAATCGTCACATTCCCCGCCCTTCACCCGACTGGGAAAACTGGCGTGCGCACTTCGGCCCGAAGGATCTCAACATCGACAACGGGTTGCGTTTTACCGATGAAACTCACGCGATTCAGGCTGCGATTGCCGGCCAGGGCGTGGCGATTGTCAGCAGTTTGCTGGCGCGTGATTTCATTGAAAAAGGCATCCTCACCGTTCCCTTCCCGCACCATCTCCCCGGTGCAAATTATTATCTGGTGACCACAAAAGAGAAAAGCACACGCGACGATATCAAGATCCTGCGCCACTGGTTGCTGGATAAAATGTCGGCGCTCCCTTCGGCTGGAGTCTGAAAAATGACGCAAAAACTTGCTGCGGGTAAATCACACCACAAAATGTAAGCGATTACACTTGGCGGTATTTATGGCTTCAGGCACGCTCCCGCAGGCTTTCTGTACGGCGCACAGCACCTGTATAGCGGCATTGAAAGGTGGTAAACTGTTTGTGTAAGCGATTCCATTTTATTGGGGATGGATCACCTTTTTCAGCCTTGCAGCGTGTTATCGTTGCATCATGATAATCATCGAGGAGCGAATATGTACGTCTTAGTCACAGGTGGTAGCGGTTACATTGGTAGCCATACATGCGTGCAACTGATTGATGCGGGCTATACGCCAATCATTCTGGATAATCTTCACAACAGTAAAGTCAGCGTTCTGGAACGTATCAATACGCTGACCGGCAAAACGCCACTGTTCTATGAAGGCGATATCCGCGACCGCGCGCTTCTCGATAAAATCTTCAGCGAACACCACATTCATTCCGTGATTCATTTCGCGGGCTGGAAAGCCGTCGGTGAATCCGTCGCCAAACCGCTGGCATATTACGATAACAACGTGACTGGCACGCTGGTGCTGGTTGAAGCGATGCGCGCAGCGGGCGTTAAAAACCTGATTTTCAGCTCATCTGCAACGGTGTACGGCGATCAGCCGAAAACTCCGTATGTGGAAGACTTTCCAACCGGCAACCCTTCCAGCCCTTACGGCCGCAGCAAACTGATGGTCGAACAAATTCTCGAAGACGTGCAACGTGCGGAACCGGAATGGAGCATGACTCTGCTGCGCTATTTCAACCCGGTTGGCGCGCATCCGTCTGGCCTGATGGGGGAAGATCCGCAGGGCGTGCCCAATAACCTGATGCCGTTTATTGCACAGGTTGCCGTGGGTCGCCGCGAATCAGTGGCGGTATTCGGTAACGATTATCCGACGCATGACGGCACCGGCGTTCGCGATTATATCCACGTGGTGGATCTGGCCGACGGCCACATCGCCGCAATGAAAACCCTGCACAACAAAGCGGGCGTACACATTTACAACCTCGGAGCTGGCTTCGGCCAGAGCGTGCTGGAAGTGATTAACGCCTTCAGCAAAGCCTGTGGCAAACCGGTGAATTACACGTTTGCACCGCGCCGAGAGGGTGACCTGCCTGCGTACTGGGCTGACCCGTCCAAAGCCGAGAAAGAACTCCACTGGAAAGTGACACGCACGCTGGAAGACATGGCCAATGACACCTGGCTGTGGCAATCGAAAAACCCGCAGGGTTACCCGGATTAAGGCAGACCAAGGAAAGTTTATGACGACGTTTAACCCGATTGATCATCCACATCGCCGCTACAATCCGCTGACCGATCAGTGGATTTTAGTGAGCCCGCACCGGGCCAAACGCCCGTGGCAGGGCCAGCAGGAAGCCGTTTCGCAGGAGGTTCTGCCTTCGCACGATCCGGACTGTTTCCTCTGCCCGGGCAATACCCGCGTAACGGGCGATGTGAACCCGAAATACACCGGCACTTTCGTGTTCACCAACGATTACGCGGCGCTGATGCCGGACACGCCGTTTGCGCCGGAAAACGATGACCCGCTGATGCGGGTCCAGAGCGCACGTGGCACCAGCCGGGTTATCTGTTTCTCGCCGGATCACAGCAAAACGCTGCCGCAGCTTTCCGTGGAAGCACTGACGGAAATCGTCAGAACCTGGCAGGAGCAAAGTGCGGATTTAGGGAAAACCTATCCGTGGGTGCAGGTTTTTGAGAATAAAGGCGCGGCGATGGGATGTTCTAACCCGCATCCGCATGGCCAGATTTGGGCGAACAGTTTCCTGCCTAATGAAGCCGAGCGCGAAGACCGTCTGCAACGCACTTATCTCGACGAGCAAGGTTCGCCCATGCTGGTGGATTACGTGCAGCGCGAGCTGGCAGACGGCAGCCGCACGGTGGTTGAAACCGAACACTGGCTGGCCGTGGTGCCTTACTGGGCGGCGTGGCCGTTCGAAACGCTGCTGCTGCCAAAAGTCCACGTCAAGCGCATTACCGAACTGACGGATGCGCAGCGCAGTGATTTAGCGCTGGCGCTGAAAAAACTGACCAGCCGCTATGACAATCTGTTCCAGTGCTCTTTCCCGTATTCCATGGGCTGGCACGGCGCGCCGTTTACCGAAGGCGACCACGAACACTGGCAGCTGCATGCCCATTTCTACCCACCGTTGCTGCGTTCAGCCACGGTGCGCAAATTTATGGTCGGCTACGAAATGCTGGCTGAGACCCAACGCGACCTGACGGCGGAACAAGCTGCCGAGCGTTTGCGGGCGGTGAGTGATATCCACTATCGTGAAGCCGGAGAACAATAATGAAATTGAAAACCAAAACCCTGGAAATCTTTGCCGACAAATTCGGTTACCCTGCCACGATCACCATCAAAGCGCCGGGTCGCGTTAACCTGATTGGCGAACATACCGATTACAACGACGGTTTCGTTTTACCCTGCGCCATCGATTATGAAACGGTGATCGCCTGCGCACAGCGTAATGACCGTGTGATCCGCGTGATCGCCGCCGATTACGACAACGAGGAAGATACCTTCTCTCTCGACGAGCCGATCCTGCACAGCGACGCGCATCCGTGGGCCAACTACGTGCGTGGCGTGGTGAAACACCTGATGCTGCGTAACAAAGATTTCTCCGGCGCGGACATGGTGATCAGCGGCAACGTGCCTCAGGGCGCAGGGCTGAGTTCTTCTGCATCTCTGGAAGTCGCCGTCGGCCAGGCGTTGAAATCTCTTTATGATTTGCCGCTGGACGGCGTGGCGCTGGCACTGAACGGTCAGGAAGCAGAGAACCAGTTCGTCGGTTGCAACTGCGGGATTATGGATCAGCTGATTTCTGCCCTCGGCAAAGAAAACCATTCCCTGCTGATCGACTGCCGTTCGCTGGAAACCCGTGCCGTGTCTATGCCGGAAAACGCAGCCGTGGTGATCATCAACTCCAACGTGAAACGCGGTCTGGTTGACAGCGAATACAACGCCCGCCGCGAACAGTGTGAAGTGGCTGCCCGCTTCTTCGGCGTGAAAGCCTTGCGCGACGTAGACCCTGCCCTGTTCTTCTCCATTCAGGATGAACTGGATCCGGTGGTTGCACGCCGTGCACGCCACGTGATCACGGAAAACGATCGTACTCTGGCAGCGGCTGACGCACTGGCCAGCGGCGACCTGAAACGCATGGGCGAACTGATGGCGGAATCTCACGCTTCCATGCGCGATGATTTTGAAATCACCGTCCCGCAAATCGACAAACTGGTCGAAATCGTCAAAGAAGTGATTGGCGATAAAGGCGGCGTGCGCATGACCGGCGGCGGCTTCGGCGGCTGCATCGTGGCACTCGTTCCGACAGAGATGGTGGAGAAAGTCCGTCACGCCGTTGAACAGCAATATCACGCCCACAGCGGCCTGAAAGAAACCTTCTACGTTTGCACCGCTTCCCAGGGGGCTGGCATATGTTAAAACCTGAAAACACACAGCTGGCGCCCGATGGCCAGCCGTTTGAACAGGTGACGCTACAGAATGCGGCGGGCGCTACCGCCACATTCATGGACTGGGGCGCGACCTGGTTATCCTTTACGCTGCCGCTGGCTAACGGCTCGACCCGTGAACTGCTGCTCGGCTGCCAGACACCGCACGACTATATGAATCAAAGCGCCTATCTTGGCGCGACCGTCGGGCGCTACGCCAACCGCATCGCCCGCTCGCAGTTTGAGATTGAAGGCAAACCGCATCTGGTCGTCGCCAATCAGGGCGTACATCAGCTGCACGGCGGCCCGGAGGGTTTTCATGCGCGTCGCTGGAAAATTCTTGAGCAAACCGCGCAGAAGCTGACGTTCGGGCTGTTTTCTGCCGACGGCGATCAGGGATATCCGGGCAATATGACGGCGAAAGTGCATTATCAGTTGACCGATGATAACCGTCTGGAAATCCGCTATGAAGCGACGGTAGATAAGCTCTGCCCGGTCAATCTGACCAACCATGCCTATTTCAATCTCGACGGCGAAGGCACAGATGCCCGACAGCACAAGCTGCAACTGTTTGCTGACCGCTTTCTGCCGGTCGACAGCGACGGGATCCCGTGTGCCGATCCGACGCCCGTTGAAAATACCGGCATGAATTTCACTGCGCCGAAAATGCTGGCGAAAGATTTCCTCAGCGATCGCGACCAGCAACGCGTGAAAGGTTACGACCACGCGTATTTGCTGAACCGCACCTGCAATGCCGGCACCAATCCGGCTGCGCATTTGTGGTCAGCTGATGGCAAAGTGAAAATGACGATGTTCACCTCAGCACCGGCAGTGCAATTGTATAGCGGCAACTTCCTCGGTGGCACGCCAAACCGCAGCGGCGGCGAATATGCCAGCTACAGCGGCGTTGCGCTGGAAAGTGAATTCCTGCCAGACAGCCCGAACCACGCAACCTGGCCGCAGCAAAGCTGCTGGATTAAACCGGGCCAGACGTACAAATCCGCCACGATCTACCAATTCTTCGCGCTGTAATCTTCTCAGGGCAGGTTCATCCAAACCTGCCCTTTACGCTTTTCCCTTCTGCAAATTTGTGACTCATCACGCATCTGCGTCAGCACTTTTTCAGCTAAAGCCGCCTCCCGCATCTACGCTTAGAGGGTGTCCTGCGAAAAGGACGTTCAAAAAGGAGTTCGTTATGCGTTTACCCGTTGTGTTATCCCTGCTGGCGACCTTGTGTACGGCGGGTTCTGCACTGGCCGCGGATCCCGTAAAAGTGCCTTCCCCCGCTCAGACTGAGCAGCGCCAGAAAATGACTGACTGTAATCAGCAGGCCACCACACAATCGCTTAAGGGCGATGAGCGCAAAAAGTTCATGAGCAACTGCCTGAAAGCCGAGGCTAAAACATACGATAAAATGAATCCACAGCAGAAAAAGATGAAAACCTGTAATGCTGATGCGGCGAAACAAGAACTTAAAGGCGACGCCCGCAAAACCTTCATGAGTACCTGCCTGAAAAAAGCCAGCTAATCCGCTGTCCTTTTGCACAAAACGCGCTGTCCGGGTGACCGTCTGCGCGTTTTGTTTTACATCGCCACAGCAAATTCGTTATGTTTAAGACAAACGGGCGTCACACATAGGTTTCCTGAATACATTCAGATTGCCGATCGGGATGCCCAGCCCCTATAATGATAACTGTTATCATTGAAAATTCAGTTAACTGAGGAGTTTAGCTATGGCTGTAACCAAGCTGGTGCTGGTAAGACACGGTGAAAGTGAGTGGAACAAAGAAAACCGTTTTACCGGTTGGCATGATGTTGAACTGTCCGACAAGGGCCGTACTGAAGCAAAAGCTGCGGGTCAGCTGCTGAAAGACGAAGGCTTCCAATTTGACTTCGCTTACACCTCTGTGCTGAAACGTGCCATCCATACTCTGTGGAGCGTTTTGGACGAACTTAACCAGCCATGGCTGCCGGTTGAGAAATCCTGGAAACTGAACGAACGTCATTACGGCGCGTTGCAGGGCCTGGATAAAGCAGAAACAGCACAGAAGTACGGCGACGAGCAAGTTAAACAATGGCGTCGTGGTTTTGCTGTGACTCCACCAGAACTGGATCGTGCTGATGAGCGCTTCCCAGGCCATGATCCGCGTTATGCAAAACTGTCTCAGGAAGAGCTGCCAACCACAGAAAGCCTTGCACTGACCATCGAACGCGTTATTCCTTACTGGACAGAAGTGATCAAACCTCGCATCGAAAGCGGCGAGCGCGTGATCATCGCGGCTCACGGTAACTCCCTGCGTGCGCTGGTTAAATATCTGGATAACCTGAGCGAAGACGAAATCCTGGAACTGAACATCCCTACCGGTGTTCCACTGGTTTACGAATTCGACGAAAACTTCAAACCAATCAAACGTTATTATCTGGGCAATGCCGATGAAATCGCAGCGAAAGCCGCGGCCGTGGCAAACCAGGGTAAAGCGAAGTAATTAGCGGTTTCTGAATCAATTCAGAAATGCGAAAAGGCATGCGAAAGCATGCCTTTTTTGCAGGTTTCATTAGGGAGAATTCTATGTCGATCAGACGAGCATCACCGCACGAAGCAGAACAGCTTTGGGAAATAAGGAATCTGGCTATCCGCCACGGATGCAAAAATACTTACGCAGAGTCAATCCTGACGGCATGGACACCTGATCAGATGCCCGCAGGATTCCCGAACGCGATTACCCGCAATCCTTTTTTTGTTGCCGACGCACCGGAAGGTTTTCCGGCCGCCACCGGATTTCTTGATGTTGAAAACGCAAGCGTTGAAGCTATTTTTACGCGTCCCGGATTTGAAGGGAAAGGCCTCGCGACGCAAATCCTCAACGCGATAAAAGCGGAAGCAAAGTCGCTGGGATTTTCTGAACTGAAGTTGTCATCGACGCCTAATGCTTTTGAGTTCTACAAAAGAAACGGATTCTGTCTGGTAAAGGAAAGCGTTTATCGCTCGGAACTGGCAAATGCCAGCCTGCTTTGCATGGATATGCGCTGCGAATTGTGAGCCGTGTTTTGCAGCCACAAAAAAGCCCCGCATTAACGGGGCTCAGTTCAGAATTGCTGTGACAGATTAGCCGCGGCGTGCTTTGACTGCGTTCGCGAGGCTACGCAGCAGCACTTCGGTATCTTCCCAGCCAATGCACGCATCGGTCACGCTCTGGCCGTAAACCAGCGGCTCGCCGCTGTCGAGGCTCTGATTGCCTTCTACCAGATGGCTTTCAACCATCACGCCCATAATCGCCTGTTCGCCACCGGCAATCTGACCGCAAACGTCTTCACAGACTTCCATCTGTTTTTTGAATTGTTTGCTGCTGTTGGCGTGGCTGAAGTCGATCATGATGCGGGCTGGCAGGCCGCCTTTTTTCAGGCCGTCTTTCACTTCCAGTACGTCCTGTGCGCTGTAGTTTGGTTTTTTGCCGCCGCGCAGAATGATGTGGCAGTCGTTGTTCCCGCTGGTGTTAACGATAGCGGAATGGCCCCACTTGGTCACAGAAAGGAAGCAGTGCGGCGCACCGGCTGCGTTAATTGCGTCGATCGCCACTTTAATGGTGCCATCAGTGCCGTTTTTGAAACCCACCGGGCAGGATAAACCGGAGGAAAGCTCACGGTGAACCTGAGATTCTGTAGTACGTGCGCCAATCGCGCCCCAGCTCATCAAATCCGCCAGATATTGTGGCGTGATCATGTCCAGGAATTCACCCGCCGCAGGCAGACCGGTGTCGTTAATATCCAGTAACAATTTGCGGGCAATGCGCAAACCATCGTTAATCTGGTAGCTGTTGTTCATGTGCGGGTCGTTGATCAACCCTTTCCAGCCGACAGTCGTGCGCGGTTTTTCGAAGTAAACCCGCATGACGACTTCCAGTTCACCCTGCAATTCTTCGCGCATTTTCAGCAGGCGTGCTGCGTACTCTTTAGCGGCTTTAGGATCGTTGATTGAGCAAGGACCGATGACAACGAGAAGACGATCGTCGTTTCCTTTCAGGATCTTATGAATCGCATTGCGTGCATGAGACACCGTCTTTGCCGCTTTGTCAGTGGCGGGAAACTTTTCCAGCAACGCTACAGGTGGCAAAAGTTCCTTAATTTCTTTGATGCGTAAATCGTCGTTTTGATAATTCATAACTGTTCCATTCGGGTGTTCATAAGAGACAAAGCGAAACGCTGACCGCGTTCAATCTAGCCGTATTGATAGCCGGTGTAAACCTACTTTGACACCTACGAATAGTCTCATTTTGATTCAGGACATGAATTCATTCGCTAAGCTTCCTAATCATTGGCTTCACCACGACGAGCACGAAAAAACGAATCACAACCAAAGATGGAGATGAGGTTATGAAGAGACTTGCAATAGTGTTACTGACCGCCACAATGGCCCTGGCTTCTGGCGCCGCATTCGCTGCGAGTACTGATGCGGGTTCAAATAACGGCGCGGCTAATGCGTCGGACAGCCCGGGTTCTGTTCAGAAAATCGCGCCGAACGGTGTTGATAACAGCAAAATCAACGATACCGACAAACCGATCAATGAAGTGCATAAAAAAGCCCATAAAACTGAGCACAAGATGAGTGAATCTCAGATCCATAAAAAAACCATGTGCAAAGACGGACGTTGTCCGAATCAGGTGCCGGGAACCAGTCAGTCTAAAGCCACCGGTAACTGATTTCAGTAGCGGTAAAAGGCTACAAAGGGGAACTTCGGTTCCTCTTTTTCTTCTCTGCCCCTTTCTTGCATCACATGACGATTACGTTATTGTAATGATCTATCTTCATCTCTTTTGTGAATACTGATATGTCTTCCTCTTTATTACCTCAGGATAAAAATGGACGCAGGCTGTTGCTGGCATTTCTGGTCACCGTGATTTTCATGGTGGCGGAAGTGATCGGTGGCCTGATATCCGGCTCGCTGGCGTTGCTCGCTGATGCAGGACATATGCTGACCGACGCCGCAGCATTGCTGGTCGCGCTGTTAGCCGTGCGTTTTGCAAAACGCAAACCCAACGCGCGGCATACGTTTGGTTATTTACGTCTGACCACCATGGCCGCGTTTGTGAATGCCGCCGCGCTACTGGTGATTGTCGTGCTGATCGTATGGGAGGCCATCGCACGTTTCTTCAGCCCTCAGCCGGTGATGGGCACGACCATGCTGGTGATTGCGATTGCCGGTCTTTTTGCCAATATTCTGGCGTTCTGGCTGCTGCATCAGGGCGAAGAGAAAGCCAATATCAACGTGCGCGCTGCGGCGCTGCATGTTCTGGGCGATTTACTGGGCTCCATTGGGGCGGTTACAGCGGCGCTGATCATTATGTACACCGGCTGGACACCTATCGACCCGATTCTGTCGGTACTGGTTTCGTGCTTAGTGCTCAGCAATGCCTGGAGGCTGATGCGTGAGAGTTTTCACGAACTGCTTGAAGGGACGCCGCAGGAAATTGATATCGATAAGCTACGCAAGGATCTGTCGATGAGCATCCCGGAAGTGCGCAACGTTCATCATGTTCACGTCTGGCAGATTGGTGAACAGCGCCTGATGACGCTGCACGTGCAGGTTGTTCCGCCGCATGACCATGACGCCCTGCTTGACCGTATTCAGCACCATCTGCTGGACAAGTACCGTATCGGCCACGCCACCATTCAGATGGAATACGGTCATTGTGAAACACCGGATTGTGAGATCAACGAAGTTCAGTCAGTAAGCTCCGGACACGATCACCACGGGCACAGTCACGCGCATCATCATTGATTCCGTGGTTTTGCGCCTGAAAGCAAAACGCCTCCGGTCGGAGTTTTTTTATGGGATACGGATCAGATTTTCTGCAATGGCCGCGAACCGTTCTGCCGGGCACTTTTGATCCACAGCCATGAGCCGTTGAGGGCAATCAGCGTCAGCAGAACATATTCCAGCGCCATGGCATAAACGCCCTGATAGGCAAAAATGGCCACACTGATGACATCAATCACCACCCACACCAGCCAGTTTTCGACGTATTTGCGCGTCATCAGCAGCATGGCGACAATCGACAGCACCATCATGGACGAATCCCAGAACGGGAACGCATCGGGCTGAAGCTCTGGCATATTGACGTTAAGCCCCACCGCCTGCATAACATTCACTGCAACGAGCGTGAGCGCGGCGAAAACGCGATCAATATTGAAGGTCATCAGCGCGATACCTGCCACGCAGATAACCCCCCATAACAACGCCTTTCCGCGCGACAACCAGCGGATCTGCAATTCCGCCTGCTGATCGGCTGTCTGTCGGCTCCAGGCGTACCAGCCGTAAATATTGGCGGCGAAGAAGAACACCTGAAGCAGCAAGCTGGCATAGAGCTGGATCTGGAAGAAGATAATTGCAAACAGAGTCACGTTGATCAGGCCGAACGGATAGTTGATCAGCTTTTCTTTGCTGGCGAACCAGATGCAAAGCAAACCAAAAATCGTCCCGACGGCTTCGATCCACGAAAGATCATAACCTCCTTTCCCAAGAGGAATATGAACCAGAATATTGCTGGTACTGAAAAAATCCATCATCGCATCCTTCCGTTAATTGTCCTGAAAATCTTGTCGGTTCAGAGCGCTTTGGTCTGCGCCCGCAACGTCAACTGAGCCGCGAAATCCAGCATGCGGTTCAGCGGGATCAGTGATTTCACGCGCAGTGCTTCATCCACTTCAATGGCATGTTCTGCTCCGCCATGTTCCAGTCCTTCTGCAATAGCTTTCAGGCCATTCATCGCCATCCACGGGCAATGTGCGCAGGTACGGCAGCTGGCACCTTCGCCTGCAGTTGGCGCTTCAAATAATTCTTTATCCGGACAAGCCTGCTGCATTTTGTAAAAAATACCGCGATCCGTTGCCACAATAAGCTGTTTTTGCGGCAACGTTTTTGCGGCCTGAATCAGCTGGCTGGTAGAACCGACGGCATCGGCCATATCCACGATCGCCTGAGGAGACTCAGGATGCACCAGGATAGCCGCATCAGGGTATAAACCCTTCATGCGGGTCAGCGCCTGGGTTTTAAACTCGTCATGGACGATACAGGCACCTTGCCAGCAGAGTACGTCTGCACCTGTCTGCTTACGAACGTAATTTCCGAGATGACGATCCGGCGCCCAGATGATTTTTTCACCCAAACTATCAAGGTGTTGAATCAGTTCTACCGCAATGCTTGAAGTGACGACCCAGTCAGCTCGTGCTTTTACCGCCGCCGAAGTATTAGCGTAGACCACTACGGTGCGATCAGGGTGACTGTCGCAGAAATCCGAGAATTCCTGTTCCGGGCAACCTAAGTCCAGAGAGCACTCCGCGTTGAGTGTAGGCATCAGAACCGTTTTTTCAGGGCTGAGGATTTTGGCCGTTTCACCCATAAACCGGACACCCGCCACCAGCAGCGTCGACGCCGGATGCTGGCTGCCGAAACGGGCCATCTCCAGTGAATCCGCGACGATACCGCCGGTTTCTTCTGCCAGCGCCTGGATTTCAGGATCAGTGTAATAATGCGCGACCATAACGGCGTCGCGCTCTTTCAGCAGTTTCTTAATCTTCTCTTTATAGAAGGTCTTTTCATCTGCATTCAGAACTGCGGGTTTAGGTGGGAAAGGATACACCGTCGCATTCAGATCCAATGTTTCGCTCATACTCTTTATCTCATTCTGTCAGGTAATGAACCTGAAGGCCGGAAGCCACAGCCGGTTTAACAGATTAAACCCACTGGTTTTGTATGCTAAACAAAATACCGTAAAAAAAGCGGTAAGTCGTCCAAATTTTGTTCTTATGGCTTTAAATGTTTACTAGACTTAAAAGAGAGGTGTATTGGGATTATGTGGATAAAGGCAGATTAAGATAATGTGAGAAATATAGAGGTCTGAATGCGAAAAAAGCGCCTAAAGGCGCTTTTTTCTGAATTTTATGAAGTAGACATCTTTGCAATTTAGATGGCTCACTTTAAAAGTGGTGGGCCGTGCTGGATTCGAACCAGCGACCAATTGATTAAAAGTCAACTGCTCTACCAACTGAGCTAACGGCCCATCTAAATGCTTTATACTACTTATTCAGGATTAACCACTTAAGAGTTGTGGGCCGTGCTGGATTGATTCGGTCTTCGACCTCACCCTGCGGGCAACGCTGCGCGTTGTCGTCTCGCTTCGCTCGGCTCGAACCCATGGTTCTCATCCATCACTGCTTCACTACATATATCCACTTAAGAGTGGTGGGCCGTGCTGGATTCGAACCAGCGACCAATTGATTAAAAGTCAACTGCTCTACCAACTGAGCTAACGGCCCTTCCTGAATACTTCTTACTGCCTTCGTGTCTTGCAGTTGGTGTGCAAGCCACTTGCTGTTTGTTTAGCTTTGTGGGCCATGCTGGATTGATTCGGTCTTCGACCTCACCCTGCGGGCAACGCTGCGCGTTGTCGTCTCGCCTCGAACCAGAGTTCTCATCCTTCACTGCTTCACTATATATATCCACTTTAAGAGTGGTGGGCCGTGCTGGATTCGAACCAGCGACCAATTGATTAAAAGTCAACTGCTCTACCAACTGAGCTAACGGCCCCTCTAAACCTACTGCAAATTGCCTAAATCTCTAACAGCGTTAGCCGTTTGGAGTTGTCTGGGCAACGGCGGCATATATTACTTATTTAACTTTTCAGTGCAACTTTAATTTTCACAAAGATGCTTAACTGCTGGACTTTCACACACTCAAGCCCAGAAAATGCACGATGTGTACATTTTCCGGTCCTGAATTGGGAACTACTTCGCAGATAAACGTTTTTGAGCTTGTTTTGCCGCGTCGGTGTTTGGGTACTGTTTTATGACCTGCGCGTAGACGGCTTTGGCTTTATCGGCCTGCCCTTTCTCCTGCATGATCACCCCAACCTTGAACATCGCGTCAGAACTTTTTGGGGACTTCGGATAGTTTTTGACCACAACCGCAAAATAATAAGCAGCGTCGTCTTTTTTACCCTTGTTGTAATACAACTGGCCTAACCAATAGTTGGCATTAGGCTGGTATGTAGAATCCGGGTATTTCTTAACGAAACTCTGAAAGGCAGCAATCGCCTCATCATATTGTTTCTTTTCCAGCGCCAGAGAAACAGCGGCGTTGTAGTCGCTGTTCACATCGCCTGTGCTTGCAGGGGCTTGCGCAGCACCTGCGTCAGGCGTTGCGGCTGCAGCATTACCAGACGCATCGCCAGTGGCTGCTGCAGCGCCCGTACTGGCGGCTCCGGCTGCACCCTGGCTCAGGCTGTCCATCTGGTTGAAAATCTGCTTCTGACGATCAGCAAGCTGACTCAACTGATACTGGTTCTCCTGGATTTGACCACGAAGAGTATCCATATCACGTTGGGAATCAGAAAGTTGTTGCTGGAGTTGAGTTAATAGCTGGCTGTGAGCGTTCGAAATACGCTCCAGAGAGGTGACCCGATCTTCTATCGAGCCTGAGCCGACATTACTGATTGGCGCTTGGGCAGTAGCGGCCCATGGGACCGCTACGCCAACCAGTAACGACAGACTCAACAGGTGAGTTCTGAAGTTACTGCTCATACTATTCTCTTAGTAAACCAGTACGGCACGACGGTTTTTAGCGTAAGCCGCTTCGTCATGGCCCAGTACAGCTGGTTTTTCTTTACCGTAAGAAACGATAGAGATCTGGTCGGCAGAAACGCCTTTACCTTGCAGGTACATTTTAACAGCAGTAGCACGACGTTCGCCCAGGGCGATGTTGTACTCTGGAGTACCACGTTCGTCAGCATGACCTTCAACAGTCACTTTGTAAGACGGGTTGCTACGCAGGAATGCTGCGTGCGCGTCTAACATCTGAGCGAATTCTGAAGAAACATCGTATTTGTCCAGGCCAAAATAAACGATGTTGTTTTTCTGCAGTTCTTGCATCTGCAGACGAGCTTGCTCTTCAGAAGACATGTTGCCGCTTTCTGCGCCAGTGCCAGAGTTCAGACCCATACCTGATTGGTCGTTGTCCGCGTTTTTGTGAGAACTACACGCAGCGACTGCCAGAACAGGCAATGCCAGCATCAGCCCTTTCAGCACTTTATTCAGTTGCATCTATTCGATCCTTTTATAATTTTTTGCCATACATAGTTTTCTATGCATTACAGATACGGCGACCAGGCAGGGAATTTGACCTGTCCATCAGTTGCCGGAAGACGCGCTTTGAAGCGCCCATCAGTCGATACCAGTTGCAATACAGAACCCAGTCCTTGAGAGGAGCTGTAGATAACCATAGTGCCGTTAGGTGCGAGGCTAGGCGTTTCATCCAGGAACGTGTCCGTCAATGTTTGAACGGCTCCCGTTGCCAGATCTTGTTTAGCGATGTGCTGTGTACCGCTGGCGCTGCTCACCATGACCAGGAATTTACCATCTGCACTTACGTCAGAGTCCTGATTCTGTGAGCCTTCCCATGTCAGACGCTGAGGCGCACCGCCATTAATATTAACTTTATATACCTGAGGACGACCGCCTTGATCCGACGTGAATGCCAGGTTCTGGCTATCCGGGAACCAGGTTGGTTCGGTATTGTTGCTACGGCCGTTAGTGACCTGAGAGATCTGACCTGAACCCAGGTTCATCACATACAGGTTAAGGCTGCCGTCTTTAGACAACGCGAATGCCAGTTTAGACCCGTCCGGAGAGAATGCCGGAGCGCCGTTGTGGCGTGGGAAAGAAGCAATCTGTTTGATAGCACTGTTCGCCAGTGTCTGCACAACCAACGCTGAACGACCGCTTTCGAAAGTCACGTAAGCCAGTTTGCTACCGTCCGGAGACCAGGCAGGAGACATCAGAGGCTCTGGTGAACGGTGAACAACGAACTGATTGTAACCATCGTAATCCGCGACACGCAGTTCGTATGGGAATTTGCCGCCGTTAGTCTGCACGATGTAAGCAATACGGGTGCGGAATGCGCCTTTAACACCGGTCAGTTTTTCGAAAACTTCATCACTGGCGGTATGAGCAGAATAACGCAACCACTGCTTGGTCACTTTATACTGGTTTTGTGCCAGTACGGTGCCCGGAGCACCAGAGGTGTCAACCAGCTGGTAAGAAACAACATAGCTGCCATCGGCTGCAGGCTGAACCTGACCGATAACAACGGCATCGATGCCCAAAGCAGTCCAGGCAGCAGGGGTAACTTCTGCCGCTGAAGTTGGCTGTTGTGGCATGCGCGATGCATCAATAGGATTAAATTTACCGCTGTTGCGTAAGTCAGCAGCAACAATGCCGCCAACATCTTCAGGTGGAGTACCCGGACCCGCCCATTTGAATGGCACAACACCAATCGGACGAGCGGTATCTACGCCCTGAGTAATTTCAATGCGAACTTCTGCATGTACTACAGATGCCCACATCATCAAAAGGCCGAACGCTACTCGAAATGCCTGCTTCATTGTATCTCCCTTATCTGGACGTATCTGCCCGCGATAATTTAGCAGAATTTTAACAAACCAACGCATACAAAACTAGAATTACACCCTGCAATCCATCGTAAAATTCTGAAAAGAAATTATTTTCGTCTTTCTACGGTTTAAAATCTATCGGAGCATTTTTAAATACTTCATAGACTGCTTCAGAAGGCGGTTTCGGGAACTTCGCCTGTCGGGCCGCGGCTAGCGCTGCCTGACAAAGTGCTGGATCCCCACCTTCCGCTGACACGCTGATAAGCGAGCCATCCGGGTTCATTTTAACGCGCAATGAACAGGTTTTACCCGCATACGATGACGCGTCATAGAATCTGCTCTCAATAGCCGCCTTTATCTGGCTGCCATAGTTAGCAATATCGGCACCGGATGCACCCGCCTTTTTCTGTGTTCCTTTACCTGCCGGAGCAGAAGCCCCACCGCCCGTTGAACCTTTCGGCGCATTTTTAGAATCGGCCAGCCCGTCAAATAAGTTATTGGCATCAGCAGATTCTTTTGCGGCGGCGGCGGCGGCCGCTTTCTTATCGGCTGCGGCTTTCTTGGCTGCAGCAGCCGCTTCAGCTTTTTTCTCAGCTGCAGCGGCGGCTTTCGCATCCGCAGCAGCTTTGGCGTCTGCGTCAGCTTGCGCTTTCGCATCGGCGGCAGCCTGAGCTTTAGCCTCTGCGGCAGCTTGTTTCTTCGCCTCAGCAGCCGCTTCTTTCTTCGCGTCAGCCTCGGCCTGTTTTTTCGCGGCCGCAGCCGCTGCGGCGGCTTCGGCTTCAGCCTGTTTCTTCGCTTCGGCTGCGGCTTTTTTCTGTGCATCAGCCTGCGCTTTTGCAGCTTCTTTCGCCGCATCGGCCTTAGCCTGAGCCGCTTCTTTTGCCGCTTCAGCTTTCGCCTGTGCGGCGGCAGCTTCGGCCTGCTTCTGTTGTTCTTTCGCCTGCTCAGCAGCCTGCTGCGCTTGTTTCTGTTGTTCAGCGGCTTGTTTCTGCTGCTGAGCCTGTTCCTGCGCCTGCTGCTTTGCATCTTCCTGTGCCTGAAGACGCTCTTTTTCAAGCTCTTTCAGGTGTTGCTGTTCTGCGGCCTGTTTCTGCTGAAGCTCTTCAGCCTGTTGCTCTGATTTTTTCTGACGCGCTGCGGCAGCACGCTGGGAATCAGCCTGCTGCTGTTGCTGACGGTTGTACTGATCGACCACAGCACTTGGATCAACCATTACGGCTGAGATATCGCTACCCCCGCCGCCACCGCTCATGCTGGTATCTTCGTCCAGCGATCCCCAAATCAACAGGGCTATAATGATGATATGCAGAACGACCGAAACAATAACGGCGCGTTTGAGCTTATCGTTTTGTTCAGTTGCAGTTGCCTTTACCAAAATAGATTTCCCAAGACAGGATTACTAAAAACCCGGGATCCTGTAGCGCCTGTCTTACTCTTTTAGCAAGCCAGGGAATGCCGGGTTTCAAATAAGTGTTACAAATTACCTATCCTCAGATAGGTTGTGTCATCAATCCGACTGACTTCACGCCAGCCTGATGCAGCATATTCAGCGCCTTGATGATCTCCTCATAAGGTACATCTTTCGCGCCGCCGATCAGGAATACCGTCTTCGGATTGGCCTGAATACGGCTGGTCGCTTCTGCGATAACCTGTTGTTCAGGCAGTTGTTCCATGCGCTGATGATCCACCACAATGGTGTATTGACCGACGCCTGAAACTTCAACAATCACAGGCGGGTTATCATCGCTGGACACCGTTTTAGAATCCGTTGCATCAGGTAAGTCAACTTCCACGCTCTGAGTAATGATCGGTGCTGTTGCCATAAAAATCAGTAACAGAACCAGCAGTACGTCCAGCAGCGGAACGATGTTGATCTCCGACTTACCTTCGCGCCGGTTACGACGACCTCGTGAACGAGCCATACTCTCCCCCTTTAGTTACTGCTGGTTTCGCGAGAGAAAGCCTGACGGTGCAGGATAGCCGTGAATTCTTCCATGAAGTTATCGTAGTTTTGCTCAAGCTTGTTCACACGCTGGTTAAGGCGGTTGTACGCCATAACCGCCGGAATAGCGGCGAACAGACCAATCGCCGTGGCAATCAGTGCTTCTGCGATACCAGGAGCAACCATTTGCAGGGTCGCTTGTTTCACGGAACCTAAACCGATAAAGGCGTGCATGATCCCCCAGACCGTACCGAATAAACCGATATACGGGCTGATGGAACCGACGGTGCCGAGGAAAGGAATGTGTGTTTCAAGGGATTCGAGTTCACGGTTAAAGGAAATGCGCATTGCACGTGAAGACCCTTCAATCACCGCCTCTGGCGCGTGGCTGTTGGCACGGTGTAAACGGGCGAATTCTTTAAAACCAGAATGGAAGATTTGCTCTGCCCCGCTCAGGGTTTCGCGGCGGCCCTGGCTTTCCTGATACAAACGGGAAAGCTCAATACCGGACCAGAATTTATCTTCGAACGCTTCTGCCTCGCGGGTGGCGGCATTCAGCACTTTCGTGCGTTGAATGATGATCGCCCAGGACGCGATAGAAAAGCACACCAGGACAAGCATAATCAGCTTAACCAGGATGCTGGCCTTCAAAAATAAATCAAGAATGTTCATGTCAGTCACTGCTTAAACTCCGCGACAATAGACTTAGGAAGCGCTCGGGGCTTCATTTGGTGTGGATCAATGCATGCAATCAACACTTCTGCAGAACTCAGAAGGTTTCCATGCGAATCAAGAATTCGTTGTGCAAAAGTAAGAGAAGCTCCGCGAATGGACGTAATCTCACTCTGAACATCCAGCAAGTCATCTAAGCGAGCTGGTGCAAAGTATTCGACCGTCATGCGGCGGACAGCAAAAGCGACATGTTCTCCCAGCAACTGCTGCTGGTGAAAATTGCGTTGGCGCAACATCTCTGTGCGAGCCCTTTCAAAAAAGGCGACGTATCGGGCATGGTAGACCACACCTCCCGCGTCTGTGTCTTCGTAATAGACACGAACCGGCCATCGGAACAACGAATTACTCACTCTACATCCCGTAATGCAATTTGACGGCACTACTATACGCAAGAGAATTGGGGTTGGGAATGGGTTGCAATGCCGGAACGAAAATAATTATGGGCCGGAACGGCCCATAGGAAGATTACTGTAAATCTGTGTATTTTTAAGACGATAAAAGTCAGCTGAAGAAGTAAAACAGACCCGCAGCCAGTGCAATCATCGCCAGTAACGGTGAAAAAAATGATTTCCACACCGAATTTTTCGGACGAAAACCCAGACCGTGAATAACACCGCTACAAACAGCCCATATCAGAATGAGCCCGTGCCACACTTCCAGCTGGCTGGTCGACGAGGCAAACATGCCCGGTTTCCAGAAAACACAACCGGCAAGCAGCAGCGACATCACAAGTGAAAGGGCCCTCAAGGGGCCCTTGTCTGTGATGGCGTAAACTTTATCCGCGATCACACTCATCGTTACTTCTCTTCTTTTGCAGCTTTATTGGCTTCGCTGTGCTCAAGCGCCAGCGCGGTCATGATACCAAACGAGCAAGCCAGCAAAGTGCCGAGGATCCAGGCAAAATACCACATGGTTTTCTCCTTAATACAGCGAATGCTTGTTGTTCTCGATGTACGCTTTATCGAGGCGCCCGAACATCTTGTAATACGCCCATGAGGTGTAAATCAGGATGATTGGCACGAAGATACACGCCACAACGGTCATCACTCTCAACGTCAGTAAGGTCGACGTTGCATCCCACATGGTCAGGCTGACGTTGGGATCAGTAATTGACGGCATAACGAACGGGAACATGGTGATACCGGCAGTCAGGATCACACAGGCGATAGTCAGTGAGTTACTGACGAAAGCCAGCGCCGCTTTATTCAGACGGGAGAACAGGATTGTCAGCAGCGGCAGAATCACACCCAGAGCAGGGATAGCCCACAGAGCGGGGATCTTGTTGAAGTTAGCCAGCCATGCGCCCGCTTCATGAGAAACTGTTTTGTGCAGCGGATTTGACGGGCCCGCGTGATCCAGTACCGAAGTCACGGTGAAGCCATCAATCCCTTTAACCAGCCAGATCCCTGCCAGCAGGAAGCAAACCATCATGATCAGCGCAGAAATCTGCGAGGCATTACGAGTACGCAAATGCAGTTCGCCGACAGTACGCATTTGCAGATACGTTGCGCCCTGCGTAATCAGCATGGTCAGGCTGACCAGACCGGCCAGAATACCAAACGGATTCAGCAGCTGAATCAGGTTACCGGTATAGAACAGACGCAAGTCGGTATCAATGTGGAACGGCACGCCCTGTAACAGGTTACCGAAGGCCACACCAAAGACCAGAGATGGCACGAAGCTACCAATGAAGATGCCCCAGTCCCACATTCCACGCCAGCGCGCGTTGTCCAGTTTTGAACGGTAGTCAAAGCCCAGCGGACGGAAGAACAATGCGCACAGTACAAGAACCATCGCCGCATAAAAACCCGAGAACGCTGCTGCATAAACCATCGGCCATGCAGCAAATAACGCACCACCGGCGGTGATCAGCCAGACCTGGTTACCGTCCCAGTGCGGGGCGATCGCATTGATCATGATCCGGCGATCGGTATCGGTTTTACCGATGATCCGCACCAGAATCCCCACACCCATATCAAATCCATCGGTGACCGCGAAGCCGATAAACAGCACGCCAATCAGCGCCCACCAGATGAACCGTAAACTTTCATAATCGAACATAGTCGGACTCCCTAATTACTGAGCTTGCTCAAGCGGGGCTGAAGGTTTTTCAAAATGATAGCGCCCTGTTTTCAGGCTGCTTGGCCCCAGACGTACATATTTGAACATCAGGAACATCTCAGCGACCAGGAACAGGGTGTACAAGCCGCAGATCAGGATCATTGATGACAGCACATCACCGACGGTCAGTGAAGAGTGCGCAATGGCCGTTGGTAAAACCTCACCAATCGCCCACGGCTGACGGCCGTATTCCGCAACGAACCAGCCAGACTCAACCGCAATCCATGGTAATGGCAGGCCAAACAACACGGCGCGATGCAACCAGCGTTTTTCGCCAATTTTGCCGCGAACCACAGCGAAGAATGACAGGCCAATCAGAACCAGCATCAGGATGCCGCAGGCAACCATGATACGGAATGCGAAGTACAGAGGCAGAACGCGCGGAATAGAATCTTTCGTCGCTTTCTGGATTTGTGCGTCAGTCGCATCGGTCACTTTGTCGGTATAGCGTTTCAGCAACATACCGTAGCCCAAGTCTTGTTTGGTTTTTTCAAAGTCACTGCGAACGGTTGGATCGGTATTCCCTGCGCGTAACTCTTCCAGCAGGTTGTACGCTTTCATCCCGTTACGGATACGCACTTCGTGTTGCGCCATCAGGTCTCTCAGACCGGTGACCGGCGTATCCACAGAACGCGTTGCAATCAGGCCGAGCAGGTAAGGGATCTGAATGGCGTATTCATTTTCCATTTTGTCCTGATTTGGCAGGCCGAACAGCGTAAAGCTGGCCGGTGCAGGTTGGGTATCCCACTCTGCTTCGATTGCCGCCAGTTTGGTTTTCTGTACGTCACCCATTTCGTAACCGGATTCATCACCCAGCACGATAACAGACAGTACAGCCGCCAGGCCGAAGCTTGCCGCGATAGCAAAAGAGCGTTTTGCAAAGCCCACATCGCGACCTTTCAGCAGGTAGTAAGAGCTGATAGCCAGAACGAACATCGCACCTGTCACATAACCGGATGCCACGGTGTGTACGAATTTAACCTGCGCAACCGGATTCAGAACCAGCTCGGAGAAGCTGACCATTTCCATGCGCATGGTTTCGTAGTTAAAGGTTGAAGCAATCGGGTTTTGCATCCAGCCGTTCGCCACCAGGATCCACAAAGCAGACAGGTTTGAGCCGAGGGCAACAAACCAGGTCACTGCCATGTGCTGAACTTTAGACAGGCGATCCCAACCGAAGAAGAAGAGGCCGACTAATGTTGATTCCAGGAAGAACGCCATCAAACCTTCAATCGCCAGAGGCGCACCGAAGATATCACCGACGTAATGTGAGAAATATGACCAGTTAGTCCCGAACTGGAATTCCATGGTTAAACCGGTAGCAACGCCAATTGCAAAGTTAATTGCAAAAAGTTTGCCCCAGAATTTGGTCATATCTTTATAAATTTGTTTGCCGGAAAGCACATACACCGTTTCCATAATTGCCAGTATAAACGCCATACCCAGCGTTAATGGGACAAATAGGAAATGGTACATGGCTGTTAAAGCAAACTGTAAACGCGACAGTTCAACGATATCAAACATCTTGACCCCTTGCTCCTCGGAGGAAGACCCCAAATTGCGATCTTTGACGAACCGGTTGCCGGAACGCCTCATGACTACCAGTATTCAAATGTGTGTAGAACAGAAATGCAGAGTTCAGCTGAGTGAAGCCGTTCAAGGCATTCTGATACCCGGAAAAGACACGACCAGCGAGCCTCTAAGAGGCTGATGAACGGGAAAATCTCGGGGAAAAATAAACATACAAAAACTGATGTTACAGGACCATTATGTTACGCCAGTAATCCCACACATTAAATAGGTTTTTTAGTGACCCAAAGCGGATTTCCGCGCACAGGTCAATTTAACGACAAAACAGCGTAGATCGTCGTAATTGATCTGACGCAATTTAAGCCTATCTCATTGTTTATTTCTATAATATCTACATCAATTTCTGAAAAAACATTTCAGAATGTTAACCGTTGGTTTCACTGATCTTTAATGGTGTATTTATTGTTAATTTGTTGTGCTTTTAAGGTTGTGTTTAATATCTAAATCGCTACCTTTTAAAACCCATTTATTAACCTTTTATTTCCAATGAACCTATCGTGCTCTGTTAATAAATATAGCTCATATCGGCAATTGTTAAATATTTTAGATAAAATAAAAAAGGCCACCCGAAGGTGGCCAACATGTCGAATCGTAAGTCATATGAAATGACTCAGGTCGTGCAGGAACATGGCCCGGCGCGACAGGTAATACTTACTGTGGCAGAACAGATTTCACGGCTTCGCCGATATCGGCCAGGCTGCGAACAGTCTTCACACCCGCAGCTTCCAGTGCAGCAAACTTCTCGTCAGCCGTACCTTTGCCACCAGCAATGATGGCGCCTGCATGACCCATACGTTTGCCTTTTGGCGCAGTCACACCGGCGATGTAGCCCACTACCGGTTTGGTCACGTGTGCCTGAATATAAGCCGCCGCTTCTTCTTCCGCGTTACCGCCAATTTCACCGATCATCACGATAACTTCAGTCTGCGGATCTTCCTGGAACAACTTCAGGATATCGATGAAGTTAGAGCCCGGGATCGGGTCACCGCCGATACCGACACAGGTAGACTGGCCATAGCCGTAATCTGTGGTCTGTTTAACCGCTTCATACGTCAGCGTGCCCGAGCGGGAAACGATACCCACTTTGCCCGGCAGGTGAATATGGCCCGGCATGATGCCGATTTTGCATTCGCCGGGGGTGATCACGCCCGGGCAGTTTGGCCCGATCATGACCGCATCGCTCTGGTCCAGTTTCACTTTAACTACCAGCATATCCAGCGTCGGGATACCTTCAGTGATACAAATGATCAGTTTGATGCCTGCATCCAGCGCTTCCAGAATGGAATCTTTGCAGAATGGCGCGGGAACATAAATCACAGACGCAGTCGCGCCGGTAGTCTCAACCGCTTCGCGAACGGTGTTGAACACTGGCAGACCCAGATGTTCGGTGCCGCCTTTGCCTGGCGTGACACCACCAACCATTTTTGTGCCGTAAGCGATGGCTTGTTCGGAGTGGAAAGTCCCCTGGCTACCGGTGAAACCCTGGCAGATAACTTTGGTGTTCTTGTTGATTAAAATCGACATTATTTCCCCTCCACTGCCGCGACAACTTGTTGAGCCGCATTCGTCAGGCTGGTCGCTGCAATGATGTTCAAACCGCTGTCTGCCAGTTTTTTGGCACCCAGCTCGGCATTGTTACCTTCAAGACGCACCACAACCGGCACGCTGACGCCCACTTCTTCCACCGCACCGATGATACCGTCGGCGATCAGGTCGCAACGAACAATACCGCCGAAGATGTTTACGAAGACGGCTTTCACTTTTTCATCGGACAGGATGATTTTGAAGGCTTCTGTTACGCGTTCTTTGGTCGCACCGCCGCCAACATCCAGGAAGTTAGCCGGTTCACCACCGTGCAGTTTCACGATGTCCATGGTACCCATTGCCAGACCGGCACCGTTCACCATGCAACCGATGTTGCCGTCGAGCGCAACGTAGTTCAGTTCCCACTGCGCTGCCTGAGATTCGCGGGCATCTTCCTGGCTGTAATCGCGCATTTCGCGCAATTCTGGCTGACGGAACAATGCGTTGCCGTCTGCGCCCAGCTTGCCGTCGAGGCAGATCAGGTCGCCAGCGGTGGTCACCACCAGCGGGTTGATTTCGATCAGCGCCAGATCGCGCTCAAGGAAGATGTTGGCCAGACCCATGAAGATCTTGGTGAACTGCTGAACCTGCTTACCGGTCAGACCCAGTTTGAATGCCAGTTCACGTCCCTGATAAGGCTGCGGTCCTGCCAGCGGATCCAGTGCAACTTTGTGGATCAGGTGTGGCGTTTCTTCAGCCACTTTCTCGATTTCCACGCCGCCTTCAGTAGACGCCATGAACACCACGCGGCGTGAGCTGCGGTCTACCACAGCGCCGAGGTACAATTCTTTGTCGATGTCTGTCGCGGATTCAACCAGGATCTGGTTAACCGGCTGACCCAGTGCGTCTGTCTGGTAAGTCACCAGACGTTTGCCCAACCAGTGTTCAGCAAAAGCACGAATTTCTTCTTTGCTTTTCACCACTTTCACGCCGCCCGCTTTACCGCGGCCACCGGCATGAACCTGACATTTTACCACCCACGGACCGGCACCGATTTTCGATGCAGCCTCTTCCGCTTCACGCGGCGTGGAACAGGCGAAGCCCGTTGGTGCTGGCAGGCCGTAGCGCAGGAACAGCTGTTTCGCCTGATACTCGTGTAAATTCATGATGTTCTATCCATTCTTTAGTAGGAAGGCTTATCAGGGCACAGCGGGCTGTGCCACAGATTTTTACGATCTCTATTTCTTTCGTTCCGCCGGGGACTAAACGTCCAGCAGCAGACGAGCCGGATCTTCCAGCATTTCTTTAATGGTCACCAGGAAGCCGACAGATTCGCGGCCATCAACCAGACGGTGATCGTAGGACAGTGCCAAATACATCATTGGCAAGATCACAACCTGACCGTTTACCGCCATCGGACGATCTTTAATGGCATGCATGCCCAGAATCGCACTCTGCGGTGGGTTGATAATCGGGGTCGACATCAGTGAGCCGAAGACACCGCCGTTGGTCACGGTAAAGTTACCGCCGGTCAGTTCTTCCACTTTCAGTTTGCCGTCACGGCCTTTGATCGCCAGCTCTTTGATTTGCTTCTCGATGTCAGCCATACCCAGCGTATCCACATCGCGCAGAACCGGCGTTACCAGGCCGCGAGGCGTAGAGACGGCGATGCTCACATCGAAGTAGTTGTGGTAAACCACATCTTCGCCATCAATAGAAGCGTTCACTTCCGGGTAACGTTTCAGCGCTTCAACCACGGCTTTCAGATAGAAAGACATGAAGCCCAGACGTACACCGTGACGTTTTTCGAAACCATCACCGTACTGCTTACGCAGATCCATGATTGGCTTCATGTTGATTTCGTTGAAAGTTGTCAGCATTGCGGTGCTGTTTTTCGCTTCAAGCAGACGCTCAGCAACACGTTTACGCAGACGAGTCATCGGCACGCGTTTTTCGCTGCGTGAACCCAGAGCCGGTGCAGCGCTGGTCGCCGCAGGAGCTGCTGCCGGAGCCGCAGCAGGTTTCGCGTCTTTGGCTTTCGCCAGGTGTTGCTCGACATCTTCACGGGTCAGACGCCCCCCGACACCACTGCCTTTGATCGCGTTGGCATCCAGAGAATGCTCAGCAATCAGACGGCGGATTGCCGGGCTGAGCGCGTCGTTGCTTTCTTCTTCCAGAGCGGCGGTATGGCGTGCAGCAGGAGTCGCTTCTTTATCGGAGCTTTTCTCAGTGCTTGGCTTACCGGAGCTGTTACCCGGACGAATGCGCGCCAGAATCTGACGGGAAATGACTGTTGCACCTTCATCTTCGATAATGCTGTCCAGAATACCGGCTTCACTTGCCGGCACTTCCAGAACCACTTTATCGGTTTCAATTTCTACCAGTACATCGTCACGCTCAACGCTGTCGCCCGGTTTTTTATGCCAGGTTGCAACCGTCGCATCTGCCACGGATTCAGGAAGGTCAGGGACCAGAATATCTACGCTACTCATTATAAATCCTTCTTATGTTCCATAGTGTTAACTCACGCCAACGCGTTATTTAACGTTCAGC
This sequence comes from Rahnella selenatireducens, assembly GCF_046449555.1. Taxonomy (NCBI): domain Bacteria; kingdom Pseudomonadati; phylum Pseudomonadota; class Gammaproteobacteria; order Enterobacterales; family Yersiniaceae; genus Rahnella; species Rahnella selenatireducens. The sequence continues at coordinate 384,678 of NZ_JBKEZJ010000001.1, forward strand.
GCATCGTTAACCAGATCTTGCTGTTGCTTCTGGTGAACGGACATGTAACCCACTGCCGGAGAAGCAGAGGCCGGACGTCCTGCGTAACGTAAAGAAGCCCCGAAAGGAATCACTTCACGGAAGTTGTGCTGGCTGCAGTACCACGCGCCCTGGTTCAGCGGCTCTTCCTGACACCAGACGAAATCATGAACGTGTGAGAATTTCTCAAGCACTTCCTGAATCGCTTTGTGCGGGAACGGATACAGCTGTTCGATACGAACGATAGCCACGTCGGTTTGCTCGTTTTTGCGACGTTGTTCCAGCAGGTCGTAATACACCTTGCCTGAGCACATCACCACGCGCTTAACCTGTTTTGGATCCAGTTCGTCTACTTCACCAATCGCTGGGAGGAAGCTGCCGTTGGCCAGTTCATCGAGCGTAGAAACCGCCAGAGGATGACGCAACAGAGACTTCGGCGACATGACAATCAGCGGACGGCGCATACCGCGCAACGCCTGACGACGGATCATGTGATAAACCTGCGCCGGGGTCGACGGGATACAAACCTGCATGTTTTGCTCAGCGCAGAGTTGCAGATAGCGTTCCAGACGCGCGGAGGAGTGCTCCGGCCCCTGCCCTTCGTAACCGTGCGGCAGCAACATCACCAGACCACACATGCGGCCCCATTTCTGTTCGCCGGAGCTGATGAACTGGTCGATAACCACCTGCGCACCATTGGCGAAATCGCCGAACTGCGCTTCCCAGATAGTCAGCGTACGCGGCTCAGCCGTGGCATAACCGTATTCAAACGCCAGCACCGCTTCTTCGGAAAGCACGGAATCCCAGACGTTGAACATGCCCTGACTGTTATGAATGTTCGACAGCGGCACATACACGGAACCGTTTTTCTGGTTGTGGATCACGGCGTGACGGTGGAAGAAAGTGCCGCGCCCCATGTCCTCACCCGACAGACGGATCGGAATGCCTTCGTCAACCAGCGTAGCGTACGCCAGATTTTCCGCGCCGCCCCAGTCGAATTTCTTATTACCTTCGGCCATCTCGTTACGATCGCCGTAAATCTTGGCAACGCGTGACTGCATTTCGATAGCATCCGGCACATGGCTGACGCGACGCGCCAGTTCCTGCAGGCGTTTCAGCTCAACCTTGTTCGGGTAAGCTTCATCCCACTCGTGGTTCAGATACGGTGACCAGGTGAAAGTGTGCATGTCATTCTGACGCCACTCTTCCACCACGCACTCACCCGCATCCAGCGCATCACGATACAAATTGACCATTTCCGTGGCATCTTCGAGACTGGCCACGTTTTGCTCGGTCAGAATGTCAGCATAGATTTTACGCGGCGTCGGGTGTTTCTTGATCTTGTTGTACATCAGTGGCTGGGTTGCGCTCGGTTCGTCGGCCTCGTTATGGCCGTGGCGACGGTAGCAAACCAGATCGATCATGACGTCACGTTTAAAGGTGTTACGGAAATCCAATGCCAGGCGGGTCACGAAAGCGACCGCTTCAGGGTCATCGGCATTGACGTGGAAAATCGGTGCCTGCACCATTTTCGCAATATCAGTACAGTAATCGGTGGAACGCGCATCTTTCGGATTCGAGGTGGTGAAGCCCACCTGGTTATTGATGACGATACGCACGGTACCGCCCACTTCATAACCGCGTGCCAGCGACATGTTCAGGGTTTCCTGAACCACGCCCTGACCGGTAATCGCCGCATCACCGTGAATGGTGATTGGCAGAACCATATTGCTGCGCGCTTCGTCCAGACGGTCACGACGGGCACGAACAGAACCGATAACCACCGGGCTCACGATTTCCAGGTGCGACGGGTTAAACGCCAGCGCCAGGTGAACCATACCGCCTTCGGTTTCCACATCAGACGAATAGCCCATGTGGTATTTCACGTCACCGGTACCCAGGTGTTCTTTATGTTTGCCGGAGAACTCGTCGAACAAGTCCTGAGGTTTTTTACCCAGCACGTTGATCAGCACGTTCAGACGGCCACGGTGCGCCATACCCAGCACCACTTCGCGCGTTCCGTTTTTGCCTGCATGACGGATCATGTCTTTCAGCATCGGAACCAGCGCATCGCCGCCTTCAAGTGAGAAGCGTTTTGCGCCCGGGAATTTCGCGCCCAGATAACGCTCCAGACCTTCTGCAGCGGTCAGCTCTTTCAGGAACGTTTTCTTCTCGTCATTGGTGAAGTTCGCACGACCTGCCACTGATTCGACGCGCTGTTGGATCCAGCGTTTCTCTTCGGTGTTGGTGATGTGCATGTATTCCACACCAATGGAACCGCAATAGGTTTGCTTCAGGGCTTTATACAGCTCGCCGAGCTGCATGGTTTCCTTGCCAATGGCAAAAGAACCGACGTTGAAGGTTTCCTGGAAATCAGCTTCAGTCAGATGATGGAACGCAGGATCCAGATCCGGTACATCGTCCAGTTTCCACAGGCCGAGGGGATCAAGGTTCGCGTTCTGATGACCACGGAAGCGGAAGGCATTGATCAACTGCAACACCTTAACTTGCTTGGCATCCGTTTCAGGATCGCTGATGGAGGAATTGTAACGTGACGCATCTTTCGCCAGGCGGCGGAAGTAGTCGCGAGTTTGAGAATGGAGTTGCTCTGGTTTCACACCCACTGTTGGTAGCTGTTTAAAAATCGAACGCCAGCTATCGTCAACGGAACCAGGATCGGTTAAGTAGTCTTCATAGAGTTGCTCTATGTAAGACTGGTTTGCACCCGCCAGATAGGAGGAATCCAGCCAGGCCTTCATTGCGCCGTTCTGCATCGTGATCCCTTAAGCTTTGAAGCTTTAGTTTTCGCCGTGGTTAATAATATTGACCGTGATACACCGCGGTAAAACGGTTTTCCATACTAAAACAGTTCGTTGGTTGAGCGTTTGGCTCTTCAAGGAACCTTCAGAAATCCGCCAGATGCGTGACTGATTTTTGAAGTTGCCCTGCTTCTTTTCCCCTTTTTTCCATCCCCCTGATTTTTACCCGGCTATCTTACTCCTGTCAGGCGCAACTTTGTTGCACTTGTTGCTACTTTGTTATTAAAAAATTACTTATTTGCTATCAAAGCCTCAGTTACGGCATTTGTAACTAAAGAAAGCGAAACCAAAAGCGGGTAAATAACAGCGGGAACCTGAGTTCCCGCTGATGGCATCACCTTATGAACTCAGGCGCCCCGCTGTAGCAGCATCGATTTGATGTGCCCGATCGCTTTCGTCGGGTTCAAACCTTTAGGACACACACTCACACAGTTCATGATGCTGTGGCAGCGGAATACGCTGAAAGCATCGTTCAGATCGTCGAGTCGCGGTTGCGTTTCGGTATCGCGGCTGTCGATAAGGAAACGGTAAGCGGCCAGAAGGCCTGCCGGACCGACAAATTTGTCCGGGTTCCACCAGAAAGACGGGCAGGAGGTCGAGCAACAGGCGCAGAGAATACATTCGTATAATCCGTCCAGTTTTTCGCGCTCATCCGGCATCTGTAAATGTTCGCGCGCCGGAGGATTTTTCCCATCATTCAACAGGTAAGGCTTAATCTTCTCATACTGCTTATAGAATTGTCCCATGTCCACAACAAGGTCTCGCACAACCGGCAATCCAGGCAACGGACGGATAACAATTTTCTTGCTGCCCTGACGTAACGTCGAGACCGGCGTGATACAGGCCAGTCCGTTTTTACCGTTCATGTTCACGCCGTCGGAACCACACACGCCTTCACGGCATGAGCGGCGAAACGCCAGCGTAGGATCCTGTTCTTTCAGCAAAATCAGCGCGTCGAGCAACATCATGTCGCGTCCGTCTTTGGCCTCCAGCACGTAATCTTTCATGTACGGAACGTCATCAACGTCCGGGTTGTAGCGATAAATCGAAAATTCGAGTTTCATAATCTGTCTCCGCTCCGCCCTAGTAAGTACGTGCTTTCGGCGGGAAGGCCGCGCGAAGCTTAGGCTGCATGTTCACCTCACGGCGGGTCATGCTTTCTGTTTCCGGCTGATACAGCGTGTGGCACAGCCAGTTCGCATCGTCACGTTCCGGGAAGTCGAAGCGGCTGTGTGCGCCACGGCTTTCGGTACGGTAGTTTGCGGAGACGGCGGTCGAGAACGCGGTTTCCATCAGGTTATCCAGTTCCAGACACTCGACGCGCTGGGTGTTGAATTCTGAGGAGGTATCATCCAGACGCGCGCTTTTCAGGCGTTCACGGATTACTTTCAGCTCTTCCAGACCTTTCGCCATTGCATCCCCTTCGCGGAAGACCGAGAAGTTATTCTGCATGCACGATTGCAGGTCTTTACGGATAGCCACCGGATCTTCACCCGAACGGGTGTTGTTCCAGCGGTTCAGACGTTCCAGAGAAACATCGATATCGTCCTGAGACGCATCGCGGCTTGCTCCCTGCTCCTGAATGGATTCCTGCAAGTGCATACCGGCTGCACGGCCAAAGACCACCAGATCGAGCAGTGAGTTACCGCCGAGACGGTTTGCACCGTGAACGGAAACACAGGCAATTTCGCCGACCGCGAACAGCCCCGGGATCACTTCATCCTGACCCTGTGCGTTCACACGCAGCGCCTGACCGGTCACTTTGGTCGGAATGCCGCCCATCATATAGTGGCAAGTTGGGATAACAGGGATCGGCTCTTTAACCGGATCGACGTGCGCAAAGGTACGCGACAATTCCAAAATACCCGGCAGGCGGGATTCCAGAACGTCTTTACCCAGATGATCGAGTTTGAGTTTGGCGTGCGGACCCCACGGACCTTCGCAGCCACGGCCTTCACGGATTTCGATCATGATGGAACGCGCCACCACGTCACGACCCGCCAGGTCTTTGGCATTTGGCGCATAACGTTCCATGAAACGTTCGCCATCTTTATTAAGCAGATAACCACCTTCACCACGGCAACCTTCTGTTACCAGAACGCCGGCACCGGCAATGCCGGTCGGGTGGAACTGCCACATTTCCATATCCTGCACCGGCACACCGGCACGCAATGCCATGCCCACGCCGTCACCGGTATTAATGTGCGCATTGGTGGTGGACTGATAAATGCGGCCTGCACCGCCGGTTGCCAGCACGGTCGCTTTGGCTTTGAAGTAAACAACTTCACCGGTTTCGATACAAATTGCGGTGCACCCTACGATCGCGCCGTCCTGGTTTTTCACTAAATCCAGTGAATACCATTCGGAGAAAATCGTGGTGTGGTTTTTCAGGTTTTGCTGATACAGCGTGTGCAGCAAGGCGTGACCAGTACGGTCGGCTGCCGCCGCGGTACGTGCCGCCTGCTCGCCGCCGAAGTTCTTCGACTGGCCGCCAAACGGACGCTGATAAATACGGCCGTCATCAAGACGGGAGAAAGGCAATCCCATGTGTTCGAGTTCCAGAATCGCTTCCGGCCCGGTTTTACACATATATTCAATGGCGTCCTGATCACCAATGTAGTCGGAACCTTTTACGGTGTCGTACATATGCCATTCCCAGTCATCCTCATGCGTGTTACCCAGCGCAACGGTAATACCGCCCTGAGCAGACACCGTATGGGAGCGGGTCGGGAAGACTTTGGAAATCAGGGCGCAGGACAGGCCCTGTTGTGAAATCTGTAACGCGGCACGCATACCGGCGCCACCAGCACCGATAACGACAGCATCAAACTCTCTGACTGGCAGATTCATTTACTACGCTCCCCAAACAACAATTGTTCCGTAAAGTAGGTAAACCACTAACGTGACGACGATGGCCAGTTGAAGCACCAGTCGGACAGCCAGCGGTTTGACATAGTCCGTTAACACCTGCCACATGCCGATCCACGCATGAATCAAAATCGACAGCAATGCCAGCAGTGTGAATACTTTCGTGATGGAGGAAGAGAAGAAGCCATGCCAGACATCAAAAGTCAGTTCCTGAGCCAGAACCACAAAGCCCAGAATATAAAGGATGTACAAGGTGAGGATGATCGCGGAAGCACGCAGTAACAGCCAGTCGTGCACACCATTGCGTCCCAATGCAGAAACGTTGCTTACCATACGAGGACTCCAGCCAGAATTGACAGCACGACGGTCAGACCGATTGCCACCTGGGCAGAACGGGTACCGGCAGCCAAACTCTCTTCGATATAGCCAAAATCCATCAGCAAGTGGCGGACGCCACCGCAAACGTGATAGGCCAGCGCAGTGAGTATTCCCCAAAAGATGAATTTGACGAAGAAGCTATTCATGATGGCAGCAGCCTGTGCAAACCCTTCAGGAGAAGAGAGAGACAAACCTAACAGCCAGAGGAGGATACCGACGGCGACGAAGGTTATTACGCCAGAGACTCGGTGTAAGATGGACGCTATCGCAGTAACGGGAAACCGGATCGTTTGCAGATCCAGATTGACAGGTCTTTGTTTTTTCACGGTTTTGCCCACACAGCTCTTATTATTTTACTTCCTCCGGCCCGGAGCAGTATGTCAGACAGCATCTATCCTTTGTTCTTTACGCTGCTGGTGCGTTGGCTGCGTTTACTCACCCTAATCACTGACTGGAGTCAGCTCATAGGGACTCGTTCGCTTGCCGCCTTCACGCAACGCAAATTACTTGGATATATCAGAGCTAAAAGCTCAACTTCTCCCGCGCTCAAACAACGACATCCGATGTGCTTAAACGGCGCGATAGTCAATTTTCAAAACCATTCGTGTTACGGCCAGGCGGCATGTTTGTGAAGCCCCGGGAGCTTACCTAAGTAAGTGACTAGGGTGAACAAATGCAGCCAACAACGCCATGGCGCGAAGGGCGAAGAAAATGATGCTGGGTGCTCCTACTTCGGATTGCCCGGAGACCTTGTAGGAGTATAGGTTGATCACATTCTTATTACAATTGCCCTACAAATGCTTTATTCACATTTCTTTTAAACAGTGAGTTAGCTCTCATTTTCCATAAAAGGCACAAAATAAATTATCCAGTTTGACATTTGATCAACATTTCCATTACATATGAGCTATCCCTATAGGACTGTGATACTGAGCACATACCGGCTGACACCAACCGCACCAAAAAGGTGAAAGTTTCTGAAGAATCAGTGGATCACACAATCGTGATGCAGGGTCTTCCCTGTAGCCCCAAGTTATGCAAAAGTGGGGATTGTGTAAATCCTCAACCTCTTCACAGGTACTGAGCGACAGAACAGTAATGATTTACCGAATCGTTAACAACGATGAAACGCCGCTTGTTGGTCACAGAGCAGTCTGAGACTGCAATTCGACTCAGCTCTACGTTCCCTCCCGATCCGACCGCAGAGTTAAGGCTGACAATAATAATGACCTTACAAGGCGTCGCTTCCAGGCATTTCTGTTGTTACTGATTTTTAAAAATAAGGCGCTAAGGAGACTGTAAATGGCTGATAAGAAAGCGACACTTACCCTACAAGGTCACGACCCGATTGAACTGAGCGTGCTCACCGGCTCGCTGGGTCAGGATGAAATTGATATCCGTACCCTCGGTTCAAAAGGTCTTTTTACCTATGACCCCGGTTTCACCTCTACTGCATCCTGCGAATCCAAAATCACCTATATCGACGGTGACGAAGGTATTCTGTTACACCGTGGCTTCCCGATTGACCAGCTTGCGCAAGAGTCAACCTTCCTGGAAGTCAGCTACCTGCTGCTGAACGGCGAAGCGCCAACCCCGGAGCAGTTCGAAGAATTCAAAACCAATGTGACCCGTCACACTATGGTTCACGAGCAGATCACCCGCCTGTTCCACGGTTTCCGTCGTGACTCTCACCCGATGGCCGTACTGTGCGGCGTAACCGGCGCACTGGCGGCGTTTTATCACGACTCCATCGACGTCGAAAACGAACGTCACCGCGAAATCGCCGCTTACCGTCTGCTGTCCAAAATGCCGACCGTTGCCGCGATGTGTTACAAATATTCTATCGGTCAGCCGTTTGTGTATCCGCGCAACGACCTGTCTTATGCCGGAAACTTCCTGCACATGATGTTCTCCACGCCGTGTGAAGAATATAAAGTGAACCCGATTCTGGAACGTGCGATGGACCGTATTCTGATCCTGCACGCCGACCATGAACAGAACGCCTCGACGTCTACCGTCCGTACCGCCGGTTCTTCTGGCGCTAACCCGTTCGCCTGTATCGCAGCCGGTATCGCTTCCCTGTGGGGACCTGCGCACGGCGGCGCAAACGAAGCTGCACTGAAAATGCTGGAAGAAATCAGCAGCGTGGATCACATCCCGGAATTCGTTAAGCGTGCGAAAGACAAAAATGATTCCTTCCGCCTGATGGGCTTCGGTCACCGCGTTTACAAAAACTATGACCCGCGCGCCACAGTGATGCGTGAAACCTGTCATGAAGTGTTGAAAGAGCTGGATCTGAAAGACAACCTGCTGGAAGTGGCGATGGAGCTGGAACATATCGCACTGAACGACCCGTACTTCATCGAGAAAAAACTGTATCCGAACGTCGATTTCTATTCGGGCATCATACTGAAAGCCATGGGAATTCCGTCGTCCATGTTTACTGTGATCTTCGCGATGGCGCGTACCGTTGGCTGGATTGCTCACTGGAGCGAAATGCACCAGGACGGCATCAAAATCGCCCGTCCTCGTCAGCTTTACACCGGCTACGACAAACGCGATTTCCATTCTCAGCTGAAAAAGTAAGTTCTGATTTCTCAGACTTTAAAGGCTCCCGCGGGAGCCTTTTTCATTTCAACGTTTTCATCACACCTGACAAACCGGGCACCAGAAAAATGGCCGTGAAGACACGCTGCCCTTTTTAATCGGATCGCCGCAACGCTCGCAGGGTTTACCCGTCCGCCCGAAAACTTTAAAACGAAACAGCGCACCGTGATGCACATTTTCATCCATTGTGCCGCGCGTGGCGTAGGACAAACGCGCGACGGACAAACAGGCATCGGCCAGTGCATCCAGCTCTGCGTCATTCAGCTCATTTGGTTTGTGGTCGGGAAGCAGTTTTGCCAGCCACAGAATTTCCGCCCGCAGATAATTTCCCAATCCGGCCAGAAATGCCTGATCGAGCAGCATGCCGCCAAGCTGACGGTTGCGGAATTTCGGCGAAAGTAACCGCTCACGAACCTGCGCGACCGTCAGGGTTTCATCCAGCACATCCGGCCCGATACGTTGCAGGAACGGATGATTTTCAATTTCCGCCGTATCGTAAAGCCCGATCTCAGATGCGCTGTACAGCAAGATCGCCGCGTCCGTGGTTTCGAGTTTTACCCGCAGCGAACGTTTGGTTTCCTTCGGTGTTTCACCGGCCTGAATCACCCGCCAGACGCCATAAAGCTGGTTGTGGCTGTAGAGCGTCAGGCCGTTGGAGAAGTGCGTCAGCAACGCTTTTCCGCGGGTTTCAATGGACGTGATTTTTGTGCCACGTAATGCCAGCTGGTATGGCTTCAGATTGGGAAAAGCGAACCAGACATCCGTGAGCGGCTTGTTAACGACCGCGGCTGCCAGCAAATCGGCAGCGCGGCGAATTTCGGGACCTTCAGGCATCAGTGAGTCGCACCCTCGGCAATACGCAAATCCTGCTCGGTATGCAGCGCGATAGCAATTGTCAGCTCAAGCGCATTCAGTACCGTATGAACCGACATACTCGGCGCGCCCGGATGACGCGCAGCCTGCTCCGGCAGATAAGGAATATGGATAAACCCGCCCTTCACCACTTTGCACGACGGCTGGGTAAGACGATGCAGCAGGCCATACATAATGTGATTACACACATAGGTGCCCGCCGTTTGCGAGACAGAAGCCGGAATACCGGATTCGCGTAACCCGTTCACAATGGTTTTGATCGGCAAGGTGGAGAAATACGCGGCAGGGCCGTCGGCGACAATCGTCTCATCTACCGGCTGATTGTTTTCGTTATCAGGGATACGCGCATCGTTGATGTTTATCGCCACGCGTTCGATGCTGAAATCACTGCGACCGCCCGCCTGCCCGACGCAAATCACCATTTCCGGCTGCACTTCATCAATAGCGACATTCAGCGCGTCGATAGCTTTGCCAAACACGCACGGCAACTGGCGAACCACAATCTTCGCACCGGACAACTCCAGATCGCCCAACTGCTTCACCACTTCCCAGGACGGATTAATTTTTTCACCATCAAACGGCTCGATACCGGTGACTAAGACTTTACGCATTGGTATTCCCCTGATTTTGCTGAAGTCAGCCTGCGCTGACCTGAATATCCTGCTCACCAAACGCTTCGCGCAGACGGCGCGCAAAGGTCAGTGCGTGCTCACCATCACCGTGAAGACAAACGGTGTCGGCCTGCACCGGAACCCAGGCGCCTTCGCGGCTGAGTACTTTCTGTTCCCGCACCATCGCCAGCGTCTGATCCAGCGCCAGTTCATCGCTCTCAATCATCGCATCCGGCTGGTTGCGCGGCACCAGCGTGCCGTTACTCTGATAACGCCGGTCGGCAAACACTTCCTGCCGCGTTTGCAGCCCGAGGCGTTCACCGGCGCGGATAAGTTCGCTTCCCGCCAGCCCGACTAAACGAAGGGTCGGGTCAACGTCATACACCGCGCGGGCAATGGCATCTGCCAGCAGCGCGTCGGTCGCCGCCTGGTTGTACAACATACCGTGCGGTTTCACATGCACCATTTTGCCGCCTTCAGCGCGGGTGATCGCAGCAAGTGCGCCGAGCTGGTATACCACCTGCGCGTACACGGTTTCCGGCGGAAGTTGCATGGCCGTCCGGCCAAAGTTCTCGCGATCCGGAAAGCTCGGGTGCGCGCCAATCGCCACGCCATACTTCAGCGCCCAGCGCACGGACTGCTGTATGGTCTGCGCGTCTCCGGCATGAAAACCGCAGGCAATATTCGCTGAGCTGACGAGCTGCAAAAGCGCCTCGTCATTGGCGCAGCCTTCCCCCAAATCGGCATTCAGATCAACGACCATACAGCCCCCATTTCACCTGTTCGATAAAACGTGATTGCTCATGCAACGCTTTCTGCGCTTCTTCCGGCGTGCATTTCACAAAGTGAATTGGCTCGCCAAGGCGGATTTGCGCCAGATTGTATAAATCGGCTTCGATGACGCAGGCAATGCGCGGATAACCGCCGGTGGTCTGCGCATCGGCCATCAGCACAATCGGCTGGCCGCCGTGCGGAACCTGCACCACGCCGGGAAGCAGCCCGTGGGAAAGCAGCTCACGGTCGGTTTCGCGTTTCAGCACATGCCCGTGCAGACGATATCCCATGCGGTTACTTTGCGGGCTGAGCTGCCAGGCGGCGCGCCAGAACTCTTCGCGGGATTGCACGCTGAATTCCTGATATTCCGGCCCCGGCAACGCGCGGATACGGTTACCGAATAACAACTGTTTAATCCCGCCAGATTTTTCAGGCGGATTATACGTGTCGCCCGTCGGCAGTTCGTCGCCGTCCTGCAACTGACGGCCATGAAAACCGCCGAACTTCGCTTTCAGATCGGTACTGCGCGAGCCCATTACTTCCGGTACTTCTATCCCGCCGGACACCGCCAGATAACTGCGCATACCGCGCGTCGGCGTTTTAAGCGTGAGGACTTGCCCCGGCCTGACGGCGTAACGCCAGCCGGTCCAGATTTCTTTGCCGTCGAGCTGCGCATGGCAACCTGCGCCGGTCAGCGCAATCCAACCTTCACGGTGGAATTGTGCGCTGAACTGGCCGAGCGTGATTTCCAGCCCGGCAGCGTTTTCGTCATTGCCGACCAGCAGATTGGCAATCCGCAGCGCGGGCGTATCCAGCGCGCCCGACTGGCTGATTCCCTGCTGGCGATAACCGCTGCGGCCCTGATCCTGAACCGTGGTCAGCATACCTGCGCGTAAAACCTTCAGCATACGCCCTCCTCTTGTGGCACAAAGCGCACGCTGTCGCCCGGCAGCAGCAGCGTAGGTTGTTCCCGCAGCGGGTCAAACATGGCAAGCGTTGTCTGGCCGATTAACTGCCAGCCGCCCGGCGTGGCCAGCGGATAAATCCCTGTCTGGCTACCGCCAATCCCAACGGAACCGGCAGGCACTGACAGGCGCGGTTCACCGCGACGCGGTGTCGCCAGTTTATCCGGCAATCCGCCCAGATACGGGAAACCTGGCTGGAAACCGAGAAAATAGACGGTGTAATCAATACCGGAATGCAGTGCCACAACGTCGCTCTCGGACATACCGGTGTGGCGCGCGACATTCCCGAGATCCGGCCCGTGCTCGCCGCCGTAAATCACAGGGATCTCGATTAAACGCGATTCAGGCACGATGGCCTCGCTCTCTTCCCACCAGGTTTGCAGGCGCTCAATCGCGTCCAGCGCAGAACTCTGGGCATCGGTCAGAAGAACGGTCAGATTATTCATGCCAGGAATGACTTCACGTACGCCGGGAAAGGCGGCGCGATCCTGCAAACGCTGGGTCAGCCCCCAGATCCGTTGCTGGCTCGCCAGCGATACCGGCGGTTCCAGCTCCAGCACTACTGCGCGTTCACCCAGCAGATAACATCGTGCTCGTTGCACTCAGGCACTCCTTAAAGAAAGGTTGTGGATCATCAGGTTATTCAGCAACTCAATGAATCGAAACTTACTCTCTGTTATGCGTGAAACCGACCGGACATGTCAACCTGTCCGCCCGTGCTTTCCCGACCTCAGGGTTTCCCCCGCCGCCTTCAACTGCTACTCTCAGAAATGTTGCTGTTTTTTTAGCGTTTGGATAACGCTTTCGTCACAAAAGAAAGGGAGACGTCGTGAAAAAGCCACTGGCCTTATTTTTTCCGCTCTACACCACCACATTACTGATGTTGTTGGGTTCCGGCCTGCTCACCACCTACATTTCCCTGCGGCTGTCGGCGATTAACGTCAGCGGCGCGATGATCGGTGCCATTATCGCAGCGAACTACATCGGGCTGGTGATTGGCGGCAAAGTCGGGCACATCCTGATCGCCCGCGTCGGGCACATACGCGCCTATGTATCCTGTTCCGGGATTATCACTGCCGCCGTCCTCGGGCACGGCCTGACCGACATTATCCCGGTCTGGGTGGTGCTGCGCCTGATCATCGGCCTGTGCATGATGGTGCAATATATGGTGCTGGAAAGCTGGCTCAACGATCAGGCAGAAGCCAATCAGCGCGGCGTGGTTTTCGGCTTTTATATGGTGGCGTCGTATCTCGGGATGTCGCTCGGTCAGGTCGTTCTGATGCTCAACAGCGATTTAGGTGTCAGCACGCTGATCGTCATCGCGCTGTGTTTTGCCCTGTGTCTGGTGCCGATTGCATTAACCACGCGCACCAACGTCGGCCATATGTCTCCCGCGCCGATGGAGCTGAAATTTTTCATCCGCGCCATCCCCAAAGTGCTGGCGATCACGCTGGTCATCGGCATGGTGGTCGGGTCGTTCTACGGTATGGCACCGCTTTACACCAGTCAGCAATCGCTCACTACCCAGCAAACCGGTCTGTTTATGGCGCTGGCGATTTTCGCCGGGCTGCTGGCCCAGTTCCCGCTGAGCTGGCTGTCGGATCGTTATAACCGCAACATGCTGATGCGGATTAACGCCATTTTGCTGGCGCTGACGGCGCTGCCGCTGGCGCTGTTCAGCCATATTTCTTTCCCTCTGCTGCTCGGCATCGGTTTTATCGTCAGCCTGATGCAGTTCACGCTCTATCCGCTGGTGGTCGCGCTGGCGAATGACATGATTGAGCCGGAGCGGCGCGTTTCGCTTTCCGCCTGTTTGCTGATGGCATTTGGCGTCGGTGCCTGTATCGGGCCGTTAGCCGTTGGCGCGCTAATCCAGCCGCTGGGCGGCAAAATTCTGTATGCCTTTTTCGCGCTGTGCGGCGCTGGCATTGTGGCGTTAAGCCGCACGTCGAAGAAAGAAGAAGAAACGCAAATGGCGGTCGATGCGCCCGTTCCGCACATCGCCATGCCGGACAGCCTGAGCAGTTCACCGCTGTCACCGGCGCTGAATCCGGCGTTTGACGAACAGATGATTCAGGACACCATGCCCGCCCCCGAAAACGTGGTTGAACCGGTTATCGAAGAGACAGACGAAGAGCCCGTCGAGGACGAAGAGGAAAGCAAATATCCACCGCAGGGCGCAGACCCTGAAGTGGATACCGGATTACAGCGGGCGTTTACACTGCTGGAAGACAGCGTTTCTGATGAAACGCAGAAGAAAACCACTTCATCAGAGTAAGGGCGCAATCGTTGCAGTCAGTTTGGATTCGGACAGCGCGCAGGGACGGGAGCGTACACTGAGTACGTGACCGTCACGAGCACTGCCCGGATTCAAAATGGCCAATAAGATAGCCCTTAAGCCGGGTTATCGATGTCGATAAACATCACATCTAACCCATGTTCCGCCGCCAGCCATTCGCCCAGCGCTTTCACGCCATACCGTTCCGTGGCGTGATGGCCTGCGGCGAAGAAATGCAGCCCCATCTCGCGGGCGATGTGAATTGTTTGCTCAGAAACCTCACCGCTGATAAACGCATCCACGCCAAACTCTGCCGCTTTCTGAATGTAGCCCTGACCGCCGCCTGAACACCACGCCACACGACGGATTTCCGCTGGTGCATTTTGCGCACTGTGCAGCACGCTGCGATCCAGAATTCTTTCGATACGCTGGCGAAACTCATTGCCGGTCAGCGGCGTGTCCAGCTCGCCATACGGCAGCAATAAAGCGATTTCGCCCTGCACGGTAATGCCAAACAGTTTTGCCAGTTGCGCGTTATTGCCCAGCTCCGCGTGGCCGTCGAGCGGCAAATGATAGGCGTACATATTGGTATCAGTCGCCAGCAACGTTTTAAGACGGTTGCGTTTCATGCCACGAATTTCGGTCGGTTCGTCTTTCCAGAAATAACCGTGGTGAACCAGAATCGCATCGGCTTCAACAGCGATGGCGGCATCCAGCAGATCCTGAGAAGCCGTCACGCCGGTCACGATGCGCTGCACATTGCTGCGGCCTTCGACCTGCAAACCGTTCGGCGCATAATCTTTGTAGTTGCTGATATCCAGTTTCTGGTTGATCAGCTTTTCAAGCTGGAAATTGTTCATGGAGTTTCACTTATCTGTCATGGCGAATGCAGCAGATAATATACGACAACGCCAGTCCTGCTCAAAATCAATGACGGGAACTGCCGGATTGTTATTCTGGTTTCCTCACTTTTCAACGGACTGAAGAAGATGCAGGAAAATGATTGCGACGTCATCATCATCGGCGGCGGAATAGCCGGTTGCACCAGTGCATTGCTGTTAGCCCGCGCGGGGCTCAGCGTTATTTTGCTGGAGAGAGGCGCACAGGCGGGCAGCAAAAACAGTTCCGGCGGGCGCATTTATACACATACCCTTTCACAAATCCTACCCGATTTCGCGCAAAGCGCCCCGCTTGAACGCCGCGTAACGCAGGAAAGGCTATCGCTGCTGACAGGCGACAGCATGACAACGTTTGATCACCGGCAGACTGCTGACGCCGCCTGCTCATGGACCGTATTGCGCGCGCGGTTTGATCCCTGGCTGATGGAACAGGCGCAGCTCGCCGGTGCGCAGTGCATTACGGATACGCAGGTCGAAGGGTTGATGAAGCAAGGGAACCGCGTGACCGGCGTCAGAATAGGCGATGAACAGTTGACTGCGCGCGCCGTTATTCTGGCGGAGGGGGCGAATTCGCTTCTGGCGCAACGGTGTCTCGCGTCGCCAAAACCATCTGCGGAAAACATGGCAACGGGCGTGAAAGAGGTGCTCGCGCTGCCGCGTGAAACGCTGGAAGAACGTTTCGGGCTGGAAGGCGATCAGGGCTGCGCATGGCTGTTTGCGGGGCAGCCGACCGCCGGAAAAGTCGGTGGCGGTTTTCTGTATACCCATCGCGACACCCTCTCGCTCGGTGTGGTCTGCAATCTTTCTCAGCTCAGCGACAGCGCGCGCAGCCTGCCGCAGATGCTCGACGACTTTAAACAACATCCCGCCCTGCGCCCGTTGCTTAAACAGGTTGAAGTCATGGAATACAGCGCGCATATGATCCCCGAAGGCGGACTGAATTCCCTTGCGCCACTGTCCGGCGATGGCTGGCTGGTTGCCGGTGACTGCGCCGGTTTTTGTCTGAATGCCGGGCACACGGTTCGCGGAATGGATCTGGCGATGATCTCTGCGCAGGCCGCGGCCGTAACGCTGATTCATGCGCACCGGATCAACGATTTCAGCGAAGCCTCACTTTCACACTACCGCCAGCATTTGCAACGCAGCGCGCTGTGGCCACTGATGACGCAATACCGCCATTTGCCCGCCGATCTACTCAGTTCGCCGCAGGCGTTCAGCCGCTATCCGCAACTTTCCGCTGATCTGCTGCACAGCCTGTTTCACGTCGGTGAACAACCGTCCGTGCCGCTTCGCCGCTTACTCTGGCGTCATGCCCGCAGTGCCGGGTTGTGGCAGTTACTGAAAGACCTGCGTAAAGGAGCGCGAAGCCTGTGAACCTGAACGACAAACTCGCCAAAAATTACTATCAGCCGGAAAATACCGCTCACATCCTGGTGGCCGACAACGCGCAGCAAAGCGCGCTGAAAACCCTTCTGAATGCCTGTCCGGCCGGGCTTTACCGGATGAACGTAGCCGGAGAAATCACCTTTGACCCGAACGGCTGTCTTGAATGCGGCACCTGCCGGATTGTCTGCCGCGACGAGACATTTTCCCTCTGGCGTTATCCGGCGGCCGGTTGCGGCGTGACATTTCGATTCGGGTAAAACTCTGGGAGGTGGCGCGGGGTTGTAAACACGGAAAGCTGCTATGTTTTCAGTTGCATAACATTACATTTCAACGGAGCTTCACCTGTGTCTATTTTGCAATTATTGAATCAACACCCGGTCATCGCCGCAGTGAAAGACACTGAAAGCCTGAACGCCGCCCTGCTGTCGGACTGTAAAATAATCTCGGTGCTGTACGGGAATATCTGCAACATCGGCGCGATTGTTCAGCGGATCAAAAAGGCTGAAAAATACGCGTTCATCCATGTCGATCTGCTGGACGGTACATCCAATAAAGAGATCGTGATTAATTTTCTGAAAATCGTCACTACGGCAGACGGCATCATCAGCACTAAAGCCTCGATGATCAAAGCCGCGAAAGCGCAGGGTTTTTTTGGTATTCACCGGATGTTCCTGCTCGACTCGATTTCATTTCACAATATCGATAAACAGGTGGCGCAGTCGAATCCGGATTGTGTGGAAATCTTGCCGGGCTGCATGCCGAAAGTGCTGGGCTGGGTATCGGAGAAAATTGATCTGCCGATTATCGCCGGCGGGCTGGTGTGCGATTTAGAAGATGCGACCAGCGCGCTGAACGCCGGTGCGGTGGCTGTTTCCACCACCAACACCGGCGTCTGGCAGCTGAAATTCTAAACGCTGGTGCAGGAATAACAGGCGGCGAGCGCAGACAAAACATCATCCAGATCGTCCACAATGCCGACGTCCGCCTGCGCAAAAATCGCGGCATGTGGGTCGGTATTGATTGCCACGATAAACTCACTGCGATCAATGCCTGCCATCAGCGCCGCGGCGCCTGAAGCTCCGGCCACGATGCACACGTCGGGCGCAGTGACCACGCCGGAAATCCCCACCATCCGCGACATATCGCACCAGGCATTCATCGCCACTGGACGGCTGTATCCCGGCTCCGCGTGGATTTGCCGGGCTAATGCCTCCAGCCGCCGCACTTGTTCCGCGCTGCCCGCGCCCTGCCCAATCACCAGAACGGCGGAGGCATTAAGCAAACCGTTATCCGCTGGCCGCATTTCCTGCTGAAATTCCACCAGCCAGCGGGCTGATGCAGGCGGCGGCGAAAAATCTGTTTGTTGCGCGTGAACCGGCGCGGTTAGTGCGGGTTTACCCCCCGTTGCCGCCACTGAAATACACAGAGGAGACCCGTTCAGCATGCGCGTCGCCCGCATCCGGTTGCCGTAAGCGGGTTTTACGACACTCCAGTGCGTTTCACTTTTTCCGATTTCGGCGACACCGGTTCCGCTGACACCACCGATCCGGTACGCCAGCCGCGTGGCCAGTTCGTCCGCCGCTTCACCGCTTGCGCACAGTAAAAGTTCTGCCGGACGCTGCTCAAACAGCGCCATCAGAGCCTCCAGCGCCGGTTCCGCCAGGCCATTTTCGGGAACGGAAATCCAGACGACGTGCCGGATATCACACGCCATTTGCGGTAACACATCCGGCTTATCTGCGTCATACAGCAACCACAGCTCAGCGGCACCGGACAACATCGGGTTCGCGCGGAGAAAATCATTTTGCATCTGCGCCTGAGACAAAAATCCCCGCTGGCGGCAATCCAGAATAATAGCGATATTCATCGGTTCCCCCGCGATTTCAGATAACCGGTATACAACATCCGGGCTTTGTCCGCCGGGCTGCCGCCTTCAATGATTATTGCGCCGCGTCGCGTATTTTTCAGAGCCAGCGTAACGACCGGCACCGGCGGTAATTTCGCAAGCGATTCTGCCCGCAGGACATCAAGAGGTTTACGCGCCGCCGCCAGTTTTTGTTTCAGCGTCGGAATACGCAGCAGGCGATCCTGCGCAGCCGTTCCGGCGATCAGCACCACCGGCGGTCTGACGGTCAGCGTTTGCACCGCTTCCGTCGTTTTCCTGACGACACGCAATAACGTTGGGTCTTCAGCGCGCCCGATATCGCTAACCTGCGTGATACACGGCCAGCCTAGCATTTCCGCCAGCAGCGGCCCGGTTTGCCGGTTCTGCCCTTCACTGCTCTGCGGGCCTAAAATAATCACCCCGGCTTTTTCGTCCTGATGATGGAAACCGGCGATCAACGCGGCAATGGCATCGGGATGAAAACGCAGATCTTCCGCAGCCGCGTCAAGGCGAACCGCACGCTGAAAATCCAGCGCCAGCAACGATTTCAGTACCGTCGCGGTTTGTTCACCGCCTACGGTGAGCAATGTCAGGCTGGCGTCCGTCAGACTCAGGGCCATTTCTGCTGCGCTCTGGTCAAATCCGCTCAGCTGCCAGCGGGAAAAATCATAGGGAATTCCCCCGTGCTCCGCTGTCTGCCAGTCGCTAACCGCAAGCATGGTCAAATCCGGTTCGACCTTTATGCACACGAGAATATTCATATGCCGCTTCCTTGTTTCACCACGGTGAGCGGTGAAGCCGCGCTGACCGACGATGCACCAACCAGCGTCATGCCTTTAGTTTCCGGTGCCCAGAGAATCGAAATGACTGCGCCCAGCAGCAATATTCCCGCCAGCAGCAGCGTGGTGTTTTGGATCCCCAGCGTCAGTACGGAAACCGGCAGTAAACCGGTGCCGATAGCCGAACCGAAACGGCTCATCGACGTCGCAAATCCGACGCCCAGCGAGCGGATATCGGTGGGGAAACTCTCAGCCGGAAACACGCCGACCAGATTGCTGACCGCTGAAATAGCCAGTGTGAACAGGGCGAACAAAAAGAGCGTTAATCCGGCATAACCGTCAGGAAGTACGCTCATCACCGCCAGACAAAACGTCAGCAAAAGGAACGAACCAATCAGAAAGCCGCGACGGGAACAGGTCACCGTCAGGCCAATTCCGACCAGTGAGCCCGCCACCAGCAATGTATTGAGGAGTAAATCCGTGCTCAGGCCGGGCGTCAGGCCAATGAGGGCGATAATGGCGGGCAGAAACGTATAAATCGCAAAATACGGCACCACCAGACAGACAAAGAACAGGCTGTTAAATGCCGTCCGCCGCCAGTATTTGGCCGAGAAAAGGGTTTTGAGATGATGCGAGGTTGCCACGGCGATCTCATCATTTAGCGTGACGTTCGGGCCAAAACAGCGCAGCACCACACGATGCGCCGCCGCGAACTGCCCTTTTTGCATCAGCCAGCGCGGGGATTCCGGCGTGCCGATGCGCAGCAACATAATCAGAACCGCCGGGATCGCCGAGGAGGCCAGAAGCCAGCGCCAGGCGTCCGGGCCGAAATCAGCCATCAGATGGCCGGTCAACGTGGCGCTGACGTAGCCGAGCGTCCAGAGAACGCTGAACGAACCGAGCAATATGCCCCGGTGTTTACGCGGGGAAAACTCCGCCAGCATGGTGTGCCCGACTGAATAATCACCGCCCAGCCCGATACCCACCAGCACGCGCAGCCAGAACAACTGTTCCGGCGTCTGGGCAAAAAACTGCCCCACAGAGGCCAGCGTGATGATAATAAAGCTGTAATTAAAGATTTTCTGACGGCCAATATGATCGGATAACCATCCCAGAACCAGACTGCCGATAAACAGGCCAAACAGTGCGGAACTGCCGATCAGCCCCTGCCAGAAGGGCGTCAGCTGCATTTGCGGCGTAAGCTGAACCAGTGCAAAACCAATCATGCCGAGCACATAACCGTCCGTCAGATGCGCGCCGAACGTCAGCCCGGCCATTTTGATGTGAAAGGCGTTGAGCGGGATGTCATCCATACTGACCTGAACCGTTTTATCTGCGGCCATGTTTCGCTCCGTGTCGAGTCAGGGACGTAAAACCGGCGGCCCGTTCCGGCCTTCCCCCTTGTGAGAGGGGAAGGCAAAAGTAACTACTTTTCAATGGGATAAATTGTACCCGCATTCATGATCCCTTTCGGGTCGTAAACGTCTTTCAGCGCATTCAGAATGTAGTAGGCACTGCCGTGTTCATCTTTGGTCCAGTGCGTGCGGTGTTTGCCGATGCCGTGGTGATGCACCATCGAGCCGCCCTGCTTAATGGTTTCCTCGACAATAATTTTGTTCAGCGGATTGTGGTACTTGTTGATTTCCTCTTCCGGCTTGCAGTCCATCACGTTGTAATCGTAGACAAAATACATGTTGGTGCCGTTGATGTAGCTGTGCGAGGAGTGACCGCCGAGCATGGTGATATCGTCCGCGTGCGGGAATTCATCGCGAATGCGGCGAATGACATTTTCATAAATAGTGTGAATGCTCGACCAGTTGCCGGAGACTTCCGTGGTGAAGCCCATGTTATTGGTTTTCAGGATTTGCTCGCGCTCTGCGGCCACTTTTTCCGGCCCCCAGTTCAGGTGGTTAAACCAACGTTCGATAAGCGCGCTGTCCACTTTCTGACATTCCGGATGCTGCGCCACAATCCCTTCGATGCCTGCACCAGTCGCCCGCGCAATGCCCGGCGTCCCTTCGGCCATGAAGATCAGCACGCATTTACCGTCGGCGAAATGCGTAAAATGCTGGCTGCCGTCTTCGGCGTCATACAGGCGGGCAATGGACGGACGATAACCGTCAACCATCACCTCACGCAGAATGTCGAAACCGGTCTGCATGTTTTCCAGCGTATAACCGTAGAACAGATTATTTTCCGGCATGTATTTGAAAATTTTCACTGTGACTTCAGTGATATAGCACAGCGCACCTTCGTTCCCGATAATCACATGACGGATGTCTGGCCCGGCGGCACGGCGTGGCACATTTTTAATCCGGGTGATTTCTCCGTTCGGGAACACGGCTTCCAGCCCGACCACCATGTCTTCAATTGCGCCATACAGCGTGGAAAACTGCCCGATGCTGCGCGTGGCGACCAGGCCGCCCATCTGCGCCAGCGGCTTGGACTGCGGCGAATGTCCGGTGGTGTAACCCTGCGCACGCAGCTGATTTTCCAGCACTTCCAGCGGCACGCCGCACTGCGCCGTGGCCTGCATATTGCGGATATCGATTTTGACGATTTTATTCAGACCTGAACCGTCGAGCACCACCGAGTTTTTCACCACGGTTTCCAGCCCGCCTTCAGTGGCGGATGCGCCGGTACGCGGCACGCAGTTAATTTCGTGTTTATTCAGAAACGCCAGCACGTCGGACACCTGCTGCGTGCTGTGCAGTTTCACGACCGCCGCAGGCAGTGGCAGCGTGAAAACGTTATGAATATCGGCATATTTACGGAAGCGATCGACGCTGTTTTTCTTCAGCACTTCCTCATCGGTAATGACCTGCGCCGGACCGACGATCTCTTTTAAATGATCAACAATGGCTTCACGGGATAACGACATAAATAATCCTTATTTTTTCAGTAAATTTAAATCAGACTCAGGAACCACCCTGAATACGCATAACAAAATTAACGGACTAAATAACCGCCATCGACAACCACAAGGTGTCCGTTAACATAATTTGACGCACGACTGGCTAAGAAGACCATTGTCCCCATTAAATCCTGGGTTTCTCCCCAGCGGTTTGCCGGAATGTGATCTAATACGCGCTGATTGGTGACCGGGTTTTTCCGGGTTTCAGCCGTAATGTCGGTGGCGTAATATCCCGGCGCAATCCCGTTGACCTGAATATTATATTGACCCAGTTCGTCGCAATACGCTTTGGTAAAGCCAGCCAGCGCATGTTTGGTGGCGGAATAAGCCGGAGACCATTGCCCGCCCAGATAAGAGAACAGCGAACAAATATTAATAATTTTCCCTTCGTTTTTCGGGATCATGATTTTCGCGGCTTCATGGCTTAATTCGAACGCCGCGGTCAGATTTATATTAATCATCGGATCCCAGTCTTCACGGCCAAAATCCAGCACTTTATTGAGCTTACAGATCCCGGCGTTGTTGACCAGGATATCCACCGTGCCAAAGGTTTTCAGGCATTGCTCAATCACACGCGCCGGTGCGCCTTTCTCGGTGATATCCACCTGCATAAACTCAACGCGACTTCCTTGTAATTCAATCAGTTCACGCGTTTCACCCTTGTCCATAATGAAACTTGGAATAAACAAATTGGCCCCGGCCTTGGCCAAGGCAACCGCAAAAGCCTGGCCCAAACCACTGTTTCCGCCAGTGACGATGGCCGTTTTTCCTTTCAGAGAGAAGAAATCCAGTGAAAACTCATTCAGCGCGTTCAACGACATAGTGAAGCTCCTTACCTGAAAAAATCCAAAAAAAAAGAGAAAAGCAATCTTCCCCGGAAATAAAGGGAAGCTACTTTTCTCATCGGCTCTAGTAACTGGCTTTAAGGTGTACCATGTTTAATTAGCCGGATTCCGTGAGCAGACTCACAAAAAACTCGTTTAATAATTCTGTGAGATTTCTCACGGTAAATTAATATTGCGGCATGCTATTACTATTCTCAGTTACCAGAGATCAAGAGAAAAGTAACTTCCCTCCTGCGGGGAAGTCTGCTTTTCTCTTTTTTTTTGCCTTAATCCGCTAAAAATACAGGGCAGCAATATGGAATCTTCTAATTTTCGTCGCTGGCTGACGCTGGCAATAATAAGTATCAGCGGCGGTGTCAGTTTTGACCTGGCTTACTTGCGTTATATCTACCAAATACCCATGGCAAAGTTCATGGGATTTTCCAATACCGAAATAGGGTTAATTATGAGCACATTCGGTATTACGGCGATTATTTTATATGCACCCAGCGGAATTATTGCCGATAAATTCTCACACAAAAAAATGATGAGTTTCGCCATGATCATCACCGGCCTGCTGGGCTTATTAATGGCCGTCTATCCGCCGTTCTGGGTGATGATCGTCATTCAGGTAGCGTTTGCCATTACCACGATTTTAATGCTGTGGTCCGTTTCCATAAAAGCCGCGTCGTTGCTCGGAAATCACGAGGAACAGGGCAAAATCATGGGCTGGATGGAAGGCCTGCGCGGTGTCGGCGTCATGGCGCTGGCAGTCTTTACCATGTGGGTCTTTTCCCTGTTCGCCCCAGAAAATCCGGCCAGCCTGAAAGCCGTGATCCTGATTTACAGCGGCGTTTATATCCTGCTGGGCGTGCTGTGCTGGTTCTTCGTGCAGGACGGTTTTACGGTGCGAAGCGACGAGAGCGGCACGCAAAAATTCAGCCTGAAAGACATCGCTTCGGTGCTGAAAATCAGTACCACCTGGTATTGCAGTCTGATTATTTTCGGCGTTTACACCATCTACGCGATCCTCAGCTATTCCACTAACTATCTGACGGAAATGTATGGCATGACGCTGGTCGCCGCCAGCTATATGGGCATCGTCATTAACAAGATTTTCCGCGCGCTGTGCGGTCCGCTGGGGGGCATTATCACCACATACACCCGGCTGAAATCCCCGACCCGAGCCGTTCAGTTGCTGTCACTTGTCAGCATTATCACGCTGGCCGTTTTGCTGATAACCAACGCGCATCCGTCATCAGTCTTCATTGGTATCGGGCTTATTTTGCTGCTGGCTTTCGCCTGTTACGCCTCGCGCGGGTTGTATTTTGCCTGCATCGGCGAAGCCCGCACACCGAAATACATCATGGGCACTACGGTCGGGATTTGCTCAGTGATTGGCTTTCTGCCAGACGTGTTTGTCTATCCGCTGGTCGGCCACTGGCAGGACACCCTGCCCGCCGCCGTGGCCTATCGCAACATGTGGCTGCTCGGCCTCGCGGCCACGGGCATGGTGCTCATTTTTACGGCATTACTGATCAGAAATATCCGCAGCCACGCCGTTCCGGCCGGAACCGCAAAGCAGCCAACACAGGAATTCATCTAACGGAGCGTTAAATATGGACAGCTTTTCAATGAACAAAAAATATCTGATGGGCGTGGATGTCGGCACACAGAGTGCAAAAGTGGTGATTTTCGATACGGAAGGCAATGTCATTTGCGAAGGCAAACAGGCGTTGCGAAAACTGGATATCCCCGCGCCGCTGCTGGCTGAACACCCGGACGATGACCTGTGGGATTCACTGAAAGTTGCCTTCGGCAAAGTCATGGACAACTTTCATGCGCAGGGTGGCGACGCGAGCCAGATTCTGGCGATGGGCGTGTGCGTCATCCGCTGCTGCCGCGTTCTGCTCAAAGGCAACGGCGAGCTGGCGTGGCCGGTGATCAACTGGATGGATAAGCGCCTGAATAAACCTTATCAGCCACTTGAGTGCTACGGCGAGGTGAAATATGTCACGACGACGTCCGGCTACATCACTCACCGCCTGACCGGTGAATTCAAAGATACCTGTGCCAATTACATCGGCTGGTGGCCGATGGACAATGACACGCTCGACTGGAGCACCGATCCTGCGCAATGGGAAAGCTGCAACCTGAGCCGCAGTCAGGTTTTCGATGTGGTGAAACCTGGCGAAAAGCTCGGCTATCTGAGTGAAAAAGCCGCGCGCCAGATTGGTCTGCCCGACGGGATCCCGGTGATTGCTACCGCGCACGACAAGGCCGTCGAGGCACTGGGCGCCGGCACGCTCGAACCGGGTATCGCGCTGATTTCGTTGGGAACCTACATTGGCGCAATGGTTCACGGCCACGAAAACGTGAAAAATGCGCAAAACTTCTGGCCGTTCCAGGCGTCAATTCCGGGGCGTTATTTGTATGAATGTATGGGCGTGCGCCGCGGAATGTGGACCATCAGCTGGTTCCGCGACCAGTTTGGTGCTGCCGCGCTGGCCGATGCGCAGGAAAAAGACCTGAGCATCGAAGAATTACTCAATCGTGAAGCGACGAAAATTCCGGCAGGCTGTGAAGGATTACTGACGGTTCACGACTGGGCACCGCCATCAGAAGCCGAGTTCCGTAAAGGCGCGATGGTCGGATTTGACGGACGCCATACCCGCGCGCACATGTACCGCTCAATGCTCGAAGGCATCGCTTTTACCATGAAAAATCATATGGATAAGATGGCAGACGAACTGGGCGTACCGTTCAAAGGCCTGATTATTTCCGGTGGAGGCGCAAACAGTGATTTATTCATGCAAATCTTCGCCGACGTATTTGGCGTGCCGACCCGACGTAATCTGATGAAAGGCTCGGCCGCCGTCGGGTGCGCGGTCAACGCCGGAATGGCCGCGGGTATTTTTGACAGTTACGAAAAAGCGACCGAAAAGATGGTGCGGATGGGCGAACATTTCACGCCCGACGGAAAAAATCATCAGCTTTATAACGCCCTGAATGCTGACGTTTATCAGAAAATGAATACCCATTTAGATCCGGTGTTGCAGGCGCTGAGCCCGCTGGTGGATTAACGCGATACACTTCAGAGGGAAACGATCGTTTCCCTCTTTTTTACACCCTTATTCCAGTGTCAGTCTGTCACCCTGCTGCATCCGGACAAACTTCACGCCCGGAGTATTGCCTTTCTCAAGCTGCGCCATGATCTCTTTTTCGGGATCGACACCGGCTTTCAGGCTTGGTTTGACATGGCTGATAATCACCGTCAGCCCGTTCAGCGAACCTTCGCCACCGGCGTATTGTTGCAGGTTGCCAAGTTCTTTGAGCAACCAGTCTGGGGTCAGATGTCCGAAAAGTTTGCTGTCGGGCAAGCCGTCCGGATAAGACGTTTCGATGATCATCCCTTTCAGGCGTTTTGCTTTGATCTCTTCGCCGAGCACGCGCCAGGTGGCGTCAAGGTTTTTCGATTTCTCCACTTCATCCGGGCCGGTATCCCCAAAGAACGCAAACGACTCTTTGTTGCGGCTGATCAGAATCATGCTCGACGGCGTGCCGCCGTGGCTGAGCGGGAAGATGCGGCCATCAAGGCCGGTCAGCCCCAGCGAAAAGCGCTGATCCGGGCGTTGCTGATTCAGTCGATACGTGCCGATACGCAGGCCGCTGCCGGAATCCGTGAAATTCGGCCAGACGCGTCCATTGAAGTAGTGCTGACGCAATGTGCCGATGGTATCCGCCGTGCCGTAAATCGGCTTTTTCGTGTCTTCCGGTGAGCTGATAATCAGTCCGGCCAGATGGTCGAGATGACCATGACTGATAAAATAACCGCCAATCAGATGACGGAAAACCGCGCCCTGCGGCGTCAGCGGCGCGGCATTTTCTGCCGTCACTTCAGGGAAATTGCCTTTCTCCAGCGCCTTGCGGATGCCCGGCAAAACCGACCCGGCATCCAGCCCGAGATACAGTTTCTGATCATCACTGCGCACCAGGTACGACGTCAGATTGCCTTCTTCCACGCCACCGTTCACGCCAAGGGCGATGACATCAAAGCCCGCCACCGCCGGGTTTATCCAGCCGCCAATCATCAGCGCCAGCAGATACTTTTTCATCACATCGCTCCTTGTCGTGGTGAGTGCAAGGTCATGCAGACCGGTTTTTTGCCGCCTCAAATGCCGCAAGCGTATCTTTACGCGCGCGGGCGTGGTCAATGACCGGCACCGGGTAGTCTAGCACGCGACGCTGTTTTTCAGCCCAACGATGCGGTTGATGAATGTCTCGTTCCGGCACATCCGCCAGTTCCGGCACCCAGGCTTTGATAAAACCTCCGGCTTTATCAAACCGTTCGCCCTGCGTGGTCGGGTTGAAAATACGGAAATACGGTGCAGCGTCAGTGCCGGTGGAAGCGCCCCACTGCCAGCCGCCGTTGTTGGCCGCCAGATCGCCGTCGAGCAGTTGCGACATGAAATAACGCTCGCCTTCACGCCAGTTAATCAGCAGATCTTTCACCAGAAAACTGGCGACGATCATCCGCAGGCGATTGTGCATCCAGCCAGTGGAATTAAGCTGGCGCATGGCTGCATCCACAATCGGATAACCGGTTTTACCGTCTTTCCAGGCCTGTAATTCATCGGGCGCGTGACGCCAACGCACATTGTCAGTCCATTCAATGAAAGGCTGATGTTTGCAAAGCTTCGGCCAGGCGACGATCAGATGGCGGTAAAACTCGCGCCAGACCAGTTCGTTCAGCCAGCCAAATGCGCCACCGTCGGTTTTTTCCAGCACGTCGGGGCATTCGGCGCGCAGACGGTTCAGGCATTGACGCGGCGAAAGCACGCCAATGGCCAGATACGGGGACAGTGAACTGGTGCCGTCAACTGCCGGTAAATCACGCTGTTCAAGATAATCCTGCACCTGCTCGCGACAAAAACTTCGCAACTGGTTGCGGGCGGCTTCCTCGCCGACAGCGAAATCATCACCAATATCCGCCAGCGGATAATCAAACGGCATCAGTTTATGCATCACCGTTTTTCCGGCATTTTCACGTGCCTGCGGCGCGGGCAGCGAGCGGCTGTCCGATTCCGTCAGGCGTGTCAAAAATGCCCGACGAAACGGTGTGTAAACCTTGTACATTTCGTTGTTGCCGGTGGTAACAGAACCCGGCGGCAGCAGCAGGCTATCGTCAAATGCGTGGCAAAGAACATTACCGCTAACGGCTTTTTCCAGCGCAACATCGCGCTGACGTTCGTTGATTTCATACTGTTTATTGTAAAACAGCGCGTTGACCTTTTCGCCCACACAGAAATCTTTCAGCCAGTTCACGCTGCCAGCAAAATCATCGCACTGGTGGTAATGCAACTCGATGCCGCGCTCCGCCAGGGAATGCTGCAACGCCTGAAGGTGCTGGTAGATAAACATCGCCTGACGCGGCGCCATCTCGTGCTGTTTCCACTGCTCCGGCGTGGCAACAAATATCGCGATCACACGCGCCTTCGGATCCTCACAGGCGGCATGTAAAGCACGGTTATCGGTAATGCGCAGGTCGTTGCGGAACCAGACTAAATGCGTGGTCATAATTGTCCTTTAATGTCCGTATCGTAAGCATAAGGCTTCAGGATAGGGCTCAAAATAACGCTGGCCCGAAAGGTAGGCGTCGGGATATTCCGACATGTAATGTTTCAGTAGGGTGATGGGCGCGAGTAGCGGCTGCACGCCCCGACGGTAACGGTCGATCAGCCCCGCCAGTTCCTGACGTTGCGACGAATTCAGCTGTTTACGGAAATAGCCCTGAACGTGCATCAGCACATTGGTGTGATTGCGCCGCGTGGCTTTGTGCTGCAACAGGTTCATCAGGCGCTGACGGTATTCCAGGAAGTATTCGTCGAGGGAATCCCACTCAGCCATCGCGGCGACAAAACGCCCCAGCTCGCGGTATTCCGGCTGTGAATGAGCCAGCAGGGAAAGTTTGTAACGGCTGTGAAACGCCATCAGTTTGCCGCGCGTCAGACCGCTTTCGCGCAGCTGATTCAGCTCGAACAGCGTGAAAACGCGTTCGACAAAATTCTCACGCAGGACAGGATCGTTTAGCCGCCCGTCCTCTTCCACCGGCAACCACGGATGCTGTTTCATCAGCTCTGCGGTGAAAAGTCCGGTGCCGCTTTTCTTCGCGTCTTTACCGTTGGCACTGTAAACCCGCACCCGCTCCATGCCACAGCTCGGGGATTTCGCGCAGACGATATAGCCGCAAAGTTGCGTCAGCGGCGCGACGCGCATTTCGGCATAATTCTGCATTTTGCTCGTGATATCAATGGTTTCGTCATTACTGAAACGCATCGCAACGCCGTCGTCCGTTCTGACCAGCCGCAGGGCGGGACGTGGCGTCGGCAGGCCAATGGCCATTTCCGGGCAAATCGGTTCGAAACGAACGTAAGGCGCGAGTTGCTCAACAGCAAACGCAAAACGCTTGTGGCCGCCATCGAAGCGAACTTTGTCACCCAGCAGACACGCGCTGATACCAACAGGAAT
Source organism: Rahnella selenatireducens (assembly GCF_046449555.1). NCBI lineage: Bacteria > Pseudomonadati > Pseudomonadota > Gammaproteobacteria > Enterobacterales > Yersiniaceae > Rahnella > Rahnella selenatireducens. The sequence continues at coordinate 414,084 of NZ_JBKEZJ010000001.1, forward strand.
TGTTTTCGTCATTGTCAGCCCCCGGCGTTGAAGTAAGAAATGGGAGTGTCTGGTGGATCATCACTCTCACGTATAACCTTAGCATAAGTTATACATAAAAATAATGTTGTACAGGTTTTCTGAAAGGGACAATAAAAAAACCCCGTTTGAGAAACGGGGTTTTTGGCTCCTCCCCCTGCGAAGGGGGAGGCCGGGAGGGGGTTTGACAGAACAAGTAACTGCCTACGCAAACTTCAAATCTGGCGTTTGGCCTTAATACCCCTCCCCTTCGCAGGGGAGGGAGGCAAATCAGTAAAAGTCTTGTGTCGCCATTTCAGCGTGGCTCAGCCAGACCGGTTTATCGCTGGTTTTCATCCACACGCGGTGTAAATAGCTGTAAAAGCGGGCGCGGTCTGAACGGAAAAGCATGACCGGCAGGGCCAGAACTCCGGCTGCCAGCACAAAAGCGCGGCGGGCCAGAATGCGGGTCATTGTGTACGGCGTGTAGTCAGTCATATCGGACATAGCGTTGCTCCTGTGCAAATTTTTCGGAAACTGGAAGTTGTGAAAAATTTTACTGCAATCGGTGAAATTTTACTACTCATCTGACCACTTGGAAGTGTAAATTTTCGCCATTTTTTGGCTATCGCTGTAATTGAGTTACAAAACCGTTAAATAAATACGCTATTTAAGTTTCTTAATGGTTTTTTATTTGCGCATTTTTATACTTTTTTTACACGTATATCCGATTTCTTTTCAGGATCTTTTCCCGCCTTTTCATATTCTCCTCCCAACATAAAAACACACCTGTGGAGGTGGATTGTGACTGTTGGCGTAATCTGCGGCGCATTGCTGGTTCTCCTGCTGCTCGGCTATCTGGTTTATGCCCTGCTGAATGCGGAGGATTTTTAAATGGCCGCAACCGGATTCTTAATGATTGCCAGTTTTATGCTGGTGCTTTTGCTGCTGGCAAAACCACTGGGTAACTTTATTGCTCAACTGATTGAAGGACAGCCCGGCGCACTTTTACAGCGCATTGAATACGGCGTATTACGCACTTCCGGCAGCCGCGAGGCTGAGATGAACTGGTGGCAGTACGCACTGGCGATCATGGTATTCAACATTCTGGGGATTATTGTCCTGACCGCCATGCTGATGGCGCAGGGCGTTTTACCGATGAACCCGCAGCATTTCGGCGGGATGTCATGGGATCTGGCGTTTAACACCTCCGTCAGTTTTGTGACCAACACCAACTGGCAGGCGTACAGCGGCGAAAATACGCTGAGCTATCTCAGCCAGATGGTCGGTTTAACGGTACAAAACTTCCTTTCTGCCGCCACGGGTATCGCCGTTGCCTTTGCGCTGATCCGCGCTTTCGCACGTCCTTCCGCGCAAACCATCGGTAACGCCTGGACAGATTTATGGCGCATCACAATCTATCTGCTGCTGCCGGTGTCATTCCTGCTGGCGCTATTCTTCGTCAGCCAGGGTGTGATTCAAAACTTTGAAGCGTATCAGCACATCACCACACTGGAAGGCTTGCAGCAAACGCTGCCGATGGGGCCGGTGGCGTCTCAGGAAGCCATTAAAATGCTGGGGACCAACGGCGGCGGTTTCTTCGGTGCAAACTCCGCACATCCGTTTGAGAACCCTACGGCGCTGACCAATATGGTGCAGATGCTGGCGATTTTCATCATCCCGTGCGCGCTGTGTTTTGCCTTTGGTCGCGTTGTCGGTGACAACCGTCAGGGCCACGCGCTGGTCTGGGCGATGTCGGTGATTTTCGTGGTGTCCGTCGTGGTGGTGATGTACGCCGAACTGCAAGGCAACCCGCACTTCACTGCGCTGGGTGCCACCAGCAACATCAACATGGAAGGGAAAGAAAGCCGCTTCGGCATTCTGGCCTCGGCAATGTATGCAGTGGTAACAACGGCGGCCTCCTGCGGCGCGGTTAACGCCATGCACGATTCTTTCACCGCACTCGGCGGCATGGTGCCGATGTGGCTGATGCAAATCGGTGAAGTGGTGTTCGGCGGCGTGGGTTCTGGTCTGTACGGCATGTTGCTGTTCGTGCTGCTGACGGTGTTTATTGCCGGGCTGATGATTGGCCGCACGCCGGAATATCTCGGCAAGAAAATCGACGTTTACGACATGAAGATGACCGCGCTGGCAATCCTCGTGACACCGACACTGGTGCTGCTTGGCACCGCACTGGCACTGGTCACCGACCCCGGTCGTGCGGGGATCGCAAACCCCGGCGCGCACGGGTTCAGCGAAGTGCTTTACGCCGTGTCTTCTGCCGCCAATAACAACGGCAGCGCATTTGCCGGGCTGAGCGTGAATACGCCGTTCTACAACCTGCTGCTGGCGGTCTGCATGTTCTTCGGACGCTTTGGCGTGATCCTGCCGGTACTGGCTATCGCCGGTTCTCTGGTGGCGAAAAAACGTCAGAAAGCCGGTAACGGCACACTGCCAACGTCTGGCCCGTTGTTTATCGGCCTGCTGGTAGGCACCGTGCTGTTAGTCGGCGCGCTGACCTTTATTCCGGCGCTGGCGTTGGGTCCGGTCGCGGAACATTTGCAGGTTTGGTCAGCACAGTAATGCTGCGTAATTCGTTGAATTAATGAATATAGAGATTAATAAAATGAGCCGTAAACAACGTGCATTATTTGAACCTCAACTGATCCGCACCGCCCTGCTGGATTCGGTGAAAAAGCTGGATCCGCGCGTTCAGTGGCGCAACCCGGTGATGTTCGTGGTGTATCTGGGCAGTATTCTCACCACGCTTATCTGGCTGGCGATTCTGTCACACCACACCGACGGCAGCGCCGCTTTTACCGGCAGCGTGTCGCTGTGGCTGTGGTTCACCGTGCTGTTTGCCAACTTCGCCGAAGCGCTGGCGGAAGGCCGCAGTAAAGCGCAGGCGCAGAGCCTGAAAGGCGTGCAGAAAACCAGCTGGGCGAAGAAGATTTACGAACCGCGCCCGGAATCACCGGTGATCAAAGTCGCGGCTGATACGCTGCGTAAAGGTGATTATGTCCTGATCGAAGCCGGTGACACCGTGCCGTGTGACGGCGAAGTGCTGATCGGTGGCGCATCCGTGGATGAAAGCGCCATCACCGGAGAATCCGCACCGGTGATCCGCGAATCCGGCGGTGACTTTTCTTCCGTTACCGGCGGGACACGTGTGCTGTCCGACTGGCTGGTAGTCGAATGTTCAGCCAACCCCGGCGATACGTTCCTGGATCGCATGATTGCGATGGTCGAAGGTGCGAAACGTCGCAAGACGCCAAACGAAGTGGCGCTGACCATTTTGCTGGTTGCGCTGACGCTGGTCTTCGTGCTGGCCACCGCCACGCTGTATCCGTTCTCGCTGTTTAGCGTAGACGCCAGCCACGCGGGCATTCCGGTGACCGTCACCGTGCTGGTCGCGCTGCTGGTTTGTCTGATCCCGACCACCATCGGCGGTTTACTTTCCGCCATCGGCGTCGCGGGGATGAGCCGCATGCTGGAAGCCAACGTGATTGCCACCAGTGGCCGTGCGGTGGAAGCCGCCGGTGACGTGGATGTGCTGCTGCTCGATAAAACCGGGACCATTACGCTCGGTAACCGCCAGGCTTCGCAGTTCCTGCCCGCGCCTCAGGTGACGGAACAGGAACTGGCCGATGCCGCGCAGTTATCATCGCTGGCCGATGAAACGCCGGAAGGCCGCAGTATCGTGGTGCTGGCGAAACAACGCTTTAATCTGCGCGAGCGCGATATTCATTCGCTGAACGCCACCTTTGTACCGTTCTCCGCGCAAACCCGCATGAGCGGCGTGAACGTCGGCGACCGGAATATCCGTAAAGGTGCGGTGGACGCCATTCGCCGCCATGTGGAATCCAACGGCGGTACGTTCCCTAAAGCGGTAGACGGGCTGGTAGAAACTGTGGCACGCAAAGGCGGTACGCCGCTTGTGGTGGCAGAAGGCGCGAAAGTGCTGGGCGTGGTCGAGCTGAAAGATATCGTTAAAGGCGGCATCAAGGAACGTTTCGCCGAGCTGCGTAAGATGGGTATCAAAACGGTGATGATCACCGGGGATAACCGTCTGACCGCCGCCGCGATTGCCGCCGAAGCGGGCGTGGATGATTTTCTGGCAGAAGCCACGCCGGAAGCCAAGCTGGCGCTGATCCGCCAGTATCAGTCGGAAGGCCGTCTGGTCGCGATGACCGGCGACGGTACTAACGACGCCCCGGCTCTGGCGCAGGCTGACGTGGCGGTAGCAATGAACTCCGGTACGCAAGCCGCGAAAGAAGCCGGGAACATGGTGGATCTGGATTCCAACCCGACCAAGCTGATTGAAGTGGTACACATTGGTAAACAAATGCTGATGACGCGCGGTTCACTGACCACGTTCAGTATCGCCAACGACGTCGCAAAATACTTTGCGATCATCCCGGCGGCCTTTGCGGCAACTTATCCGCAGCTGAATGCGCTGAACGTGATGCACCTGACGTCACCGTCGTCGGCCATTATGTCTGCGGTTATTTTCAACGCCCTGGTGATTGTATTCCTGATCCCGCTGGCGCTGAAAGGCGTGAGCTACAAAGCCATGAGCGCCGCGTCGCTGTTGCGCCGTAACCTGTGGATTTACGGCGTGGGCGGCCTGCTGGTGCCGTTCGTCGGCATCAAGCTGATTGATATAATTTTGACTGTTTTACACCTGAGCTGAAGTTTACGTTAACTGTCTGAGGAAACTATGATGTCTGTAACCCGTACTGCTTATGTCCGCCCTGCTCTGGTGATGACCGTTCTGCTGACGCTGGCCACCGGTGTGGTCTATCCGCTGCTGACCACCGGCGTTTCTGAGCTGGTATTCCGCACGCAGGCGATGGGCTCGCTGCTCAAAGACGGCAGCAATAAACTCGTGGGTTCCGCGCTTATCGGCCAGAATTTCACGCGCAATGATTACTTCTGGGGGCGTCCGTCCGTGATGTCGGATTCACCCTATAACGCGATGGCATCCGGCGGCAGTAACCAGGCCGCCAGTAACCCGGCGCTGGATCAGGCCGTGAAAGATCGCGTGGCGGCGCTGCGTAAAGTCAATCCGCAAAGCCCTGCTGAAGTGCCGGTGGATCTGGTGACCGCCAGCGCCAGCGGGCTGGATCCACAGATTTCCGTGGAAGCGGCGCAGTGGCAGGCACCGCGAATTGCCGCCGCACGCGGGCTGCCACTGGCGCAAGTGAATAAATTAATTGATGATAATACCTCATCACCGCTGATTGGTTTCCTGGGGCCGGACGTCGTGAACGTGCTCGGCCTTAACCGGGCGCTGGATGAGCTGAAAACGAATTAATTAAGGACGCTATGACCACTGAGGATAACAGGCCGGATCCCGACAGCTTACTGGCACTCGCCAATGAGAAGCCGCGCGGGCAACTGAAAGTCTTTTTCGGCGCCTGCGCGGGCGTCGGGAAAACCTACGCCATGTTGCAGGAAGCACAGCGTCTGCGCGCCACCGGCCTCGACGTGCTGGTGGGCGTGGTGGAAACCCACGGGCGGCAGGAAACGCAAATGCTGCTGCCCGGCCTGTCACTGCTTCCCCCGAAACGCATTCACCATCGCGGCCGTCAGGTTTACGAATTCGACCTCGACGCCGCGCTGGCCCGCCGCCCTGCCCTGATCCTGATGGATGAACTGGCGCACAGTAATGCTGCCGGTTCACGCCACCCCAAACGCTGGCAGGATGTGGAAGAACTTCTCGATGCCGGTATCGACGTGTTTACCACGGTGAACGTTCAGCATCTCGAAAGCCTGAACGACGTGGTCAGCGGCGTGACCGGTATTATTATTCGTGAAACGGTGCCCGACCGTTTATTTGATGATGCCAGCGAAGTGGTGCTGGTGGATTTACCGCCCGACTCCCTGCGTCAGCGCCTGAAAGAAGGCAAGGTTTATATCCCCGGCCAGGCCGAACGCGCCATCGAGCACTTTTTCCGGAAGGGGAATCTGATCGCCCTGCGCGAACTTTCCCTGCGCCGCACCGCCGACCGAGTGGACGATCAGATGCGGGAATACCGCGACGATCAGGGCGTCAGCCGCGTCTGGCATACCCGCGATGCGCTGCTGTTGTGCATCGGTCACGGCGGAGGCAACGAGAAATTAGTCCGCGTCGCCTCGCGAATGGCGGCGCGTCTGGGCTGCGTGTGGCACGCGGTGTATGTCGAAACGCCACGCCTGCACCGATTGCCGGAAAGCCAGCGCCGCGCGATTTTGCATTCCCTGAAGCTGGCGCAGGAACTCGGCGCCGAAACCGCCACACTGTCCGATCCGCAGGAAGAACAGGCGATTTTGCGTTACGCCCGCGAGCATCGTCTGGGCAAGATCATGATTGGCCGCCGCCGTGAAAAGCGTCGCCGGTTCAGCGCCAGTTTTGCCGATAAGCTGGCTGAAATCGGGCCTGATCTCGATCTGATTGTCGTCGGTCTGGAAGATACGCCCGTCAGTTCAGCCCGAAAAGAGCAGGATCCCCGGACTTTCGCTGACCGTTTCAGCCGCCAGATCCGCGGATGTGCGCTGGCCGTCGCGCTATGCGCCATCATCACCGTGCTTTCGCAATGGCTGGTGCCCGCGTTTGATCAGGCTAACCTGGTGATGGTGTATTTGCTCGGCGTAGTGATCGTGGCGCTGTTTTATGGCCGCTGGCCGTCGGTGCTGGCGGCTGTGATCAACGTCGTCAGTTTTGATCTGTTCTTCGTGCAACCCCGCGGATCGCTGGCCGTCACGGACGCGCAATATCTGGTGACGTTCGGCGTGATGCTGATCGTCGGGATTTTGATCGGGAATCTGACCGCCGGTGTGCGCTATCAGGCGCGCATCGCCCGTCATCGTGAAAAGCGCGCGCAGCATCTTTATGAGATGTCCAAAGGGCTGAGCCAGTCGCTGACGCCGGAAGCGATCGCGCAAACCAGTCGCCACTTTATTTCCTCCAGCCTGAACGCCAAAACGGCCATTTTGCTGCCTGATGAACACGGTGAACTGGGGCAACCGGCTGGTGAAATCACCTCGATTGTGGTCGATGACGCGATTGCCCGCTGGAGTTTCGATAAAAAACTGCCCGCCGGTGCCGGGACCGATACGCTGCCCGGCGTGCCGTATCAGCTTCTGCCGCTGGTGGCCTCGGGCGAATCGCGCGGTTTGCTGGCGGTTGAGCCGCCGAATATCCGTCAGCTTCTGGTGCCGGAACAACAACGGCTTTTGCAGACGTTTACGGTGCTTGTCGCCAACGCCCTCGAGCGCCTGCATCTGGCGGCCAGCGCGGAATCGTCACGTCTGGAAACCGAGCGTGAACAATTGCGCAACTCGCTGCTTTCCGCGCTCTCCCACGATTTGCGCACCCCGCTCACCGTGCTGTTCGGGCAGGCGGAAATCCTGACGCTGGATCTGGCCTCCGAAGGCTCGAAACATGCGCCACAGGCCAGCCAGATCCGCCAGCAGGTGCTGAGCACCACGCGGCTGGTAAATAATTTGCTGGATATGGCGCGCATTCAGTCCGGCGGTTTTAATCTGCGCAAAGAGTGGCAGTCGGTCGAGGAAATCACCGGCAGTGCCCTGCGTATGCTGGAACCGGTGCTGGCAAACGATACGATCAAAATCGATTTGCCTGCCGAAATGGTGCTGGTCAATTGCGATGCAAGCCTGATCGAACGGGTGCTGATCAATCTGCTGGAAAATGCCCATAAATATGCCGGTGTCGGTGCCACCATCGGCATCAAAGCCTTGCCGCTCGGCGACTGGCTGGAAATCGAAGTCTGGGATAACGGGCCGGGAATTCCGGAAGGCGCGGAGCATGCGATTTTCGAGAAATTCGCCCGCGGGAATAAAGAATCGGCAATTCCGGGTGTGGGTTTGGGATTAGCGATTTGTCGTGCCATTATTGAAGTACACGACGGACGTATTTGGGCTGAAAATGGCCCGGACGGCGGCGCGCGTTTCCGCTTCAGGCTTCCGCTGGAAGCACTGCCTGAGATGGAAACGGATATGGACACTGACATCGACGAGGCCACGTGAGCGCATCCCCGGTAAATATTTTAATTGTGGAAGACGAGAAAGAAATCCGCCGCTTTGTGCGCACAGCGCTTGAGGCGGAAGGATTGCGGGTATTTGAAAGTGAAACGTTGCAACGCGGGCTGATTGAAGCCGGCACCCGCAAACCGGATCTGATTATTCTGGATCTCGGTTTGCCTGACGGTGACGGCCTGACGTACATCCGGGATTTGCGCCACTGGAGCGCTATCCCGATTATTGTGTTGTCGGCCCGCACCCGCGAGGAAGATAAGATTGCGGCTCTGGATGCCGGGGCCGATGATTTTCTCACCAAGCCATTTGGCGTCGGTGAACTGCTGGCGCGCGTGCGCGTGGCGCTGCGTCGTCATGCGGGAAATTCACCGGAAAGCCCGCTGGTGACCTTTGCTGACGTTACGGTAGATTTGATCAACCGCCGCGTACAGCGTGAAGGTAAAGATTGTCATCTGACGCCGATTGAGTTTCGCCTGCTTGCCGAGCTGCTGGCAAACAGCGGCAAAGTCATTACTCAGCGTCAGTTACTGAGCCACGTCTGGGGCCCGAATTACGTCGAACACAGCCACTATCTGCGCATCTACATGGGGCATTTACGTCAGAAACTGGAGGCCGATGCCACCCGTCCGCGTCATCTGCTGACGGAAACCGGTGTGGGTTATCGCTTTATGCCTTAGGGGCAACCGGTGCGTCGGTGTCGGGCTTTTCATCCGCAAAAGCGGCTTCAATATCGCCGGCGGCCTGCTGCAAAATCGCGTTCACGCGCACGACCTGCTCCGGCGTAATATCGGCGCGCATCATGTTTCCGCGCAGGGCGTGTTTCAGACGCTGCATGGTTTCATGAATACCTTCTGCCAGATTATTGCCGCGCGGACGGGAAGCCCCGGCCAGACGGGCGAAAATTACATCGACAGCGGCCTGATGTTGCGCCAGTTCCGTTTTTCCGGCTTCGGTAATCTGATAGCTTTTTCGGCCATTGCCGGTGGCGACGGCTTCCAGGAAATCCTGTTCTTCGAGCAGCGTAAGCGTCGGGTAAATCACGCCCGGGCTGGGTACGTACAGGCCGGAAGACGCTTCTTCAATCGCTTTGATCAGCTCATAACCGTGGCTCGGTTTTTTAGCAACCAGCGCCAGCAGCACGCGGCGTAAATCACCGTGCTCAAACAGACGATGCACACCACGATCTCCGCGACGGCCTTCACCGCGCCCGCGACCTTCACCTCTTTCACCACGACGCCCTTCGCCACGTTCTTCACCACGATGACGACCGTCCCGGCGCAGCGCATGACGCTCGCTGTGATCGCCGTTCTGACCGTCAAAAGATGACTCATGGCGGCAATGACCGCGACGCCCTTCTTCTCTGCTACCGTGACCGCGATGGCGGCCTTCAAACATTTTGCTAAACATCGTTGATGTCCTATTTAGATATATCGAATTATTTCGATATATCTAAACTAGATCGAATTTCAGGATCTGGCAAGTTCGAATGCGCATTTAGATATATCTTTTTTACATCGAAATTGAGAGCAAAAAAAAAGCGCTGAATAATCAGCGCCTTCAGTGCAGTTAAGAAACGGTGCTATTTGGCGTCAGCGAGAACTTTGCTGACGATTTCCACGGCTTCTTTTTCAATTTGTTCGCGGTGTTCTGCGCCGAGGAAGCTTTCACAATAGATCTTGTACGCTTCTTCGGTACCGGAAGGACGTGCTGCGAACCAGCCGTTTTTGGTCATCACTTTCAGACCGCCGATAGACGCGCCATTACCCGGAGCGTTTGTCAGACGGGCGGTGATCGGGTCACCGGCCAGCGTGTCTGCTTTTACCTGTTCAGGAGAAAGTTTGGACAATGCGGCTTTCTGCGCGTGAGTCGCAGGCGCCTGAATACGGTTATAGCTTGGCGCGCCGAAACGGGCAGCCAGTTCGTTGTAATGTTCCTGCGGGTTTTTACCGGTCACGGCGGTAATTTCTGCCGCCAGCAGGCACATGATGATCCCGTCTTTGTCGGTAGACCACGGTGTGCCGTTGAAACGCAGGAAAGAAGCCCCTGCACTTTCTTCGCCACCAAAACCAAAGCTACCGTCAAACAGGCCATCCACAAACCATTTGAAACCAACCGGGACTTCAACCAGTTTACGGCCTAAGTCTTCAACAACGCGGTCGATCATCGCGCTGGATACCAGCGTTTTACCGACGGCAACGTCTTTGCCCCACTGCGGGCGGTGCTGGAACAGGTACTGAATTGCCACCGCCAGATAATGGTTCGGGTTCATCAGACCGGCAGGCGTCACGATACCGTGGCGGTCATAATCCGGGTCGTTTGCAAAGGCCAGATCGAATTTATCACGCAGCGCCAGCAAGCCGGCCATCGCAGATTCAGACGAGCAGTCCATGCGGATCACGCCGTCGTGGTCGAGATGCATGAAGCGGAAAGTCTGATCAACTTCGTCGTTAACCAGCGTCAGATCCAGTTTGTAATGCTCTGCGATACGCTTCCAGTATTCAATACCGGAACCGCCGAGAGGATCTACACCCAGTTTCAGACCGGCTTTCTGAATAGCGGCCATGTCTACGATGTCGGTCAGCCCTTCTATAAACGGCTGAACCAGATCCTGCGCCACCAGATGGCCACTCTTCCACGCCAGATCCAAAGACTGACGCTTGACGCCTGCGAGCTTCGCCGCCAGCAATGCGTTCGCGCGTTTCTCAATCACAGACGTCAGATTAGTATCTGCCGGGCCGCCGTTGGTCGGGTTGTATTTAATCCCGCCATCTTCCGGTGGGTTGTGCGAAGGCGTGATAACAATGCCATCGGCCAGTGCGCCAACGTTGCGGTTGTGTGTCAGAATCGCGTGAGACACCGCCGGAGTCGGGGTGAAACCGTTATCTTCCTGCACAATGACGTCCACGCCGTTGGCCGTCAGCACTTCCAGCACAGAGATAAACGCCGGTTCGGACAGAGCGTGGGTATCTTTCCCCACGTAGCACGGGCCGGTTGTGCCCTGCTCTTTACGCACTTCAGCAATCGCCTGCGCAATCGCCAGGATATGCGCTTCATTAAAGCTGTGACGCAACGAACTGCCACGGTGACCGGACGTACCGAATTTCACGGCATGTGCCGGGTTTTGCGGGTCCGGTTGCAGAACGTAATATTGTGACGTCAACTGCGCCACATTGATCAAATCGCTTTGCTGAGCAGGTTGCCCTGCACGGGGGTGATTAGCCACTGGCGTTTCTCCCTGACGCTGAAAATTAGAGGGTGCCGCACACTTTTTCAGTCAGTTCCGCCGGGAACTGCATGAGCTGCATGATGTGTTCGATCATGCTGCGTTTGCGACCTGTGTTGGTATTCGTAATAACCCAATACGGCGTTCCGGGAACGTGTTTAGGTTTGGTATGAATGCCGTTTTGCAGCAGAGTTTGCTGGTCACCGGCAAAATAGGTACGCGTGCGGCCGGTCAGGGACTCGGTCGCTGCGCCAAATTCTTTTGGGTTCAGGCAATACAAGGTCGACAGGATCAGCATAAAACGGTTAACCGCTTTGGTCTGCTCTGCATATTCGTCAGACAGCAACAGTTCGCGCACGGCACGAACTTTTTCACGCGACGTCGGCGCGGCAGCGGTGACAGGTTTTTCCTGCGCGACAGTTCCAGCAATAACGACTGGTGTTACTGGCGCGGCAGGAGCGGTCTGACCGGCAGTAAACTTCAACATACGGCGCAAAATATCAGACGCACTCTCACCGATGGCTTGTGTGTGGCTGGCAATGTAGCGGTAGAGTTCTTCGTCAACCTCAATAGTTTTCATCTTTATCCAGTACTGTTTTTTCTACTAAATTCATTCAAAAGGATTATACAAATTTCTACGCAGTAACAAACAGGGGAATTGCGCCGCGAAGCAAAATCCAGACTACTTACCGATTTTGCTGCATGCTGGCTCCGGCCCGCTTCGTTCCCGGTAGTCAAATCCCGCTCAGGCATCTGGCAGAAAACTTTCCGTTTTAAAAATTATCCGCCACTCATGATAACCTAATGAGATTGTTTATCTGTATGAACTTCGCCATGAAATTACATTATCGCGTGCATGAACCTGAAGTCGCTGGCAGCGATGCGCTGCCGGTTCTCCTGATCCACGGATTGTTCGGAACCCTTGATAATCTGGGCGTGCTCGCCCGCGACCTGAAACAACAGCATAGAGTGTTGCAAGTTGATTTGCGTAATCACGGGCAATCCTGGCGTTCACCGGAGATGTCTTACGCCTCGATGGCGCAGGATTTAATGGAAACGCTGGATGAAGTGGGTTTCCAAAAATTCATCGTAATTGGCCATTCTATGGGGGGAAAAGCGGCTATGGCGCTGACGGCTCTCATCCCCGACAGAATCGAAAAGCTCATCGCCATTGATATTGCGCCGGTGGATTATCACGTCCGTCGTCACGATGAGATTTTCGCTGCGATTAACGCCGTCACCGATGCCGGATTGCGCGACCGTACTTCTGCCACCGAATGTATGCATCAGTATATAAAGGAAGATGGCGTGATTCAGTTTCTGCTGAAATCTTTCCAGCAGGGCGAATGGCGCTTCAATGTGCCGGTTCTGCTGAGCGAGTATGCAAAAATTGTCGGCTGGGAGGAAGTTCCGGCGTGGGATCGCCCGGCGTTGTTCATCCGCGGTGGGGATTCCCCTTATGTGCAGGATGCGTATCGCGAAGATATTGGCCGACAGTTTCCACGGGCAAAAGCCTATGTGGTCGCCGGAGCGGGTCATTGGGTGCATGCAGAAAAACCTGACGCCGTCCTGCGCGCTGTGCATCGTTTCATCGATTCGCCTGCTGTTTAACATCCTGGGGATAAATTGTGCAAAAAGTCTGCACAACTTCGAAAGTTAACATGAAATCAGGGCTATTAAGCGTTGTGAACCCCAGGCGCGCCAGTGTATGATTGCGCGCTATAATTTTGCCGCCCCGTTTTACTCAGGTCGAGTTGCGGGGGGTAAATTGGGTCAGGGTTTCTTAGCCCGAAATGTGTGAAACGCTCGTCAGGAATCGGCTTGCCGTTTTCCGATGTAAAAACTTCCCTGGTTGTACCGCTACCTATGGCAAAAGAACAACTGGATCGCACGACGATTGATCTGTTCGCAGATGACCGCCGTCCGGGGCGTCCAAAAACTAATCCGCTTTCCCGTGATGAACAGCTCAGGATCAACAAGCGCAACCAGTTACGCCGCGATAAAGCGAGTGGTCTGCGTCGCGTAGAGCTGAAAATGAACGCCGATGCTGTTGATACCCTCAATAAGCTGGCAGAAGAACGCAATATCAGTCGTAGCGAACTGATTGAAGAGATGTTGCTGTCGCATCTTAACGGTCAGGAAGGCTGATAAAAAAGCGGATAACCTTCCGGTTATCCGCCTGTTTTCTTACCTTTTACTGCTTAACTCTCACCTCAGAACGTTTCCCAGTTTTCACTGCTTTTCGATGTCATTACACCGGTTGCAGGCCGTAACAACGGCTGAGAAACCGCGCTCGCGGGTCGTTTTCCGACATTCGTGATGCTGTCTTTGAGTTTGAACGTCGCAACAGCGTTGTTCAGTAATGAAGCCTGCTCTTCCAGAGAGACCGCGGCATGCGAAGCTTCTTCCACCAGAGCGGCGTTTTGCTGCGTTACGCTGTCCATTTGTGTCACCGCAACGGCAACCTGGCTGATGCCTTTGCTCTGCTCATCAGACGCCGAAGCGATTTCCGCCATGATATCGGTGACATGCGTAATTGAGCGCACCACTTCGTTCATTGTCTGCCCGGCGTTTTCTACCAGTTTAGAGCCGCTGTCAACGCGGGAAACGGATTCGCTAATCAGCGATTCGATTTCTTTCGCCGCCTGCGCACTGCGCTGTGCCAGGTTACGCACTTCACTGGCGACCACCGCAAAACCACGCCCCTGCTCGCCTGCGCGCGCAGCTTCTACCGCGGCATTCAGCGCCAGAATATTGGTCTGGAAGGCAATGCTGTTGATAACAGAAGTGATTTCCGCAATTTTCTTCGAGCTGCCTGAGATATCTTTCATGGTGCTGACGACGTCAGCCACAATGTTACCGCCCTTCTGCGCGGTAGAAGACGCTTCCATCACCAGCTGGCTCGCGTGATGCGCGTTGTCCGCATTGTGTTTTACCGTGGCCGTCAGCTCTTCCATACTGGCTGCCGTTTCTTCCAGTGCGGATGCCTGTTCTTCGGTACGGGAAGACAGATCGTTATTCCCGGCTGAGATTTCTGACGCGCCCTGATAGATGTGGTTGGTGCAATTGCGGATGGTCTGAACGGTATTTTCCAGACTGGACTGCATCACGTTGAGCAGCGGAATCAATTTACCCGCACAGTTTTTGCCGAACTCTTCCAGGTAATGCGTCAGGTCGCCGCTTGCAATCACGGCGAAGTGATCGCGAATTTTATCCAGCGGTTTCACCAGCGCCATCACCAGATAACGGTCGGTCAGCAGCAAAATAAGCAGGCCGAGAGAAAAAGCCGTCAGCAGAATAACTTTGCTGTAATAAGTCAGATGGTTAGATTTGGTCTGCGCTGCTTCAAAATCGACTGCAATCTGCCCGCTGACTTTGGTCATGGACACACCAAAGTTACGGCTCAGGGCAGGAACAGCATCGTTTGAGAGCTGATTATAGGCATCGAAATTTTTGCCGACGGCCGCCGCATACAACGGCGTAACGCCCTGCGTAACCAGACTCTCCCAACTGGAGACCAGTTCCTGAACCGAAGCCTCATCCAGCCCCGGATGCGGAGCCGTTTTGAAACTCGCCAGTGCCTGAGAAAGGCCATCGAGGGATTGCTTTGCCGTATCAAAAATTTCCGGCCCTTTTGACGGATCGGCCTGAAGTTGTGAGACGGCACGGCTTAAGCGTGTCACGGTACGAAAATACTGATCATTTCCTTTGCTGATCAGCGCCATATTGTTGACCAGTTCGGTACTGTTCTTCGTATTTTGTGTCAGCGTATTCAGTGAGGTAACGGTGTAAAGGGAGACACCTGCCCACATGACGCAGAAAATGCCTAAAATCGTTAATAATGCGGCCCTGATGGTGATATTTTTTAAAAACTGCACGATATGCCTCTCTCGAAACAAGGTTGTTTCTGGTCTGAGGATTGACGGGGATGCGGAGAATCAAGACAGGTAGCCAGCAGGCTTTCGCCCCCGGACATGTTTGAACACCTCTCCGGGCATCGATTTCTTTATTATGTTGAGATTCCTCTCGCTTCATCTATCGGCGGGTTGTTCTCAAAATTTAGTATTGTGAGAACATATTTCTTAATTTTGCTTTTGACCTCAATAAGCCTGAGGTTATTCAAAGCACACGAAGGCGATAACACTTAAAAAGATTGGCCGATAAACTTATCCACCAGTTAAGAAGGCGAGCTGAAACATATTCTCCGCCTCGCGAGTTTGCTATCATCTGCGTTATTATTGCCTGCAATGCAGAGCACTTCATTGAGAACAAGAGGTTAGGTAATCTTATGGCCGTAGTAGGTATCTTCTTTGGATCCGATACAGGTAACACCGAAAACATCGCGAAAATGATCCAAAAGCAATTGGGTAAAGATGTTGCAGAGGTGCATGACATTGCGAAGAGCAGCAAAGAGGATCTGGAAAAATTCGATATCTTGCTGATCGGAATTCCAACCTGGTATTACGGTGAAGCGCAGTGTGACTGGGACGACTTTTTCCCGACGCTGGAAGAGATAGATTTCGAAGGTAAGCTGGTCGCGCTGTTTGGCTGTGGCGATCAGGAAGACTATGCCGAATACTTCTGCGATGCGCTGGGTACTGTGCGTGACATCATCGAACCACGCGGCGCGGTGATTGTGGGCCACTGGCCAACTGAAGGCTATCACTTCGAAGCGTCTAAAGGTCTGGCTGATGATAAGCACTTCATCGGACTGGCAATTGACGAAGACCGTCAGCCGGAACTGACCAACGAACGTGTTGATACGTGGGTCAAACAGATCACAGAAGAGCTGAGCCTTTCAGAAATTATTGGCTAAAAACCCTGTTGGCCCTGAGGATTTATTCTACAATTGAAGGGCCAAACTATTACTGAAATTAACAATTTAACCGCTACAAAATTGTAACTTTCAGTGGTATCAAGGTACACTGAGCTCATCTGTTTTCCTATTGATCAAGTCGTTGCATTATCGAATGTGACAGGCATTTTGTGATCTTTATTAACAGGCTACGTTTTTGAGGATCGGCACACGTCTCAAAAGCGAAGAATCCTTAAGCGACAAATTTTTGTGCCGCCGATGCCACAGGCTGCATGCCTCAACTTGATTAGCACATAGTAACAGGACTGAATCCGCATGACTGACAACAACACCGCACTGAAGAAAGCCGGCTTAAAAGTCACGCTTCCGCGCCTCAAAATCCTGGAAGTGCTGCAAGCGCCGGAAGGTCATCACGTTAGTGCGGAAGATCTGTACAAACAACTGATTGATATGGGTGAAGAAATTGGCCTGGCGACGGTTTACCGCGTTCTGAACCAGTTTGATGACGCCGGTATCGTTACCCGTCATAACTTCGAAGGCGGCAAGTCTGTTTTCGAACTGACCCAACAACATCACCATGATCACCTGATCTGCCTGGATTGCGGCCGCGTTATTGAATTTCGTGACGAATATATTGAAGGCCGTCAGCGCGAGATTGCGAAGAAACACGGTATCAAACTGACCAACCACAGTCTGTATCTGTACGGCCACTGTGAGGCGGGCGATTGTCGCGAAGATGAATCTTTGCACAATGATAAACCTGCACAGTAATCTCTACGGTCAGTCCGAATAAATTAACCGCTGAAAGGCGGTTTTTTTGTGCCTGCGATTCAGGCGACGGATAAAAAAACAAACCCCGGCAAGCCGGGGTTTGTTTTTTCTTGCGATAGGTGCGCAGCGTTCGCGCCCGGTTAATTCACCGGTTTTGGCGAATTGTTAGAACGAATTTCCTGCCAGATTTTGCCACAGTCTGCCGCGTAAGCCTGACCATCGCCGGTTTTACGCGCCGTCAGACAACGCTGATAATCCACTACACGCACGGTTTCCAGCTCGGCAAACTGCTTGTGCTCCTGTTCCTGTTTTAGAACATCAAGGATCGTCTGGCACGACGCCACTTTATCCGGCGAGCCTTCTGCTTTAATGATGCAGCTGCTGTACGCCTGACGCAGTTTCGCATTTTCGGTTTGCGTAGCTGTTGGCGCACAACCCGCCAGTAACAGGGAAGTCACAACCATCATCAGTAATTTATTCATCGGTTTAGTATCCTCAGAAAATAGTGAATGGAGCGATAACGATGAATTTCACGTCTTTTTCATCCTGGAAAATGTTGCCGTAACCGCCTCCCCAGCTCGGGATATCCGAGTGGTTGTCATACTGGGTGTAATGAAGTTTGAACAGCGTCCCTTTTGCGCGGCCTTCCTGAATGGTGTAAAGCGCATCAAGGCTCCAGGCGCTTTCTTTGAGACGCTGGCTCTGATCATAGATTGGATTGGTACTCGGTTTGGCATCCCACGCATAAACATAAGAACCGCCCACTGCGAAGCCCGGCAGATCCCATTTCGCCAGGTCGTATAACACACCGGCGTAAACCGCTTTTTCGCCGTTAGCGTTGAAGTCAGAACGGTTGTCCCACCACACATCAAGACGTCCGTTAGAAGAAGAATACGTTGGGGTCATGCGTTGTAAAAAATAACCCTGATTTCCCTCAGCTTTGACCATTGTCCCTTCCAGACGCCAGTTGAACTGACCGGTGGTGTAACCGAAAGTCAATGCCTGCAACCAGGCCAAACCGTCATACAGACTGTTGGGATCGTTCTGGTTGCTGATACGATCTTCCGCGCCATAGAACTGGTAGCTGGTAGTGAGCGGATTGCCCATCAGATCAATTTTGTACGACGCTTTGGCGAAGTATTGATCGACGTAACTTTCTGCCTGACCGAAGGCCGCTTCCAGCACGAGATCATTTTTGAAGTCGTATTTCGCACCCAGCGAGTGTATATAGGAAACACCGGTTTTCTTGTCGTTCTGGCGGAAATCATCCATTTCCAGATGCCACGGCGATTTGTATTCATCCGCCCACATGTAGGAGAAACTCAGTTCGCCCGGATCGCCAAAATCATGTTTATACCCGGCTTCGGCACCGCGATAGGTACCCGGCATAAAGCTCCAGTGCGGGGCGATCAGCGTTTGTCCAGTGGGCTGAATGTAACCGGCATGGCCCCAGAATCCGCCATATTTGAATTTACCGGCCGCTTTGTAGAGGCTGACGCCGCCTTTATCACCGGAGTAGTCTTCGTCATACGCATGGTTTTTAGAGGAGAACGCGATTTCGTTCGGGTGACCGCTGTCGCTGGCTTCGGCTAATTCGATCGCGGTAAATGCGGCGAGATCGATACCGAACATGTCCCAGGCGTAGCCGGAAGAGAAATCAAGGTTCAGGTTGGCGGTCGCGTGTGAAAGGTTGGTGGCATATTTATCGTAATCGGGATTATTCACCGTGACTTTTGTGCCGTCAGGGCGGGTTTCTTCTTTCGTTTTGTTCAAATCTTTGCGGTCGCGTTCGCGCTGCCAGTAATACACACCGCCGGTCAGCGTCGAATCATCAATAAAGCCAGCCGCTCTGGCCTCTTCAGGAAACATCATTCCGCCGCCCAATAAAGTGCCAGCCAGCGTGTACATCACAGGTTTCAGGTAAGCCGATCCCCTGCCCCTGTTAAGGTGCTTGTGCATAGAAATTCCTCATTTTGACTAAAAAACGTGCAAAACCCAAACGGGTATTAAAAGCGGCCGCCAGAGGCGCAACCGTATAAAGCAGGATTAAGAGTATTTTTCGCGACGCGAATTATCAATGGGTAATTAAACCCTGATGGCTGAAGTATGACAAAGTGCACATAAAGATGAAAAAGTGTAACAAACAAGGAATGCGAAGGTTCAAATCAGTGGACTCTGGTAATCAATAACTAAAACAGTTAATTAAGGAAAAAACGTATTAATTTAAACGTTTCAGCACTCTGATATTCGGAAAGAAGAGTCTAAAAAGTAAACATGAAAAATGCATTAATTCGCGATGAAAAAGAAAATTCCGTGAATTTCTGACATAAAAAAACGCAGCCGGAGCTGCGTTTAGCAATCATTCATCGGTGACTTACGCGACGGGTTTAGATTCCCAGGTATCACGCAGGCCAACGGTACGGTTGAAGACCAGATTTTCAACGCTGGAATAACGGCTGTCAGCACAGAAGTAACCTTCACGTTCGAACTGCAGGCTGATTTCAGCCTGTGCAGCCACCAGAGAAGGCTCAACGAAACCGTGCGCGATCACCAGGGATTCCGGGTTGATCGTGGTCAGGAAGTCTTCTGCCTGGCCCGGGTTTGCCACGCTGAACAGACGGTCATACAGACGGAATTCCGCCGGTTTACCTTCAGTAGCGGAAACCCAGTGGATCACACCTTTCACCTTGCGGCCATCGGCAGGATCTTTGCTCAGCGTTTCGATGTCGTATGAGCAGAAGATCGTCGTCACATTACCTTCGGCATCTTTCTCAATGCGTTCCGCTTTGATGACATACGCATTGCGCAGACGAACTTCTTTACCCAGCACCAGACGTTTGTATTGCTTGTTCGCTTCTTCGCGGAAATCAGCCTGATCGATATAAATCTCACGGGTGAACGGCACTTCGCGGGTACCCATCTCCGGTTTGTTCGGATGATTAGGCATTTTCACCATTTGCACATCTTCACCGGTAAAGTTCTCAATGATCACTTTAACCGGATTGATGACGGCCATGGCGCGCGGTGCGTTTTCGTTCAGATCGTCACGGATACAAGATTCCAGCGCCATCATTTCGACGTTGTTGTCCTGTTTCGTCACGCCGATACGGCGGCAGAATTCACGTATGGAAGCAGCGGTGTAGCCACGACGACGCAATCCAGAAACAGTCGGCATACGCGGATCGTCCCAGCCTTCTACGATTTTATCCGTCACCAGCAGGTTCAGCTTACGCTTGGACATGATGGAATATTCGAGATTCAGACGGGAGAACTCGTATTGCCGCGGATGGCAAGGGATGGTGATGTTATCGAGAACCCAGTCGTAAAGACGACGGTTGTCCTGGAATTCCAGCGTGCACAGCGAATGGGTGATCCCTTCCAGCGCATCGGAAATGCAGTGGGTGAAATCATACATCGGGTAGATGCACCATTTTTTGCCAGTCTGATGGTGTTCCGCAAACTTAATACGGTAGATAACCGGATCGCGCATCACGAAGAACGGCGACGCCATATCGATTTTTGCACGCAGACACGCTGCGCCTTCAGCGAATTCACCGTTGCGCATTTTTTCGAACAGCGCGATGTTTTCTTCTACGCTGCGATCGCGGTACGGGCTGTTTTTGCCCGGAGACGTCAGCGAGCCACGGTATTCGCGGATTGCATCCGGAGACAGTTCGTCAACGTAAGCCAGACCTTTGTTGATCAGCTCCAGCGCATAGCCGTGCAGTTGGTCGAAGTAGTCAGAAGAATAGTGAATATCACCACTCCAGCCGAAACCTAACCACTGGACGTCGTGTTTGATCGACTCAACGAATTCGATGTCTTCTTTTGCCGGGTTAGTATCGTCAAAACGCAGGTTGCACTGCCCCTGATAGTCTTGCGCAATACCGAAGTTCAGGCAGATAGACTTCGCATGGCCGATATGCAGATAACCATTAGGCTCGGGCGGGAAACGGGTATGAACGGTATTGTGCTTCCCGGTCGCCAGATCTTCATCAATAATCTGACGGATAAAATTTGTTGGGCGGGCTTCAGCCTCACTCATTGTGCAATTCCTCTACGCAACATTGACTCTACAGATAACCTGTTATGTTCCAACAAGCCACGTCGGGAAACAACCGTTACTTGCATAAAATCGTGGTTATCTGCATACCGCGTGTCCGTAAGCAATAAAAAACGGGAAGAGATTGCTCTCTTCCCGCTAAGACCTAACTCAACTGAATCGGCGTCAGGAAATTATTTACCCTGAATCTCAAACAGTTTGGTCTGACCGGCGACGACTGAACCGCTGGCCAGTGAAATCACACCGGTGTAATCATCGATGTTGCTGACCACAACCGGGCTAATCATTGAGCGCGCGTTAGCGTTCAGGTAAGCCAGATCCAGTTCCAGTACAGGCTGACCGGTAGTGACCGTTGCGCCTTCTTCAACCAGGCGGGTAAAGCCCTGACCGTTGAGTGCAACGGTGTCGATCCCCATGTGCACCACGATTTCAGCACCGGAAGTGGTTTCCAGGCAGAACGCATGGTTGGTGTTGAAGATTTTCACCACGGTACCCGCAGCCGGAGCGACGACTGTTTTATCCGTCGGACGAATCGCGACACCATCGCCTACCGCTTTGCTGGCGAAGGCTTCGTCCGGCACCTGATCCAGCGCCACGATGTCACCCGTGACCGGAGCAACCAGCGTTTCAACCACGGTTTTAACGCTGTTTGGCACCGCTTGTGGAGCCGCCTTCACAACGACGGGCGCTGCTGCGCTGCCTGCCGCAACCGGGCCACGCGCCATCACTTTCTTCATGGCATCTGCCAGAGATTCCGCTTTTGCACCGACGATAACCTGAATGCTTTGTTTGTTCAGACGAACAATACCGGACGCCCCCAGACGTTTGCAGGCTGCATCATCAACTGTACCGGCATCTTTCACGTTCAGACGCAGGCGGGTAATACAGGCATCAATACCTTTGAAGTTATCAGAACCGCCCAGTGCGCTGATGTAGCTCACGGCCAGTTGGTTCAGACCTTCTTCAGTATTGCTGTTCGCTTCCGGCTCACCGATATGGTCGGCATCGTCTTCACGGCCTGGCGTTTTCAGGTTGAACATGCGGATAATTACGCTGAACAGTACAAAGTAGATGACGAAGAACACAACGCCCATCACCAGCAACATCCAGACGTTTTTACTTGCCGCCGGCAGGTTGTACATCAACGCGTAGTCAATCGCACCGGCAGAGAAGGAGAAGCCAGCGTGGATACCCAGCGCAGTTGCAACGTACAGGCTGATCCCGGTCAGGATGGCGTGTACTAAATACAGCAGCGGAGCAAGGAACATGAACAGGAATTCTAACGGCTCGGTCACACCGGTCAGGAATGCAGTCACCGCAACGGAGACCAGCATACCGCCCACCAATGGACGACGTTCTTTAGGTGCTGCGAAGTACATTGCGCACGCTGCGCCTGGCAGACCAAACATCATGATTGGGAAGAAGCCGGACATGAACATCCCTGCGGTGCCGTCACCCGCGTAGAAGCGGTTGATGTCGCCGTGGAATACGGTGCCTGCTGCGTTAGTGAAATCACCAATCTGGAACCATGCGATGGTGTTCAGAACCTGATGCAGACCGGTTGGGATCAGCAAACGGTTTACGAAACCGAAGATACCCGCACCGAATGCGCCAGCGCCTACGATCCACTCACCACCTGCGCGGATTGCATCCTGCACCGGAGGCCAGACGTAACCGAAGATCGCGGCCAGAATCAGACAGAAGAAGCCGGTTGCGATAGGAACGAAACGTTTCCCACCGAAGAAGCTCAGGAAATCAGGAAGTTTGATATCAGACCAGCGGTTGTAAACCATACCACCGACCAGACCGGTGATGATACCTGCCAGAACGCCCATGTTGACGGCCGGGTTGATGGTAATCATCGCTTTGGTCAGAATGAAATAACCGATACCACCCGCCAGTGCCGCAGCACCCGCGTTGTCTTTAGACCAGCTTGATGCCACACCAATAGCAAAAATCAGGGCCAGGTTATCGAAGATCCCGCCACCGGCTTGCGCGATGAACGGCATATTAAGAAGATCAGGCTGACCGAAACGCAGCAGTAACGCAGCGACCGGTAGCACGGCTATCGGCAGCTGGAGTGCTCTGCCTAAACGCTGAAAGAATCCAAGAATATTCACATTTCCCCCTATCCGCCGCCAGGCGAATCACCTAAGTAGTTTAATTAGTATGGTTACTACCTTTACTCACTTACCGTTCCGATTTAACCAACTGCTTTGCGAGTGTAAAAAGATTATTTCGTATCGCAAATTAAAACCTCTATTTTTGTGATTATTATCACCAAAAAGAGGTCATAACATGCCATCATGCTGGTCAACACACAAAACTTATTTTATCATTAAAAAAATCTAGACGGCATTGTGCCAGCCACAAACCGTCACGGTGGTTTACGCTTAACATGACCGCCTTTGAACTGACGAACTTAGTTTTTACTTTGACTCCGTATATCCGCAGTCATTGACGTTGCAGGAAGGCGGCAATCGAGTGAATCCCGATGAGCTTACACAGGTAAGTGATTCGGGTGAGTGAGAGCAGCCAACGCATCTGCAGCGTCAAGGACAAAGGATATCAACAGTATATTCAATATTCTGAAACTAGAGGTACGTGATGAGACTTATTCCTTTAAACACCACCACTGAAGTTGGCAAATGGGCAGCACGTCATATCGTTGAGCGTATTAACGCCTTCAAACCCACTGCCGACCGTCCGTTCATTCTGGGCTTACCTACCGGTGGCACACCACTTGAAGCTTACAAACATTTAATCGCCATGCATAAAGCAGGCCAGGTTAGCTTCAAGAACGTCGTAACCTTCAACATGGACGAATATGTTGGCTTACCGCAGGAACACCCTGAGAGCTATCATACGTTCATGTACAAAAACTTCTTTGATCACGTTGATATTCCACGCGAAAACATCAATCTGCTGAATGGTAATGCACCAGACGTCAACGAAGAATGTCGTCAGTACGAAGCCAAAATTAAGTCTTACGGTAAAATTCACCTGTTCATGGGTGGCGTGGGCAACGACGGTCACATTGCCTTCAACGAACCCGCGTCTTCACTGGCTTCCCGCACCCGTATCAAAACCCTGACACACGAAACCCGCATCGCGAACTCCCGTTTCTTCGACAATGACGTCTCTCAGGTGCCAAAATACGCCCTGACCGTTGGCGTAGGCACACTGCTTGATGCAGAAGAAGTGATGATTCTCGTGACTGGCCACGCGAAGGCGCAAGCACTTGAAGCCGCCGTCGAAGGGAACATTAACCACATGTGGACAATTAGTTGCCTGCAATTGCATGCAAAAGCCGTTATGGTGTGTGACGAGCCGTCCACCATGGAACTGAAAGTCAAAACTGTTAAATATTTCCGCGAGTTAGAAGCGGAAAATATGAAAAACCTTTAACAAAATTTATGCCCAAAGCCAGTCGCGTTGCAGCAAGGCGGCAACGAAGCGAATCTCCGGGAGCTTACTGAAGTAAGTGACCGATGTGAGTAAGGCAGCCAAAGCAGCAGCAGCGTGACTGGAGAAGGGCAAGCGAACGAGGGGGCATGATGTACGCATTAATTAATGGCCGGATCTATACCGGCCACGACGTTCTGGATAACCATGCGGTCGTGATTGCCGATGGCAAAATCGAACGTGTCTGCGCGGTCAGCGAGCTGCCGGACAATGTGGAAACCCGCGATCTGGACGGTACCATTCTTGCCCCCGGATTTATCGACCTGCAACTTAATGGTTGTGGCGGCGTGCAGTTCAACGATTCACTGGAAGCGATTTCCGTAGAAACGTTAGAAATCATGCAGAAAGCCAACGAAAAATCCGGCTGTACCAGTTTTTTACCTACGCTGATCACCTGTAGCGATGACTACATGAAACACGGCGTCAGCGTAATGCGCACGTATCTGGAAAAGTATCCGAATCAGGCGCTGGGCCTACATCTTGAAGGCCCGTATCTGAGCCCGTTGAAAAAAGGCACTCACAATCCGGCCTTTATCCGTAAGCCTGACGACGCCATGATTGATTTTCTGTGTGAAAACGCCGATGTCATCACGCAGCTGACGCTTGCGCCGGAACAGGTTGAAGCCCGCTATATCCGCCAGCTGCGCGCTGCCGGTATTGTGATTTCCGCAGGCCATTCCAATTCGACGTATGCCGAAGCCCGCGCCGGTTTTGCGGCCGGTATCACCTTCGCAACGCACCTTTATAATGCAATGCCGGCGATTACAGGTCGTCAGCCTGGCCTTATTGGTGCAATCTTCGATACACCGGAAGTGTATACCGGGGTGATTGCGGACGGTTTGCACGTCGACTACGCCAATATTCGCAACGCGAAAAAGCTCAAAGGCGAGAAACTGGTGCTGGTCACCGACGCCACTGCGCCAGCGGGTGCAAATATTGATGAGTTCATTTTTGCCGGTAAAACAATATACTACCGTGACGGACTCTGTGTGGACGAAAACGGAACACTGAGCGGCTCTGCGCTGACCATGATCGAAGCAGTTCAAAACAGCGTCGAACATGTCGGCATTGCACTCGATGAAACGTTGCGTATGGCATCGCTTTATCCGGCCCGCGCGATTGGCCTCGACGGCCAGCTGGGCAGCATTGAAGCAGGCAAAGTTGCCAACCTCACCGCGTTCACTCATGATTTTAAAATCACAAAAACTATCGTTAATGGTGACGAAGTTTAATTGAGCGGATAACAGCATTGATGACAACTGGCGGACAGCAGGCACAAATCGGCAACGTTGATCTGGTTAAGCAGTTAAACGGCGCGGCGGTTTACCGCCTGATTGACCAACAAGGGCCCATTTCGCGTATTCAAATCGCCGACATGAGCCAGTTAGCGCCCGCCAGTGTTACCAAAATTACCCGACAGTTACTTGAGCGCGGGCTGATCAAAGAAGTGGAGCAGCAGGCTTCCACCGGAGGTCGCCGCGCCATTTCCATCATCACGGAAACCCGCCCTTTTCATACCATTGCCGTTCGTCTTGGTCGCCATGACGCGACCATCACGCTCTACGATCTCAGCGCTAAGTCACTGGCCGAACAGCACTATTCTCTGCCCGAACGCACTCAGGAAACGCTTGAGAACGCCTTATTTGAGGCAATCGCACAATTTATCGAGCTGAATCAGCGCAAAATTCGCGAGCTGATTGCCATTTCCGTGATCTTGCCGGGCCTGGTCGATCCCAATAAAGGTATCGTCCGTTACATGCCGCATATCAGCGTCGGCGCGTGGAAATTAGTGGATGCGCTGGAAGCCAGATTCAAAGTCACCAGTTTTGTCGGCCACGATATCCGCAGTCTGGCTCTCGCCGAGCACTATTTCGGGGCAACCCGCGACTGTCAGGACTCCATTTTGGTTCGTCTTCACCGTGGTACCGGCGCCGGAATTATCGTTAACGGCCAGATTTTCCTCGGCAGTAACGGCAACGTGGGTGAAATTGGCCACATTCAGATCGACCCGCTGGGCGAACGGTGCCATTGCGGCAACTTCGGCTGTCTGGAAACCGTCGCCGCGAATGCCGCTATCGAAAATCGTGTGCGTAATCTGCTTACGCAAGGCTACGCCAGCAAACTCAGCCTGAATGATTGCTCTATTTCTGCTATCTGTAAGGCCGCTAATCGCCATGACGCGCTGGCAACAGAAGTGATTGACCACGTCGGCCGCCAGCTCGGCAAAGCCGTTTCCATTGCCATTAACCTGTTTAATCCGCAAAAAGTGGTGATCGCCGGTGAAATTACCGAAGCGGATAAAGTCCTGCTGCCTGCAATCCAAAACTGCATTAATGCACAGGTTTTAAAAGACTTCCGCCGCAATTTACCGGTTGTGACGTCAGCACTTAACCATCAGTCCGCAATTGGCGCTTTCGCACTGGTCAAACGGGCTATGCTGAATGGCGTTCTGTTGCAGCGCCTGATGGAAAATTAAGACGTGCTATAGTAATGGGCTGCCAGGAATGGGGCTGAAAATGTGGGTTTGGAAATCATGACAATAAAGAATGTAATCTGTGACATTGATGGCGTGCTTTTGCACGACAACACCGCTGTACCCGGCGCCGATCGCTTTCTGGCCCGAATTCAGGAACAGGGAATGCCTCTGGTAATTCTTACCAACTACCCTTCCCAAACTGCTCAGGATCTGGCAAACCGCTTCAGTGCTGCCGGGCTTGAAGTGCCGGAAAGTGCGTTCTTCACGTCTGCGATGGCGACGGCTGATTTCCTGAAACGTCAGGAAGGCAAAAAAGCCTACGTCGTTGGCGAAGGCGCTCTGATTCACGAGCTGTATAAAGCGGGTTTCACCATCACAGACATCAATCCTGACTTTGTGATCGTCGGCGAAACGCGTTCATACAACTGGGACATGATCCATAAAGCGGCGTATTTCGTAGCGAACGGCGCGCGCTTTATTGCGACAAACCCGGACAATCATGGCCACGGTTTTGTCCCTGCCTGCGGTGCGTTATGTGCGCCGATTGAAAAAATCACCGGGCGTAAGCCGTTTTATGTCGGTAAACCGAGCCCGTGGATTATTCGCTCTGCCCTCAACAAAATGCAGGCTCATTCCGAAGGCACAGTTATTGTCGGCGATAACTTGCGGACTGACATTCTGGCCGGTTTTCAGGCGGGTCTGGAAACTATTCTGGTCCTGAGCGGTGTTTCTTCACTGAATGATATTGAAGGAATGCCTTTCCGCCCGACCTGGATTTACCCTTCTGTGGCAGATATCGATATCATCTGACCGCGTCGGTTAACCCGGTAAAAACGAGCCTGGATCTGCATTCAGGCTCGTTTTTTTTCGCCTTGCTGACTGATTTTTATCCTCTTTTTCGTTTTTTTGAATTCCCTACAATTTTTCGGCATTAAAATGACAATCCATCAACGAAAACACCAATAAACTGAACACCCACTAACAAACCAGCCTAACCAACGCACTATTTATCAGAAGAGCGTTAAACTGCTTGCACAACACAGGGGTTTTGACGCATTTTCATAGTCAGCAACGCAACAAAGCCTGACTAAAACTGAAAGAACGGCAACGTTGATCCTCATTCGCAAACATAAAAATGACAGCCAGAGAAACGTCGTTAGGGAGATAGATATATGTGTTCAATTTTCGGTGTGCTCGATATCAAAACTGACTCCGTCGAGCTGCGCAAAAAAGCGCTGGAACTCTCGCGCCTGATGCGTCACCGCGGGCCGGATTGGTCCGGCGTATTCGCCAGCGACAAAGCGATTCTGTCGCATGAACGTCTGTCGATTGTCGACGTGAACAACGGCGCACAGCCTTTGTACAACGCAGCACATACCCATGTTCTGGCTGTAAACGGCGAAATCTACAACCATCAGGCTCTGCGCGCTGAATTGAGCGACAAGTATGAGTTCCAGACCGCGTCTGACTGCGAAGTCATTCTGGCGCTGTATCAGGAAAAAGGTCCGGCGTTCCTCGACGAACTGCAAGGTATGTTCGCCTTCATTCTGTATGACACAGAAAAAGACGCGTACCTGATTGGCCGCGACCATCTGGGCATCATCCCGCTTTACATGGGTTATGACGAGCACGGCAACATGTACGTGGCGTCAGAAATGAAAGCGCTGGTGCCGGTTTGCCGCACCATCAAAGAATTCCCGGCGGGCAGCTATCTGTGGAGCCAGGAAGGCGAAATCCGTGAGTATTACCAGCGCGACTGGTTCGATTTCGAAAACGTTAAAGACAACGTCACCGACGCTGCGGCACTGAAAGATGCGCTGGAAGAATCCGTGAAAAGCCATCTGATGTCTGACGTGCCTTACGGCGTGTTGCTGTCCGGTGGTCTGGATTCTTCCGTGATTTCAGCCATTACCAAGAAATTTGCCGGTCGCCGTATTGAAGATAAAGATCAGAGCGAAGCCTGGTGGCCACAGCTGCACTCCTTTGCGGTCGGCCTGGAAGGTTCTCCGGATCTGCGCGCGGCTCAGGAAGTCGCAAACCATTTAGGCACAGTACACCATGAAATTCACTTCACCGTGCAGGAAGGTCTGGACGCTATCCGCGACGTGATTTATCACATCGAAACTTACGACGTGACCACCATTCGTGCGTCAACGCCAATGTATCTGATGTCCCGTAAAATCAAAGCGATGGGTATCAAGATGGTGTTGTCCGGCGAAGGTGCCGATGAAGTGCTGGGCGGTTATCTGTATTTCCATAAAGCGCCGAACGCGAAAGAATTCCATGAAGAAACCGTGCGTAAATTGCTGGCTCTTCACATGTATGACTGTGCCCGTGCGAACAAAGCGATGTCCGCCTGGGGTGTGGAAGCCCGCGTACCGTTCCTGGATAAAAAATTCCTCGACGTCGCAATGCGCATCAACCCGAAAGACAAGATGTGCGGCAACGGCAAGATGGAAAAACATATCCTGCGTGAATGTTTTGAATCTTACCTGCCACACAGCGTCGCGTGGCGCCAGAAAGAACAGTTCTCTGATGGCGTGGGCTACAGCTGGATCGATACCTTAAAAGAAGTCGCGTCTCAGCAGATTACCGATCAACAGCTCGAAACTGCGCATTTCCGTTTCCCGTACAACACGCCGACGTCTAAAGAAGGCTATCTGTACCGCACCATTTTCGAGGAACTGTTCCCGGTCCCAAGCGCGGCAGAATGTGTTCCTGGCGGCCCGTCAGTGGCCTGTTCTTCAGCGAAAGCCATCGAATGGGATGAAGCGTTCAAAAACATGGACGATCCTTCCGGCCGTGCGGTTGGCGTGCATCAGTCCGCGTATAAATAATCGTTTTACAGGTAAATATCCTTGTTGCAAACGGGCCTCTTTTGGCCCGTTTTTTTATGGAGAAAGCCAGTAAAAATAATGTCCTTTGCCCAATTAATCACCAGAGTGGTTATAAGCCAGACAAATGGACGCTCTCACGCCTTTTTCTCCAAAAAAGGTGTTGACGCAAAACGGTCATATACGCATAATGCGCCCCGCAACGCCGATGAAGGTAGCGCGGAAAAAGATGGCTACGTAGCTCAGTTGGTTAGAGCACATCACTCATAATGATGGGGTCACAGGTTCGAATCCCGTCGTAGCCACCATCTTTTTTGCGGGAGTGGCGAAATTGGTAGACGCACTAGATTTAGGTTCTAGCGCCGCAAGGTGTGCGAGTTCAAGTCTCGCCTCCCGCACCATTTCATCGAGTCGGCAGCACAGTTGGGGTATCGCCAAGCGGTAAGGCACTGGTTTTTGATACCAGCATTCCCAGGTTCGAATCCTGGTACCCCAGCCATTTTCTTATCTCTCACGGTTTTATTGTGAAAGTGAGGAAAATCCAGTTTGAAGAAGTTGTACTGTTGGGGTATCGCCAAGCGGTAAGGCACTGGTTTTTGATACCAGCATACCCTGGTTCGAATCCAGGTACCCCAGCCATACTTCTTTCTGTATAATTGGTAAGCACTTGAAATTTATTATTAAGTTAGTTAAATTAGTGCTTGAAGTTTTGAAGTAAGTCAGTAAAATTTGGCTACGTAGCTCAGCTGGTTAGAGCACATCACTCATAATGATGGGGTCACAGGTTCAAATCCCGTCGTAGCCACCATTTTACCTGCAGTACACTGCTCAAAAGGTAGTGAGTTTTAAAATTGGGGTGTCGCCAAGCGGTAAGGCTCTGGTTTCTGATACCAGCATACCCAGGTTCGAATCCTGGCACCCCAGCCACATTAAGAAAGCCCGCCTCGTGCGGGCTTTTTGCTATTCGTCGGTTGGGTCAGAGTCAAAAAAAGGGCAAACCGACTTTCATCCGGCCTGCCCTTATCTCACTTCGTTAAATGCCTAATGCATATTTCAGCGCTTTGGTTTTCAGTGCGCCTGCACGCTGTGCCGTCATCAGTGCCAGATTTCTCAATGCTTTGACCGGCGCCAGGTCGTTACTGAACGCGGTATAGAACAAATCCATACCGCTTTGCATCAGCAGATTATCCAGGCGACGCTGACGCTGATAGCGCAGCAGCACGTTCTCGCTGCTCCACGCTTCATCGTGGTCACAGGCTTTTTCCAGCACCGAAAGCAATGCTTCTACGTCGCGATAACCCAGATTTACGCCCTGCCCGGCCAGCGGATTAATCGTATGCGCTGCATCGCCCACCAGCGCCAGCCCCGGCAAGACATAACGCTGCGCATGGCGGCGAACCAGCGGGAACGCGCCTGCTGCTATTGCATTAATTTTTCCAAGCCGCGGTGGAAATGCCTGCATAATCTCCGCCGTCAGCTGTTTCATGTTCAGTGTTTTCAGATAACGGATGCGCTGCGGGCTGTCGTACCACACCAGCGACGCCTGATTGCCAAACAACGGCAGGAACGCGCGCGGGCCGGAAGGGAAAAACTGCTGCCAGGTGACATCCTGATCCGGCGTTTCGGTTTCAACATTTATCAGCATGCAGTGCTGGCGATATTCCCAACCATCAACGCCGATACCCGCCAGCTGGCGTACCAAAGAATTCGCCCCGTCGGCGGCGACGACCAGCTTTGCACTCAGCAGTTCACCGGTCGTCAGTTGAAGTGACCAGGTTTTATCGTCATGCTGCAAGAGATGGCGCAGTTTAGCCGGACAGAAACGGGCCAGATTGGAGAAAGCATCAAACTGCTGCCAGAGCGCCAGCTGAAGCACGCGGTTTTCAACCATGAATCCCAGCTCCGGTAATCCGAGTGATTGCGCATCGAATTTCACGTCTGAACCGTCAACTTCCCAGGTTTCCAGGCGGCGATACGGCACCGAGCGCATTTTTTCAACAGCAGGCCACGCCTCTAATTTCTGCAAGAACCGCACCGAAGCGCAGCCAATCGCAGAAATTCTCAGGTCTGCCGCCGCGGATGCGTCAAATTCATCCGGCTCTTCATTTTCGATCAGCGCAACCTGGAGTCCCTGACGGGCCAGTCCGAGAGCCGCCGCAGCGCCTACCATCCCGCCACCGACAATCACTGCATCAAATGACTTCTCTGAATTATTCATTTTATTCCAGCTTTCTTTATCAGTTCATTATGCGAAGTGTACCGGATTTTTGTGTCAGCATCAGGGCCTAAGCTGCTTTCCGGCACTGGTCAGCGCTAAGGTGAGGGTTTACAATACTGCCCCTGAACAACGCTATGCACTGCGGCACTGCCGATCTAACGTTCCCCGTATTGAGTACTGACACGCTGATGACTAAAAAACTGCACATAAAAACCTGGGGCTGCCAGATGAATGAATATGATTCATCTAAAATGGCCGATCTTCTCGATAGCACCCACGGTTACCAGCTGACGGATAACGCTGAAGAAGCAGACATTCTGCTGCTGAATACCTGTTCAATCCGGGAAAAAGCCCAGGAGAAAGTGTTCAGCCTGCTGGGACACTGGAAATTATTAAAAAAGAAAAACCCGGATATTATTATCGGCGTCGGCGGCTGTGTGGCATCTCAGGAAGGGGAATTGCTGCGTAAGCGTGCGCCCTGCGTTGATATCGTTTTTGGCCCGCAAACCCTGCATCGCCTGCCAGAAATGGTCAACCATGTTCGCGGCACCAAAAGTCCTGTCGTGGATATCAGCTTCCCGGAAATTGAAAAATTTGACCGTCTGCCGGAACCACGCGCAGATGGCCCGACCGCATTTGTTTCCATCATGGAAGGCTGCAACAAATATTGCAGCTTCTGCGTGGTGCCTTACACACGCGGCGAAGAAGTCAGCCGCCCGTGCGATGACGTCCTGTTTGAAGTCGCTCAGCTTGCTGCTCAGGGCGTGCGTGAAGTTAACCTGCTGGGGCAAAATGTGAATGCCTACCGCGGTGATTCATTCGACGGCGGCATCTGCTCGTTTGCAGAATTGCTGCGTCTGGTGGCGGCCATCGACGGTATTGACCGCATCCGCTTCACCACGAGCCATCCGGTAGAATTTACCGACGATATCATCGAGGTCTATAAAGACACGCCTGAAGTCGTGAGCTTCCTGCATCTGCCTATTCAGAGCGGTTCTGATCGCATTCTGACTATGATGAAGCGCCCTCACACGGTGCTGGAATACAAATCGACTATCCGTAAATTGCGGGCTGCGCGTCCGGATATCCATTTCAGTTCTGACTTCATCATCGGCTTCCCGGGCGAATCCAATGATGACTTCGAACGCACCATGGATTTAATTGCGCAGGTCAATTACGACGTCAGCTTCAGCTTCATCTACTCTCCGCGCCCGGGAACACCTGCGGCCGACATGGTCGATGATGTGTGCATGGACGAGAAGAAAAAGCGTCTGGCGCTGTTGCAGGACCGGATCACGCAACAGGTGATGCGTTTCAGCCGCGCCACGCTGGGCACCGTTCAGCGCGTTCTGGTGGAAGGAACGTCCCGTAAAGACATTATGGAGCTGACCGGGCGCACCGAATGCAACCGCGTGGTCAATTTTGAAGGCACGCCGGACATGATTGGCAAATTCGTAGATGTCGAAATTGTCGATGTCTACGCCAACTCTCTGCGTGGCGTAGTCATCCGCACAGAAGAACAAATGGCGCTGCGTCTGCACGAATCACCGCAATCTGTTATTGCCCGCACACGCAAAGAAAATGAACTGGGCGTTGGGATCTATCAGCCCTGAATCATTGTAGCGAAGAATGACAGAACCCCACAGGGCGCTCCGGCGTCCTGTTTCTTTTGATAATTCAGACGTCAGACCGGCCTCAGGGGTTTAATTCTCCAGGAAAGGCCGCATATCCGGATGCAGGTTTATGTAACGGCCTGCAAGGCGCAGCATATTTTGCCAAGGGCATGTATTATTAACTCAGGTATGGTTGTCGGCTGAAAGCAGTTTACGGTCGTATGTCTCACTGAACGCCCCTGTTGCATAAAGGGTAAACTGGTCCAGAGTGACCCAAAGGATAAGTTTGAACGTTGTAACACAAGAGATTTTACTGGAGCCCGAAGACAATCAGCGTTTGCTGAGCCTGTGCGGGCCGTTTGATGACAACATCAAACAACTGGAACGCCGGTTGGGCGTTGAAATCAACCGTCGTGATAACGCATTTAAACTTGTTGGAAAGAGCCTGCCTGTTGCGGCAGCCGCTGATATTCTGCGCGACTTATACGTAGACACCGCGCCGCTGCGTGGTGAGACTCAGGATATCGATCCTGAAAAAATCCATCTGGCCATTAAAGAAAGCCGCGTGCTTGAGCAAACAGCTGAAAGCGTGCCTGATTTTGGCAAAGCGGTCATCATTAAAACCAAACGCGGCGTGATCAAACCGCGAACGAAGAATCAGGCGCAATACGTTGCAAATATTCTGGATCACGACGTCACATTTGGCATCGGCCCTGCCGGAACGGGGAAAACCTATCTGGCCGTTGCCGCCGCCGTTGATGCACTGGAACGTCAGGAAGTGCGCCGTATTCTGCTGACTCGCCCTGCCGTTGAAGCCGGTGAAAAGCTGGGCTTCCTGCCGGGCGATCTCAGCCAGAAGGTTGACCCGTATCTGCGTCCGCTGTACGACGCACTTTTCGAAATGCTGGGCTTTGAGAAAGTTGAGAAACTGATTGAGCGCAACGTCATTGAAGTCGCTCCGCTGGCGTATATGCGTGGCCGTACCCTGAATGACGCCTTTATCATTCTCGACGAAAGCCAGAACACCTCCATCGAACAGATGAAGATGTTCCTGACCCGCATTGGTTTTAACTCCAAAGCAGTGATTACCGGTGACGTGACGCAAATCGACCTGCCGCGCCATCAGAAATCCGGCCTGCGCCACGCCATTGAAGTGTTGTCGTCTGTCGAAGAACTCAGCTTTAACTTTTTCCACAGTGAGGACGTTGTCCGTCATCCTGTTGTCGCGCGAATTGTTGTAGCTTACGAAGCGTGGGAAGAAGAAGACCAGAAACGTCGCGATGCGATTGCCGCAGAGCGTAAACATGAACATCAAAACAACGCATCTCAGCAGGTCAGTGAATGAACACGGTAATCCTCGATTTACAGATCGCTTGCGAAGAAAATGCAGGCTTACCGTCAGAAAATGACTTCCAGACCTGGCTGGAAGCTGTGCTTCCACAGTTTCAGGAAGAGTCGGAAGTCACAATCCGTTTGGTCGATAGCCCGGAAAGTCATGAATTAAACATGACTTATCGTGGCATGGATAAACCGACCAACGTGTTATCCTTCCCGTTCGAAGCTCCTCCTGGCATGGAAATGCCGCTGCTCGGCGACCTGATTATTTGTCGTCAGGTCGTTGAGAAGGAAGCCAAAGAGCAGGAAAAAGAACTTTGGGCTCACTGGGCGCATATGGTTATTCACGGCAGTTTGCATTTGCTGGGCTATGACCATATCGTTGATGAAGAAGCCGAAGAGATGGAAGCGATTGAAACTGAAATCATGCTGGCCCTGGGTTATCCTGATCCCTATATTTCAGAAAAAGAAGACAACTGAGATTAGCCCGGATTCACACAGCGCCTGCGACGGAGATATGTCTCCCGCAGGCGTTTCAGGCTAAGAGTTGATCATAATGACCACCAACACGAGAAAACTAAACCAAACGCCATGAGCGATGACCATTCACAAAATAGTGACAGCCCCAGTCCCAAGAAGGGCTTCTTTTCCCTTATCCTTAACCAGCTCTTTCACGGTGAACCTAAAAACCGTGGCGATTTGGTTGAGCTGATCCGTGACTCAGAACAAAACGATCTGATCGACCCCGATACCCGTGACATGCTGGAAGGCGTGATGGATATTGCCGAGCAGCGCGTCCGGGACATCATGATCCCCCGTTCTCAGATGATCACGCTCAAACGCAATCAGCCGCTGGAAGAGTGCCTCGATGTCATCATCGAATCCGCACACTCCCGCTTCCCGGTGATCAGCGAAGATAAGGATCACATTGAAGGCATCCTGATGGCCAAAGACCTGCTGCCGTTTATGCGCACAGAGTCCGAGCCATTCAGCATTGATAAAGTGCTGAGAACCGCGGTGGTGGTTCCTGAAAGCAAACGTGTTGACCGCATGCTAAAGGAGTTCCGCTCACAGCGTTACCATATGGCGATTGTTGTCGATGAATTCGGTGGCGTATCCGGCCTGGTCACTATCGAAGATATTCTCGAACTGATTGTCGGCGAAATCGATGATGAGTATGACGAAGCTGAAGATCTGGATATCCGTCAGCTTAGCCGCCATACCTACACTGTCCGCGCGCTGGCGCCGATTGAAGATTTTAACGAAGTCTTCCAGACCCATTACAGTGACGATGAGGTCGATACGATTGGCGGTCTGGTGATGCAGTCCTTCGGCCATTTACCGGCACGAGGCGAAAGCATTGAAATTGACGGTTACCTGTTCAAGGTTGCGATGGCCGACAGCCGCCGTATTATTCAGGTTCATGTAAAAATACCGGACGACGCGCCGCAACCGATACTGGAAGAATAATTACTCCATGGCAATTGCCTCTTTATATCAACGCCAGCGGGTTCGCGCCCTGCTGGCGCTCTTATTCGGTGCCTGTGGCACGCTCGCTTTTTCCCCCTATGATTTCTGGCCAGCAGCAATCGTCTCACTCTGCGGTCTACTGGCATTAACACTGGATCGCCGTCCGGCGCAATCCGCGTGGATAGGTTTCTGCTGGGGATTTGGCCTGTTTGGAACAGGCGTCAACTGGGTTTACGTCAGTATCGCCACCTTTGGCGGCATGCCGGAAGCCATCAACCTGTTCCTGGTGATTTTGCTGGCGGCTTATTTATCGCTTTACACCATGCTGTTTGCCGGTATTTTAAGCAAACTGTGGCCAAAAACCACCTGGTGGAAACTGGCAATTGCCGCCCCTGCTCTGTGGCAAATTACTGAATTCCTACGCGGTTGGGTGCTGACCGGCTTTCCCTGGCTTGAATTCGGTTACAGCCAGATCAATGGCCCCCTGAAAGGCCTTGCGCCAATCACCGGTGTGAACGGCATTACGCTGTTACTGACTTCACTGAGCGGTCTGCTGGTATATGCCATCTACCAGCGCCGGAAAGCCCCGGGTATTATGGCGTTGGCAATGTTGCTGCTGCCATGGCCGCTGCGCTATATCCACTGGTATCAGGAACAGCCGGAGAAAGCTGTTGATGTTGCACTGGTTCAGGGCAACATTCCGCAGTCCATGAAATGGGATCCGAAAGCGCTGGAAAGCGCACTGCAAACGTATCTGGATCTCAGCCGTCCTTATCTTGGCAAATCCAGCATGATCATCTGGCCAGAATCTGCGATTTCAGATATTGAATCTGACCAGCAGGGCTTCCTGAGCATGGTGGATAATATTTACCGTTCGCACGGGACTCAGCTGATCACCGGGATTATCGACGCGCGCCGCAACGAACAAGGCATGAAGGTGTATAACAGCGCCATCGTGCTGGGCGGTGAACAAACTTATCGCTACCCTGACGACAACCGTTTCAACAAACACCATCTGGTGCCCTTTGGTGAATTTGTTCCTCTGGAAACGCTGCTGCGCCCTCTCGCACCGTTCTTCGATTTGCCAATGTCAGGCCTGACCAGCGGCGATTATGTGCAGAAGCCTTTGTTTGTCAGCGGCCTCAATCTGACTACTGCCATTTGTTATGAAGTGGTATTTGGTGAACAGGTGCGCGATAACCTGCGGCCGGACACCAACTTCCTGCTGACCATTTCCAACGATGCCTGGTTCGGACATTCGATTGGCCCGTGGCAGCATTTCCAGATGGCGCGTATGCGTTCACTGGAATTAGGCCGCCCGTTGCTTCGCAGCACCAACAACGGTATTACCGCCGTAGTGAATGCTCAGGGTGATGTGACCGCCCAAATTCCGCAGTTTACCCGTCAGGTACTGAACGTGAAGGTCACGCCGACAACCGGTATGACGCCGTATGCACGCGTTGGCTGGTGGCCGGTGTGGATAGTAACGCTCATCATGGCTGTCGCGGCACTGTGGCTGGGCCGTCGCAAAAAATGAATTTTCGTATTTTCTCTTTAAATCAGGCGTCTTCGGGCGCCTGAACTGTTTTGTCGCATCTTCTTTTTAGCCCCCGTAATCTTCCCCTTTTACCTGCTGTCGTTTGTGATAAACCCGGCATTAAGCGCTGATTATCTGACCGGTAATGAAGTTAAATCAGGCTTTCTGGCATGACTCTTGCTACATCTAATTGAAAGATATCTGATTAGTTACTTTTTATGACGTCGTGCATCATTTTGGAACAAAAAGGCTATTCCTCATGCACTCTCTAAGTGCATAGCCCGTTAATTGCTTTTAATTGGTGCGTGTCTCGTCTCAAAAAAGAAACAATGTGGTTTCATAAAATTCACATTCAGTTATTTTCTAGCTTCATATGACGAGGCATTAGCACTTTCTGATCCGTGATTTGGATCCCTAATGACAGCAAGGAGTTGGACATGCAATTGCGCAAATTGGCGTTATCCGTAGTGTTGGCAAGCGTTGCCGTAAGCAGCTTTGCTCACGCAGAAGAACTGACCGGCACCCTGAAAAAAATCAAAGACAATGGCGTTATCGTGGTAGGTCACCGCGAATCCTCCGTGCCATTCTCTTACTACAATAACGAACAGAAAGTCGTCGGCTATTCACAGGATTACTCTGACGCCATCGTTGACGCGGTGAAGAAAAAACTGAACCTGCCTAACCTGCAGGTCAAAATGATGCCAATTACTTCGCAGAACCGTATTCCGTTGCTGCAAAACGGCACCTATGATTTTGAGTGTGGTTCTACCACCAACAATCTCGAGCGCCAGCAGCAAGCCGCTTTCTCCGACACCATCTTCGTTATCGGCACCCGTCTGTTAGTGAAAAAAGGATCTGAGATTAAAGACTTCGCTGACCTGAAAGGCAAAACCGTTGTCGTCACTTCAGGTACCACCTCTGAAGTGTTGCTTAATAAGCTGAATGAAGAGAAGAAACTGGATCTGCGCATCATCAGCGCGAAAGACCACGGTGACTCCTTCCGTACGCTGGAAACCGGTCGTGCTGTTGCGTTCATGATGGATGATGCCCTGTTAGCCGGTGAACGTGCGAAAGCCAAAAAACCAGACAACTGGGAAATCATCGGGACTCCACAGTCCAAAGAAGCGTATGGCTGCATGATGCGTAAAGATGATGCCGACTTCAAAAAACTGGTCGATGACACCATCGTGAAAGCACAAACTTCCGGTGAAGCGACTAAGTGGTTTGAAACCTGGTTCAAAAAACCGATTCCTCCGAAGAATCTGAACATGAACTTTGAACTGTCTGACGACATGAAAGCCCTGTTCAAGGCACCAAACGATAAAGCACTGTAAGAAATACCAGACAGACGGGTATAACCAAGAGAAGTGTAATTAAAGAATAAGGCTGGACCACCAGCCTGTGATGATGCAGACCGGATGCGGGGTGGTCGTTCCCCACCCCGCATATCCTCCCAAATCATTTTTCACGCGGATCACGTCATCACTCAGATGGGTAGTTTATTACCCGGTTTACGGAGTTTTTATGTCAATAGATTGGAACTGGGGCATATTTTTGCAACAAGCCCCCTTTGGGAATACCACCTACCTGGGCTGGATTTGGAATGGATTTCAGGTCACCGTCGCGCTGTCGATTTGCGCCTGGATTATCGCGTTCTTCGTCGGTTCACTTTTCGGGATACTGCGTACCGTTCCCAACCGGATCCTTTCCGGCATCGGCACCTGTTACGTTGAACTCTTCCGTAACGTGCCACTCATTGTGCAATTCTTTATCTGGTATCTGGTTGTACCTGAACTTCTGCCTGAAAATATCGGCATGTGGTTTAAATCAGAACTGGCACCGAATGTGCAATTCTTCACCTCGTCTGTGATCTGTCTCGGTCTGTTCACCGCCGCCCGCGTATGCGAGCAGGTCCGTGCGGCCATTCAGTCATTGCCCCGCGGCCAGCGTAATGCCGGGCTGGCAATGGGTCTGACGCTGCCGCAAACCTATCGTTATGTCCTGTTGCCAAACGCGTATCGCGTGATCGTACCGCCGATGACCTCAGAAATGGTTAACCTGGTCAAAAACTCGGCTATCGCGTCCACCATCGGTCTGGTCGATATGGCGGCACAAGCCGGAAAGTTGCTTGATTACTCCGCCCATGCGTATGAATCATTTACGGCGATTACCGTTGCCTACGTCCTTATCAATGCCGTCATCATGCTCCTGATGCATTTTGTAGAACGTAAAGTCCGCCTGCCGGGCAACATGGGAGGTAAATAAGAATGCATGAATTTGACTGGAGCTCTATCGGCCCCGGCCTGCCGTATTTGTGGCAGGGCATGGTCATCACCCTGAAAATCACGTCGCTGGCGATTGTTGTCGGTATCCTCTGGGGTACGCTGCTGGCGGTCATGCGTTTATCGTCTTTCAAACCTGTCAGCTGGTTTGCCTCGGCTTATGTCAACCTGTTCCGCGCCGTGCCGCTGGTAATGGTGCTGTTGTGGTTCTATCTGATTGTGCCCGGCTTCCTGCAAAAAGTGCTCGGTTTATCCCCTAAAACGGATATACGCTTGATTTCAGCGATGGTTGCGTTCGCCTTGTTTGAAGCGGCCTACTATTCCGAAATCATTCGCGCCGGGATTATCAGTATTGCACGCGGGCAATCTTCTGCCGCGCTGGCGCTGGGCATGACCCAGTGGCAGTCCATGCAACTGGTGATTTTGCCGCAGGCCTTCCGCGCGATGGTGCCGTTGCTACTGACCCAGGCGATTGTCTTATTCCAGGATACCTCGCTGGTATATGTTCTGGGCCTCGCCGACTTCTTCCGCAGCGCATCCAATATTGGCGACCGTGACGGTACGCTGGTAGAGATGGTGCTGTTTGCAGGACTTATTTACTTTGTTATCAGCCTTTCCGCTTCCTTGCTGGTGCGTTATTTGAAGAAAAGGACCGTTTCATGATTTCACTGAAGAATGTTTCTAAATGGTACGGGCACTTTCAGGTGCTGACCGAGTGCAGCACCGAAGTTAAAAAAGGTGAAGTTGTGGTAGTTTGCGGGCCTTCCGGGTCGGGTAAATCGACGCTGATCAAAACCGTTAACGGGCTGGAGCCGATTCAAAAAGGTGAGATTCTGGTCAACGGTACACCGGTCAATGATAAGAAAACCAATCTGGCTCAGCTGCGTGCGAAAGTCGGCATGGTGTTCCAGCATTTTGAGCTGTTCCCGCATTTGTCGATCATCGACAACCTGACGCTTGCTCAGGTAAAAGTGCTGAAACGCGATAAAGCAGCCTCGAAAGAAAAAGGCCTGAAACTGCTGGAACGCGTGGGCTTATCCGCTCACGCCAACAAATTCCCAGGTCAGCTTTCCGGCGGACAGCAGCAGCGTGTCGCTATCGCCCGCGCATTGTGTATGGATCCTATCGCTATGCTATTTGACGAACCGACTTCAGCGCTTGATCCGGAAATGATCAACGAAGTGCTGGACGTAATGGTTGAGCTGGCAAACGAAGGCATGACAATGATGGTGGTCACCCACGAAATGGGCTTTGCCCGTAAAGTGGCGAACCGCGTGATTTTCATGGATGAAGGTAAAATTGT
Source organism: Rahnella selenatireducens (assembly GCF_046449555.1). Taxonomy (NCBI): domain Bacteria; kingdom Pseudomonadati; phylum Pseudomonadota; class Gammaproteobacteria; order Enterobacterales; family Yersiniaceae; genus Rahnella; species Rahnella selenatireducens. The sequence goes on from NZ_JBKEZJ010000001.1 coordinate 455,527, forward strand.
GGAAGACCGTAATAAAGACGACTTCTTCAATAATCCGGAATCAGATCGTGCCCGCGATTTCCTGGCGAAAATCCTGCACTAAACGCGTTTATTGCCCGCTCCCGGTTTGAATGGGAACGGGCAATAAAAAATCACGGTTCAAACGGGCGTCGGCTGAATTCGGTATTCCCGCATTTTGGGCATTTACTCAGAATCTCAGGCGTGTAGACCGCTAAGTGAAAATGGCAGTTTTCACAAACCAGATTTCCCAGCCCGACCACTTCCCCGCTGTGATAAATGCCGTGATGGCTGACGTCTTTAAACATCTCTTTCCATTCCAGCTGCGTTTTGTCCGTCAGGTCCAGCAGCTCTTTCCACAGACTTTCTTTAATTACGCGCAGAAACACACTGTCGGTTCCGTCATCTTCAGCCACTGCCCGCTGGCTCTCGCCGTAACTGCGCGCGAACTCATGCAGGTCGCGTCTGACTGCCGACGTTAACTGTTCAATTTGAATTTCTGACAATTTGCCTTCATCTTGCAGACGGACACGGGCATCCTGCACCAGTGCGCTGATATCACGTTCGCCATTTTTCAACCGCTCGGTCAGCGAAGACACTAACTGGCGGTAAGATTGCGTAATATTGCTCATAACTTCCTCTCCTTGAACTGACATGACCGCTTGCCCGGCGGGAGCGTATTGTCTTTATTTTAGACGTAAATCCCTGATACGTTGCGCAGATTATCCCGGGCTGGCTCGCAGATTATGAATAATGCGTCAGAAGAAGGCAGAAATCCCCGTTAGCCCTTCAGCGGGTGTTGTTGCACCCTCCGCTTATCGGCTATGCTATGCGGATCTTTTGATTAAAACTTTTTGAGCTACAGGCGTAGCTGTTTTCACTCACAGGACCACCGGCCGCCATGCAAGAGCAATACCGTCCAGAAGACATTGAGTCACACGTTCAGCTTCACTGGCAAGAGAAGCAAACCTTCAAAGTTACCGAACAACCTGGTAAGGAGAAATATTACTGTCTCTCCATGTTGCCTTATCCGTCAGGTCGTCTCCACATGGGACACGTGCGCAACTACACCATTGGTGACGTGATTTCCCGTTACCAGCGCATGCTCGGTAAAAATGTCCTGCAGCCTATCGGCTGGGATGCATTCGGCCTGCCAGCCGAAGGTGCCGCGGTGAAAAACAACACAGCACCGGCGCCGTGGACTTACGAAAACATCGAATACATGAAGAACCAGCTGAAACTGCTGGGCTTCGGCTATGACTGGGATCGCGAAATCGCGACCTGCAAACCGGATTACTACCGTTGGGAACAGTGGTTCTTTACCAAGCTTTATGAGAAAGGCCTGGTTTACAAGAAGACTTCCGCCGTTAACTGGTGCCCGCATGACCTGACCGTTCTGGCTAACGAACAGGTTATCGACGGTTGCTGCTGGCGTTGTGACACTAAGGTTGAGCGTAAAGAAATTCCACAGTGGTTTATCAAAATCACCGATTACGCCGATCAGCTGCTCAACGATCTGGACACGCTGGAAAGCTGGCCTGAACAGGTTAAAACCATGCAGCGTAACTGGATTGGCCGTTCCGAAGGTGTGGAAATCACTTTCGACGTGGCAGACAGCGACGAAAAAGTCACGGTTTACACCACCCGTCCTGATACCTTCATGGGCGCGACCTACGTGGCTGTTGCCGCCGGTCACCCGCTTGCACAACAGGGCGCCATCAATAATCCAGCCCTGAACGATTTCATCGACGAATGCCGCAATACCAAAGTTGCCGAAGCAGAAATGGCAACCATGGAGAAAAAAGGCATGGCAACCGGCCTGTATGCGGTTCATCCGCTGTCAGGTGAAAAACTGCCGGTTTGGGTCGCCAACTTTGTCCTGATGGAATACGGCACAGGCGCGGTGATGGCCGTTCCGGGCCACGACCAGCGCGACTGGGAATTTGCGACCAAATATAACCTGCAGATTAAGCCCGTCATCTTGAATCTGGATGGCAGCCAGCCTGACGTCACCGCAGAAGCCATGACCGAAAAAGGCACGCTGTTTAATTCCGGTGAGTTCGATGGTCTGAATCACGAAGATGGCTTCAATGCAATTGCCGACAAGCTGGTCGCGCAGGGCGTGGGCCAGCGTAAAGTGAACTATCGTTTGCGCGACTGGGGTGTTTCCCGTCAGCGTTACTGGGGTGCGCCAATCCCGATGATCACATTGGAAGACGGTACCGTTATCCCGACACCTGAAGATCAGCTGCCGGTTATCCTGCCGGAAGACGTTGTCATGGACGGCATCACCAGCCCGATTAAAGCCGATCCTGAGTGGGCTAAAACCACAGTGAACGGTATGCCGGGTCTGCGTGAAACCGACACTTTCGATACCTTCATGGAATCGTCCTGGTACTACGCGCGTTATACCTGCCCGCAGTATGACGAAGGCATGCTGGATCCGGCTGCGGCAAACTACTGGCTGCCAGTTGATCAGTATGTTGGTGGTATCGAACACGCCATCATGCATCTGATGTATTTCCGCTTCTTCCACAAACTGATGCGCGATGCGGGCTTGGTCGATTCTGACGAACCCGCTAAACGCCTGCTGTGTCAGGGCATGGTTCTGGCGGATGCATTCTACTACACCGGTAACGGCGGCGAGCGCGTCTGGGTTTCTCCGGCCGATGCTACCGTTGAGCGCGACGAAAAAGGCCGTATCACTAAAGCGACTGACCCGCAGGGCCGCGAGCTGGTTTATGCTGGCATGAGCAAGATGTCCAAGTCTAAAAACAACGGTATCGACCCGCAGGTTATGGTTGATAAATACGGCGCGGATACCGTACGACTGTTCATGATGTTCGCTTCTCCGGCAGAAATGACGCTGGAATGGCAGGAATCCGGCGTTGAAGGGGCTAACCGCTTCCTGAAACGTGTCTGGAAACTGGCTTACGAACATTCAGAAAAAGGCCCAACCGTTCCCCTTGATGCGGCTTCCCTGAACGAAGCGCAAAAAGATCTGCGTCGCGACCTGCACAAAACCATCGCGAAAGTCACCGATGATATTGGCCGTCGTCAGACCTTCAACACGGCAATCGCCGCGGTGATGGAACTGATGAACAAACTGGGCCGTGCGCCACAGGAAACTGAACAAGACCGCGCCCTGTTGCAGGAAGCTCTGCTGGCCGTTGTCCGCATGCTTTATCCGTTTACCCCGCACGTTTGCTTCAGCCTCTGGCAGGCGCTGAACGGTGAAGGTGATGTGGATACCGCGCCGTGGCCAAAGGCTGATGAGCATGCCATGGTGGAAGATTCCAAACTGGTCGTTGTGCAGGTGAATGGTAAAGTACGTGCTAAAATCACCGTAGCCGCTGATGCTACCGAGCAACAAGTGCGCGAGCGTGCGGCAGAAGAACATTTGGTCGCAAAATATCTGGATGGGGTTACGGTTCGCAAAGTAATCTACGTCCCGGGCAAACTGCTTAACCTGGTTGTAGGTTGAGTCAAGGAGGATCTGTGCGACATCCTATAATGACGCTGCTGCTGACCGCAGCAGTGCTGGTAACTGCAGGCTGTGGTTTTCACTTACGTGGAAAAACTAACGTTCCGGACGAGCTGAGAACCATCGTTGTGGACAGTAGTGACCCGTATGGCCCGTTGACGCGTGATATTCGTACTCAGCTGCGCCTGAGTAACGTGACTATCGTGGATGATCCGACGACTCAACAGCGTAAGGATATTCCTTCACTGCGTATCGGTGGTGAATCGACGGGCAGAAGCACCGCGTCAATTTTCCAGGACGGGAAAACGGCTGAATACCAGATGCAAATGGACGTCAGTGCATCAGTCCTGATGCCTGGTAAAGATCTTTATCCGATTCATGTAAAAGTATTCCGCTCCTTCTTTGACAACCCGTTAACGGCGCTGGCAAAAGATAACGAGCAGGACATTATTATCGGGGAGATGCGTCAGCAGGCGGCTCAGCAGCTGATCCGTAAGTTACTGACGGTGCATGCGTCAGAAATGCGCAAAGCGGATGAAGTGAATGGCCAGGTAGAAGTGATTTCTACCCGGTCATCTGCCAGCACGTCGTATGATACCTCTGAAGTATCGACCCCGGCTCCGGCAAGCACTTCCGCAAAATGATCCGAATTTACCCGGAACAACTTGCCGCGCAGCTCCGTGAGGGGCTGCGCGCCTGTTATCTGTTATGTGGCAACGATCCTCTGCTTTTGCAGGAGAGTCAGGACAGTATCCGTAAAGCGGCTCAGCTTTCTGATTTTCAGGAACACTACACTTTTGTGCTCGACGCCCATACCGAATGGGAGTCAATTTTCAGTATCTGTCAGGCGCTGAGCCTGTTTGCCAGCCGCCAGACCCTGATGCTGATCCTGCCTGATAATGGCCCGACTGCGCCGATGGCAGAACAATTGCTTAAGCTGACTACCCTTTTGCATGACGACATCTTACTGTTGCTGCGCGGAACCAAACTGACCAAAGCGCAGGAAAACAGCGCATGGTTTAAAGGGCTGAGTGATAAAGGCGTGTTTGTCAGCTGTCAGACGCCGGAACAGGCGCAGCTTCCTCGCTGGGTCACCCGCCGCGCTCAGGCGTTATCACTTGAACTGGATGAACCGGCAAACCAGCTTTTATGTTATTGCTATGAAGGCAATCTGCTGGCGTTAGCCCAGTCCCTCGAGCGGCTTTCCCTGCTTTATCCTGATGGAAAACTCACGCTGCCACGCGTTGAAACGGCCGTCAACGATGCCGCGCACTTTACGCCCTATCACTGGCTCGACGCACTGCTGGCAGGTAAAAGCAAGCGTGCCTGGCACATCTTGCGTCAGCTACAGCAGGAAGACAGCGAACCGGTTATTTTGCTGCGAACCGTGCAACGCGAACTTCTGATGCTGCTTAACCTGAAGCGTAAAGTGGATTCGACGCCATTGCGCACGCTCTTTGATCAGCAAAAGGTCTGGCAAAACCGCCGGACGCTGGTGACGCAGGCGTTACAACGTTTATCACTCGAACATCTGACGCAGGCTGTCCGTTTGCTGACTCAAATGGAAATCACCCTGAAACAGGATTATGGTCAATCTGTCTGGTCAGAGCTGGAAAGCCTCTCCATGTTATTGTGTGGAAAACCCCTGCCGGTTGATTATGTTGGTTCGGGTTCGTATTGAAGCAGGACACCGGTATGTCACTCAGCGCATCACATTCTTCTTCACGCCCGGCACAACTCCTGGCTTTCTTCGGCGGGACTTTCGATCCCATCCATTACGGGCACCTGAAACCTGTGACCAGCCTGGCTGAACAGGCCGGATTTGATCACGTAATTTTGCTGCCCAATAACGTCCCGCCTCATCGCCCGCAACCTGAAGCCAGCTCGCAACAGCGCCTACGCATGGTTGAACTGGCCGTGGCAGGTAAACCATTGTTTTCTGTGGATTCACGTGAGCTTGATGTCGATACCCCGTCCTACACCATTGAGACACTTGCAACGTTACGTAAAGAACATGGCGATGATTGCCCGCTGGCGTTTATCATTGGCCAGGATTCATTGCTGACCTTGCACAAGTGGCACCGCTGGGAATCGCTGCTCGATTTTTGTCATCTGGTGGTGATGGCGCGTCCGGGATATCAGGAACAGCTCGATACGCCGGCGCTCCAGCGCTGGTACGACGCACACTGGGTGGCCGATGCGGGGAAACTCAAACATAAACCCGCCGGATTCATTTTTCAGGCCAATACACCGCTGCTGGATATTTCAGCGACGGAAATCCGCGAACGGCGTCATGCGGGGCTTGATTGCTCAGATTTACTGCCATCTGCCGTTGAGCGGTATATAGAATCACAGGGCTTGTACCGCGAGTAGCTAACGCGTGGTATACTGCGCCGCTTAATTTCGGCTCTCGATAACGCTGCGTGATTAACCAATACAATATATTGATTGTTAAACGTTTTCAGTGTTTTCCTGATAACCGCTATGTTTATCCATCATGAGACGGGCCTTTGCTTCGGTGATTCACCGGCAGCTGTCTTGTGAGGTCAATTGTTTCAAACATCCCCAGGGGGAACCTTTGCAAGGTAAAGCGCTCCAAGATTTTGTTGTCGATAAAGTCGATGACCTGAAAGCACAAGACATCATTGCCATTGATGTTAAAGGCAAATCCAGTATTACTGATTGCATGATTATTTGTACCGGTACATCCAGCCGCCACGTAGTGGCTATCGCCGGACATCTGGTTGAAGAAGTGAAAGCGGCCGGTATGGACGCGATGGGTGTGAAAGGCATCAACGAAGCCGACTGGGTCGTTGTCGATCTGGGTGAAGTCATCGTTCACGTCATGCAGGAAGAAAGCCGTCAGCTTTATGAGCTCGAGAAACTCTGGGGTTAATGCGTGAAACTGCAACTTGTCGCCGTCGGCACAAAAATGCCTGACTGGGTACAAACCGGTTTTAACGATTACCTGCACCGTTTTCCGAAAGATATGCCGTTTGAACTGACTGAAGTTCCGGCTGGGAAACGCGGTAAGAACGCTGATATCAAACGCATTCTTGAAAAAGAAGGCGAACAGATGTTGGCTGCTGTCGGTAAAGGTAATCGCATTGTGACCCTGGATATTCCGGGCACACCGTGGGAAACCCCGCAACTGGCGCAACAACTGGAACGCTGGAAACAGGACGGACGAAATGTCAGCCTGTTAATCGGCGGCCCGGAAGGGCTGGCACCGGCCTGTAAAGCCGCAGCGGAACAGAGCTGGTCGCTCTCTCCGTTGACACTTCCTCACCCGCTGGTTCGGGTTCTGGTCGCGGAAAGTCTTTACCGCGCCTGGAGTATTACCACTAATCATCCATACCACCGCGAATAACGGGTGGTGAATGTCAGCAACATGAATTAAGTAGTGGGATGAAAATAGATCGTAACCCTTTTCGCGACTATACGGCTGAATCAGCCCTCTTTGTGCGCCGTGCACTGGTGGCGTTCATCGGCATTCTGCTACTTAGTGGTATCCTGGCTTTCAATTTGTATAACCTGCAGATTGTCCGTTTTCAGGATTATCAGACCCGTTCCAATGATAACCGAATCAAGCTGGTGCCGATTGCGCCAAGCCGCGGCATTATCTATGACCGCAACGGAACCCCGCTGGCGTTAAACCGCACTATTTATCAGCTCGAACTTGTGCCCGAAAAAGTCGATGACCTTCAGGCCACGCTCGAAGGGCTGAAACCTATCGTCGATTTAACCCCTGACGATATCGAGAACTTCAAAAAAGAGCGCCAGCGTTCGCGACGCTTTACGTCTATTGCCGTGAAAACAGCACTGACCGAAGTCCAGGTCGCGCGCTTCTCCGTGAACCAGTTCCATTTCCCCGGTGTTGAAGTCAAAGGTTATCAGCGCCGCTATTACCCGTATGGCTCAGCCCTCACCCACGTTATCGGCTACGTATCGAAAATTAACGATCGTGACGTTGAACGTTTGGATAAAGACGGCATTCTGGCGAACTACGCTGCAACGCATGATATCGGCAAACTCGGCATAGAACGTTTTTACGAAGACACGCTTCACGGCAAAACCGGCTATGAAGAAGTGGAAGTTAACAACCGTGGCCGCGTGATCCGCCAGTTGCATGAAGAGCCGCCGCAGGCCGGGAAAGATATTTATCTGACCATTGATCTGCCGCTACAACAATATATTGAAGTCCTGCTGACCGGAAGCCGCGCCGCCGTGGTGGTGACTGATCCGCGCGATGGCGCAATCCGCGCGCTGGTGTCTAACCCAAGCTATGATCCAAATCTGTTCGTCGACGGGATTTCCAGCAAAGACTACAGCTCGTTGTTAAATGATCCAAACAAACCGCTGATCAACCGTACTACGCAAGGCGTTTACCCGCCGGCATCAACGGTGAAACCGTATATTTCCGTGTCGGCACTGACGACCGGCGTGATCAACAAAAACACCTCTTTGTTTGACCCCGGCTGGTGGCAGTTACCCGGGTCAGACAAGCGCTATCGTGACTGGAAACACTGGGGCCATGGCCGCCTGAATGTGACCAAAGCCCTCGAAGAATCGGCGGATACCTTCTTCTATCAGGTTGCGTACGATATGGGGATTGATCGCCTTTCCGAATGGATGGGCAAATTCGGCTATGGTCAGTACAGCGGCATCGACTTATCAGAAGAGCGCAGCGGCAACATGCCTAACCGCGACTGGAAATTTAAACGCTTCAAAAAACCGTGGTATCAGGGCGACACGATCCCTGTCGGTATCGGCCAGGGCTACTGGACCGCAACGCCTGTGCAAATAATGAAAGCCATGACCACACTGATTAATGACGGCAATGTCAAAACACCGCACTTGTTGCTGAGCACGAAAGTGGATGGCAAACAGGTGCCGTATCAGCAGCAGGAAACCACGCAGATTGGCGATATTCATTCCGGATATTGGGAAATTGCGAAAGACGGGATGTATGGCGTTGCCAACCGTCCGAACGGTACGGCCCGTAAATATTTCGCCGATGCACCTTACAAAGCGGCCGCAAAATCCGGGACAGCACAAGTTTACGGTTTGAAAGCCAATGAAATCTATAATGCGCATAAGATTGCTGAGCATCTGCGTGACCACAAACTGATGACCTCTTTCGCGCCGTATGACAAACCCACCGTCGCCGTCGCCGTAGTACTGGAAAACGGTGGTGCAGGCCCGGCAGTCGGAACAATTTCGCGGCAGATACTCGACCATATCTTATTGGGCGATAACACGACACAACTGCCGGCTGACGCACCTGCGCCACCGGGAACTGAAGGTGATTAACCGGCAATGACTGAGAATCAACAAAAAAGATCATTGTGGTCGAAAATGCACATCGACCTGACCATGTTGCTGATCATACTTGCGCTGCTGACGTACAGTGCGTTCGTGATGTGGAGCGCCAGCGGTCAGGATATGGGCATGATGGAACGTAAAATCGGCCAGATCCTGATGGGTCTGGTAATCATGCTGGTGATGGCGCAAATTCCTCCACGCGTTTATGAAAGCTGGGCGCCTTATCTCTATATATTCTGCGTCTTTCTGCTGGTGCTGGTCGATGCGTTCGGCAGTATCAGTAAAGGCGCACAACGCTGGCTGGATTTAGGGATCATCAAATTCCAGCCCTCGGAGCTGGCGAAAATCGCCGTTCCGCTGATGGTTGCCCGCTTTATCAACCGCGACGTATGCCCGCCGTCTTTGAAAAATACGGCCATCGCGCTGGCGCTGATATTCATCCCTACCCTGCTGGTTGCTGCGCAGCCAGACCTCGGGACGTCAATTCTGATTGCCGCATCCGGCCTGTTCGTCCTGTTCTTGTCGGGCATGAGTTGGAAACTGATTGCCGTCGCCGCCATTCTGGTCGCCGCCTTTATTCCGATATTGTGGTTCTTCCTGATGCACGATTATCAGCGAGACCGCGTGATGATGCTATTGGATCCAGAGAGCGATCCGCTCGGCGCGGGCTATCATATTATTCAGTCGAAAATTGCGATTGGCTCCGGCGGCCTCTCCGGCAAAGGCTGGCTGCATGGTACGCAGTCGCAGCTGGAATTCTTGCCCGAACGCCACACCGACTTTATCTTCGCCGTACTGGCCGAAGAACTGGGGCTTATCGGCGTACTCGTGCTGCTCGGGCTGTATCTGTGCCTCATTATGCGCGGGCTGGTTATCGCGGCCAATGCACAGACCACATTTGGTCGTGTAATGTCCGGTGGTTTGATGTTGATTCTGTTCGTTTATGTGTTTGTTAACATCGGTATGGTCAGTGGTATTGTCCCGGTAGTTGGGGTACCTTTGCCTCTGGTCAGCTATGGCGGGTCAGCACTCATCGTGCTAATGGCAGGGTTTGGTATCGTCATGTCGATACATACTCATCGAAAAATGTTGTCAAAGAATTTATAGAGGTGAGCAATGCGTAAAGAGTGGCTTGGAGCTGTCATTATCGGTTTGCTGTTAAGTGGCTGCGCCACTGATGAGACTCAGCAACAACAACCGGCCCCGCAACAAGCCTACAACGGCCCTGTGGTGGAAATCGGCGGGGCTGATCCGCGTTACGAACCTTATAATCAGGGCACGATGCAGGATTACACCGTTAACGGTAAAACCTATAAAATCGTCAAAGATCCCTCAAACTTCTCACAAGTCGGTCAGGCAGCCTGGTACGGTCAGGAAAACGGCGGCAATACCACGGCGATTGGCGAAGAATTCGATCCGACAGCCATGACGGCGGCGCATCCTACCCTGCCAATTCCAAGCTATGTGCGCGTTACCAATATGGCAACCGGACGTATGTTGGTGGTGCGTGTAAATGACCGCGGCCCTTATGTTCCTGGAAAAATTATTGATTTGTCTCAGGCAGCAGCAGACCGTCTGAATCTGACCAATAGCACCAAAGTTCGTGTCGACTTCATCAATGTTGCACCGGACGGTACGATGTCTGGTCCGGGCACCATTGGCACGACCGTCGCTAAGCAATCTTATGCCTTGCCTTCGCGTCCAAGTCTCGGTGCCAGCGAGATGGGCACCCCTATGCTTTCCGCTGAACCGGTGAACACTTCTGACGTGCGTCCGATCAGCAACAGTACGCTGAGCAATCCGAACGCAGCGCCGCTGACCAATGATGAGGACAGTAGCAACGGAAATGTACCCGCAGCCACAACAATGTCAGGAAACAGCGGCGGTGGTGGTTTTCTGAGTGCGCCAACGCCACTGCGCGCGGGTGTACTGGAAGGCAGCGAACCGGCGGCGCCGGTGGTTACAGCCAGCGCTGCACCCGTTATCGCTTCTGCGGCACCGGTTGCCGCAGCCCCAGCACATACTGCCGCCATTCCAAGTTCTGGCTTTATGGTGCAGGTCGGTGCGCTGAGTAATCCACAGAATGCGCAGTTATGGCAAAAAAGCCTGAGCCAGCGTTTCAACGTTCCAGGCAAAGTACAGGCAAACGGCAGTACTTACCGTGTTCAGCTTGGGCCATTCACCACGCGCCAGCAGGCGGTACAGTTGCAACAACGGCTTGCCAGTGAAGCCCAGCAGCAGTCTTTTGTCACTGCCAGCATGTAAGCATTCTCCGGGGCTCAGGCCCCGGACTTATAAGCCCTTTTTCTTAAAGTAAAAATCAGTAAGCGCCGGTAATCGAAGATGTCTGACTTAGGACTCTTCTGCTATAGTGGCGCACGTTTATCACTTACCTCCACGGATGTTGTTGTCCCGATCATGAAACTTGTAAACACTTCACGTTTAGTCAAAAGCCTCGCATTTGGCACCGTAATCACTTTCAGTGCAGCGTCCGCCTATGCCGACGATGTTAATTTAAAAACAATGATCCCTGGCGTTCCGCAAATCGATGCGGAAGCCTACGTCCTGATCGACTACAACTCCGGCAAAGTTTTGGCAGAAATGAATGCCGATGCGCGTCGTGACCCTGCCAGCCTGACCAAAATGATGACCAGCTATGTCATCGGTCAGTCCATCAAAGCCGGCAAAATCTCTCCGACCGATATCGTCACCGTCGGCCCGGACGCATGGGCAACCGGTAACCCGGTGTTTAAAGGCTCTTCTCTGATGTTCCTCAAACCGGGCGATCGTGTGCCGGTTTCTGAACTCAACCGCGGTATTATTTTGCAATCAGGCAACGATGCCTGTGTGGCAATGGCTGATCACGTCGCCGGAAGTCAGGATGCGTTCGTTGCCATCATGAACAACTACGTGAACGCGCTGGGTCTGAAAAATACCCATTTCGGTACCGTTCATGGTCTGGATGCCGCCGGTCAGTACAGTTCTGCACGCGACATGGCGTTGATTGGTCAGGCACTGATCCGCGATGTACCAGAAGAGTACGCAACCTATAAAGAAAAAGAGTTCACGTTCAACAATATCCGCCAAATGAACCGTAACGGTTTGCTGTGGGACAACAGCCTGAACGTAGACGGCATCAAAACCGGCCATACAGATTCCGCGGGTTATAACCTGGTGGCATCCGCAACAGAAGGCCAGATGCGTCTGATTTCTGCTGTCATGGGCGGACATACGTATAAAGGCCGAGAAGTTGAAAGCAAAAAACTGCTGACCTGGGGCTTCCGTTTCTTCGAAACCGTTTCTCCGCTGAAAGCAGGTAAAGAATTTGCCTCTGAACCAGTCTGGTTTGGTGATACCGATCGCGTTGCGCTGGGCGTTGAGAAAGATGCTTATCTGACCATACCGCGCGGCCGCATGAAAGATTTGAAAGCCAGCTATGTGCTGAACACACCTGAACTGCACGCGCCATTGCAGAAAAATCAGGTCGTGGGTTCAATCAATTTCCAGCTTGATGGTAAAACCATTGATGAACGTCCGCTGGTCGTGATGAACGAAGTGAAAGAAGGCGGTTTCTTCGGCCGCATTGTCGATTATATCAAGCTGATGTTCCACCACTGGTTTGGTTAAGTTGTCCGCTTGAAAAAGTTTGCAACAATCCCCATATAATCGGTATAGATTATGGCTCCCGCTTCGGCGGGAGTTATACTTTCAGAGATAATACTTAATACGCTGGAGTGCACATGAAAACCAAACTGAACGAACTGCTCGAATTCCCTTGTTCCTTTACCTATAAAGTAATGGGCCTGGCACAACCCGAGCTGGTGGACCAGGTTGTGGAAGTCGTGCAACGCCATGCGCCTGGCGACTACAATCCTCAGGTAAAACCGAGCAGTAAAGGGAATTACCACTCCGTTTCAATTACGATCACCGCCACCCACATCGATCAGGTCGAAACCCTGTATTCTGAACTGGGTAATATCGAAATTGTCCGCATGGTGCTGTAAGCCCTTTCTGACCGACCCGCGCGAGAGAAATTCTGTCGCGCGTTTTCCCTCCTCCTACTGACGATAACTGCCGTGCAATCATATAATCCGCAAGAACGTATCGTACTGCGCCAGCTTGGCCTTCAGCCGTATGAACCTGTCTCTCTGGCGATGCACCATTTCACTGAGCACCGGAACGCCGACTCGCTGGACGAAATCTGGCTGGTTCAGCATCCGCGCGTCTTTACTCAGGGTCAGGCAGGAAAGGCAGAGCACGTTTTAATGCCCGGCGATATCCCGGTGATCCAAAGCGATCGCGGCGGTCAGGTCACGTATCACGGACCAGGCCAGCAGGTGATGTATGTGATGGTCGATTTGAAGCGGAAAAAACTGGGCGTCCGTCAGTTAGTCACGGCAATCGAACAAACCGTAGTGGATACGCTGGCGCACTTTTCTATCGATGCTTACCCGCGTGCCGATGCGCCCGGTGTTTATGTCGATGGAAAAAAGATTTGCTCCCTCGGCCTGCGCATTCGAAAAGGTTGTTCATTGCACGGTCTGGCATTGAATATTGATATGGATCTCGAGCCATTTCACCGAATTAATCCGTGCGGGTATGCAGGTCTGGAAATGACGCAGGCCAGCCTGGAAAAGCCGGGGCTAACCGTTGATCAGGTCATGCCGGTTCTGGTGAAATCCTTCAATCACCGTCTTGATTATCAGCAAGTGGATTATCTGCCCTGGCAAATTGAGCGGTACGCGACTTCTCCGCTCTGATTTCTGTGCTTTACCATCAGACTTATCAACGTTTTAGCAGTTTTACTTCGCATTCTGGTTTACTATCACCCGCTGAACTTTTTAGCATTTTATCGCTTACGGATAAGCACACTTCCCGGCTCATAACCGGGACAGTCCTTCACACTGCCGGGAAATATTTATGGATGATAAAGATATTAGTGCCAGCCTGAATAAGCTTCGTAACCTTGATCTCAATTTGCTCACCGTTTTCGAAGCGGTATATCTGCATAAAGGCATTGTTCACGCCGCCAAAGCGCTGAATCTGACGCCGTCGTCAGTCAGCCAGTCCATCCAGAAATTACGCAATACCTTTCCCGATCCGCTGTTTATCCGCAACGGACAAGGTATCAGCCCGACGGCGTACGCCATTAATTTGCATCAGCACATCAGTCAGGGATTGAGCTCGATTCTCACCGGTCTGGACTTCACGCACGACAACGACAAATCCCGCGTTCTGACCATCAGCTGTTACCCGTTTGTTGCACTACAAACATTTCCGCTGATCCTCAAAGAGCTGATGAAAATCAACAGCAACTACACGCTGAAGCATCTGCCTCTCAGCGATCCGGAAGATACGCTGATCCAGCATCGTGCGGATTTAGTGATTGATACCAGCCCGCTGTTTAACAAGTCGCTGATAGGCATACGGCTGATGTCAGATACCGCGGTATTTGTGTGCAGAAAGAATCATCCGACGCTGGATAAAACCATTACGCTCGAACAGGCGCTGGCCATGCCGCAGACTACCGTGATGACAAACGCCAGCGATCTCAAGCGTATACAGTTTGAAATCAGCGGCTCCCTGCCCGACCGCCCTATTGTTTTTACCAGCTATAACGCGATCAACATTCTCTCGATGGTTTCCAGTACGGATTTGCTGGGGATATTGCCGAAAAGAATGGTCGAATTGCTGCACAAAAGCTTTCCGGTCGATATCCTCGAATCGGATATTCCAGCAGTGTCATTTGATATCATCATGTATTACAACAAAACGGCAAAAAGCGATAAAACGCTGAGCATGATTATTGATGCGATCAAACTGGCTTTTTCACAAGATGAACCGCTGACGTCTTCCGGCTGAATTTTCGGTATAGGCGAAAATATTTACACACCATTAACACCGAAAGAAGATAACAAGAGACGAACTTAAAAGGTTATATTTATCAAAAAATTAAGTGATGAATATGAATGATTTTTAAAGGGTAAAGCCTTCTTCAGGTTAAATAAATGCAGCATTTAGCACTTCAGGCCATGTGTAAGGGCTGAATCCGGTGATGCTTCAATGATATAATTTCCGCATTATTTCTACTTTTTTTGATGAATCAGCCAGTTCATTGAATGTCCTGAAAAAACTCGAGTTACGAGAGACGAACCTGGAAGCTGCAAGATTATGAGTAAACCGATTCAGATGGAACGCGGCGTCAAATACCGCGATGCAGATAAGATGGCGTTAATCCCGGTGAAAACCGTGGTCAGTGACCGGCAGGAAATGTTACGTAAGCCGGCATGGATGAAAATCAAGTTGCCTGCGGACTCAACGAAAATTCAGGGCATTAAATCCGCACTGCGCAAGAATGGCCTTCACTCCGTTTGTGAAGAAGCCGCATGCCCGAACCTTTCAGAGTGCTTTAACCACGGCACCGCGACCTTCATGATCCTCGGCGCAATTTGTACCCGCCGCTGCCCGTTCTGCGACGTGGCACACGGTCGTCCGACCGCGCCGGATACCAATGAGCCGGAAAAACTGGCACAAACCATCGCGGATATGGGATTGCGTTATGTCGTCATCACCTCGGTTGACCGTGATGATTTACGTGACGGCGGTGCGCAGCACTTTGCCGACTGTATCACGGCGATCCGCGCTAAAAACCCGACCATCAAAATAGAGACACTGGTACCCGATTTCCGTGGCCGTATGGATCGCGCACTGGATATTCTCAACGCCAGTCCGCCGGATGTGTTTAACCACAACCTGGAAAACGTACCGCGTGTTTACCGTCAGGTTCGTCCGGGCGCTAACTACGAATGGTCACTGACGCTGCTGCAACGTTTCAAAGAAGCGCATCCGGAAATCCCAACAAAATCAGGCCTGATGGTCGGTCTGGGTGAGACAAACGAAGAAATCATCGAAGTGATGCGTGACCTGCGCCGCCACGGCGTCACCATGCTGACGTTGGGTCAGTATCTGCAACCCAGCCGTCACCACCTGCCGGTGCAGCGTTACGTCAGCCCGGAAGAGTTTGATCAGATGAAAGAAGCGGCGATGGAAATGGGCTTCACGCACGCCGCCTGTGGCCCGTTCGTGCGTTCGTCTTATCACGCCGATCTGCAAGCCAAAGGGTTAGAAGTTAAGTAATATCTCGTTACTTCTTGATGCCCGGAATGCAAAAAAGGTTGTTCGCAAGAACAACCTTTTTTAATGCCCGAAATGTGTAACCGGAATTAATTCCGTAAAAACTCAGTCTTTGTGTTCTACACGTTCGGCTGGTTTTTCTTCGGCAGTGGTTTTTTCAGCAGGTGTCGGATCATCATTCATGGCTTTCTTGAAGCCACGCAGTGCAGCACCCAGGTCACCGCCCAGAGAACGCAGTTTGCTGGTACCGAACAACAGAACGATCAGCACGCCGACCACCAACAATTTAGTAATACTTAGACCTTCCATACATACCTTCTTTACACTGAGTGCTGGAATACAGCAGTGACAATTTGCCGTTATTAACGGCCATTCGCGACGTTAATACAACCCAAAAATGTAACAGAACGGATCCAGAACTGTGCGCATTGTGAGCAGAGTAAGCTATTATGAGCTTGAATAGCACTCTCATAAAGACTTTCATTTTTTAAAATCTGTAAAACACCTTCAAATTTGATTTCGACCAGATTATTAGCCCGGGTTAACTGACCCTGTAATGAGAACCGATGCCGAAAAAGCTTCATACGACTCTGGTTAACGATACTCATCATTCCGGAATACGTTTTGCCAAAAGGACTTATTTGCCCCGCATCGTCGGGCTGGGCACGGGCAGTTTTTGTGTCGGTTCGGTGATGATTGAGCACACAACGCCAGTCTGGCTCTGGTTGTTGCTGTTTTTAAACGGATTCATCTGGCCGCACATTGCCTACTGGAAAGCGAAGCGTTCGGCGACCCCATTTAACAGTGAAATCAACAACCTGAAGGCCGACGCCATTTTCGGCGGCATCTGGATTGCGATGATGGGCTTCAACGCCCTGCCCTCCGCCACCATTTTTGCCATGATGGGGATGAATAATATCTCTGCAGGAGGCCAGCGGTTATTCATCCGGTGCCTTATCGCGCAAATCACGGTTGCCATCGCGCTGTTGCTTGTCGCCGATATTCCCTTCATGCCGGAAACGACGCCGTTCCAGCTCTATCTTTGCCTGCCGATGATCATGATTTACCCGATTTTTCTCGGCAATGTCACCTACCGCACGTCGCGAAAACTGGCCGAACATAAACAGGCCATCATGCAAATCAGCGTGCGCGACGGACTGACCGGGCTATACAACCGCCGACACTGGGAATCGTTGCTCAATACTGAACTGGAAAGTTTCCGCCGCTACCGGCATAAAACCACGCTGGTGCTGATCGACATCGATCACTTCAAGGCCATTAACGATAATTACGGCCACAGCATCGGCGATCAGGCCATTATTCTGCTGGCACAGGAATTACAGCACACCATGCGCGCCGCCGATATTATTGGCCGATATGGAGGTGATGAGTTCGCGGCAATTTTACCGCACAGCACGGAACTACAGGCCCGGCGAGCGATAGAACGTTTGCAGAGCCGTCTGGATAACAGCCTGTTTCCGCAACATCCTGACCTGAAAATTCGCATCAGCGCAGGCATTGCTGAATGTGATGACGTTCAGGAAACCGCGACACACTGGCTGAATGCCGCTGACCACGCATTGTATGAAGCCAAAAAAAACGGGCGAAACAGGGTGGAAACGGCAAGTTAATTTTGCCCGGTTCCCGGTTTCTGCCCGTCTGGTTTCCTGCTGTAACCGTCAGATAAAGCGGCTGAGAAACGCCTGCGTGCGCGGATGCTGTGGGTTGACCAGCACGTCATCGGCCGCGCCCTGCTCGACAACATAACCACGATCCATAAAGACCACCCGGTCAGCCGCTTCTTTCGCAAACCCAATCTCATGCGTGACCACAATCATCGTCAGCCCCTGCTGCGCCAGATCACGCATCGTCGCCAGCACTTCACCCACCAGTTCAGGATCGAGCGCCGACGTCGGCTCATCAAACAACATCAGTTTCGGTTTCACCGCCAGCGCGCGGGCAATCGCTACTCGCTGCTGCTGACCACCGGAAAGATGACGCGGATAAGCATCGGCTTTATCGCTCAGCCCGACTTTCTGCAGCAACTCACGGGCATATTTTTCGGCCTCATGGCGGCTTTCCTTATGCACGCCGACCGGCGCTTCAATGATATTTTGCAAAACGGTCATATGCGGATACAGGTTAAATTGCTGGAACACCATCCCGATATCACGGCGCTGACGCGCAATCGCCCGTTCGGACAATTTATGCAACCTATCGCCACGCAGCTCGTAACCAATTTGCTCACCACCCACCATAATTGAGCCACGGTCGATATCTTCCAGATGATTAATACAGCGCAGGAAGGTGGATTTCCCGGACCCGGAAGGCCCCAGTATCACCACCACCTCGCTGGGTTTGACATCCAGATCGATGCCTTTCAGCACTTCATTATCGCCATAACTTTTATGCACGTTGCGGGCAACAACCAAAGATGCCGTTTCGGATGACTGTGCGTCGGCAGACAGTTGACTCATAAGTCCTCCTTGCGGGCCAGGCCCGGTGGATTCATAACAGGAACCGCTTTTTCTTCCGCATTTTCCTGACGACGCTTGGCGCTCCCCACCGTGCGACGTGTGCCACGGGAATAATAGCGTTCAATTGCCGATTGCCCGAGGTTCAGCACAGACGTGATCAGCAGATACCAGACCACCGCCACCATCAGCATCGGCACCACTTCAAAAGTGCGGTTGTAAATGGTTTGCACCGAGTACAGTAAATCGCCCATCGCGATCACGCTGACCAGCGATGTCGCTTTGATCATACTGATCAGCTGGTTACCGGTTGGCGGAATAATCGAACGCATCGCCTGCGGAATAATGATCCGGCGCAGCGCACGGCCACGGCTCATCCCGAAGGCCTGCGCCGTTTCGGCCTGACCGTTATCAACGGACAGCAAACCGGCACGAATGATTTCCGCCATATAAGCCGCTTCATTGAGCGCCAGCCCTGCAATCGCAGCGGTGAGCGGGGTGATCAGATCATTGGTATTCCAGCTCATATATTCCGGGCCAAACGGGATGCCGATCACCACACGTGGGAACAGCGTCGACATGTTGTACCAGAATAAAAGCTGCACCAGCAGCGGCGTTCCACGGAAAAACCAGATATACAAACCGGCCAGTTTGCGTAGCAACAGGCTGTCGGACAGACGGGCAACCGCCAGCATCAGACCGATGAACACCCCGAGCAACATGGATACCACGGTAAGGCCGAGCGTAACGCCCAGGCCTTTGATGATCGTCGCTTCCGTGAACCACTGCGCTACCACATGCCATTCGAAGTTAGGGTTATGCGAAACGGCCCAAATCACATCGGCGGCAATCAGCAGCACAACAATCCACGCAATCCAGCGGCCTATGCTGCGCGGCGCG
The DNA here is from genome assembly GCF_046449555.1 of Rahnella selenatireducens. NCBI lineage: Bacteria > Pseudomonadati > Pseudomonadota > Gammaproteobacteria > Enterobacterales > Yersiniaceae > Rahnella > Rahnella selenatireducens. Next base: position 474,841 of record NZ_JBKEZJ010000001.1, read on the forward strand.
TGGGAGAATTCAACGTTACGTCGTGGATCCTGCGTATAGTCGTCCTTGACTGCCGGCTTTGAACTATACGTTTTATCAGTCATTTAGGTTGTGCCTTTGCCTGATTGATCCCCGGCGCCTGGATCATGTTACCTTCCAGCCCCCATTTTTTCATGATGATGGCGTAAGTCCCGTTATCGAACAATTTCTGATATCCCGCCAGAATCGCGTCGCGCACAGGAGAATCCTTCGCGACCACAGTGCCCTGGAAAATATCGCCAAAACCGTTGGATTTGCCCGTGCCGGTCAGTTCCAGCTGGCCATTTGCTTTCTCAACGAAATAAGTCAGCGGTGCCTGAGAAGAGAAGAACGCGTCCGAACGGTTAGAACGCACGGCCAGAATCGAGGTAGGCTGGTCAGAGAAAGATTGTACGGTGACCGCCGTTTTTCCGTCTTTCACGCACACTTCAGACTGCTTGCGGATCACCTGTTCAGCAGAGCCGCCTGCCATGACTGCGATGCGTTTACCGCAGGTATCATCCAGAGAATTGATGTTTTCCGGGTTGCCTTTGCGCACGCCGAACACGACGTACTCTTTCACAAAATCAATAAAATCATTTTTCGCCTGACGATCCGGGTAATCACCAATCGGGCCGATACCCATCTGATAACGCCCTGCCGCCATTCCGCTGAGAATGCCGGATAAACCGCTTACGGAAGCATGCTCAATTTTCACACCCAGCACTTCTGCCAGCGCATGCGCCAGATCCGCACTCGCACCGTCCAGGCCATTCGCCCCGGTCACGATTTCGTACGGAGGAAACGAGCCGTTGTTCACAGAGGTCATCACACCGGATTTTTGAATATCCGCAGGTAATTTGGCGTGAATTGCCGGATCCATTGTCTGAGCCGGGATCGCCACCGTTTCAGCAGCAAAGGCATTCATGGACGTTGCGGAAAGTAATGCAGCGGTCAGTGCAGCAGCCTGACGTAATTGTTTTGCCATCATTCTCTTATTCCTCTGTGTAAAAAGTCGGTCTGTGAGTTTATGAATGTTGTGTATTTATTATGAAAACCTTCCCTGGCTCAGATCTTGTTTAAGTCTTATGAAAAACGAGTTCCCTGGTAAGGCGCTCGGTACTGCTTTATTCACCGGACAGTGCAGCCGTTGAGGACCGGCTGCGGTCAGGTTCAGTCATTGCGTAGTTGCGGCAAACCGAAGCGGCGGTTCGCCAGCACAGGCAATACTTTACGGGCATGCGCCAGACGATCTTTGTCCAGCTCAGCAAAAACCAGTGCAGGGGCTTCAGACGCCCGCGCAATCGCCACGCCCAATGGATCGACCACCATACTGTTACCGATATTACGTTCGCCGCATTCGCCGACGGCGACCATATAGGTGGTATTTTCCAGCGCACGGGCGGTAACCAACACTTCCCAATGCATCTCTTTCAGCGGGCCTTTGACCCACGCGGCCGGTAAGACAAGCACGTCTGCGCCATCAAGTACCAGGCGGCGCGCCAGCTCCGGGAAACGCACGTCATAGCAGGTCATCAGGCCGACATTAAAGCCGGCAACCTCAACCAGCGGAGGTACATCACTGCCCGGCGTGACGTTTTTGGATTCCTGCGAGGAGAACGCATCGTAAAGATGCAGCTTACGGTACTCAGAAATGATTTCACCATTTCTGATAGAAATCAGTGCGTTCCACGCGCGACCATCGGGTGCTGGCGTATGAACGCTCATCATGGTCGTCATCTGATTGCCGCGGCTGGCGGCCACCAGCTGACTGACAAAAGGACCATCCAGCGGTTGTGCGGCTTTCAGAACCAGATCCGGATCGGTAATGTCGCGCGCCAGAATACCTTCCGGCAGCACCAGTAAATCCACGCCTGATTTCAGAGATTTCGCCATCAGCGAAAGGCAGGTTTCAACGTTGGCTTCCCATTCTCGGGAAACAGCAAACTGACCTAATGCAACTTTCATTTTTACTCTCCCGTCACTTTTGTGTGGCGAACTGAGGGAACAAATCAGCCGGTGTGAGGCGCTGCGCCGTCAGCTTCTGGGCATATAATTCATGTGCAAAATCGTCGATCATTTTTTCATTGGCGGCGAAACCGTTTGCGTTCCAGTCCGCAGGTAAATCAACCACCGTACGACGCAAGTCGTCCAGCAACCACGGTGTGGTATCAGCATATTTTGCGCGTTTATCCATCCAGACCTGATAAGAACGGTCGATGATTTCACTCAGCGACTGCGGCAGCCACGGATGTTCTTCTGCCAGGGCAGGTTTAATCGCCAGCAGGTGAATGCCGGGGATGTAACCCACGCGGTTGAAATAGGCGAGCTCTGCCGCACGGAAATCAGGCTGGAACTGACGGAAACCGGAATCAGGCTTGAAGAAACCGTCAGGCATGAATGGCGTGAATACGGCGTCCAGCCAGCCTTCCTGTAACAATTCCATCATCGGGCGCTCTTCCGGCACCGCTTCAATGCGCCCTTCGCGACCAAACCCGGCCAGACGATCGACAACCGGATGCGATTCCGTCAGACGTCCAACGTACCAGTTTGCGTCTTCAATACCGACGCCTTCCAGCGCCAGCAGCGTGCGGGTCCAGGTGTTGCCGGAATCCTGCCAGCCGGTCAGGCCGATGCGCTTGCCCGCCAGCTGAGAAAGTTCGGTTAGCGGGCTGTCTTCGCGGGTGATGATGCAGCGCTGGCGGAAGCCGCGCATCAGAAAGTGTGGGATCGCCAGCAGATCAGATTCACCGCGAGCCCGCCCCTGCGCATAACGGCTGAAAGAGACTTCGCCCGCGTCATATTTATCACTGGTCGCCAGATTATCCACCAGCGTTCCCACGCGATCTATCTCGAGATTAAACCCTTCAGGTTTAAGGTCGCCCAACGCCAGCGGCGTAAAATAATCCCAGTCACGAACAGCCAGCCTGATGGTAATCGTCACATCTATCCCCTTAAGTGTCAGCATGGTTGATATGCAGAAAGATAACTGTGCGTTTACAAACCTTATCGGAAACGCACCAAATTCTTTTACGAAGGAGATCATGTTCAGCGCGATGTGATTATTTTATCGCCTCCGTTGGCTAAGTTTGATACTAATGGCATAAATTAATATGTACAATAGAATATTTGTTACTGAACAAAAGGCAAAAACATGGCAGATAAACCCCTCGAAAAAACGCTGGATGCAGAATGGTTATCGACACAATTGCAGGATCGTTCGATGCGGGGCATTGCACTTGAAACAGCGGCGATGATCCGGTCCGGCGTCATCGAGATCGGCACGCATCTGCCCGCAGTCCGTGAACTGGCGCAGGCGCTGGGCGTCAGCCCGGCCACGGTATCTGCCGCCTGGGGTCAGCTCCGTCGCCAAAAAGTGATTGCCGGACGAGGCCGCAACGGCGTCTGGGTGTGCGGTGACATGCTGTCGCCCCGCCCGGCAAGGTTTGAAAAAATCGGTAACTTTGGCGAGCATATTATTGCAGATCTGGCGCTATCGTCGCCTGACCCGACGCTTTTGCCTGATTTGCGCGAAGCCATGCAGCACGGTGTTGGCGCAGATAATCTGAACACCTACCAACGCGAAGCCATCGCGCCTTCACTGCTGGAAGCCGCGCGTCACGACTGGCCTTACGACGCGCCGGCGTTTATGTCTGCCGACGGCGGATTTGACGGCATGAACCTCACGCTGCAAACCCTGCTGATGCAAGGCTCGGTCGTGGCGATTGAAGATCCGACCGCCACGCGTTTGCTAGACATGTTGGATAATCTTAGCGCGCAAGTGATCCCGGTAAAATGCGATGAGTTCGGCCCGACCCCGGAATCACTGAGTCTGGCGTTGTCCAAAAATCCGTCCGCGTTTATTTACCAGCCACGCACGCATTCTCACTGCGGTCACGCCATGAATGCGGAGCGTTACGCGGAGCTTGCCGAAATTCTCAGCCACACCAATACGCTGATTATTGAGGATGACGGTATCGGGCAGTTGTCCCGTTACGCGCCCGTCAGCATGGGCAGCGTATTGCCGGATCGCACGGTACACGTCCGTTCATATTCCAAAGCCTACGGGCCGGATTTACGGCTGGCGGTGATTTCCGGTTCGAAAGATTTAATCAAACAAATCAAATCATTCCGGAATTTCGGGGCGGGATGGTCGAGCCGTATTTTGCAGGAAGCCCTGGCATGGCTGATCAAAGATTCTAAAACGCAGGAAAGCATTGCGAATGCGAAAGCGGTTTACGCGCAGCGTCGTAAAGCAATGTCTGACGCCCTGCGCATTCGCGGGGTGAATATTCCGGAGCGCGACGGGCTGGCGATGTGGATCCCCGTTCCGTCTGAACAGTTTGCGCTGGTCACGCTGGCGGCACGCGGCATTGCTGTTCTGCCCGGCGAACGCAGCCGCATCGGTCCGGGGCAGTTTATCCGTATCAGCACCAGCCAGATTAAACCAGAGAAAGTGGACCTGATTGCCGACGCCATCGTTCTGGCGCTGGGCGCATGATGGTCAGCGGGGAGTCAGCTTTTTCATCAGATACTTAGGCGATTCTTCATATTTTGCACGGGCGTAAAATACGTGCGCGCGGACACGGCGCGTATGGCTGTGAACTTCCATACGGTCACAGCCACGGTCAGCAGCAAGCCTTTCAGCCTCATTGAGCAATTGTTGCCCGATACCTTCGCCGCGCGATTCACTGCTCACACATAAATAACTGATCCGGCAGAATTCACCGGCGAGGGCGATTTGCGGGATAAAATGCAGCGAAATAAAACCGACGGCGCGCCCTTCGCTCTCGGCTACCAGCAATCGGCTGTCCGGATTGGCGGCCATTACGACGATCCGCTCAGCGATCGCTTCCGGCGTATTGGGGTAATCCAGATCACCGAGTAATCCCGCTACAACCTGCGCGTCGTTCACATCACCTTCTCTGATTAACATGGCTATTTCCTTGTTAAAATCTGTTTCTCATTCGCGGCTACACAATCGCTATCACACACTGTAAACTTACCGCCTGCAATATGGAGATGACATTCCTCCCAAACCGCCTTTACCGGCTGATGATGTCTACGCAATCTCGTGAGAGGTTCGTAGCGTCGTGCCCGGGCCTTTCTGAATTTCACTTATATTTAAGGTTTTTTATGTTCAGTACCTTTCTTGCTGTGTTGATTGGTGGTGCGGTTGGCAGTGTCGCTCGCTGGTATCTCGGGCTCAAAATGAATGTGATCACACCCGTGGTGCCTCTCGGTACGCTGGCCGTTAATCTTATTGGCGCGTTTATTATTGGCCTGGCTATCGCGATTTTTGGCCGCATGAACAGCGTCGATCCGGTCGTTAAGGCCCTGATCACCACCGGTTTCTGTGGGGGACTTACCACCTTCTCCACGTTTTCTCTTGAAGTGGTCACGCTGTTACAAATGGGTCGTTTTGGCGATGCCTTGCTCAATATCGCGCTTAATCTTTTCGGCTCGATTGCCCTGACGTTGCTCGGCTTCATGCTGGTCAGCTGGTACACGGCGCACTGATCCTACCCTCCGGCGATGCCTTTTTTATGACAACGGGCATCGCCGTAACAAATTTGTGACACATCTTCACCTCTTCTCTGCGTTTCTTAATGTTTCCTTCATGTTATCTGCAGATAATGGCAAAACCCGCTCAGGTTTCTATATTGAGGTATGCCATGTTTTCTGTTCCAAAAACGTCTTCTGAATTTCTGGTTGTTGCCCTGTGCATTCTTACTGTAGTGGCTTTTTTACAGGCATATTTTGGTTAGACAGATGCGCCCTGTGCGCCCGTAATACTCCCTTTTACGCCGACGGCGCATTCCCTGATGGATGCGCCGTTTGCCTTTCTGAATCCGTGCAAAACGCGCTGAAACGAAACTTCACTTTTCATTCCATTCATAATACAAATATTTACCTGTTCCTCCTTATTGCCTATAATTGAGAATGATCGTTCACACTCATTTTCAACAGAGGTGCCAGGTATCCATGCTTCACCCACAACTTTGCAGTAAAGACGCGCGCATCAGTGCGCGACGCGACCAGATCATTGCTGCCGCCCGGCTGTGTTTTCGCAAACACGGTTTTCATGGTGCAGGTATGGCCGAAATCGCCAAAACGTCGCAACTCAGTGTGGGGCAGATTTACCGGTATTTCGCCAATAAAGACGCCATCATCGAAGAAATTGTTCGTCGAATTGTGATGAAGAAAATCCGCCTGATGACCGGCAACGCGCATAACTTGCAGCAGGTTGCTCACAATCTGGCACACCGCCGGATTGGCAATTTAAGCGCGCCTTATAAAGAAGATCAGTGTACTGAGCAAAAAGAACAGGCAGAGATTGACCACGCGCTGATGCTTGAGGTTGCCGCAGAAGCGACCCGCAATCCTATTGTGGAAAAAATCTGGCGCGATTCAGAAAAACAACTGTTCAGTGAAGCAAAATCCCTGCTCAGTGCCACTTTCCCGCAATTTTCCGAGGCTGAAATGACGGCGAAAGTCGAATCTCTGGCGGTGATCTGTGAGGGCACCGCATTCCGACGTATGACTACCGTTCACGCCGACGCAGAGTACCTGGAAGCTTTATATAATCGCTACTTTCAGGATCTCTTTGAAACGGATTTAACCACCAGCAAACTGGAATAAACTTCTACCATGAGCGCTCATCTGCAAGAAAAACGCCTCGGTTACGCCCTGGTACTCGGCTCGCTTGCCGCCCTAGGCCCGTTATGTACAGATTTATATCTGCCTGCATTGCCCGAAATGGCTGGCGACCTCCACACTTCCACCGCCAGTGCGCAACTGAGCCTGACCGCCGGTTTACTCGGCCTCGGTTTCGGCCAGCTATTGTTTGGCCCGCTCAGCGATCGTTATGGCCGCATGCGCCCTTTACTGTGGTCGCTGGCTTTACTGCTCGCGGCATCGGTCTGGTGCGCCGTCGCGCAGGACATCAATCAGCTGATTGTCGCCCGTTTATTACAAGGCATTGCGGGCGCAGGCGGCGCCGTACTTTCACGCGCCGTCGCCAGAGATTTGTATAACGGCCATGAACTCACACGGTTCTTCGCACTACTGATGCTGGTGAACGGACTGGCGCCGATTATCGCGCCGGTGCTGGGCGGTGCCATGCTCAGCTGGATGAACTGGCGGGGGATTTTCGCCGTACTGGCCTTTATCGCCATACTTTTATTCAGTTTCTCATCACTGAAATTACATGAAACCCTGCTGCCGGAACGCCGCGCGCAAGGCGGTGTTTTCAGCATGCTCGGTTCTGTATTCAGCCTGCTGAAACATCGTCCGTTTATGGGGCTATGCCTGACGCAAGGTTTTATCATGGCGGGAATGTTTGCCTACATCGGCGCTTCGCCTTTCGTACTCCAACAGATTTACCATCTCAGCCCGCAGATGTTCAGCCTGTGTTTTGCCATTAACGGTATAGGGCTGGTGATTTCTGCGCAGGTTTCCACGCGCCTCAGCCGTCGTTTCGGTGAAATGGCGTTGGTTAAAGCCGGTTTAGTGATTGCTGCAGTGGCATCTGTTGCACTGGTGATAGCTGCCAGCCTGAATGCACCGCTGGTAACGCTGCTGGTTCCCCTGTTCTTCTCGGTGATGGTGATCGGGATTATCGGGCCGAACGCCGGGTCGCTGGCGATGCAAAGTCAGGGGAAAAATGCGGGAAGCGCCTCGGCGCTTCTGGGTGTGTGTATGTTTGCGCTTGGAGCGATTGCCGTACCGGTCACCGGTTTTGGCAGCATGCCTGCGCTGTCGATGGGCCTGACGATTTTAGGCTGTTACGCGATCGCCATTTTGATGTTCGTGACGCTGGTGCGTAAAACCGCCTGATGTTTGCCGTTATACGCTCAATGTACAGGCAAAAAAAAACCCGCTTCGGCGGGTTTTTTAAGAAATCGGCTAAAGTCAGATAGCGATAACGTTAGCAGCCGACGGGCCTTTGGCACCATTGGTGATTTCGAACTCTACGCGTTGGCCTTCAGCAAGGGTTTTGAAACCGTTGCTGGAAATAGCAGAGAAATGAACGAAAACATCTTTGCTGCCATCTTCAGGGGTAATGAAACCAAAACCTTTAGATTCATTGAACCACTTAACGCTACCTTTAATCTTAGACATCAAACTTACCTTTACGTGAATGTTGGACACAAAACGTGTGTCAAATACAGTACAGCAACAGATTTAACTTTTGTCCAGAATTCTGATTGCAATAAGAGATAAAGCTCTCACTCTTTGCTTTCTGTCGCCGTTTTCTGCTGCCAGAACGGCCTTTAATAGCCGTCTGACATCAATCAGTTAGAAAAATGAATCGTCGTCGTTGCTGTAATCATCGGAATTAAAGTCGTCAGAACCAAACCCTAAATCCGAATTATCGTTACGCAGCGAGGCATCTTCCCAGGACGGAACATTGCTGTCGAAGCCCTGCGAGTTATCGAGGAAACTGCTGTCAGCAGGATTGAGATCCTGCACCGGCGGCTCTTCAATGATATTGACGATTTCCTGCGGCTGGCTGTGATGGAACATCCCGGTCAGCATATCTGCCAGCACAACCCCGCCCGCGACACCGGCTGCAGTTCGCAACGCGCTGCCCAGAAAACCCGGTGCCTGTGGTGCGGCCTGAGCCGGAGCCTGCTGTTGTGGCGCGTATTGTGGCTGTTGCTGCTGAGGCTGAGCGCCCCAAGCCTGCGTGCCCGGGATCGGCTGGCTGCCTTGCGGAGACTGACGCGCGGGTTCAGGCTGTGCCGAACCGCCACCAAATAACCCGGCGAGGAAACCGGTACTTTGCGGTTTCGCATTTTGCGCCTGCTGTTGCAACTGCTCGTTTTGCTGTTGCAGTTCCTTCAGCTGGGCATTCAGCTTGGTCAGCGCCGCTTCCTGAATAATCATCGCCTGCGCCATGTAGTAAGGGGCAGACGGTTGCTGGCGGATATGGGCCTGAATCACACGTTCAGCTTCCGCATCGCGCGGTGCCGTATTGGACTCAGCCTGTTGTAAGCGACTAAAAAGCCCGTCAATTAAACGCTGTTCTTCAGATTGCATAAATTCACCTTGTTGATGTGTCGAACTACGCCAGTTGGCGTTATGCAGATACAGTAATACAGTTATATTTTTGTATGAATTAACGGAGTGTCAACAAATGTGACGGAGGTAAAGTTTGTGCAGAAGCGCCTTGACGGGGGTTGAAAACCCGCCTGCGAGGCCACAGGCGGGGAGACTCAAAGATTTACTTCTTCGGCGACCAACCCAGAATGAAATCCTGATCCGGCAGATTGGTGTAGTTACGCACCAGGTCGTGGTAGGTTTTTGCCGGATCCAGATTTTTAAACTGTTCCGGATAAATGAATTTCGCCAGATATTCCATCCCGACGATATTGTACGGGTGGTTGTAGAACTGGTGGTAAACGCCGTAAACGTGCTGGCTGCTGACCGCCGGGATCTGCGCAACGCCAGTGCGGGCAAGCAGAACTTTCGCTTCTTTGCCGATGCTGGCTTCATTCGCGCCATAACCGAACGGCAGAATGTGGGTCACCGAACCGTTTTTACTCGGGCGTGCGGAACCGGTCATGATGTAAACATCTGGTTTCATGCTGATCACTTGCTCCAGGGAAACCGTGCCTGATGCGCCCGGCAGCAATTTAGTGCCGATATTATCCGCACCTACCGCCTGAATCAGTTTGCCCCAGCCCGCGTCTCCGTGGGTGAAACAGCAGGAATCATCGCGACCAGCAATCGGCTCGATGAATACGTTAGGTTTGTTTTTAATGGCCGCAACAGCTTTCTGAATGCTCTGGAAGTGCTCGTTATAGAACGCGGTGTACGCGCGGGCATTGTCTTCCTGATTCACAATTTTACCCAGCAGCTCAATGCTCGGTGCCGTGTCTTTTGCCGGATCCGCTTCGTAGTCTACGAACACAACCGGGATATGCAGCGCGGCAAGTTTGTCCAGAACACCCGCCTGTGCCAGGGAATTTTTGGCACGAACCTGCGCAATCATCAGATCAGGTTTTTTGGAAATTACGGTTTCCAGATCAACCTGCCCTTTGTCCGTGAAACCCATATCCAGAATTTTGGACGACTCAGGCCATTTGCTTTTCAGCATGTCCCAGGTGCCGCTGTCGGTGGTTTTCAGCAGATTATTCCAGGCCACGACGCGCTTAAACGGATCGGCTTTATCCAGCACGGCGAGCGCGAGAATATCACGGCCATCCTGCAAGATGATGCGCTGCGGGGCTTTATCGAGCGTCACTTTCTGCCCGCTGAGATCGGTAACAGTCAGCGGATAGGTGGTAGCAAAAGTGGAAAATGAGGCGGCCATCAGACCTGCGACAGACAGCACGCGAGCGGTGTTCTTTAACATGCAAATCCCCGAAAATGAGAATGAATAAGAAATGATTTTGATAATTGTTATCAAATGAAGCGGAAATAATAAACAAGGAATGAATTGCGAGGCAATGGTTTTAAAAGGGAAAAAGCCTGATAAAACATGTCGAAATATGACTGAGCAGAAGATTACCCCCGCTCAGTCGATATGCGTCGCGCGCAAAAGTTACGGTTTACGCCCGATGAAATGCAGCAGGAACTCGCTCACCAGCGCACGTTTAAACGCCGACTGCGTTTTGTCCGCCGCCGCACTGTGGCCGCCTTCGGTGTTCTCGTAGAAATACACGTCAGGAATGCCCAGCGCCTGCATTTTTGCCGCCATTTTACGCGCATGGTCAGGCCCGACGCGGTCATCGCTGGTTGCCGTGGAGAACAATACTGGCGGATATTTTTTCTGCGGATCAATATTGTGATACGGCGAGAATTCCCGGATATACGCCCATTCTTCCGGTTTTTGCGGGTCGCCATATTCGGCAATCCACGAGGATCCGGCGGAAATCTGCGTATAACGACACATATCCAGCAACGGCACTTCACAGACAATCGCGCCGAACAGTTCCGGATAACGTGTCAGCATATTGCCCACCAGCAGCCCTCCGTTGCTGCCGCCCTGCGCCGCCAGATGCACCGGTGACGTGATTTTGCTGGCAATCAGCGCCTTAGCCACTGAAGCAAAATCTTCATACGCACGCAGGCGCTTTTCTTTCAACGCAGCTTTATGCCACTCAGGCCCGTACTCGCCACCGCCACGAATATTCGCGACCACGAAAACGCCTCCGCGATCCAGCCACGACACACCGCTGACGCCCAGATAATAAGGCTCCAGCGACACTTCAAAACCGCCATAACCGTATAACAGCGTCGGATTTTTACCGTCATAAACCACATCTTTGCGGCTGACGACGAAATAAGGCACGCGCGTTCCGTCGTCAGATTGCGCAAAATGCTGGCTGACCTGATAGCGTGAGGCGTCAAAATGCGACGGATCCTGTTTTAGCAATTCGGCTTCGGCGTCAGCGCCGTTGTCCAGATTGCCCAGCGAAAGGCTCGCGGGTTGCAGGAAACCGCTGACGCTCATGAAGTATTCGTTGGTTTTATCATCCACGCCCCAGGCGCTGATTTTACTTAGCGCCGGCACATGCCCGAACGGTTGACGCTGCCATTCGCCATTCTTTGGCGTCAGAACTTCAAGACGATTCACCACATCACGGGTAAGACTGAGAATGATGTGATCGCGGGTATGGGAGAAGCCGTTAAGCTGATCGCGAGTTTGAGTCACGCCGCTGAGCGCTGAACCAGTATCCGGAACAAACAGCGGTTTCAGCGTGCGCTCACCGGCCATAAAAGCGTCGAAATTCATCGTCAGCAGTGAACCTGACGGCCAGCGCTGGCCATTCACCTGCCATTCGCTGGACGGTTCGATAAGGATCCATTCCTGCCAGGTGATAAATTTGGCATCGTCCGGAATGTCGATTTTGATCAGCGTGCGGGTATCGTCCACCAGAAAAACTTCGCGATGATAGAAGTCGATAACCCGCACCACGTAATTGCGTTTGATGTCCCCGCCGGATTCCTGATAACCCGCAGCCATCATGTCTTTTTGCCCGGCACTGTAAACCGTCACCGCTTCGCTGAGCGGCGTTCCGCGTTGCCAGATTTTCACGATACGCGGGTAGCCGGAATCGGTCATCGAGCCTTCGCCAAAATCGGTGGCAACAAACATATGGTCGAAATCAATCCAGCTGATGCGACTCTTGGCGACTGGCAGATAAAAACCGCCGGTGACAAATTCTTTAGTTTTCAGATCAAATTCGCGGACTTCGCAGGCATCGCCGCCGTCCGGTGAAAGCACCACGAAAGCGCGCTCAAAGCCCGGTTTCAGGTTCCAGAAACCAGAGAAAACCCATTCAATATTTTCAGCTTTACCCAGCGCGTCGACGTCAAGCACCGTTTCCCAGCGCGGTTCGGCTTTGCGGAATTCATCGAGCGTGGTTTTGCGCAGTAATCCTTTTGGATTTTTCGCATCCTGCCAGAAGTTGTACCAGTCGTTATCGCATTTCCAGACACCCGGAATTTGCTCCGGGGAATTCAGCCCCTGAAGGACTTTTTCACGGATCGGATCAAAATCTTTTCCGTGTGTAAAAGCAGAGAGCGTGACCGAATTTTGCTCATGTGCCCAGGCCAGCGCTTTTTCATTGCGCAATCCTTCCAGCCAGATAAATTCGTCCAGCCCGATTTCTGACACTGTTTTGCGTAAATCTGTTTCGCGTGAATCTGTGGTCATAGTGTTGCGTCCTTCCCGTCCTGAGAAAAAATCAAAAGTCAGACTTGGGGTTTAGATAACTGTTTTGCTCACGCTATTTCAAGCGTTTTTCAAACACTGATGATTCACATTCTTTCCGAAAAATCTGAATATGCGATCCCGGCGGCCTGTCTTGCCTTCTTTTTGTGAGTCAGTTCAAGCATTCAAATTATCTGAACGCCTATAAAGAAATCATTACCTTGTGATGACAAAAAATGACGTGGATCTGAGGTAGAAAAGGGGACACAGAAATCAGGCAGCAACAGGAAAGGAGCGAGAATATGGAATGGAAAATCATTGATATCCTGAGTATCCCACAGACCGGACTGAAATATATCTGCATTCAGGCATTCAAAAATCTGAAGCTGATCCTGTCTGTCGATAACGACTTTACCCTGCAAACCGGCGACACCTTAGAAATTACGCCGGAGGGTTATTCCCTGAACCGCCATCAGGCACAGAGCCTGAAAATTCATCGCATGATGCCGTATTGTCAGCAACGCTGGCAGTCACTGGGTATCCAGTAAGCGCTTCTTCAATTTCATGAATGAATCCCGAAAAGCCGGTTTTTACACCGGCTTTTTGTTTGCTTCCCTCAGGGAATCTGAAATCCCGTCGTGGTCACCGAACGCCTGTTCCGGCACGTTCAGCCAGCGATCTTTACGCGTCGCTTCATATTCCTGATCCAGCGGATAATAAATGCGGTTTTCCGGCTTATTCGCTTCGCCAACGACCAGCAGACGCACTTCATCTTCACTGTTATTGATGAAGGTATGGCAGATGCCGGTGCCGTGGGGAAATGCCACCGCGTCGCCGGGTTTGAGCCGGTGCAGGTGGCCATTTATCCACGCGTCCGGCTGGCCTTCCAGCACATAAACAAACTCATCTTCAGAACTTTCGGCATGTGCGTAACAGGTACGTCGCCCCGGCAGCAAGCGTTCATGATGAATGCCGATACGCGTCAGCCCCAGCGCTTTGCCGAGCGGTGCACCAATCGACATCAGTTCATTATCGCCCGGATAACTGCTGTCGTCCGCCCCTTCGAGCTCTCGCCAGTTGGCGATAAAGTCAGGTCTTTCCTTATTCATCGTTGACTCCGTTTCCCGCCGGTCGCTGCATCCGTTTCACTCAGCCAGCCTCAGTACAGCGACGGGGATTTCTGTTGTGTCGAATAGGTGCTTTGGTTGGAATAGGTGCTTTGCGTCGCCGGTTTCGGCAGGCACGCAAATCTTATATGTACCCGGTCACCGTCATTGCTTTCACCCAGCGTCTGGAATTTTCCGGTGCAAAAATCGAAAATCTTTTTATAGGTATCGGCACGGCGCTGACGTTCCAGAATGGAAAACACGGAAGACGCATAGCTCGCCTGCCCCTGTGCAAAAGAGGCATCAAAGTTTGCAGGCCGGTAAACTTCCGCGCCTACGGGTTCATCAATCGATGAGCATCCTGCCAGTAAAGTCGCTGCTGCCACTGCTGCTACCATCATTATTTTGATATTTTTCATTATTTATCCCGAGACATCTTCCATTCTATTCAGTGTAGATGAACAACGGCCTAAGCCCTGCCCGCGCTGCCAATGCTGTTTTTGCCATTCTTTTTCACACTCACCAATGCCCGTTCGGCGGCGGCCAGCCACTGATTGTAATTCTCATGATTTCTGGATGTCGCAACGCCAATGCTCAATGAACACTGGAAACCAGAATCCTGAGACAGACGGATTTCCGAGGTTTTCAGCAGAAGCCGGTAACCGACCGCATACGCTTCTTCTTCAGAAATACCTGGCAGTATCACCACAAACTCGTCACCGCCCAGTATGGCCGGGAAATCGTGCTCAGCCGTTTCCTTACGCAAAATAGTCGATACCGATCGTAAAACGTAATCGCCTGCTTCGCGTCCGAACAGGTCATTCACCATTTTCAAATCATCGACACCCAGCACCATCAGACAGGCCAGATCCTGCTTTGAACGTTCAAATTCCAGCATCAGGCGGCGATCGAGTAAACGCCGGTTCGGCAGGCCGAGAAAAGGATCCATCAACGCCGATTTTTCCAGTTCGTGCTGCTTATCGCGCAGTTTTCGGGAAATGGAATAATTGGCAGCGCTGAACGCAACAATGTAAATCGTGGAAAGCGGTAGCGTCAGCCACAACGTCCGGTCGCTCACTTCGGTATAAAGGCTCATCCCGGAAAGCGGCCAGCACAGGATAAATCCGGCACAGTAAAACAGCGCGGCGCGGCGCAGTAATTGCCAGCCACCGGCAGAAAACCGGTCGGCAACCAGAATAGACGTAATAATCGCAGAAGGCAGCGGACACACGCCCATCAGCGCAACCCACGCGCCACCGGCAATGGCGTCGAACGCCAGATTTCTGAACTCAGCCTGATTAGGATGTTTGGAGCGGCGGGAAATTAGCATCGCTGCGTGCGGCCAGACAAACGCATTCAGCACCAGAAAACCCAGCGGGATCCAGGATACTTCACGTTCTAAAAGCACCGAGGCAATGGGGAAAAAACAGAGAAAAGTGCCCAGTATGCGCATTAAGTACATTCGTCGTAAGAAACGATCAGAACGCTCACGAACGAGACTTTCATCTGTAGAAAAATATGCCATACCAGAAAAGACTCTATGATTGATTTTTATTTATAGTAGTCGAGTTGGATATCACAGAGCTACTGAAAGCACCGGTTTTAATGAGCCGAACAACGAGGTTTTTTTAGCTTAAATAAAACGGCTCAGCGAATAACCGGATAATTTGGGATAAAAAGATGAAAACGAAATGCTGCGCGCGGAATTTTTACTAAGGTGAGAAGGCAAATGTTAAAACGGACGGCTTATTTGCCGCCCGTACTGAATTGCACGTAATGTTAAAATTCGAATGTCGAGGAAAGTAGTAACGTTCTTGGCATCCCGACCGCCAGCTGGCCGCTGCCTGCCGCACTCCAGTAGCGTTTGTCGGTCACATTATTCAAGGTTGCCTGGAACGTGGCCTTGGTTCCCGCCAGTTTTGTGGTGTAACTCGCGCCTACGTTATACGTCGTATAACCGGCCACAAACGCCTGATTCTGGGCATTAATCGGCCGTGATCCGACATAATATGCGCCACCGTTAATAGCCAGCCCGTCGATGAAATCCAGCTTGTGGTTAATGAATATATTCGCCACCTTTTTCGGTGTATTTTCCGGCGTTTTACCCAGCAGCTTGTCATTAGTTGTTGAGGTGACTTCCGCACTCAGCAACATGACAGAACCCATCACGGACGTATATTCCGTGATGTCGCCCTGAAGCGAGAATTCTCCACCGCGGAATCGTGCTTCGCCATTCAGGGAGTAAATCAGATCATCGCCGGTACTGGCAGACGGTTGTTTCAGCTCGAAATAAGCTGCTGACGCATAAAGTCCGCCGTAAACCCTTGTCCGGATCCCCACTTCCTTCTGTTTGCTGACCGCCGCTTTCAGGGATTCCCCAGCGTTAGCCGCGGTAGACGGTGCCGTTCCCGCCGATTCCAGACCTTCCACATAACTGGCGTACAGGCTGATATCCGGCGTGACTTTATAAAGTACACTGACGGCTGGCGTAACCGCGTGAACATCTTCGGAAGCCGCATCAAGCTGCTGGCTGGTATAGCGCCCGTAACGTACAGCACCGGTCACCTGCCACTGATCGTTGAGCGTGATCCAATCTTGCAGGAACAGGCCGCCGTCGCGGATAGTCTGTTCTTTAAAGCTGCGGTCAGTCAGCGTTTTTTTGCTGTTTTTAGCCGCGCGCGTCAGCGATGTAATGGTCACCGGGTCATATATATTCTGCGCAGCAGAATACATGTAGGTCTCAAAACTCGGCTGGTAAAGGCGGTTCTGGCTGCCGCCAAACAACAGTTCATGCTCAAGGGAACCGGTATCAAACGTGCCTTTAATTTCCGCCCGGACGTTCTGGTTCAGATAATCCTGGCCAGGCTGATCGGCACCATAAACCTCTCCCTCGCCGGTCTGCGCATTGTAATTATCAAATACCCACAACCAGCGGTCACGCTTGGTACGCGATTGCCCGGCGCTGACTTTACCCGTCCAGTTATCGGTCAGGGCATATTCAGCCTGAAGTAAGTGAGTTTCTGCTGAGGAATGTGTGTCTTTTCCTTTCATCGATAACAACTTTTTCGGATCAGGTATCGAAGGAATGGTCATGACGCCGTTAACGGCGGTCGGCGTGGCGATTGCTGCCTGCTCGGTAATGCGCGCGCGGATTGATTCATAGTCATATTTGAGCAAAAGCCGGTCCGTCGCCTGCCAGTCCAGCGCTGCACTGAACATCCGGCGGTTACCATTATCGTCGTCTATCGGCGTATGGATATTATTGGTGACGGCATTGATGCGGACGCCAAAATTCTTCTCTTCACCAAAGCGATCCGCCAGATCGACGTGCGCGAGGGACGAGCCATTATCATCGGTCGAAAAAGTTACCGCTCTGACAGGCTGCTGCCCTGCCCGTTTGGTCACCATATTCACCACGCCGCCGGGCGCGACAAAACCATAATAAAGTGCCGATGCGCCTTTCAGCACTTCCATCCGCTCTTTATCTTCCATCGGGATCGGCAGGTTATTATCAAAAGGCAGAACGCCGTTAAACATATAACTTGAGCGGTTATCCAGATTAATACCGCGAACGGAAAGCTGGTCGTAAGCAATTCCGCTTTGTTGCTGTCGAACAATACCCGCCACATTTCGCAAAGCGTCAAATAAGCCGGTGCCCTGCTGCGCATGAATAATATCTTTGGAAACGACGCTGACTGACGCGGGAACATCCATCATATTGCGTCCCTGATAAGCCCCTACGTCGGCATAGCCGGGAATATATCCTGAAGGTTCGCTGTAAGAGATTCCGTTAACTTCAATGGTATCGTCTTTCGGCTGATTTTTATTATCACTACTTTTTTCAGGGTAATTACCGCTATATTCGCCCGAAAGTGTTTCAGCCAGACTTTCCCTTACAGGAAATAAAATAGGAACGCAGGCAATACACAGAGCCAGCGCATTTTTTTTCATTTTGTTGAAGTTCATACAATCCCCAAAAACATCCGTAAAAGTATTTAAATCAAAATTAATTTCAGGCCGGCTTTTATTATTCTGTCAGCACATCCGCGCCGACTTTCTCAGGAAAAAACCTGATGCGTTATTAGGTTATTGCGCGAAATACCGTGTGCCGCTGGCCAGTTCCCGCTCAATGTTGCAGTAATCAAAAGGCTCACTAAATTAGAATGATTATCATTCCATCACACGATACTGTAGTAGTAAACGTCAGGCTTTGAAGTGGAAAAAAGAGAAGTCCTGCGGGGTAAAAACCGGGATTTTATTTTTTATATCCCTCTGAAATTAAATATATTATTTTCATAATCTGTTCTGCAGAACCCGCCCGGGGAAGCCCTGATTATCCGGCACACCTTCGTAGCGTTGACTACTACAGTTACGTACTTCATCATGATTCTTAAAAGATAATGATAATTCTTCTCATAAAGTATTGGGAAGAGTTCCACACGATCCGCGCAAGTTTTAAAGACTCAGCCAGAAGGAATAACAGATTGAACCCGGACAGCTCCCTGCCCGCTCCAGCGCAGTACACCACTGAAAAGAAAAGCGTTATCAGAATTACCGCCAAGCCAGAACTCGCGCCGCTGGTTGATAAAATCATTACTGCATTCCGTCGCGCTCACCCTGATATTCCGGTCGCTGCCACTTTTTGCCATGACGATGCCGCGTTTGCCTTTCTGATTAACCGTCGTGCCACGATGGCGCTGATTGATAGAGAAATTACGCCCACGGAGTTCGTGCCGTATAAAAAGCAGCGCGGCTCAGCACCGTTTTCTGTGAAGCTTGCGGTCAGTCCGGCAACGCCAGCCGTGTACGTGCATCACAGTAATCCGCTGAGTGAAATTTCGGTGACCCAGCTTTCACAGATTTTCACGCGCGGAAATGCACAAGGTGATTTTTCGAGCTGGGGACAACTCCTATCGTTTTCTCACGATGCCAGTATTCTGCCGCTGAGCCTGCCGGAGGACAGCGCCCTTCAGGTGTTCATACAAAAGCATTTATTTGCCGGACGTGAGCTGACTGCGCGGACTGAATATGTGCCGGATTCAGCCACGCTTCTGGCGCGGCTTGAGAGTACGCCAGACGGCATTGGCATTGCTGACACCGCAGGAGAACATCCGCTTTTACGTAAAGTGCCTCTGAGCGGTCAGGCGCGCGACCCGCTTTCCCGTTTTCTGCATCTTTATCTGCCCGCCGGTGAAGGCCCCGACGCACATAAACTGGCCGGTTTCCTGCTTTCCGATAAAGGTCAGGCAATTATCGCAGATACAACCTGTCTGCCTCTGGAACCTGCTGAACTCGCTCAGCAGCGTGCAATAATCGCGGTGCATTCATGAATTCAAAGACAGTAAATCTCCCGCTGCCGGTTGTCGGAAATGACGGCATGGCTTCTCTGGTTCTTCCGTGGTGCGCACTTTTTTGCGAAGCGAATCCGGCAATTTCTTTCGATTGCACGCTGGAAGGCTCGTCCACGGCGATTATGGCACTGGCGGCTGATGCCAGCTGGCTGGCACCGATGTCACGCGCGCCGTGGCCTCATGAACTGGCGGCTTTTGAGCGCGTAAAAGGCTACCGACCAACGGAAATTCATGTCGGATATACCGGCCACGGGCCGCGTCCGGAAGCCAAAAGTCCGCCTGCGATTTATGTTCACCGCGATAATCCTTTACCGGGGCTGACCATGGCGCAGCTGGCCTCGGTTTTCTCTTCAGGGCATAGCAGCGGAGATATCACTGACTGGCAACAACTGGGGCTGGAAGGCAAATGGCACAACCGGCGCATTCATCTTTATGGCCTGCGGGATAACGGGAAATACGCCACCGCATTCCGGCACGCACATCTGGCCGGGCATCACTATCCTGCGCATTATGAAGGTCTCGCCGATCGCCGCGCCGTGATTGAAGCCGTCGCGCAAGACCCGTTCGGGGCGGGCTGTCTGGGCTGGTGCAACGCGGCACTGTTCTCTGACGACGTGCGTATTTTGCCGCTGGCCTCAGAAGCAAACACCGAATTTTATTCGCCGGATTTAGTCAATGTGGCGCAGGGGAACTATCCGCTTTCAAGCTATGTTTCGCTCTTCTTTGACTTGCCGCCGGGAGCCACGCTGGATCCGCTGGTTAAAGCCTGGCTGGAAATGGCGCTGTCTGATGCCGGACAAGCTATTGTGGCCGCACAAACTCACAGCCCGGAAGGATACGTGCCGCTTGAACCGTCAATGCTGGCTCATCAGCGGCAAAGACTGGCAAGCCTGTAAGTCGCTCCCGAAGTACACTGTAAAAAATGGCAGCAATGTGAATGAACAGGCACAACTGTGAAAAACCCGAAGACTAAACCCAACCGCTCCGGCCCGGATCTCTACGGCGAACGTTTCCGCCTGCGTAAAAACCAGTTATCGCCGCGCCTTTTTGCCGTCGCGCAATATATTCATACTCACCGGGGCGCAGTGCTGGATAAAACCGCCATGGAAATCGCAGCGGATACCCAAAGCTCGGATGCTACGGTCGTGCGTGCCATTCAGGCGCTGGGATTCTCCGGCCTGCGCGATCTGAAAAATGTGCTGGCCAGTTATCTCGGGGAGACGCTGACGTCATCGGCAAAAATGGCAACAACGGTGAGTTCCCTGACGCCGGATACCAATTCGAGCATTGATTTCGTGCTCGACGGCTACCTATATACCTGCCAGATGCTGTCGGAGGAGAAGAACCGGCTGGCGCTTTCGCGTGCCAACGCGTTGTTGCAGGCCGCCGACCGGATAGCCATTTTTGGCATCGGGGCTTCCTCGCTGCTGGCGGAATATACTGCCCGTTTGTTCAACCGTAACGGGACGCCCGCGTATGTGCTTAACCGTACGGGCGCGTCGCTCAGCGAGCAACTGATCGGCATGCGTCCGGGCGATGTGCTGATTATGATGGCGCAACGAAGCGCCCATCGGGAAGGTGTCACAACGCTGGCCGAAGCCAGACGTCTGGGGATTTCAACGATTTTACTGACCGGCTCGGCGGAATCCGTTTTTATTAAAGAAGCGGATTGCGTGGTTTTTATCCCGCGCAGCGCTGATGCGGAAAAAATTCCCGTCCACGGCACGCCTGTCATTTGCCTTGAAATTCTGGTGCTGGCGCTGGCCGCCTCGTCACCAAAAGTCCCGCTTCAGACCATGAACCGGCTATATGAGCTGAGTAATTCCATGACCAAGCCCCGCAAAAATCCGCGCGGATGAAAAAACGCAGAAATCCCGTCCGGCACAACCGGACAGGATCGCGTTCATTTCAGATGCCTAAAAATCACCTCTGATACTGAGCGTCTGTCACTTTTTCCAGCCACTCAACCGGGCTGCCGTTAAGAGATTCGGCAATCGCAATGTGGGTCATTGCATTTTCCGGCGTCGCGCCGTGCCAGTGTTTAACCCCTTCAGGGATCCACACGATATCGCCGACATTCATTTCGCGAATTTCACCGCCCTCTTCCTGCAACCACCCACGACCGTGAGTGATGACCAGCGTCTGGCCCAGCGGATGCGTGTGCCATGCCGTGCGCGCGCCCGGTTCAAACGTCACGGTTGCGCCGCCAACACGCGCAGATTCAGTACCGCTGAACGGCGCATCGATGCGCACTTTGCCGGTAAAATAGCTTTCCGGGCCATTCTGCGAAGGAACAGAACCGCTTTTGGTAATTCTCATTTTGTCAGACATTTTATTCTCCGTTTTCTCGTTCTGATAAAAGGTACAGACATTCCGTTTAAACGACTAGATGACAAAATATGAAAGGAGTTATGAGCAGGATTCATAAATAAAACACAAGGTACGGCTGATGCAATATTAGAAAAATTGATAATTTATTGATTTTTATTAGAATTTCATTCATCCTTTGCGGACTTTAAGAAATATTGTATTTTTCGCATTTGCGGCCCGCCTGGAGCGGGCTTTTTTATGTTTTTAGCACTGAAATTTGACTTAGGAATTTCTTTAACACAATTAATCTACCCGACGAACTACCCGGCACGGATTACCACAGGCAATAACGCCCTGTGGAATAGAACGAGTCACCACGCTGCCAGCACCAATTGTACTTCCCGCTCCGATAGTGACGCCCGGCAGAACGATGCACCCTCCGCCAATCCAGACATCATCACCGATTGTGACCGGCTGCGCGCTCCCGATATGTTCCCTGCGTAAATCAATATCCAGCGGATGTTGAGCGGTATAAATTTGCACGTCCGGCCCGATAAAAACGTTATTCCCAATACACACCGGCGCGCAATCGAGCAGGACAAAATTGAAATTGATAAAAACGTTGTCCCCGATCGTTGTATTAATACCGTAATCGATGCGCATGCCTTTTTCAAAATGAACGTTATTCCCAACCTGACCGAATATTTTTCCGATCAGGCTGTCTTTCTCAGCCACCTGACGTGCACCGAGTGCATTAAAATCGTCCACTTTGTCCCGCGTCTGGTAGCGGATTTCAATAAGTTCTTCATCATTAATTGGATAATCCAGACCGTTAACCATGTTCGTCAGCGCAGACATAATCTTCTCCCTGTTCAAAATTTTTTAACCGGCTTACTGCCCGATATCCCGCAGTTTTTTCCCTGCCATCAGATTTCTTTCAATCTGTTCAAGCGTTACGTTTTTCGTTTCAGGAATGAGAATAAAAGTAATCACAACAAAAGCGAGATTCAGCGCGGTGTAAAGCCAGAATGTTCCGGCGGCGCCAATATTGTCCATCAGCGTCAGGAACGTCGCACCGATAATCATGTTGGAAATCCAGTTGGTGGTCGTTGAGCAGGTGATCCCAAAGTCGCGGCTTTTGAGGGGCTGAATTTCAGAACAAAGGATCCACACCACCGGCGCAGCACTCATGGCGTACCCGGCGATACACATCATCGTCATCCCCACCGATAGCCAGGAAAGCCCGGCTCCCGCCGTTCCGTGATTAAACTGCTGAAGGCAATATCCCAGCACCAGCGTCCCGAGCGCTATCACGCTGAAACCTATTTTCAGCGCAGGTTTACGCCCGGCTTTATCAACCATGCCGATGGCAATAAAAGTCGCCAGCACAAACGTCAGGCCGACAATAATCGTGGCAATCATCTGTGCCCGCGTGCTTGTAAATCCGGCCAGATTAAAAATTTTCGGCGCGTAATACATGATGATATTCATGCCGGTAAATTGCTGCATGGCCTGCAACAACATGCCAAGATACACCGCCCGACGCACATTGGTGTTAGCCTTGAATAAATTCCAGCCACCTTGTTTTAACTTCAGACTCTCACGGATTTCATTCAGCTCCTGACGAGCCTTTTCTGAGGTATCACGCAACATCCGCAGCACACGTTCCGCTTCAATATGCTGACCTTTCGCTGCCAGCCAGCGCGGGCTGTTGGGTAAAAAGCAGACCGCCAGCATCAGAATTAATGCGGGGATCGCCAGAACCCCCAGCATGGCACGCCAGTCACCGCTTGCGCTAAATGCTGTATCAGACAAAAAGGCCACTAAAATACCGAGAGTCACCATCAGCTGATACATCGCAATCATTTTTCCGCGAATAGTTTCTGATGCCATTTCTGAGAGATACAGAGGTGCAGTATAAGAGGCTATGCCAACTGCAAATCCGAGGATCAGACGAGAAACCATCAGAATTTCAACACTCGAAGCAAACGCTGAGCCAAGCGAACCGAGAACAAACAAAAATGCCGCGGCCATCAGGCTGTATTTGCGCCCCAGCCGGAAAGAGAGCCAGCCATTGGCAAGCGCCCCGAAAGCCGCGCCGAGCATCATTATGCTGACAACCCATTCCTGCTGCCGGCTGGTAAGGACGAAATGGTCAGTAATAAAGGGAAGCGCACCAGAAATTACACCGATATCAAGACCGAACAACAGCCCGGCCATCGCCGCCGCGAAAGACACAAAGAGGTTCATCATTTTGGTATTTTTTAGCGGATTTTCAGTGAGTTTTACTACATCGGATGACGACATTTTTTTCTCCGGATAGAAGGAAATACAGCGACGGACATCAGAAAAAAATAAATCTGGTCTTCACGATAAGCACAACTCACCCCAGCAGTGAGAGCAGGACGGGTACATATATACACAATCGTGCTGCGCCGGATTTTTTGTGATCAAGATCACCAGCCCGCAGCAATCGCAGCAAGTAAACGTGTCAACCGTACCCTCAAGATTTGCGAGGCACTTTCCAGATTTGAATTAAAAGTACTGTAAATACATACAGCCCATTTCTTTATTATCCGGTCAGGAATAGAGTCAACCCGATTAAAGGCGGCCCGAAAGGCTACTTCAATTTTACTGACGCGGGATAAACATCATGATGAATTTCGAAAGCGGCACAGCATTTCAGCAAAACTCAGTCACCGTTTTTCGCTCGCTGGTTGCCGGGCTGGATCTGGGGAATTTTAACGAGGGGCAGCTTTACGATCTGAGCGCACTGGCGTCCGAGTCAGCAGAAGGTTTGTGTCAGGGTTTGTTGTGCCTGAGTGAAGGACTGGAAAACGCAGAGATGTTACCGCCGGAAGGCATTTTGCAGGTCAGTGCGTACCTGAAAGCCTCGGCGCATATCTTGCCGGTGCTGTTTGAATTATCAGAAAAAGCCAGCGACAAGCTGGGGAAAGTGAAGAAAAAGATAACTTACCCGATGATGTGATTGCCAGCAGCAGGCGTTCAGGACTGCGGGATTAATTCCTGCATAAAATACTCGAAGAAGGATGAAACCACGGTAGCAGCAGGCCTTATTGGCAAACGGAGTAAATGCATTGGTCTGGAAACCGGTGCGAAATCAGGCAAAACGCGGTGCAACCGTCCGGCATCGATATCATCTTGCAGCGTCACGCAGGAATGCATAACTACGCCCAGACCAGATAACGCGGCCTGACGGATAGCTTCACCGGAATCCACGGTAAGGCGCGGGACGATATCTACATCAATCTGCCCCTCCGGCCCCAGAAGTTGCCAGCGGTGAGCAGAGCGCCACTGGCTGAAACTGACACAATTATGTCGGCCTAAATCAGCGGGCGTTGCCGGTGTTCCGTGAGTGTCCAGATACGACGGCGATGCTGCCAGCACCATCTCATAAGGCGGTAAAGGAACGGCGACATAACCTTCGTCCTGAAGATTACCAATGCGTATCGCTATCTGAAAACGCTCTTCAATCATATCCACCCGGCGGTCGCTCAGAACCAGATCGGCATTGACGGCGGGATAGCGTTGCAGAAATTTCGACAATATTGGCGTGAGGATACGCTGACCAAAAGCAACTGGCGCACTGATGCGCAGCATGCCCGTCACCTGTTCGTTAAGATGGCGAGCCAGAGAATCGGCATCTTCAATCGTTGCGAGGATCTGCACTCCGTAAAGATAAAAACGGTGCCCTGCTTCCGTTAGTCCCTGACGCCGGGTCGTCCGGTTAATCAGCACGCAGCCCGTGCGGCTTTCCAGCATCTGGATGTGCTTACCGACCATTGCGGGCGTAATGCCGAGTTTATCGGCAGCGGCCGTAAAACTGCCGGATTCCGTCGCGGTGATGAAGGATTCAACGCATTTTAGGTAATCCATTGCTCTGCTCTGTGAAGGTAAAGTAAGCCATTATAAATTTTAATTATCGAATAAATAAAGCAGACCTCTGTTTATCTCCTGTGCAGGCTTCACGATAATCGCCGCAATATTCACAAAAATTGAGTTAAGGAAAGGCGATGAAAGCACTGGTTTTTGAAAATGCAGGTTCAGCGGATGTCTTGCACATGCACGAGGCTGCCGATCCTGTTCCGGCTTCCGGAGAATTGCTGGTTGCAGTTGCCGCTGCAGGGCTGAATTTTGCCGACATTTACCGCCGTCAGGGCCGTTATCCACTGGCCGGGACTTCGCCGTATATCGCGGGCTATGAAGGCGCAGGCCGGGTCATTGCGGTCGGGGAAAATGTAACAGGCTGGAAAACTGGCGATCGCGTTGGTTTTGCTGATGTCCCGCTGGCACACGCCAGCCATATCCGGGTGCCGGTCGACCACGCAATCCGCTTACCTGAATGGCTGTCCGAGACCGATGCTGCTGCTGTTTTGCTGCAAGGCCTGACCGCCGATTATCTGCTTCACGATGTACTGCCTTTGCGCGCCGGAATGAACGTCGCCGTGCTGGCCGCCGCGGGTGGCGTCGGGCGTTTACTGCTTCAGATGCTAAAACATCAGGGCATCCACGCCTTTGCTGTGGCATCAAGCCAGGAAAAGCAGAAAGTTTGTCTGGAGCTTGGTGCAGATTCTGCTGCAAATTATGACACCTGGCCTGAGCAGGTACGTTTGTGGCAGAGCGCGGGTTGCGATGTAGTATTCGACTCCGTAGGAACAACGCTTACCCAAAGTCTGGATTCCCTGAAAGACGGCGGCCGCGTAGTGCTGTTCGGTATGTCCGGCGGCGCGCTTGCTGAATTCAATCCGTCCCGCCTCCAGCTCAGCTCTCACGGCATACTTGGTGCCGATCTCTGGACGTATCTGACCTCTGCCGAAGAGCGGCAGCGCCGCGCAGACCGGCTTTTTGCCCTGATTAAAGCAGGCAGCGTCGTTCTTCCGCCGGTCACTCAGTTCGCATTATCATCCGGCGCAGATGCGCACCGCCTGCTGGAAACCCGAAGCTTCAGCGGCAAGATTGTATTGGTACCATAGAGGAAATTGTTTAGCGGATTTTTGAAGACGTTAAAACAAGTAAGGATGGTACGCCCTACAGGGCTCGAACCTGTGACCTACGGCTTAGAAGGCCGTTGCTCTATCCAACTGAGCTAAGGGCGCATTGCTTGTCCCAAATTGGGAGCGTTGCGGGTTCGGATTATACGGGCAGACCGGGTTGAGTCAATGGCTTTCGAACTCTCTGCTTAATGCCTGAACAATTTACAGTTATTCCCGGTATGCCGATAAGACGATGTCATCCGCGATGGTTATTTTTCGTGCTCAGATTTCAGTGCAGCAGTGATAACGCGCGCGGAGGCGTGGTACGCCACGCCTTCGTAGGCGGTCAGTTCGGGTTGCAAAGTTTGTGCGATACCGTTTTTGCCGATCACCGCTGGTTGCCCGATATACACGCTAAGTTCTTCATCCCACGCGGAAACCGGGTATACGCTCTGCGCATTGGATAGCACGGCATCCACCAGACGTGCCGTCGCGGTCGCGATGCCGAAGCTGGTCCAGCCCTTCCCTTGCAGGATTTCCCAGCCGCCACCGCGAACGGCGTCGTCCATTTTTGCCCAGTCAACATCGCGATCGCCTGCCAGTTCAGCGACCGGACGTCCGCCGAGCGTGACGGTGCTCCAGGCGACAAACTGCGACTCACCGTGTTCGCCCATCACGTAGCCCGTGACGCTTTTCGGGTCAAAGCCGAAAAACTCGCCGACGACGCGTTTCATCCGTGCGGTATCCAGAGACGTGCCGGTGCCGAAAACCTGCGAGTCCGGCAGGCCGCTGGTTTGCTGAATAATCTGGGTGATCACGTCGCACGGGTTGGTGATATTGATAATAACGCCGCCAAAACCGCTGGCGATGACACGGGGAATGACTTCACGGACTGCCGCACGGGTTTCAGCCAGCTCTTCCAGACGGTCTTCGCGTAACAGCGTTTTAGGGCCGACGGCGATGACCAACACGTCGGCGTCATGCAATTCGCTGTAATCGTTAGCGATGACCTGAACGCGCGAAGCAGTCAGTGAAGCCATATCGCGCAGTTCGAGCGACTGGCTCGCAGCCTTCTTTTCATTTTCATCCAGCAGAACAATGATGTCGCACAAGCCCTGTGTGACCAATGAAAACGCGACGTCAGCGCCCACGTGCCCAGCACCGATGATTCCCACTTTACGTGTCATTTATTCCTTTCCTCATGATTTAAAAAGAGTCACATCTAAAATAGACACTTTTTTCGCCACTGTCTCAGGTTAAATTCTCACCCGCCGATAACAAGTTATTCGCATTCAACGCCTGACAGCGCCCGCCGCTTCTGACAAAATAGGCGCATCCCCCTGCATTTTTTAATTGATGGATTTATTCCCTGATGGCAGCAAAGATTATTGACGGTAAAACGATTGCGCAGCAAGTCAGAAACGAAGTTGCGGCGCGTGTTCAACAACGACTGGCGGAAGGGAAACGAGCTCCCGGGCTGGCTGTCGTGCTTGTCGGTGAAAATCCGGCATCGCAGATTTATGTCGCCAGCAAGCGCCGTTCTTGCGAGGAAGTCGGGTTTATTTCCCGCTCTTACGATTTACCGGCGACGACCACCGAAGGCGAACTGCTTGGCCTAATCGATCAGTTGAATAACGACAATGAAATCGACGGTATTCTGGTTCAGCTTCCTCTGCCAGCGGGCATTGATAACATCAAGGTTCTCGAGCGCATTCATCCGGATAAAGACGTCGACGGGTTCCATCCGTACAACGTTGGCCGTCTGTGCCAGCGCGCGCCAACGCTGCGCCCTTGTACGCCGCGCGGTATCGTGACACTGCTCGAACGTTATGGCGTTGATACTTTCGGGCTGAACGCCGTGGTGATCGGCGCATCCAATATTGTTGGCCGCCCGATGAGCATGGAATTACTGCTGGCGGGCTGCACCACGACGGTTACGCACCGCTTCACTAAAAATCTGCGACATCACGTCGAAAACGCCGATCTGGTGGTGGTTGCCGTCGGCAAACCGGGTTTTATTCCGGGCGAATGGATTAAACCGGGCGCGATTGTCATTGATGTCGGTATAAACCGTCTGGAAAGTGGTAAAGTTGTCGGCGATGTGGAATATGATGCCGCCGCAGAGCGCGCTTCCTTTATCACACCGGTGCCGGGCGGGGTTGGCCCGATGACGGTCGCGACGCTGATCCAGAATACCTTGCAGGCTTGCGAGGAGTATCACGACATCAGCGCCAATAAGTCTTAAACAATTAGCACTACGCAAAAAGTCAGGAACACATGGAAACTTTTTTTCTCGAAAAACATCCGCACGTTGAACTGTGCGACCTGCTCAAATTTATGGGCTGGTGTGACAGCGGCGGTACCGCTAAAGCGGTGATTGCTGAAGGCCAGGTTAAGGTCAACGGTAAAGTCGAAACCCGTAAACGCTGCAAAATCGTTGCTGACCAGAACGTTGAGTTCGCCAGCAATAAAGTCGTGGTGAAGGCGTCAGTATAATCTTCTGACCCAATCCGGCTTCGAAAAAATGCCCTGCAAGCTTCATGCTGACAGGGCATTTTTTATGTCTGCTTTTTATCTAGGGAGCCTGTGTGACCCACAACACCGGCCAGTCGCCGCCGCTGCTGTAGCCGTCACAGCTTGGCTCTGACGCAAACGCGGCCAAGCGGAATGCTTTGCCATCGAATATCCAGCGGGAAGAGACGCCGCAATCTCCGACGCCACGGCCTTTATCGTAGGTCGTCAGCAATCCGGTTTTAGGATCAAAATCAGCATTGATCAGTTCCGGGGACTGATCGTCTTCACCCAGTTTGAACGGCAGAGTCAGCGCCAGATCGTCCATTTTATACGGTGACTGACGCGAAACCAGGAATCCCAGCGCGTAAAGGTTATACGCGCCCATATCGCAGTTCACCGTCATCAGCGCTTTCTCGTTGCTGAGTGCAAAAATATGCACTTCGCGCTCCGACGGGTCGAGACTGCAATCGTTGTTCTCAATGGTAGTCGCGGCATTCTGCGTAATCGCCGAAATCTCAGTGTCAGAAAGCGCATGAGGTTCGCTAAAACGCGGCAGAACCGGCGTTGCCGGGATCGGCGGAACGGCATTCACCGGCTTCGTTCCGCGGTTCGCCCAGGCAGTTTTCGAGCCTACGCGTCCCTGCTGTGCATCAATTGCCAGCAAAGCGGCCTTCAGCCCTTTCAGTGAAATAACCGGCTTGACCGGCTGCGCGGTATCGGCTTTACCGGCCAGCTGAATGCTGCTGCCTTCACGGATAGCGGCAATAAAATCATTTACCACCAGACGGTTACCGGTAGAAAGGTGTTTTTTGCTGACATCCCATTCGCGATGATTAAAGCTCAGCGTTTTACCATTCATCTGCAAACGGCTGGCGATTGGCGCTTCAGCCGACTGTTCATCGCTGTTGCGCTGGTAATCAATGCTGACAGTCGATTTGCCTTCCGGCCCGGCTTCGCGGGTAATTTTCATCACCAGCTCCTGCCCGTCCTGAGAATTTCGTGCGACGCAGTGATTGAGATTGTCGCAGCTGACCTGCCAGTCGTTATAGATAGCCTGCGTCGGCTCAGCCTGTGCATTAAAAGCCAGCATTCCGGCCAGCAGGCATAAAGGGGCGGTAATCCATCTGCTCATTATGAGTTTCTGCTCTGTTCGAAATTATCTTTTTTGATAATAGCGTAACCGCCGCCAAGACTCTGCCAACAATGCAGCATTTTTTATTCGAAATAAGAAAGAGATACTTTGCCGGATTTATTTTTTTGCAGGCATTTATTTTTCACCACTTACGAAATCACGTAATGGTGACGTAACGAAACTTTCAGTACACTGACTCCGCCAATAACGTAAAAAAATGGCGAAAGGATGATGTTCATTTCTCCGGGAGATTCAGATGAAGTTATGGATTTGGCTTATAACGTTGTTCTCTCTGTCCGCGTGGGCGGAAGAGCCGCCGGTGGTGTATACCGGCACACTGGGAAAAACCAGCATAGTGGTTGAGCTGGACATGAATAAACCTGACGAAGTGACGGGCCGTTACTTTTATCAGAAGTACCATCTGGATTTGCCGCTCAACGGCACGCTGGACGGGCAGGAACTCAAACTTCAGGAAGGGCTGGACGATTTTGACGATACGCCACGTCCTGAATTTACTCTAACAAAAGATGAAAATGGTGCCTGGCAAGGCAACTGGACCAACCCGCAGGGCAAAACGCTGCCGGTGACGCTAAAACCTGCGCAACTTCCGGCGACGGCTGCCGACGACAGCTACCTCGGTTCGCTGATTCATACCGATCCTTACGAGTATTTGCGGTTATCGGAATTGCAGCTGAAGGCCGGTAAAAGCGAGAACTTCATGGGTTATCAGCTGCAATGGTGGGTTGAGCCTCAGTCGAAAATCACGCTTTTCGAGATTGTGTCCGGTTATCCGGACGCCAGTTTGCAGGCGATGAACCAGAAACTGCGCACCCGTTTATGGCAGGAAGTCAGCGGATGGCATGCGTGTATGCTCGGCGCCAGCCGGTTTGGTCAGGGCGAATATCGGCAGACGGTTACGCCGGAATTCATGAGCCCGGAAGTCGTCAGCGTCAGTCTGTTCACGTCCTATGATTGCGGCGGTGCGCATCCTGATTTCGGCGAAGCGCCGGTCAATATGAACGCCCAAACGGCGGATACACTGACGCTGGAAGATATCGTGTGGGTCGGTGACGGCGCGCCGTTCCATTATCTCAATGCGGAAGATCGCGCATCACCGGGCAAAAATGACGTGGATTTCGATACCTTCGCCGCGTACCGCGATAAAAAATGGGCACCGTGGCTGGTAAAACAGCTTACTGCGGCGCATCCGGAACAGATGAAGAAGCCGAACGATGATAGTGATGATGACTGCGATTATTCGGATCCATCCGTCTGGCAGTTCCCTGCGTGGTATTTCACACCGAAGGGCCTGTATTTTGATCCGACGTTCGCCCGCGTACAACGTTCGTGCGAAAGCCCTGAGTGGTCAGTTTTGCCATGGTCAGCATTGAAAGGCCACGCAGGCAGCACCGCCATCACTCTGGAACATTAAAACAACAAAGGCACCTGCGGGTGCCTTTGACTTTTAAGATAACAGTGACTTTTCGGGATTAAAACTTTTACGCCAGCCAGCCTTGCAACTGCGCGTATTGCAGCAACATAATCGTTTTACCGTCTTTGATGCGGCCATCTTTGATCATCGCCAGCGCTTCGGTGAACGGCACTTCCAGCACGTCAATATCTTCATCTTCCACGCCGCCGCCGGCATTCGCCCGCTGCGATTCATCATATTCCGCGGCAAAAAAGTGAACGATTTCCGTCACACTGCCCGGCGACATGTAGCATTCGAAAAGTTTCTCGACGTGCCCGACGGCAAAACCGGTTTCTTCAATCGCTTCTTTACGGATGCAGTCTTCCGGAGAATCGTCGTCCAGCAAACCTGCACAGGTTTCCAGCAACATGCCGGTCGGGTTGCCGTTGACATACGTCGGCATACGGAACTGATTGATCAGCAGAACGGTTTTCTTTGGCCGGTTATAAAGCAGTATGGTCGCGCCATTTCCCCGGTCATACACTTCACGGGATTGCGGCTGACGTTCACCGTTGCGTTTGATTAAGTCGTAGGTGAATTTTCGAAGAACATACCAGTTATCAGAGAGTAACTCGGTCTGGACGTTTTCAATTTGAGATGACCTGCCATGAGATGACATTTAGCGTGCCTCCGCTCAGAAGTGGTGAGAGAAGCCCGATATCATAGCCGCAATAGTACGCCTCTGCCAGCGTCAGCCGTGCTCAATTGCGTCGAGAAGTTGCCCGCGATGTCGGGCAATCCATTGAGGATCCAGCGGTCCCCAGCCGGAAATCTGATAGTAGCCGTCGTTATTGCGAACGCCCTGCTGCACAAACTCCAGTTCGATACCCATACCCGGTAACGCTTTCAGCACGTCCTGCAAAGTGCGGCGCGGCCAGCCGGTAATCTCCATCAGTTTAGGCACATTCGGTTTCTGTTCATTATCGAGCAACCAGCAAAGATAGAGACGGCGCGCAAACACCGAATTCAAAGTCAAACTCATCTGGACGACCCCTGCGTATTGTCATAAAAAGAAGATAGCCAAAGCGTAGACTGTTTAAGCGAATACGTGTGAGACATAACCCTGTGTGCGGGGAGGCTTTTTTACATTATCTCCTTTATTTCTCCACGTTTTATCGGGAATGAGAAGGTAAAGTGCATTGACGTAGAACGACACTCTAACACTCGCTCAGTCCTTTCCGGACGGTACTGCCTCTGAGAAAACCTTTTCAGGGGATTTTTTTGTCAGATTACTGACGCTCTGTTTGTTTGCTGATGTTAGTCACTCACGCCAGAGTGACAACGAGGTTCTTGACGCATGGCTAACTTTTTTATCGATCGCCCGATCTTTGCATGGGTTTTAGCGATCATCATTTCCTTGTCCGGCGCACTGGCTATTTATTCTTTGCCCGTTGAACAGTACCCCGATCTGGCGCCGCCAAATGTGCGTATTACCGCCACTTATCCGGGCGCATCAGCTCAGACGTTAGAAAACACGGTGACACAAATCATCGAGCAGAACATGACCGGGTTAGACAACCTGATGTACATGTCTTCTCAGAGCAGCAGCAACGGCAAGTCACAGATTACCCTGAGTTTTGTGGCCGGAACCGACCCGAATGAAGCTTTACAGCAGGTACAAAACCAACTGCAACAGGCGATGAAACGATTGCCGCAGGCGGTGCAAACACAGGGGGTCACCGTCTCAAAAACCGGTGATACTAACCTGATGACCGTCGCATTCGTGTCCACCGACGGCAGCATGGATAAGCAGGATATCGCCGACTATGTAGCCTCTAATATTCAGGATCCGTTAAGCCGTATTGACGGCGTCGGCAGTATTACCGCTTACGGCACGCAATATGCGATGCGTATCTGGCTCGATCCGAACAAGCTGACTAACTACCAGATGACCACCAGCGATGTGGTGACGGCGATTGAAAACCAGAACAGTCAGGTGGCCGTCGGGCAGCTCGGCGGCGCGCCGGCGGTTGATTTGCAGGCGCTCAACGCAACGGTTAACGCGCAGTCGCAACTGCAAACACCGCAACAGTTTCGCGATATCACCCTGAAAGTGAATCAGGACGGTTCGCAGGTCAAACTCGGCGATGTCTCAACCGTCGGTCTGGGTGCCGAAGACTACAGTATTCTCAGCCGCTATAACGGCCAGGCCGCATCCGGTATGGGCGTGCAACTGGCGTCCGGCGCCAATGAACTGCAAACCGACAAACTGGTTCGCGCACGTCTGACGGAACTGGAAAAATACTTCCCGCACGGGCTCGAAACCCGCATCGCCTATGAAACTACGCCATTCGTCAAAGCGGCGATCACCGACGTGGTGAAAACGCTGTTCGAAGCGATCGTGCTGGTGTTCCTCGTGATGTATCTGTTCCTGCAAAATATCCGCGCCACGCTGATCCCGACCATTGCTGTCCCGGTGGTTTTGCTGGGGACGTTCGTGGTGCTGCATCAGTTCGGTTATACCATCAACACCCTGACGATGTTCGCGATGGTGCTCGCCATCGGGCTGCTGGTCGATGACGCCATCGTGGTGGTGGAAAACGTCGAGCGCGTGATGAGCGAGGAAGGGTTAAGCCCCAGAGACGCAACGCGAAAATCGATGGGGCAAATTCAGAGTGCGCTGGTGGGTATCACCCTGGTGCTGTCGGCCGTATTTATCCCGATGGCATTTTTCGGTGGCACAACCGGTGCGATCTACCGTCAGTTCTCCATCACGATTGTCGCCGCGATGGTGCTCTCCGTTTTTGTCGCGCTGACTCTCACACCGGCGCTGTGTTCGACCATTCTCAAGCCGATTGCAAAGGACCATCATCACGGCAAAACCGGCTTCTTCGGCTGGTTTAACCGCACATTCGATAAGAATGCTCA
This sequence comes from Rahnella selenatireducens, assembly GCF_046449555.1. Taxonomy (NCBI): domain Bacteria; kingdom Pseudomonadati; phylum Pseudomonadota; class Gammaproteobacteria; order Enterobacterales; family Yersiniaceae; genus Rahnella; species Rahnella selenatireducens. The sequence goes on from NZ_JBKEZJ010000001.1 coordinate 509,251, forward strand.
CCGTTATGAACGCGGCGTTGGCAGCATTCTCCGTCACAGCGTGCGTTATATGCTGGGTTATTTGTTGATCCTCGGCATTCTGGCGTTCCTGTTTGTGAAACTGCCGACGTCATTCCTGCCGCAGGAAGATCAGGGCGTACTGACCGTTCAGGTTCAGCTGCCGCCGGGTTCAACGCTGCAACAGACGCAAAAAGTGGTCGAGAAAATCGAGCACTACTTCCTGACGGAAGAGAAGAATGATGTGGTTTCCGTGTTCTCCACGCTGGGTGCAGGCCCGGGCGGTAACGGTCAGAACGTCGCCCGTCTGTTTATCAGCCTGACGGACTGGGACAAACGCACCTCCGGCCATAACTCTGTCTTCGACATTATTGACCGCGCAACCAAAGAATTCCGGCACATCCGCGAGGCACGTGTGATCGCCAGCGGACCACCGGCCATCAACGGGCTGGGGACGTCTGCCGGTTTCGATATGGAATTACAGGATCACGCCGGGAATGGCCATGACGCACTGATGGCCGCGCGCGATCAGCTTCTGGAAATGACCAGCAAAGACAGCTCGCTGAGCCGCGTTCGTCATAACGGTCTGGACGACAGCCCGCAGTTGCAGATCGACATCGATCAGGTAAAAGCGCAGGCGCTGGGGGTTTCCGTTGCGGATATCAACAGCACGCTGAGTACCGCATGGGGTTCCACGTACGTGAATGACTTCGTTGATCGCGGACGTGTGAAGAAAGTTTATGTTCAGGCCGCCGCACCGTTCCGTATGCTGCCGGACGACGTGAATAAATGGTACGTACGCAATTCCAGCGGAACGATGGTGCCGTTCTCCGCATTCACCACGTCGCACTGGCAGACCGGTTCGCCACGTCTGGAACGCTACAACGGCTATTCTGCGGTAGAAATTGTCGGTGAAGCTGCAACGGGCGTCAGCAGCGGTACGGCGATGGACGAGATGGAGAAACTGGTGGCGAAACTGCCTGCCGGATTCGGCCTTGAATGGACCGGGCTCTCTTATCAGGAACGCCTTTCCGGTGCGCAGGCTCCGGCGCTGTACGCCATCTCCCTGCTGGTCGTATTCCTGTGTCTGGCGGCGCTTTATGAAAGCTGGTCGATTCCGTTCTCGGTCATGCTGGTGGTGCCATTAGGCGTGATCGGTGCGGTGATTGCAACGTGGCTGCGCGGGCTGGAAAATGACGTTTACTTCCAGGTCGGGATGTTAACTATCATCGGTTTATCGGCCAAAAACGCCATTCTGATCGTCGAATTTGCCAATGACCTTAACCACAAAGGCAAAGCGCTGGTGGAAGCCACGCTCGAAGCCTCAAGAATGCGTCTGCGCCCTATTCTGATGACGTCGCTGGCGTTTATCTTCGGGGTCTTGCCGATGGCGACCAGCACCGGCGCGGGTTCTGCGAGCCAGCATGCAGTCGGCACCGGGGTTATCGGCGGGATGATTTCTGCCACCGTTCTGGCAGTCTTCTTCGTTCCGTTGTTCTTTGTGCTGGTCCGCCGCCGCTTCCCGGGGAACACCGGTGAACCAGTCATCTCGGATATCGTCGCCACCGCGCCGCACGAACACAAATAACAGGCACAAAAAAGGCGTTAATGTGAATTAACGCCTTTTTTATTAATGATTTATTGGCTGGTGTAAATCGTCGCTTAATGGACGTAATGGTCTTCCTGAACAAACGTTTTTATTATGACGCGCTGACACGGTGAATAAATCTTCTCTTTGCTTTGTCGCTGGTACTGTGGGCAATTACGCTTTCAACATACGGTCGATAAAGTCTTTCCAGTTACCTAATTCTTGCTCTAACATTTTTCTCCCCTTGATTGGACGGGATCATTATACGTCTATTTTTTGTACACACAAAAATTCATTCGCGATTGTTTAATCGCGATCACAATCCCGCCCCGTCTGGATCCTGCCCGCGTTTTGCCTCATTATGTGAATTATTCGTGTCCCGCTTATTGCGCTGGTCAAAAGTTCCTTTATTACTCACAGGTTATGTTTTTTTATGGCAACGACGTCTGCTCAAACCACTTTTATTCTTTACGGCATTAAAAATTGCGATACCGTCAAAAAAGCCCGCCGCTGGCTGGAAGAAAATGGCGTTGAATGCCAGTTCCACGATTATCGGGTTGAAGGTCTGGACGACGCGCTGCTGCAAAACCTCATCAGCAAACAGGGTTGGGAAGCGATGCTCAACACGCGCGGCACCACCTGGCGCAAGCTGGATGACGCCACGCGCACGGCCTGTGATAACGAAGCCAGCGCCAAAGCCGTGATGCTTGAACATCCGGCAGTGATCAAACGCCCTTTCTTACTGGCGCCAGATGGTCAGTCTCTGCTGGGATTCAAACCAGAAAGCTATCAGCAATTTCTCGCACAGGTGAAGTAACATGAGTTGTCCGGTTCTCGATTTAGCCCAGCAGTTAATCCGCCGCCCTTCCCTCAGCCCGGACGATGCAGGCTGCCAGGAAATTATGATTGCCCGCCTGCAGGCCATTGGTTTTCACGTTGAGCCGATGAATTTTGGCGATACCCTCAATTTTTGGGCGACGCGCGGTGAAGGCAAAACCCTGGCATTTGCCGGGCACACTGACGTTGTACCGACCGGCGATCACAATCTGTGGGTGACCGGCCCGTTCGAGCCGACCCTGCGCGATGGCATGCTGTATGGCCGCGGTGCTGCCGACATGAAAGGTTCGCTGGCGGCGATGGTGGTCGCGGCTGAACGCTTTGTGGCAGCAAACCCGAATCACAAAGGCCGTCTGGCGTTTCTGATTACTTCCGATGAAGAAGCCAGCGCCGTGAACGGCACCGTCAAAGTGGTTAACGCCCTGATGGAACGCAAAGAGCGCCTGGATTTTTGTCTGGTCGGCGAGCCGTCCAGCACCACGCGCGTGGGCGATATTGTGAAAAATGGCCGTCGCGGCTCAATGACCGCTAACCTGCACGTTCATGGCGTTCAGGGGCACGTTGCCTATCCGCATCTGGCTGATAATCCGGTGCACCGCGCAATGCCTGCCCTCAACGAACTGGTCGCTACGGTCTGGGATAACGGCAACGAGTTCTTCCCGCCGACCAGCATGCAAATCGCCAATATCAATGCCGGTACCGGCAGCAATAACGTGATCCCCGGCGAGCTGTATGTGCAGTTTAACTTCCGTTTCAGCACGGAACTGACCGATACCATCATTAAGCAGCGCGTCGCTGAACTGCTGGATCGCCACAATCTTCAGTACACCCTGAACTGGGTGGTGTCCGGCCAGCCGTTCCTGACGTCCCGCGGTGAACTGGTTGACGCCGTCGTGAATGCCGTTCGCCACTACAGCGAAATCACGCCAGAACTGCAAACCACCGGCGGAACCTCCGACGGGCGTTTCATCGCGCTGATGGGTGCTCAGGTGGTTGAACTGGGGCCGGTGAATGCCACCATCCACAAAATCAACGAATGCGTACATGCCGCCGATTTGCAGGTTCTCAGCCGTATGTATCAGCGCATCATGGAACAGTTAGTCGCATGATCAGCCACGAAATGCTGACCGGCCGCTCAGACGCGCACCTGGTCACATTGGGCGAAGGCCCGCACCGGTTACAAAAAACTGCCGCCGGTGCCTTTGCAGAAATGCAAAAAGCAGCGGCGCAGGCCGGGTTTAATTTGCAGCCCGCCAGTACTTTTCGTGATTTCAGTCGCCAGCAGGCCATCTGGAATGGCAAATTTCGCGGCGAGCGACCAGTATTAGATAAGAACAGCCAGCCGGTGGACACCAGCACGTTGTCTGCCGCTGAACGTTGTGAACTGATCCTGCGCTGGTCTGCACTGCCGGGCGCAAGCCGCCATCACTGGGGCAGCGATCTGGATGTTTACGATCCGTCGTTGCTTCCGGAAGGCAGGACGCTGCAACTGGAACCGTGGGAATTCGAGGAAAACGGCTATTTTCATCCGCTGAACCTCTGGATGTCGGCGCACATGGAAGCGTTTGGCTTTTACCGGCCTTATGCGCAGGATCGTGGCGGCGTTGCCGTTGAACCCTGGCACCTGAGTTATCGCCCTCTGGCACAGCAGTGCGAATCACAGCTGACGCAAGAGGTGCTGATCAGCGCATGGCAGGGCCAGGATATCGCCGGTTCTGACTGGGTCATCAGTGAGATAGCGACAATTTTTCCGCGTTTTATCGCCCTAAACCCTACATAAATTAAGGAGCACGCCATGGAGTGGATTAAAGATTACTGGTGGATCGTTCTGATCATTCTGATCGGCATGTTTATCAGCGGCATGAAAGAGTTACGTCGTGTGGACGTAAAGAAATACCTGAAAGATAAACCTGAACTTCCACCGCATCGCGACAACAATGCCGAGTGGGATAAAGACGATGACTGGCCGAAGAAAAAGTAACACCGGTCAGCACTGCAAAAAAACCTAATCAATATTAGTCGGCGGATTATGTAGCGATTCTCCGCCGATTGACTCTCTCCCCGGCCAGTATCATGTGATGTGAAACTGACGTACGGAGAGACGAGTCCTTTGCCAACTTTAACAACCCCGACACCAGAGAAGGCGACGTTCGACGCCACGCAATTTCTGGGGCTTGCTCCATTTTTACGCATGAGCATAGCCGGTGACGAGTGCACCGCGATCGCGCAGGAACTGGTCACGCGTGCGCAGCAAAATCCTGATGATGCCATTTTGTGGATGAACCTTTCCACGGTGATGCTGTGCCTGCAACGCACCGATCTGGGTCTGACTATCCAGAATCAGGCGCTGGCGATGCAGCAGGTCTATACCCTCAGCGCGGCGCAAAAACCGGCAAAACTGCGTTTACTGATGCTGATGGTGCCCGGCACGCTGTCTGCCAACCTGCCCCTCGACTGTCTGCTGGAAAACAGCGACATCGACCTGATTTATTACTACATCACACCGGAAGCGCCGTTTGAAGCGCCCATTCCTGAACATGATTTGCTGATGATTGGCATCAGCGCGACCACCGAAAATCTGTTCCTGTTGCAACAACTGGAAACCGTAACCCGCCAGTGGCCGGTGCCGGTGATCAACGCTCCCGAGTGGATTCCGAATTCAGAACGCCACATCGCCAGCCGCGTTTTACAAAACAAACCGGGGCTCATCATTGCGCAGGCGTATCCGGTGACGCACGCGCTGCTTACTGTGGTCGCCAGCGGGCAAATGGCGCTGAGCGATGCATTACCGGACAGTGATTTCCCGGTGATCCTGCGCCCGGCGGGTTCGCACGGTGGCCACGGTCTGGAGAAAATCACCCGGCAGGACGAACTGGCGGGTTACCTTGCGCGCGTTGGCGTTGAAGATTATTTCCTGTCGAAATTCATTGATTACAGCAACGCGGACGGCCAGTTTCGTAAATATCGTATATCGCTGATCGACGGTAAACCTTACGCCTGTCATATGGCCATTTCGTCGCACTGGATGGTGCATTACGTCAATGCGGCGATGTATGAAGATCACAAAAAACGTGAAGAAGAAGCGGCTTTCCTGACGAATTTCCACGAATTCGCCGCGCGCCACCAGGCCGCGCTGAAGGCCATTTATGACACAACCCAACTCGATTATGTCGGGATTGATTGCAGCGAAGCGCCCGACGGCTCGTTGCTGGTCTTTGAAATTGACCCGGCAATGGTGGTTCACGCCATGGATCTGGAAGTCATGTTCCCGCACAAACAAATCCATATGAATAAAGTTAAAACAGCATGCCGCGAGTTGCTGTTATCCCGTGCCTTTGCGCACGCCGACACTTCCGCTGATGCACTAACAGGACAAGAATAAACATGATTTCACGTAACGCCCTGAATTTCTCTGGTGGTCCCGGCGCATTGCCGGAAACGGTTCTGGCGCAGGTCGAGGCCGCCATCAAAGAAGTGCCGGAGGTTGGTCTGTCGATCCTCGGGATCAGCCACCGCTCAGACTGGTTCGCTGCCGTCGTCGAAGAAACGGAAAATAACATTCGTACCCTGCTCGGCTTGTCCAAGGATTTCCATATTCTGTTTCTGCAAGGCGGTGCGACGCAGCAGTTTTCCATGGTGCCGATGACGTTACTTCGCGGCCAGAAACATGCGGCTGAATATCTGGATACCGGTTACTGGAGCAGCAAGGTGGTGACCGAAGCGCGTCGCGAAGGCCCGGTAAAAGTGCTGTGGAGCGGTGAGTCCTGTGGTTTTAACCGTCTGCCAACTGATGACGAACTGGACTTTTCACCGGACGCACCATATCTGCATTACGTTTCGAACGAAACCGTGGAAGGGCTGCAATTCCAGCGCGTTGTGGGCCGCGACGACGTGCCGCGCGTCTGCGATATGTCCTCTGATTTCCTGTCTAAGCCGTGCGATGCCAATAAATTCTCGGTGATTTACGCTCACGCCCAGAAAAACATCGGCCCGGCTGGTGTGACTATCGTGCTGGTTCATGACACCGTAGTGAAAGCGTCTTCCGACGAACTACCGACCTTCCTCAACTACCGCCGTCAGGTTGAATCCCATTCCAATCTGAATACGCCGCCGGTCTTTGCGATTTACGTGGTTCTGCTGGTCACCCGATGGCTACTTAACGACGTTGGAGGTCTGGAGAACATGGCCCAAACCAACCGCCATAAAGCCGAATTGCTGTATGCGATGCTTGATAACAGCGACGGTTTCTACAAAGGCTGGAGCAGTAAGGAAGACCGTTCACAGATGAACGTGGCGTTTAAATTGCCGGATGAAACGCTTGAGCAAAAGTTCCTGGCAGAAAGCCATGAAGCCGGTTTCTCAGGTCTGGCGGGCCACCGCGCCATTGGCGGTATCCGCGCCTCAATCTATAACGCCCTTTCACTGCCAGCGGCAGAAAAACTGACCAACTTTATGGATGACTTCCTGCGCCATAACCGCAAATAAATCTCTTTGTCATCAATAAAAAACCCCCGGCTGATCAACAGGCGGGGGCTTTTTTACGGCTAAAAATCAGTGCTGATGAGACTTCGGTTCGTAGTTTTTCAAATGCGCAATCGCAGTATTGATCATGTGTGAATCCAGCCCGTGGCCCATGCCCGGCTGAATGTTCAGGGTGCAATCGCAGCCTAATGATTTGAGGCGCTCAGTGGCACTTTTTGACTGGAACGGATTAATCACCGGATCCTGTTCACCGTGAATAAAATGCACCACCGTACCGGCAGAAATCGGTTTTTCCGGCAGAACGGAGAAACGTCCGCTGAAAGCCACAATGCGCGAAGCCAGATGTTCTTCCACTTTGGTGGATTCCAGCGCCATGATGGTCCCCTGAGAGAAACCAATCAGCGTGGTATGTTCCGGCGGCACGCCGGTTTTCTGCTGCCAGTCGCGAACAATTTCGACGAATGCGGGCATCGCCGCATCGACACGCGGCTGACGGTTTTGCTCAGTCACGCCCTGCACTGAGAACCACTGGAAACCACGGCCAAAATCACAGATGTCCGGGCTGCCGACGCTGATAACCTGCGCCTGTGGAAAAGAAAGCGCAAAAAACTTGCCGATCTCGCCCATGGAAATCGGGTTATCGCCCACGCCATGAAACAGTAAAATCAGCTGGTTAGCTCTTTCTTCCGGTTGCTGCACAATAATCTGTTCTGAGCTCATGAATTTCTCCCGTTGTAGGCTAATGGCCTTACTATACGCCGCCCGCCGGTCAGTGAAATCGGGTTTTATTGAATGAGTCTTTCCATTTTTTGCAATGAAACCGTGGGTTTAATCGCCAGCGTATGGGGAAATCACCCGCTGATGCCAAATCTCACACGCCGCCGCGTCCGTGGCTTTCAGCGCCAGTGCCGTTTCATGACGCCAGTGAACCAGCAGGTCTTTCCGGCCATTCAGTCGCAGCATCTGCACAATGTCGGCGACACTTTTCCCCTGTTGCAGGTAAGCGCGCAGGCCGACCAGCGGCAGGGAAAGTTGCAGTAAGAGGCGGTTCAGCGCCGGTAAGCTGCTTTCCAGCGGCCGGTGCGCAAACGCGAATCCGGCCAGTTCGCGCCAGTCAGCTTCATCTAATAATAAATCGCCCGTTAACGGCAGCGGCAGCTGGCTGTCAATCTGCGGTGCCAGCCAGCGCCAGTCGCGGTTGATCTGCAACTCTGCGGCATCCGTCAGCGCCTTTCCGGCAGGGCTTAACGGTAACAGCGCCATCGCGGCGTAACATCCGCTGCTGGCCTCTTTCTGCGTACTCACGCGCACCAGACGAAAACCGGCCTGCTGCCACAACGCGGCGAGCTCATCGGTATACCCGAAACTGACCGACATAAAATCCAGCCCCTGTTGCTGAGCGCTGTGTTTTTGCTGCATCAGCAACTCGCGGGCAATTCCCTGACGCCGGAACGCCGGATGAACAGCAATACGGCTGATGCGGCGCGAACGCAAAACCGCCGCCTGCGGAAAACCTGCGTGCGCGGCAAGGGATTGTGCGACCAGATTCCCGCGCGGACGCCGCCTTCCGGCCCAGACTTCATGCGCAAGTTCCGCACTCAGCCCGCCCTCTTCCACCAGCCACAACGCACCGGTCAGCGTGTTCTTCTGCCGGGCGGCACTGAAAATCATGCCCGGTGCATCGAGCAGGCGGCGCAAATCCAGTGGCGAAGTGCGGTAATGCGCGCTGGTCAGTAAACCGTAAAACTGCTGCAAAAGCGCAGGTTCACGCAGCCAGTCGCTGGCATCAATGGAGAATATTTCGGACGTTCCTGTCGTGGTATCTCCGGCAGGAATTTCTTCCGAAAACAGCAATAACTCGCTGATGAACGGCTCCAGCAGATCGCCTGAGGACCAGCGGACCGGTTCGGTCAGACGCAAATCATGCCAGTGCGGCAGCGAGGCGCAGAATTTAAGCAGAAAACCGCGGCCGGTGCCTTCATAGCCCTGAACCGTGGTGGTAAGTAAAACACGGGGAAACGACGCGATCAGCGCAGAGAGCATCGGTGCGGGGATCGCCGCCGCTTCATCGATAATCAGCCATTCGGCGTCCGTCACCGGCTCAGCGCTGCATAGCGCGAGCAAGGCATCCGGTGCGCTAAAACAGGCCGATTCCGGAAGATGACTTAGGATTTGATTTGCAGACGCTTTCCCCGGCGCAGTTATCCGGCAGGTGCCCGGCCAGCGGCTGGCAAGCATGCCGGCCAGCGTTGATTTGCCGCGGCCACGCGGTGCCGTCAGCACCCAGACGCCGGAGTCCGCGTTCATCAGCTGTTGTAAAATCAGATGCTGTTGAGGTGTTGGCTGGCCGTCGGGCGGCGTCCATGCAACGGCGGGCGATAATGGTGGAATGGCTAGAGGCGCATTCTGACGACACACGGAAATTTCCGGATGGCTACATAGTAAAGTTTGAAAACGTTGGATAAAACGCGGAGCCGGGATCGCCTGCGGCCGTTCGCTCCAGCGCAGACTGTCGGCATCAGGACGCTGCGGCCAGTCATCCCATTCCGGCACCAGTAAAATCAGCCAGCTTCCCGCTTTCAGAATGCCGGAAAATACTGCCAGTGCGTCGGCATTCAGCCCGGTTCGTGCGTCGAATACACCGTGCTGTTTTTCCTGCCCCAGCAACGTGTGTACCGCAGAAAAAGTCACAGACTGCGCGCCTGCCGGGGAATCCCCGCCGACCCATACCCAGTCGCCCGGTTGTCCTTGTGCGAACTGCTCCGCCTGCGCCGCGCACCATGCGGCATCGCCGCTGAAAACCAGCAGCCGGCGAACGCCTTGTTCAAGCATCTGCTGTTGCAGGGTATTTTTTAGCGCAATATCCATGGGTTATCGCTCAGGTTTTTCCCACCAGCATCGACAGCAGACCTGCCGCAATCAGCGGCCCGACCGGAACGCCTTTAAACATCGCCACGCCCAGCACCGTCCCGACCAGCAGACCCGCCACCAGATGCGGCTGACTGCCCATCAGTGTCAAACCGCGTCCGCCCAGCCATGACACCAGCACACCCACCAGAATTGCCAGAATGGATTTCCAGTGGAAGAAAGAGTGAACCACGGTACTGGCGCTGATTTTGCCGCTGGCAATCGGTGCCATCACGCCGATGGTTAAAATAATAATGCCGATGGTGAGACCGTATTTTTCAATCCACGGAAAGAAATTATTGAGCGGTGTAATGCGCACCGTCAGGAGAAAAAACATTGCGATTGTGACGGCACTGTTGTGACTGATAATTCCGAGACCGGCAAAAACCAGCAGAATTAAAAGGGTTGGATCGAGAAAAGCCATGGCGTTCCCAGCGGTTCAACATGCAGATGAAAGAGAGGTTCAGTGAGCCTCTCAAAGTCGGACATTGATTATTGAACAGTTTTTACTGGCAGACCAGAGCTTATTCTCACTTAATCAGCGGCTGGCGAAGGTGTTGCACTGATCAGGATTACCGGTGTCGAACCCGCGTTTAAACCAGGTGTAGCGCTGTTGAGACGTGCCGTGCGTAAAGCTGTCTGGCACGACGCGCCCCTGACTTTGCTGTTGCAAACGGTCATCGCCGATCGCCTGCGCGGCATCCAGCGCTTCTTTTAAATCGCCTTCTTCCAGGACGTTTTGCTGTTGCATCGCGTGGCCCCAGACACCGGCGTAACAGTCGGCCTGAAGTTCCATTTTTACGGAAAGCTGATTCACCACGGTTTGCGAAGCGCCCTGCTGCATCTGACGAACTTTGCGCTCGGTGCCCAGAAGGTTTTGCACATGGTGACCGACTTCGTGCGCAACCACATAACCCTGCGCAAAATCGCCGCCCGCACCGAGCTTATTCTGCAAATCCTGATAGAAAGACAGATCGATGTAAACCGTGCTGTCCGCCGGGCAATAAAACGGCCCCATGACCGACTGACCGGTGCCACACCCGGTTCGGGTTGAGCCGCGGTACATCACCAGTTTTGGCTCGCGGTAAGTCATCCCCTCTTTCTGAAAAATTTCTTTCCAGGTATCTTCTGTTGACGCGAGGATCACGGACGTGAATTTCGCCTGCTCGTCATCTTTCGGGCTGATGGATTGCGATTGCGTCTGACGCTGTATGTCGCCGGACTGACCGCCGTCGATCAGCGGCGTCAGGTCGATGCCGTAATAACCGGCCACCAGCACGACAATAATAATCACAATGCCGCTTTTGCCACGAATAGGCAGGCGCATTCCGCCACCGCCCATTCCCGGCCCGCCGTTAGATCCTTCTCCGCGTCTGTCTTCTACATTGTCGCTTTCGCGACGCCCTTGCCAACGCATACCCCACCTCCAGACTGTTTTTTTAAAGACTAGCCAGCGCACACGATTAATACCATCTGCGAAGGGACGTAATTTTAGGCGAGGAATATTTAAATGAAATAAAACAGTGAGGAAAAGGGAAAATAAAACGTAAATAAAATAACGGGTGATGATTTTCATCACCCGTTGAACACCGGGCCGCACCGCGTAAACGATTGCGCAGACCCGCTAAAAAATAGCGTTCGCTTAGTCCAGTTTTACACCGATGCGATGCGCAACTTCTTCGTACGCTTCGATCAGGCCACCGAGGCTCTGGCGGTAACGGTCTTTATCCATCTTGTTCAGGGTCTCTTTATCCCACAGGCGGCTGCCGTCCGGGGAGAATTCATCACCCAGCACCACTTCACCGTTGAACAGACCAAACTCCAGTTTGAAATCGACCAGGATCAGACCCGCATCGTCAAACAGTTTGCTCAGAACGTCGTTCGCTTTGTAGCTCAGCTCTTTCATGCGCGCGAGGTTTTCCTCGTTTACCCAGCCAAAAGTCTTGCAGTAAGACTCATTGATCATCGGGTCGTGCATCGCATCATTTTTCAGGAACAAATCGAACAACGGCGGGTTCAGTTCCAGACCTTCTTCAATGCCCAGACGTTTTACCAGCGAACCAGCAGCACGGTTACGGATAACGCATTCAACCGGGACCATATCCAGTTTTTTCACCAGCACTTCGGTGTCAGACAGCAGGCGTTCCATTTGCGTTGGGATACCCGCTTCTTCCAGCTTAGCCATGATGAAATGGTTAAATTTGTTGTTAACCAACCCTTTACGGTCGAACTGCTCAATACGCTGACCATCCAGTGCTGACGTATCGTTACGGAACTCCAGTACCAGAAGGTTCGGGTTTTCGGTGGTGTAGACGGTTTTCGCCTTGCCGCGATACAACTCAGCTAACTTTTGCATCTTTACTTACTCCAGTGGAAAAAACAGATGTAAAAAGGGGCCGGAGCCCCTTGGTATTATTTTGCGCTGCTCTGGCTAAACGCGGCCTGCATGACCGCCACCATCGCGTCGTTCTGCGACTGGCTGAGAGCATGTCCTTTCGGATCAAGGAACTGCAAGCTACTGCGGTTATCGAGATCGCCGACCTGAATTTTGTAATCACCGGAAGTGAGGCCCGGATCTTTCGCACCCAGTGTCTGCCACGCGTCGTCGTTCAGCGGTTTGTAGGTCACGGACAATGTGCCCTGCGGACGGCTGCTGTCGGTGACTTTCATGCCGGCTTTCGCCAGGGCATTCGGCAGGCGATCCCAAACGGTACCGTAGCTCGCTCGAATAATCAGCACCGGTAAACCGGTATCATCCGCGCCACTCTGGACATCAATCTCACCCACACGACGGTTGTCGAGGCGTGCCTGAGTATCCTGCTGCACTTTATCCAGATTCGCCGTGATGGCGTTCATCATCTGGCTGTTATAACGCTGGATTTCAGCTGTTGTTGTGACCGCTTTATCCTGCTGTTTCAGCTCAAGCGTTTTCACGGTCAGCGCTAACTGGTAGCTCTGCTGTTTCACGCTGATCTGATAACGGCCCTGATACTGGAAGTCTTCATCTGCACGATTCCAGTTAACGAAATCAGTGGTCAGAGTCTGGTTAGCATCATCACGGTTAGCAATTTTGTAATTATTTTGTTCAACGGCTTTCACTACGCTGTTCCACAGGTCGCGGTTTTGCGGCGTGTTTTCCAGCAGCACGGTGCTGCTATCACCAGAGAACTGGGTCTGAGAACCGTTAAGTAAGGCCAGAGGCTGGGACGGCGGACGAATGTCGAGTTGTTTACCGACAGCGCCCTGCATTGAACCGGCCTGAATTTCATACGTACCGTTCTGAACCGGTAAAATCATGCCCGCTGGCGCCTTCAGCTCATGCAGCGCAGCGGCGTCCAGATAGGATTCATCGCCGCTTACCTGGCGCTTATAACGTTGATCACTTGAACACGCGGCCAGCAACATAATCAGGGAAACCCCGACCACTTTTGCTACGGCAGACTTCTGCAAATGGGTCATCTGGAAACTATTCTTGTCAAATAAAGAGGCCATCAAATCTTCCTAAGAGTTACAGCAAACCGGCGTTTTTTAATGCTTCTTCCACGACCGGACGGGCAGCATCTGTTAACGGCGTCATAGGCAGACGCAGAGTATCGGTTGCCATCAAACCCAGTGCCTTACAGGCCCATTTCACCGGGATTGGGTTTGCTTCTACAAACAAATGCTGATGCAACGGCATCAGGCGCTGATTCAGGCGACGCGCTTCGGCAAAGTTACCGGCGGCCGCCAGCTCACACAGTTGAGCCATTTCACGGGCAGCTACGTTGGCAGTGACGGAAATGACGCCCTTGCCGCCGAGTTGCATAAAGTCCAGACCGCTGGCGTCATCGCCGCTCAGCAGAATGAAATCTTCATCATCAACCAGCACTTGGATCTGACTAACACGACTTAAGTTCCCTGTTGCCTCTTTAACAGCAACAATATTCTTCAATTTTGCTAAACGCGCGATGGTCGGCGGCAACATATCGCAGCCGGTACGTGAAGGCACGTTGTAGAGAATTTGCGGCAGAGACGTGTTTTCAGCAATCGCTTTGAAATGCTGATACAGGCCTTCCTGCGTCGGGCGGTTGTAATACGGAGTGACTGTCAGGCAGCCAACAACGCCACTTTTTTCAAAGCGTTGTGTAAGAGAAATCGCTTCAGCGGTGGCATTTGCCCCTGTGCCTGCGATAACAGGAATGCGCCCATCGGCCAGTTCCAGCGTCTGAAGAACCACGTCACCGTGCTCTTCATGGCTTAACGTTGCCGACTCACCGGTCGTGCCAACGGAAACGATCGCCGCAGTACCACTGGACACATGATAATCAATCAGTTTTTTCAGACTCGCGCGATCGACAGCACCTTTGGTGTCCATCGGCGTAACCAGTGCAACAATACTTCCCGTAAACATTGACCTTCCCCTCCACAAACAGGTCACTCATGGTACTTTTGACACCACTGCAAAAGCAAGCAAACAACGAGCGGTAAGCGCTTGTCCGGCGGTTTTTTTTATGTTTACCTTGGGAATACTCCCAAGCACGACAGGAAGACACAATTTGCCGCAGCCACAACAACATTATCTGGTTATTACCGCATTAGGTGCCGATCGTCCGGGTATCGTGAACACCATCACCCGTCAGGTCAGCAGCTGCGGCTGTAATATCGAAGACAGCCGTCTGGCGATGCTCGGTGATGAATTTACGTTTATTATGCTGCTTTCCGGCAGCTGGAATGCCATCACGCTGATTGAATCTACCCTGCCGCAAAAAGGCGCAGAGCTGGAATTATTGATCGTGATGAAGCGTACCAGCGCACATGAACGCCCGCCGATGCCTGCTACGGTTTGGGTAAAAGTGGATGTCAAAGACTCCCCTCATCTGATTGAGCGTTTTACTGATTTATTCGATACACATCAGATGAATATCGCCGAACTTGCGTCAAAAACACGTCCGGCCGATGCGACCACGCCTGCGCAGTTATCTATTCAGATGACCGCGCACAGTGCCGCCAATACCGACCCGGCAATTATTGAGCAAGCTTTCCATCAGCTATGTACAGAACTGAAAGCGCAAGGCAGTATTAACGTCGTTAGTTATTCTGAGAATGAAGATAAACTGCAGTAACCGCTAAGAGATACGGAGAAAGACAATGAGCCCACTGAAAGCCGGTGATCCTGCGCCGCAATTTAGTTTGCCCGATCAAGATGGTGAACAAATTAATCTGGCCGACTTCCAGGGACAGAAAGTCCTGGTCTATTTCTACCCTAAAGCGATGACGCCGGGCTGCACCGTGCAGGCCTGCGGTCTTCGCGACAACATGGATCAGTTGAAAAGCGCAGGCGTTGAAGTGTTGGGGATCAGCACCGATAAGCCAGAAAAACTGTCACGCTTCGCAGAAAAAGAGCTGCTGAACTTCACATTACTGTCCGATGAAGATCATCAGGTTTGCGAACAGTTTGGCGTCTGGGGTGAAAAATCCTTTATGGGGAAAACCTACGACGGCATCCATCGCATCAGCTTCCTGCTCGATGGAAATGGCAACGTTGAGAAGGTCTTCGACGACTTTAAAACCACCAACCACCACGACATTGTGATGGCTTACCTCAACGGCAACTGAGCCAAAAGGTAACCTTCACACCATCACAAGGTTGGCTTGCGGTAGTGGAAAATAAAAAAGCGCAGACGCGCTTTTTTTATTGCTGCTAAACCAAAACCCGCCGCTCTTCTAAACGGTTTCGTTCAGGGATTCATCCGGCCAGACATGAACCACGGCCTTGACCAGTGTGGCAAGCGGTATCGCGAAGAATACGCCCCAGAATCCCCACAGTCCGCCGAATACCACCACCGACAGAATAATCACCAGCGGATGCAGGTTCACTGCTTCCGAGAACAGCAGCGGCACAATAACGTTGCCGTCCAATCCCTGAACCACCAGATATGCCACGATCAGCGTCCAGAAATCCGCACCAAGCCCCCACTGGAACATCGCCACAATGACGACCGGAATGGTGACCAGCATCGCGCCGATGTACGGGATCAGAACCGATACGCCCACCAGAACGGCCAGTAAGAGCGAATAACGCAAGTCCATAATCCAGAACACCAGATAGGTCGCCACACCCACGATGATCATTTCCAGCACTTTTCCGCGGATATAATTGGTGATTTGCTGGTTCATCTCTGCCCAGACTTGCCCGGCCAGACCGCGATCGCGGGGCAAAATGCGGCGCACAGCATTCAGCATCTGCTCTTTATCCTTGAGCAAAAAGAACACCATCATCGGCACCAGAATCAGGTAGATCGCCAGCGTTAGTAACCCGACCAGCGACGCCAGTGAATACTTCACTACGGATTCGCCCAGCCCCGACAGCTTGCTGCGCAGGTTTTCGGCCATCATATCAATGATGCCCGCATCCACCAGCGCCGGATAACGTTTGGGCAACGTGGCGGCAAAATCATAGAAACGGTTAAGCATACTCGGCAAATCGGCCAGCAAATTGACGCCTTGCTGCCACGTCACCGGCGCCACCACAAACATGCCGAGCAGTAAAATACCGGCAAATATAATCAGCACTACACTGACCGACAGCGTGCGCGTCAGCCCGATATGTTGCAGCCGCACCGTCGGCCATTCCAGTAAATACGCCAGCACAATCGCCACTAAAAGCGGTGCCAGAATGCCGTTGAGGAAATAAAGAATACAAAAACCCGCCACCAGAATAGCCAGCAGCGCGATGGCCTGCGGGTCAGTAAAACGGCGGCGATACCATTGCAATAACATGTCCAACATCGTGAGAACACTCCTGTAAATTCCGGGTCTGGCGGGTTTGCGCTGTAGGTTCCCTGCGCGCTCAGACACAAGTAACTATCTTCAAATTTCGTTGTCACACAACTGTAGCTGCGGAGTGTTTTAAACTCTCACGAGGATAGCTACTATAGAGAGCAGAGCAAAGAAAAGCGTCACAAAATAGCAATGTGACCAACAGTTCATGGACGAAAAGCTCTTAATGCTTATCGGCATGGCGGTTAACTTATTGGGAAGCAAATGTTTATGGTAATGCGGTTGAAAAAAACGGTGATCGCCCTGTGTCTTGGCAGCCTGTTCACTGGCACAGTCCTACCCGCAGGAGCCGACGACAGTTCATTCTGGTCGACGCCCGTTGGTTCTTCATCCCAAAACACCCGTTCACCGTCAGCGCCAGTGTCAAGCGATCAGCTTCCTGATATCGGCACAACAGCAGGCGGGACGCTCAGTATCAATCAGGAATTGCAGATGGGCGATTTTTACGTCCGTCAGATGCGCGCCAGTACGCCGCTGATAAACGATCCGCTGCTGAATCAATACATTAACGCGCTCGGACAACGTCTGGTCGCCCACGCATATTCCGTCCGCACGCCTTTCCATTTCTTTATCGTCAACAATGATGAGCTGAACGCCTTTGCCTTCTTCGGCGGCAACGTGGTGCTTCACTCGTCGCTGTTCCGTTATACCGATAACGAAAGCCAGCTGGCTTCTGTGATGGCGCACGAAATTTCTCACGTAACGCAACGCCATCTGGCGCGTGCGATGGAAGATCAGCAGCGTAACGCGCCGCTGACTTGGGTTGGCGCGCTCGGATCGATTCTTCTGGCAATGGCCAGTCCGCAAATGGGTATGGCGGCGCTGACCGGCACGCTGGCCGGAACCGCGCAGGGGATGATCAGTTTCACACAGGCCAACGAACAGGAAGCTGACCGAATCGGGATCCAGGTGTTGCAGCGCTCCGGGTTTGATCCGCAGGCGATGCCCGCATTCCTGCAAAAGCTTGCCGATCAGGCCAGTTATTCGACACGTCCGCCGGAAATGCTGCTGACGCACCCGCTGCCTGACAGCCGTCTCGCCGATATCCGTAACCGCGCCAACCAGATGCCGCATATGTTCGTCCAGTCGTCACAGGACTACGTGATGGCGAAAGTGCGCATCCTCGGGATGTACGGTTCAGAAAGCTATCCGCTCTCCGATGACTATCTGAACAAACTGAGCAATGGCAACATCCGAGAACAGCTGGCAGCGAAATACGGCCACGCGTTACAGTTCTATAAAGCGAAAAAATTCGATCAGGCGCGCGCCATTCTTGAGCCGCTGCTGACAACCTATCCGGGCAACGAATGGTTGCTCGATTTATCCACCGATAATGACATCGACAGTAAACGCGCTCCGCAGGCGATCGCCCGTCTGGAGCAAGCTGGTGCTGCGACCAGTTCCAACCCTGTTTTGCAGCTGAACCTCGCAAACGCCTATCTGGAAGGCGCAAAACCGGCGAATGCCATGAAAATTCTGAACCGTTATACGTTCAATTATCCGGGCGACCCGAACGGCTGGGATTTATTGTCTCAGGCTGCCGCCGCGCAAGGCTTGCGTGCTCAGGAACTGGCCGCACGCGCTGAAAGTATGGCGCTGGTTGGACGTCTGGATCAGGCAATTGAAATGCTGAGTAATGCCAGTGCATTGCAGAAATTAGGCAGCCTGGAACAGGCACGTTACGACGCACGTATTGATCAGCTCCGCCAGTTGCAGGGGCGTTTCCGTCAGTATCAGAAAGGCTGATGTCTGAATCTATCAGGGAGAAAGTTATGTCAGGTGAAGTTGCGATTTATCACAATCCGCGCTGCTCAAAGAGTCGCGAAACGTTGAAACTGCTGGAAGATGAAGGCATTACGCCGGAAGTGATCCTGTATCTGGACATGCCTCCGTCTGTCGAAACGTTGCAATATTTGCTGAAAAAACTGGGCTTCAGCTCTGCGCGGGAGTTAATCCGTAAAGGCGAGGAGATTTATAAGACGCTGAATCTGGCCGATAAAAATCTGAGTGAGGCCCAGCTTTTACAGGCGATGGTGGAAAACCCGAAACTGATTGAACGTCCGATTGTGATCGCCAACGGCAAAGCGCGTTTAGGCCGGCCACCGGAACAGGTGAAAGAGATTTTGTAATTGCCCGCGTCAAATTCGGGTTCGTCACACGAACCCGGATCCTCTCCGGTCCCCCCTGATTTACAGCCCGAGAATTTCTTTCACAAACGGGATCGTGAGTTTCCGCTGCGCTGTGATGGACGCGCGATCGAGCTGATCCAGCGTCATGAACAATGTCCGCATTTCGCGATCCAGACGTTTTAACAGGAAACGCCCCACATCCTCCGGCAATTCAAAACCGCGCAGTTTGGCGCGCAGCTGTAATGCCTGAAGTTTTTCTTCATCGGAAAGCGGTTGGAGTTTGTAGATTTGCCCCCAGTCGAGGCGGGAAGCGAGATCCGGCAAGCTGAGATTCAGCTGGCGCGGAGGACGATCGCCGGTAATAAACAGGCGCGTGCGGCCAGTTTCGAGAATGCGGTTATAAAGATGGAAAACGGCCGCTTCCCATTCATCATCTCCGGCAATCCCTTCGATATTATCAATGCAAACCAGCGCCAGATGCTCCATGCCGTCCAGCACTTCAGGGACGAAATAAGCGCGCTTGTCTAAAGGCACATAACCCACGGCTTCACCGCGTTGCGATAATTCGGCGCAGGCTGCATGTAAAAGATGGCTGCGGCCACCGCCTTCACGGGACCAGAAATAAATGTACGTGCCGTGTTCCTGTTGCAATGCGGTCTGAATCGCAGAAAGCAGAGAAGAGTTTTCCCCCGGATGAAAACTGGCAAAAATCTCATCATCGGGCAGATAAAGTGGCAGGGAAAGCTGTGCCGGCGTATTCAGAAGCACCTCAACCAAAGCGGTATGAAGACCGCAGATGTTGTCACGTCAATAAAAGGAACTGCCGAATTCTAGCAAGGATCCGCGGTGAAATGAACTGTGCCCGGTGCAACCGCTTGCGATCCGAGCACCAGACCGGTTGCGTGCTGGCAAACCGGTCAGGAATGATCCCCCTCA
Source organism: Rahnella selenatireducens (assembly GCF_046449555.1). Classification (NCBI taxonomy): domain Bacteria; kingdom Pseudomonadati; phylum Pseudomonadota; class Gammaproteobacteria; order Enterobacterales; family Yersiniaceae; genus Rahnella; species Rahnella selenatireducens. The sequence continues at coordinate 528,946 of NZ_JBKEZJ010000001.1, forward strand.
GGCTGGCGGATTTTCCCGCTCGTCTTCAACATCAATGATCTGTTCTTCGCCACGGAAAATCTCAATCACTTTGAACAGCAGGCTCAGGAAGATACCGACAATCGTGGCCAGCGCCATGCCTTTTAGCTCCGCCGCACCGATGTGGATCTTCGCGCCGCTGACGCCGATGATCAGGATCACCGCAGTCAGGATCAGGTTCTGCGCTTTGTTGTAATCCACTTTAGATTCAATCAGCACGCGGATACCGGACGCGCCAATCACACCGTACAACAGCAGAGAAACGCCACCCATCACCGGAACCGGAACGGCCTGAATTGCCGCTGCCAGTTTTCCGATACAGGAAAGCAGAATTGCCAGAATCGCCGCGCCGCCGATAACCCATGTGCTGTAAACCTTGGTGATCGCCATCACGCCAATATTTTCGCCATACGTGGTGTTTGGCGTAGAACCGAAGAAACCGGATAACACGGTAGAAAGGCCGTTAGCCAGCATCGAGCGGTGCAGGCCCGGATCACGCAGCAAATCTTTCTTCACAATGTTGGCCGTCACGACTAAATGCCCGACGTGCTCGGCAATAACCACCAGCGCTGCAGGCAAAATGGTCAGGATCGCCACCCATTCGAAACGCGGTGTGTAGAAAGTTGGCAGAGCAAACCAGTGCGCGTTTGCAATCGCAGAAACATCCACAACGCCCATAAAGAAGGACAGCGCATACCCCACCAGCACGCTAATCAGAATCGGGATAATGGCGAGGAATCCACGGAACAGAACGGAGCCCAGAATAGTCACCGACAGCGTCACCAGAGAGATGATGATCGTCTTGGAATCCACCGGCACGCCGTCAGCCGGCAACAAACCGGCCATATTGGCAGCCACTCCGGCCAGCTCCAGCCCGATGACGGCAACGATTGCGCCCATCGCCGCAGGCGGGAACATCACGTTAATCCAGCCAATCCCGGCTTTCTTAACAATCAGCGCCACCAGGCAGAACAACAGGCCGCAGGCAATGAATCCGCCCAGCGCCACTTCATACCCCATCGGTAACAGCAACAGCACCGGTGAAATGAACGCGAAGCTTGAACCCAGATAGGCCGGTATTTTCCCTTTACAGACAAATAAATACAGCAAAGTCCCTATGCCATTGAACAGCAGCACCGTTGCCGGGTTAATTTTGAACAGAATGGGAACCAGAACGGTGGCACCAAACATGGCAAACAGATGCTGGAAACTCAGGGGGATTGTCTGCAGTAAAGGCGGACGTTCGCTTACCCCGATGACACGACGGGTCATAAATTGATCCTCTGTGAATGATGACGAGTAAAAAAAAATCAAAAAAAAGCCGACTTCTCAGTCGGCTATTGCTTGCTGCTTACTTGGTACCAAATATCTTGTCGCCCGCATCGCCGAGCCCCGGCATGATGTAGCCTTTCTCGTTGAGCCCCTGATCCACCGAGGCGGTGTACAGCTCGACGTCCGGGTGCGCAGCTTCGAGAGCGGCGATCCCTTCCGGTGCCGCCACCAGCACCAGAACTTTAATGCTCTGGCAGCCCGCTTTTTTCAGCAGGTCGATGGTCGCGATCATGGAACCGCCGGTTGCCAGCATCGGGTCAACCACCAGCGCCAGACGTTCTTCGATGTTAGACACCAGCTTCTGGAAATACGGCACAGGCTTCAGGGTTTCTTCATCGCGGTACACGCCTACCACGCTGATACGCGCGCTCGGGACGTGTTCAAGTACGCCTTCCATCATGCCCAGACCGGCACGCAGAATTGGCACAACGGTAATTTTCTTGCCCTTGATCTGGTCGATTTCAACCGGACCGCACCAACCTTCGATAGTCACTTTTTCAGTTTCTAAATCGGCAGTCGCTTCATACGTCAGAAGACTACCCACCTCAGAAGCCAGTTCGCGAAAACGTTTCGTGCTGATGTCGTTTTCACGCATCAGGCCCAGCTTGTGTTTCACCAGCGGGTGTTTCACCTCGACGATCTTCATTATTTATTCTCCTAAGGTGGTTGGGCTGCAAAAAAAAAATCGCGAGATTATAACGCCATTTTTTTTGAACGCCATACGAATTAGCCTGATCTGGATCATCAGGAACCCGGTTAGAGTATAGTCAGCCTGAAAACATCATCCGAATAAGGCGCTCGCAAACGTTTGCTTCCACTGTTAGAATTGCCGCGCATTATTTTTCAACCACCAACCCAAACCGCCGTGGGGACTTCGCAGTGACCGACAAAACCTCTCTCAGCTATAAAGACGCAGGCGTAGATATCGATGCCGGTAACGCATTGGTAGATCGCATTAAAGGTGTAGTAAAACAGACCCGTCGCCCGGAAGTTATGGGTGGATTGGGCGGTTTTGGTGCTCTCTGCGCGCTGCCGCAAAAATACCGCGAACCCGTGCTGGTTTCAGGTACCGACGGCGTTGGCACCAAGCTGCGTCTGGCAATGGATTTAAAACGCCACGATACCATCGGTATCGACCTGGTCGCGATGTGCGTCAACGATTTGATCGTTCAGGGCGCTGAACCGCTGTTCTTTCTCGATTACTACGCCACCGGCAAACTGGACGTTGATACCGCCGCCAGCGTGATCACCGGTATTGCAGAAGGCTGTAAACAGTCTGGGTGTGCGTTAGTTGGCGGCGAAACCGCCGAAATGCCGGGGATGTACCACGGCGAAGATTACGACGTCGCGGGCTTCTGCGTCGGCGTGGTGGAAAAATCAGAAATTATCGACGGCAGCAAAGTAGCTGACGGCGACGTGTTGATCGGCCTGGCCGCCAGCGGCCCGCATTCCAACGGCTACTCACTGGTGCGCAAAATTCTGGAAGTCAGCAAAACCAATCCGGAAACTACCGATCTGGCAGGCAAATCGCTGGCCGACCATCTGCTTGCACCGACCAAAATTTACGTAAAATCGATCCTGAATCTGATCGAAAACGTCGAGGTGCACGGTATCGTTCACCTGACCGGTGGCGGCTTCTGGGAGAATATTCCGCGCGTTCTGCCGGAAAATACTCAGGTCATCATTAATGAATCAAGCTGGCAGTGGCCGGATGTCTTTACCTGGCTGCAAACCGCCGGTAACGTCAGCCGTCACGAAATGTATCGTACCTTCAACTGCGGTGTCGGCATGCTGGTAGCACTTCCGGCTGAGCTGGCGGAACAGGCGATTGCTTTACTGAACGATAATGGCGAAAAAGCGTGGAAAATTGGCTACATTAAAGCCTCTGACTCCGCTGAACGTGTTGTCATCCAGTAATTCAACTCACTGAAGACAGGTATAAAAATGAAAAGGATTGTGGTTCTGGTATCGGGCGAGGGAAGCAATTTACAGGCCCTGATCGATGCCTGCCAGCAGGGAAGAATCAACGCAGAAATCTGCGCTGTTTTCAGTAATAAATCCGCCGCTTACGGGCTTGAAAGAGCCCGTTCAGCCCACATTCCGGCGCATGCGCTGGATGTGAAAGCCTACGAAGATCGGGCTGCATTTGACGTCGCACTGGCCGATGCCATTGATTCGTTCCAACCTGATCTGGTGGTACTTGCCGGGTATATGCGCATCCTCACCGCAGAGTTTGTCCAGCGTTTTGCCGGACGAATGATCAACATCCACCCTTCCCTGTTGCCGAAATATCCGGGTCTTCACACTCATCGTCAGGCGATTGAAAATCAGGATACTGAACACGGCACGTCGGTGCATTTTGTCACAGAGCAGCTTGATGGCGGCCCGGTCATATTACAGGCGAAAGTCCCGGTGTTTACCGAAGATACAGAAGAAGAGCTGGTGGCGCGTGTGCAAACACAGGAACACAGCATTTATCCGCTGGTGGTCAGCTGGTTTATTGAAGGACGTTTGTCCCTGAAAAATGGTCAGGCGTTACTGGATAACAATCCACTACCTGAACAGGGTTACGCGGCAGATTAATCTGCTTAATCGCGATGATTTCACTATAAACCGGCTCCGTGCCGGTTTTTTATTTTCTACCATTTGACACTTGTTTACATTTCACCCGATATAATGCCCATCCCGGCGCACGTTTAAACGTCGTTTGTGCGCCGACCTTCATCTGAAACACGGTTGTTTCAGATCTCATATTCACGAAGGTTACCTCAGGTAAAACGGCTTTTTGATTTTTTGAGGAACACCCCATGTTTAGCAATAACAGCGTCAGATTACGTCCACTGGAAAAGGATGACCTGTCGTTTGTTCACCGTCTTGATAATAACGCCAGCATCATGCGTTACTGGTTTGAAGAGCCTTACGAGGCGTTCGTCGAACTGACAGATCTCTATAACAAACATATTCATGACCAAAGCGAGCGTCGCTTTATTATTGAATTCCAGGGCGGGCCGGTCGGATTAGTCGAACTGGTCGAAATTAATCATATTCACCGCCGCGCGGAATTTCAGATAATCATCGACCCGCAGCATCAGGGCAAAGGCTTTGCCGGTGATGCCGTCCGCCTGGCCATGGATTATGCCTTCTCCGTTCTGAACCTCTATAAACTGTATTTAATCGTCGACAAAGAAAATAAAAAGGCGATTCATATTTACAGCAAACTCGGATTTGAACTGGAAGGTGAACTGAAGCAGGAATTCTTTGTGAATGGTGAATATCGCAGCGCCATCCGCATGTGTATTTTCCAGCCGCAGTTCCTGGCGAAATACAAAACCAAGCCTGTTCAGGTCAAACCTGAATCTCTGATTGGTGCCAGCGCCGTCTGATTTCGCATAAATACCTTACCGGTGAGGGCGACAATGCCTTCACCGGTAAGACTTTTCCCGCTTTTTATCCGCATTTATTCCCCCTGTAAAAACTCTCCTGAATTCATCCCCTGTAGTGTTGGACTTTCCTGTCAATCTTTCGCAATATTGGTAGTAGACACTAGGCCCTCTCATAAAAGGCTTCCTGTTGCGCCCGGCATTAAAACGGACGGGAAACATGAAGATCACGTTGAGTTAAATTGCGGTGTTTTCAGGCAAATTTGCCTGTATGGGCCAGGTTGTAAGCCAAATGAACGGAGTGAAAATGGGTCAGGAAAAGCTTTATATCGAGAAAGAACTAAGCTGGCTGTCCTTCAACGAGCGCGTCTTGCAGGAAGCGGCAGACAAAAGTAATCCCCTGATCGAAAGGATGCGTTTTTTAGGGATTTATTCCAATAATCTGGATGAGTTTTATAAAGTCCGGTTTGCTGATCTAAAACGGCGGATCCTCATCAGCGAGGAACAAGGTTTTCTTGGCGCATCCCGTCATTTGCTGAAAAAAATTCAGGCAAAAGTACTTCGCATTGATCAGGAATTCGACAGTCTCTACAACGATTTACTGCTGGAAATGGCACGTAATCAAATTTTCCTGATTAACGAACGTCAGGTGTCGGAAAACCAGCAAGCCTGGTTACGTCAGTATTTCAAACATCAGCTGCGCCAGCACATTACGCCGATTCTGATTAATCACGACACCAATCTGGTGCAGTTCCTCAAAGACGATTACACCTATCTGGCGGTAGAAATTATCCGCGGCGAAGAGATTCACTACGCCCTGCTGGAAATCCCGTCCGATAAAGTTCCACGTTTCGTCAATCTGCCGCCGGAAGCACCGCGCCGCCGCAAGCCGATGATCCTGCTGGATAACATCCTGCGTTATTGCCTCGACGACATTTTCAAAGGCTTCTTTGATTACGATGCGCTGAATGCCTATTCGATGAAAATGACCCGTGACGCCGAATACGATCTGGTGACGGAAATGGAATCCAGCCTGCTGGAACTCATGTCATCGAGCCTGAAACAACGTCTGACCGCCGAGCCGGTGCGTTTTGTCTATCAGCGTGACATGCCGGATGAAATGGTGGAATTGCTGCGCGGCAAGCTCGGTATTTCCAACTACGATTCCGTGATTGCCGGTGGCCGTTACCACAATTTTAAAGATTTCATTGGCTTCCCGAACGTCGGCAAAGCCAATCTGGTCAACCGCCCGCTGCCACGCCTGCGTCATTTGTGGTTTGATAAATTCCGTAACGGCTTTGCTGCCATCCGCGAGCAGGACGTGTTGCTGTATTATCCGTACCACACGTTTGAGCACGTTCTCGAACTGTTGCGCCAGGCGTCGTTTGATCCGAACGTTTTATCGATAAAAATCAATATTTACCGCGTGGCGAAAGACTCACGCATTATTGAATCGATGATCCACGCCGCGCATAACGGCAAGAAAGTGACGGTAGTCGTTGAGTTGCAGGCGCGTTTCGATGAAGAAGCCAACATTCACTGGGCGAAACGTCTGACGGAAGCCGGTGTACACGTTATTTTCTCTGCGCCGGGTTTGAAAATTCACGCAAAACTCTTTCTTATCTCGCGCCGCGAAGGCGATGAAATTGTCCGCTATGCTCATATTGGGACCGGTAACTTTAACGAGAAAACCGCCCGACTTTATACCGACTATTCGCTGCTGACCGCCGATGCGCGTATCACTAACGAAGTCCGCCGCGTTTTCAACTTTATTGAAAACCCTTACCGCCCTGTTTCTTTCGAACATCTGATGGTGTCGCCGCAGAACTCGCGGGACATGCTTTACCGGTTGATCGACAAAGAAATCGCCAATGTCCAGGCCGGCGGAACCGGTGGTATTACGCTGAAGATCAACAATCTGGTGGACAAAGGGTTGATTGATCGTCTGTACGTCGCGTCAAATGTGGGCGTTAAAATCCGCCTTCTGATCCGTGGCATGTGCTCGCTGGTGCCCAATTTACCCGGCTTCAGCGAAAACATTCAGGTCACCAGTATCATTGACCGCTATCTCGAACACGATCGCGTTTATGTCTTTGAAAACGGTGGCGATACCAAAGTCTTCCTGTCTTCTGCCGACTGGATGACCCGAAATATCGATTACCGTATTGAAGTGGCAGTCGCCCTGCTCGACCCGCGCCTCAAACAGCGCGTTCTGGACATTCTCGAATTACTGTTCAGCGACACGGTAAAAGCCAGAGTGATTGATAAAGAACTAAGCAACCGGTATGTTCCACGCGGAAATCGCCGCAAAGTGCGCGCACAACTGGCGATTTACGAATATCTCAAAGATCTGGAACAACAAAGTCAGCAAGTCTGAACCCCTGGAGCGTTACACAACTATGCCCCTTAAAAGCAGCAGCCCATTGAATGCCAAGCCACAGGAAATTGCTGCAATCGACCTCGGGTCGAACAGTTTCCATATGGTCATTGCGCGCGTCGTTAACGGCGCATTGCAGGTGTTGGGACGCCTGAAACAGCGCGTTCACCTGGCCGATGGCCTCGACAATAAAAATGTGCTCAGTGAAGAAGCCATTCAACGCGGGCTGGATTGCCTGGCTTTATTCGCTGAACGCCTGCAGGGTTTTCCAGAAAATAACGTCACCATCGTTGGAACCCATACGCTGCGTCAGGCGGTGAATGCTGAGGAATTCCTCAAGCGCGCCGCCGAAGTGATTCCGTATCCGATAGAAATTATTTCCGGACAAGAAGAAGCTCGTCTGATTTTTATGGGCGTTGAACACACGCAGCCGGAAAAAGGCCGCAAGCTGGTGGTCGATATTGGTGGCGGTTCAACTGAACTGGTCATCGGCGAAGATTTCGAGCCACTGCTGGCCGAAAGCCGCCGTATGGGCTGTGTCAGCTTCGCACAGATGTTTTTCCCGGAAGGTGAAATCAGCCGCAGCAATTTCAAACGCGCACAACTCGCCGCCGCACAGAAACTCGAAACGCTGGCGTGGCAGTATCGTCTGCAAGGTTGGCAGTATGCTCTGGGCGCGTCTGGCAGCATCAAAGCCGCCCATGAAGTGCTGGTTGAAATGGGTGAGAAAGACGGTCTGATTACCCCTGAAAGGCTGGAAATGCTGACCGAAGCCGTGCTGAACTTTAAGAATTTCAGTGCGCTGGATCTACCGGGATTGTCAGAAGATCGCAAGTCAGTCTTCATTCCCGGCCTGGCTATCCTGCGCGGCGTGTTTGATGCACTGGCTGTGAAAGAATTGCGTCTTTCCGACGGTGCGCTGCGTGAAGGCGTGTTGTACGAAATGGAAGGCCGTTTCCGTCACCAGGATATCCGCACCCGCACGGCGAAAAGTCTGGCTGAGCATTACAATATCGACCGGGAACAGGCGCGCCGCGTGCTGGAAACGACCGAACAGTTGTATGCCCAATGGCTGGCGCAAAATACCAAACTGGTGCAACCGCAGCTGGAATCTCTGCTTAAATTCAGCGCCATGTTGCATGAAGTTGGCCTGAGCATTAACCACACTGGTATGCACAAGCACTCTTCTTATATCCTGCAAAATACTAATTTGCCGGGCTTTAATCAGGAGCAGCAAACGCTGCTGGCGACACTGGTACGCTTCCACCGCAAAGCCATCAAGCTGGAAGAACTGCCGCGCCTGAATTTGTTTAAGAAGAAGCATTATATTCCGCTGATTCAACTGTTGCGTCTGGGGGCGTTGCTCAATAACCAGCGTCAGTCGACAACCACGCCGGAATCCCTGCGGTTATCGACCGATGATAATCACTGGACGCTGCGTTTCCCGGCCGGATATCTGGCCCAGAACAACCTGGTTCAGCTCGATTTCGAACGCGAACAAAGCTACTGGAACGATGTCACGGGCTGGAAACTGATGCTCGAAGAAGAGGACGCCGACCCCTCCGACAAGTAAATCCGGTGATATAAAAAAGCCCTCTGGCATTTTGTGCTCAGAGGGCTTTTTATTTTTCAGCGTACTGATAAATCAGTTTTTTTGAAATTCCAGCAGCGAAGCCAGCGGCTGGGGCTTGCCCACCAGATACCCTTGCATATAATCCACGCCCAGTGCGTGAAGTGCCGCTTTCTGCTCTTCGGTTTCCACGTATTCCGCCACAATCGACAGATGTTTCATGCGCGCCACCTGACAAATTGACTGCACGATATAACCGTCCAGCGGATCGGTCAGCATGTTGCGCACAAAACTGCCGTCAATCTTCAGAATATCGGCCTGAATCGCCTTGAGGCGGCCATAGCTGGCGTAGCCGGTGCCGAAGTCGTCAATCGCAATCCGGCAGCCATAAGAGCGCAGTTCGCGCATCGCGTAGTCCGCGTATTTCATGTTCTGCAGTAGATGCGATTCCGTGACCTCTAAAACGATCTGGAACGGTTCAATCTCATATTCCAGCATCAGCATTTTGAAATCGCGGGTGAACGTCGGCCGGCACAGCGTGGATGGCGTAAAGTTCACGGCAAACCGCAGGCTGGGAAGACGCACGCGGTTCTGATGAATAAACATCAACGTATGCCGCAGAACCCACATATCCATCTGATAAGAAAGACCAAACTCATGTACGACAGGCAGGAATTTGTCCGGTGTTACCAGCGATTCCTGCTCACCGTCAAACAGACGCAACAGAATTTCATGATAGCTGTCACCGCGTACGCCCAGTATCGGCTGTGCCATCAGCACAAAGCGGTCATCATCAAGCGCGCGCTGTATTTTATGCAGCATGTCGACTTTCTCTTTGATCTCCAGCTGTACCTGGCTGTGGTCGCTTTTATTGGATTCCGGCTGGCCGGTGGTCAGGGAAACTTCCGCAATACCGCTCAGTTCGCCGAGCAAAATCGGCAAATGCTCAACCGGTGAATACACAGTGCAATAGGATAAACCGATGTTTGGATGCAGCGGCAGCCCGTTCCAAATCAAACGAAAATCTTCCAGATAATCATGCAGGTTCTGCAATTTTGTGTCGGCATCCTCACAGTTAAGCCGCAGAACCAGATCATATCCCGGAAGATGATAAACACGTTCCCCGTCCTGCAGATAAGGTTTCAGCCCCAGCGCCAGTTGCTGTTTGAACTGGATACGCAGTTGCATACCGTAGTTGCGGCTCAGCACATCCATATCCGAAACACGGATGAAACAGAGCATAGAGCGCGGATGCCGGGCTAAATCACGGTTAAACGCACGCAGGTTTGGCAGGCCAAATACCGGATCCTGCAAAGCAGCAGCACTGAATTTCTTCATCAGAAGACGCTGACGGGAAGAAAGCACCGACATCATCAACAGCGTCACGGTATAAACCAGCATTAGCGCCGAAACAAAGACCAGATTATGGATAAATCCGTGTTCCGAGATAAACCCCTGATAGTTATTAAATAAAACAGTGAGCGTAATCGTCCAGACAATACTGATGAAGTAATAGCCATAACGCAGAGCGCCAAACAGCAGCACCGGGAACAGCAGCGTCAGTGTGTAGTCGCTGAGCAGAATTTTGGTAAACGGCTCGCTGAGACCTGGTAAGCACAGCAACGTCACCATGACAGTCAGCACGACAAACCACAGCAATACTTCGAGAGTTTTCACGCCCGGCGCACGTTGTTTTCTCAACATCATGCGTAGCACGCGGAAGTAGCGTGGCTGACGTATCAGACGGATAACCAAGTAGATCAGGTGAGAGTTAAGCAGTATGCCCAGAATCATCGCCTGCAAATTGACCAGCGTTCTGAGAGTGACGAATTCTGCGGTCGCCATGCCCAGATAGCCCGGCAGCAGCCCGCTCTCCACAACAATCTGCAACACGATAATAAAAAAGAACGTCAGGAAAATCAGTAACCAGGCGACACGGACTTTTGCCAGCGTCATTAATCCCAACGGTGCAGACCAGCGGCTCCCGGCCTGCCAGCGGTATCCCAGCCACGCGAGAAACAGTGACGTGAAGTAAATCACCGTCATCAGCACACTCATGTCGAAACCGATCCGCAGGTAATAACGCAGGAAAAGCGTCAGGACAATGCCGGGGAAAGCCGCCCAGTCAAATACCATCAATAAGGCAACGCACGTTGCCAGCGGCATGTAGATCAGATACGTCCGGCCTTCCGGCAGCATAATGATCGGCGAAAGCCATGACGTCACTGGGATCAACACCAGCGCGCAAATAACGGGAAGCCCCCACCATTTGTGGCGCAGGTCATACCAGGAGAAATTTTTACGCATCAAGTCCATCTATGTTTGCGCATGAACTTCATGCAGCAGTGTTTGGTTTAGGGTGTAACGAACGCCAGACAGGCAGTCCGGTAGCAATGGCGACAGCTCCGCTCTCAATTATCGTTGCATTAATGTCATTTCACAGAAAAGTGCGGAAGAAAAAAGAATACAGCGGACGAAATCCGGGTCGCAGATATTTAAAATATGGCTGGATTCTAATGCGACTTATCTTAAATCTTTTGACGCAGATCATTAAATAGAATCTTTAGGGTTTTCACTAAAAACCGTCAAAGACAAATTAATCACGTGATGAATGAAAGGAAAAATCTTATTCGATTTATCAGAATCTTGAAAAAAAAAGAGAAATTATTTAGAGCATTGAGCACCCGCAATAGGATTGTCACTGAGTTTGTCACTTTTTCCGATTATCTGGTTGCCCGTTTAGTTCTGTTATATATTGTAAATATTATCATTTATCCTCTTTCATTCCCGCCACCGGAGCAAAGACTCACTTAAGCGAGCTTAATTATGTCTCGAAAATCCAACATCAAGATGACGAAAATCGTTTTATCGATAAGCTTCATTATTTTGTTCGGACGTCTCATTTACTCTGCTTTCGGCGCGTATTCGCATCATCAGAATCAGAAACAATCCGAAACGCCAACCGAAAGCCGACAAGATCAGACACCCGATAAAACATGTACCGGTACGCTGAAAAGTTGCCGCTACTTCAAGGAATAAGGACCCCAAATGTCTGCCGAAAAACCTAAGAATTACGGCCAAAAGCTGGCGGAAAGCCGCAGCAGGATCCTCGATCTCCTTCTCAATACCGATAATCTGGCTGAGAGCATTCTGGGCGAAAACCCGGAAGTCAATGACGAAACGCGCGCCGCACTGATGGATCACACCGCAGAGCTCAGCGCACGCGTCCAAAAACTGCATGCGGCGGACGTCGCCGACGTACTGGAAGCTTTGCCTATCCGTGAACGTCTGGCGCTGTGGAGTCTGGTTGACCCCTCCGCACGCGGTAAAGCCCTGGTCGAAGTGTCAGAAACGGTCTGGGACAGTCTGATCGAAGAAATGAGCGATAAAGACCTGCTGAAAGCCATGTCACTGCTCGACGTGGACGATCAGGTTTATCTCGCCGAATACCTGCCTCGAGACCTGATTGGCCGGGTTCTGACATCCCTTGACCCGCGTCAGCGCGATAAAGTCCGTGAGGTCATGAAGTTCAGCAAAGAATGCGTGGGCCGTATCATGGATTTCGAGCTGCTCAGCGTTCGTCCCGATGTCACGCTGGGCACCGTGCAGCGCTTTCTTCGTCTGCGTAAAACTATCCCGCAGGCGACCGATAAGTTATTCATTACAGACAGAAAAAATACGCTTCTCGGCGAACTTCCGCTGACCACGATTTTGCTAAACCCGCCTCATACGCCAGTTTCTGACGTCATGATCACCGACTTCACCAGCTTTGAGCCGGAAGATAAGGCCGAAGACGCGGCCAGCGCATTTGAGCGTTATGATTTGATTACCGCCCCGGTGGTGGATAAAAAGGGCAAGCTGATGGGGCGTCTGGCAGTGGAAGAGATTGTTGATTTCGTGAATAACGATACCGACAGTAATCTGCGCCGTATGGGCGGTCTAAGCCCGGAAGAAGATGTGTTTTCTCCGGTCAGCAAAGCCGTGCGAAACCGGTGGGCGTGGCTGGCCATCAATTTGTGTACGGCTTTTGTCGCCTCGCGTGTTATCGGCCTGTTTGAACATACCATCTCGCAGCTAGTGGCGCTGGCCGCACTGATGCCGATTGTCGCCGGGATTGGCGGTAACACCGGTAACCAGACGATCACAATGATTGTCCGCGGGCTGGCGCTGCACCACGTTCAGGTGGGCAACCTGAAATTTCTGATGTTCAGGGAGCTTGGCGTTGCGCTGATTAACGGTCTGGTGTGGGGCGGGCTGATGGGCATCGTCACCTGGTTGCTGTACAGCGACTGGCAAATGGGCGCGGTTATGACGCTGGCGATGGTGCTGAATCTGCTTCTGGCCGCGCTGATGGGCGTGGTTATTCCTCTGACCATGGTTCGCCTTGGCCGTGACCCTGCCGTCGGTTCCAGCGTGATGATCACCGCGCTAACGGACACCGGTGGTTTCTTTATCTTCCTGGGTCTTGCCACCATTTTCTTGCTTTGACGCACACTTTCCGGCTTTCGGGCCGGAATATTCGTTATCTATTACAACGTAATGTAGAATTTATATTAATAATTCATTCTGATTTTCCGATACTGATAACACGCCGCCGCGCGATCAACACACTGCCGCGACGAGTGAAAAATACAACAATAGTCATCATCGCATTTGTTTGTCATTAGCCGCCGGTCAGAAAAGGGTTTTCATAGTGGAAAGAAGCCAACCACCTTCTCTCATTATTCACAGGGCTGACTGGAAAGCCTCCCTGCTTTTAGGCATTGCTATCTGCCTGCTCGCGCTCGCGTGCATGAACATTATTCAGAGACAGTCCAGCCTGGCGGGTCTATGGCTGCCGACGGCGTTGCTCATTCCGGTCCTGTTTCATCATCATTTTCGCCAGTGGTTGCCGCTGCTTTGCGCCGCGTCTGTGGGCATTGCCGCCGCCCACGCGGTCATGGGCACGCCGTTTCCGCGCTATGTTCCTTATCTGCTTAACAACCTGATTGAAGCGTCTTTGTGTGCCGTCTTGTTGCGCCGGATGTTGCCGCAGCAGGATCCGCTTTCCGGCCTGAGTTCCTGGGTGAAATTTTTGCTGATTGCCGTCGTTTTCTGTCCGCTGGTCAGTTCTGTGATCATGATGTTGTTTATTCTGCACATTCATTCACCCGCTGAACTGCAAAACCGTTTTGCCACCTGGTTTATGTCCGAGGCCGTGGCGATCCTGGCGCTAACGCCGCTGGGGCTGATTTATCAGCGGGGTTATTTCAGCAAGAACCTCACGTCGCAGCGTTTTTTTGAGCTATTCCTGACGTTTACACTGACGTTGCTCGCCGGTTTTCTGGCGCTAAAATGGCTGCCTTATACCTTCGCGTTTATTACTATTCCTCTGCTGTGGTGCGCCATCCGTTTGCCGCGTATTGAAGCCTTCATTATTTTCCTGTCGATGACGCTGATGATTGCCCTGCTGCACACCAGCGGGATAATCACCGTCCAGCCCCATACAACCGTGCAGATCCCCCAGGGATTAATTTTCCTGCCGCTGCTGCTGATCCTGATGCCTGCTAACGCGATGGCGATGGTGATGCATTCCCTGCGCACCGAGAAATCACATATTACTCAGAGCGAAAACCGCTTTCGTAATGCCATGGAATATTCGGCCATCGGGATGACGCTGGTTTCCCCGCAGGGAAAACTGCTGCAGGTCAACAAAGCGCTGTGTCATCTGTTGGGCTATGAAGCCGATTATCTGATCACGCTGACGTTCCAGGAAATCACCTATCAGGAAGATTTGGGCAAAGATCTCACACTGTTCCAGCAGTTGCTGAACGATGAAATTCAAAGCTACACCATGGAAAAACGCTATTTACGCCGCAACGGTGAAATCGTCTGGGCGTTACTGGCCGTTTCACTGGTACGCGATGAGCATCACAACCCGCTGTATTTCATTTCTCAGGTTGAGGATATTAACGAACTCAAACACACGGAAATGACCAACAAACGGCTGTCTGAGGCTCTGCACGAAGAAAAAGAACTGCTGCATATCACTTTGAATTCAATCAATGAAGCCGTGATTTCTACCGATCGGAATATGAATATTACGTTCATGAATCCGGTGGCGGAGAAAATGACTGGCTGGACAGAACAACAGGCGCAGGGGCAGCCGGTAAACCGTATCGTCCTGATCAGCAAAGGACCTGACGGGCCGATGATCGATAACCTGATGCAGTTCGATATCAACGAAAATCTGCACTCTTCCGTCGAAAGTTCTTTAGTTCTGCACGGTCACGCCACGGGTTTATTCGATGTCCAGCTGGCCGTTTCGCCGCTGCGCACGCTGAAAGATGAACCGATCGGTATCGTGCTGGTGCTTCAGGACGTCAGTAAATCCCGCGAGCTGATGCGCAAACTCAGCCACAGCGCGTCACACGATTTGCTGACCGGGCTGGCAAACCGGGGCAGTTTTGAATCAAGTCTGAAAAAAGCACTCAACCTGACGGCGACGCGTCAGCAGATCCATACTCTGGCGTTTATCGACCTTGACCGCTTTAAAGCCATTAACGACAGCGCCGGTCACGCGGCGGGCGATGAGCTGTTACGCCAGCTGAGTGCGCTGATGCAGGAACACATCCGTAACAGCGACCGTCTGGCGCGTCTGGGGGGCGATGAATTTGCGCTGATCCTGTTTGATTGTCCGATGGAACAAGGGCTCGGCATGGTTCAGCAACTGGTGGATAAGATCAACGCGTACCTGTTTATATGGGAAGAGAAAACCTATCGCATTGGCGCCAGCGCCGGGCTAACGCAGATTTGTAATCCGTACACCAGCGGCAGTGAGTTTATGGCACAGGCAGATATGGCCTGTTATACCGCCAAACGTAACGGACGCGGACAGGTTTTCAAATATGAAGCCGATCAGAAAACTGCCACCGCCCATGCCCCACATTCTTCACAGCCGCCTCAGACCGGTACGGAATAATCAGGGCAAATCAGGCTGCCAGTCATTGTTAAACCATAAATGCAACGTGGCGTACGTGCGCCACGGTGTCCAAACTTCGGCGTAACGGGCGATTTTCCCCGGTGTCATACCAGGAAAGCGCTGCTTAATCAGATAATCGCCGCCCAGAAAAACATCCGGCGCAGACCAGGCGCGCATCGCGACATAGCTCGCCGTCCAGCTGCCAATGCCCGGCATCGCCAGCAATTGCTTCACGCCATCCTGCGCATCATTCATATCATCGAGCGGCAAACGCCCCGCTTCCACCGCCTGAGCGATACCAATGAGGCACGCGGCGCGTTTCGCCTGTACGCCAATCCCGCGTAAATCGTCCACGGTCAGCTGAGCCACACTCGCCGGAGAGGGAAAAAGATGCGTAAGTGCCGGGAAAGGCGTGGTGACCGGTTCACCCCATTTCTCCGTCAGACGGGTCGCTAACGTTGCTGCCATTTTCACGCTGACCAGTTGCCCGAGAATTGCCCTGACCGTCAGTTCAAACCGATTAACGCAGCCCGGCAATCTCAGACCCGGCGAGTTTTCGGCGAGCCGCCCTAAACCCTGCGCAATCACGTCCGGCTGCGCATCGAGATCCACCAACCGCCGCACCTGCTGCGCCACGTTTTCCGCAACCACTGCCAGCGAGGGCGAAACCTCCAGCTCGACAACGTTTTTCTCCGGCAAGGGACGCAGCCGCAACCAGCCGGTCAGCCGATTGCCGTTGTGCATAACAGCCAGCGTGCGCTGATAAAACTCGCCGTCCTGCTGCTCGACGCCCTGCAAGGCGCGTGCGCCAAGAAAAGTGCTCATCCACTGCCAGTCGTACGGCGGCTGATAAGCCAGAAGCATTTTTGTCACAGGACGATCCTTATGAAAAAGCCTCCGGAGAGGAGGCTTTATGAAATCAAAAGTATGAAGGAGATTATTTTCTGCGCCAGGTGGTGCCTGCTGCCCCATCTTCCAGAACGATACCCATTTCATTCAGACGGTCACGCGCTTTATCTGCCATGCCCCAGTCTTTACTGGCACGGGCGTCGTTACGCTGTTTGATCAGTGATTCGATTTCAGCCACTTCTTCGTCGTTATCCGCCTGCGCACCGGATTTCAGGAACTGTTCAGGATCCTGCTCCAGCAGACCCAGAACGCCCGCCAGCTGGCGCAGCTCTGCGGCCAGACCGTTTGCCGCAGACAGATCTTCGGTTTTCAGGCGGTTGATGTCACGCGCCATATCAAACAGCACGGAATACGCTTCAGGTGTGTTGAAATCATCGTCCATCGCCGCGCGGAAACGGGCCACGAACGCGTCACCACCGGCTAGCGTTGCGCTGGCATCTGTGCCGCGCAGTGCGGTGTACAGACGTTCCATCGAGGTACGTGCCAGTTTCAGGTTTTCTTCGCTGTAGTTCAGCTGACTGCGATAGTGGCCGGACATCAGGAAGTAACGCACGCTTTCTGCGTCGTAATATTTCAGCACGTCGCGCACGGTGAAGAAGTTATCCAGTGATTTGGACATTTTCTCACGGTCAATCATGACCATACCGGAGTGCATCCAGGTATTCACGTACGGGCCGTCGTGTGCGCAGCTTGATTGCGCGATTTCGTTTTCGTGGTGCGGGAACATCAGGTCAGAACCGCCACCGTGAATATCAAAATGCGCGCCCAACTGCTTGCAGTTCATGGCTGAACATTCGATATGCCAGCCCGGACGGCCTTCGCCCCACGGAGACGTCCAGCTCGGTTCGCCCGGTTTAGACATTTTCCACAGCACGAAATCCATCGGATTGCGTTTCACGTTGGCTTCCACTTCCACGCGCGCACCGGCCTGAAGCTGATCCAGATCCTGACGGGACAGCAAACCGTAATCCGGATCGCTTTCGACCCAAAACATCACATCACCGTTTGCCGCAACGTATGCGTGATCGCGGTCGATCAGCTTCTGCACGATATCGATGATTTCAACAATGTGCTGCGTAGCGCGGGGTTCTGAATCTGGCGGCAAAATATTGAGCGACGCAAAGTCTGCATGCATTTCAGCAATCATGCGGTCGGTTAATGCCGTAAAAGATTCGCCATTTTCAGCGGCACGTTTAATGATTTTGTCGTCGATGTCGGTGATGTTACGCACATATTTCAGGTCATAACCGAGGTAACGCAGGTAACGCGATACCACGTCGAAAGACACAAAGGTGCGACCGTGGCCAATATGACACAGGTCGTAAACAGTGATCCCACACACGTACATCCCGACTTTACCGGCATGAATTGGCTTGAATTCCTCTTTTTGGCGACTCAGGGTATTAAAAATCTTCAGCATCAGGCTATTCCGTGTGTTGGGCGTAGAAAATGACGTTGGCGCCTTTTCGGCGTCACTAAGGCTCATAATATAACGAAAATGGCTTTACCGAAACGGCATAAGGCCGCCGGACGGGCTTTAGTCACCACAAAGCCAGTGCTGACGGCAACTTTTGAGTTATGGTATAAGAAAAGGCTATAGTAGCCGCTCTGACAGAGAGCACACATTAACATTAGCAGGATGATAAATATGGTCACTTTCCACACCAACCACGGCGACATCGTCATTAAAACCTTCGCTGACAAAGCGCCAGCCACGGTTGAAAACTTCCTGAACTATTGCCGTAAGGGCTTCTACGACAACACAATTTTCCACCGTGTGATTAACGGTTTCATGATCCAGGGCGGCGGTTTTGAGCCAGGCATGAACCAGAAAAACACCGACGCACCTATCGATAACGAAGCGGATAACGGCCTGAAAAACACCAAAGGCACGCTGGCAATGGCGCGTACCAATGACCCGCATTCCGCTACCGCGCAGTTCTTCATCAACGTCACTGACAACGATTTCCTGAACCACAGCGGCAAAAATGCGCAGGGTTGGGGTTACTGCGTATTTGCAGAAGTGGTTGAAGGTCAGGACGTGGTTGACGCGATCAAAGCCGTGAAAACAGGCCGCAGCGGTATGCACCAGGACGTTCCAAAAGAAGATGTTGTGATCAAAAGCGTCACCATCAGCGAATAATTAGCGTCGGGATGACCACGTTTTTTATCGCAGATATCCATCTTTGCGCACAGGAACCGGCAATCACTGCCGGTTTTCTGCGTTTTCTTCGCGAAGATGCGCCGCAGGCTGATGCGCTGTACATTCTCGGGGATTTATTCGAAGCCTGGATTGGCGATGATGACCCGGAACCGTTACACGCAGAAATCGCTGCGGCGTTAAACCAGCTCCGCCAGCAAGGCGTCCCCTGCTTTTTCATCCACGGTAACCGCGATTTTCTGCTCGGCAGACGTTTTGCGCGTGAAAGCCTGATGACGCTGCTGCCGGAGAAAAAAGTTCTCGAGCTTTATGGCCGCCGCGTGCTGATCCTGCACGGCGACACGCTGTGTATCGATGACATTGCCTACCAGAATTTCCGCAAAAAAGTTCACAACCCGTTTATCCAGAAATTATTCCTGATGCTGCCCCTGAAATGGCGGCTGGCGATTGCCGCAAAAATGCGCGCCAACAGCAAAGCGTCTAATCAGGGAAAATCGCTGGAAATTATGGACGTGAATCCGCAGACGGTGATCAGTGAAATGCAGGCGGCAGGCGTCGAGTGGATGATCCACGGCCACACGCACCGCCCGGCTATTCATGACGTGCCTTTAGAAAATAAAACCGGCCACCGCGTGGTATTAGGTGCATGGCACGAAGAAGGCTCAATGGTGAAAGTCACCGCCGATAACGTGGAACTGATCAGCTTCCCGTTTTAAGGCTGCAAACGGGAACACCGCTGTGGAAGCGGAATTGTTCATCAGGTGACAAAATCAGTTCCGCTTCAATCCGGCCAAACTCCTCCACGCGTTCACTGATATCCGTTCCCGCATACTGCTCTGCCAGCGCCAGATAATCGGCAAAATGCCGTGATTCTGAGCGCAGCAGCGACGTATAAAAACGCGACAGCGTTTCATCCAGATACGGCGCTATTTTGGCGAAACGCTCGCAGGAACGCGCTTCGATATACGCCCCGATAATCAGCCGGTCGACCAGAATATTCACATCATCATGATGACGCGTATGCTTAATCATGCCGCTGGCGTAGCGCGACGGCGAAAGCTGGGTGTAAGCGATATTGCGCTTTTGCATGATTTCCACCACCTGCTCAAAGTGGTGAAGTTCCTCGCGGGCCAGGCGCGCCGCACAAAACAGCAGCTCGGTGCGATCGAGATATTTTGTCATCAGGCTCATGGCCGTGGCCGCCGCTTTTTTTTCACAGTTGGCGTGGTCAATCAGCAACACCGTCTGATTTTCCAGCGCAACATCCACCCAGAGAGCCGGTGTTTCACAGTGAAGAAAATCGTAAATCGGTGCCAGTAAAGCCTGCGTCATAGTTCAGTTTCCAGTGGGGATGGCGAATATTATTGTGGCTGGGATTATACAAATCTGCCGCTCACTTCTCATCAAAAATGCACCGTATTCCAGCTACGCAACCGTTTTCCTCGCTTCGTGAGCGTGATATCATTTGCGCCCTCGCACGCTTTACATCCGAATCACAGGAGCTATACAGACATGTCATCCAACGTTACCCCGGCAAAAATCGCCATCGTTATGGGGTCTAAAAGTGACTGGGCGACCATGCAGTTCGCCGCCGAAGTGCTCACAACGCTGAATATTCCTTTCCATGTCGATATCGTCTCCGCACACCGCACGCCGGACAAATTGTTCACCTTTGCTGAACAGGCTTCCGCTAACGGGTTTGATGTGATCATCGCAGGTGCCGGCGGCGCGGCACATTTGCCGGGCATGCTGGCGGCGAAAACGCTGGTGCCGGTGCTCGGCGTGCCGGTGCAAAGCGCGGCGCTTAGCGGCATCGACAGCCTGTATTCTATCGTCCAGATGCCACGCGGTATTCCGGTCGGTACGCTGGCGATTGGTAAAGCCGGAGCCGCCAACGCCGCCCTGCTCGCTGCACAAATTCTCGCACTCCATGATACCGAAATTGCTAAAAACCTGGCCGCGTGGCGTGTCGCACAAACGGATGAAGTGCTGAATAATCCCGATCCGAGGGAAGAAGCATGAAACCGGTTTGCGTGCTCGGAAACGGTCAGTTAGGCAGAATGCTGCGTCAGGCCGGTGAACCGCTGGGGATCGCTGTTTATCCGGTGGGTCTGGATGCGGAGCCGGAAGCGGTGCCTTTTCAGCAAAGCGTGATTACGGCTGAAATTGAACGCTGGCCGGAAACCGCCTTAACCCGCGAACTGGCAACGCATAATGCGTTCGTTAACCGCGATATTTTCCCGCGCCTGGCCGATCGCCTGACGCAAAAACAGTTACTCGACCAGCTCGGTCTGGCGAACGCACCGTGGCAGTTGCTGGCCGGTGCCGCTGAATGGCCGCAGATTTTCGCCACGCTCGGTGAACTTGCGATTGTGAAACGCCGCGTCGGCGGTTACGACGGCCGCGGGCAATGGCGTCTGCGTTCCGGCGAAGAAACCACGCTGCCGCAGGATTGCTACGGTGAATGCATCGTTGAGCAAGGCATCAATTTTTCCGGCGAAGTTTCACTGGTTGGCGCACGCGGTCACGACGGGAAAACCGTCTATTATCCGTTGACGCACAATCTGCATCAGGACGGTATTTTGCGCACCAGCGTTGCACTGCCTGAGCCGGACGCTGCGCTGCAACAGCAGGCAGAAAGCATGCTGTCAGCAATTCTGAACGAACTGAATTACGTCGGCGTGATGGCAATGGAATGTTTCGTTGTTGCCGAAGGTTTGCTGATTAATGAACTGGCACCACGCGTTCACAACAGCGGGCACTGGACGCAAAACGGCGCATCCTACAGCCAGTTCGAAATGCACCTGCGCGCAATCCTCGGGCTGCCACTGCCGAAACCGGTGGTCAGCACGCCATCAGTGATGGTCAATCTGATTGGCACAGATGTGTCAGAACACTGGCTGAACCTGCCGCTGGTGAATCTGCACTGGTACGAGAAAGAAGTGCGTCCGGGTCGTAAAGTCGGACACCTGAATCTCAACGACGCCAGCGCCAGCCTGCTGAAAGAAAACCTGAACGCACTGGTGCCGATGTTGCCGGAAGAATACGCCAGCGGAATCGCCTGGGCGGTTGAGAAGCTTTAAATCCAACAGCTATCCCCTTTGACGGGAAGAGCCGTTGGGAACCTAAATAATTCGGGTTGCGGGCAGGCGGCAAGTAAAGGAGTCCCGATGAGCTTACTCCAGTAAGTGATTCGGGTGACTGAACGCAGCCAACGCATCCGCAGCTCGAAGTATGACGGTTACGCGTCGTATTGCCTGAACAGCGCCCGTCCCCGCAATAATCTCACGCCCAGCCAGCCCCCGCAGACTGAGAGCAGCAAAGCGCTGACCATTGGAACGGCGATCCACATCAGATAATTGGGCTGCCACGGAAAATCGAACACTTTGCGCTGCAACAACCATAACGCCACTTCGGCACCTATCGCCGCCGCAATGCCCGCCACCAGCCCGAGAACCGCAAATTCGCACCAGAGAGTACGGTGCAGCATTTTTTTACTCGCGCCCAACGTGCGGTAAACGATCAGTTCCTGACGGCGCTGACGCATCCCGACCTGAATCTGGGCAAGCAGCAGCAAACCGCCGCACAGCATCACCAGAATCACCATCACTTCCAGTGCCCGGCTGACCTGCTGTAAGACCTGCCCGACCTGACGCAGAATCGACCCCACATCCAGCAAACTGAGTGTCGGGAACTGACGGTTCAGCTGCGTAATGGTGCTGTCATCGCCGTGATAACGGAAACTGGTCAGCCAGCTTTGCGGCTGGGCATCCAGCGCGCCCGTCGGGAAGATAAAGTAGAAATTCGGCTTCAGGCTGTCCCAGTCCACTTTTCGCAGGCTGGTAATTTTGGCGGTGAAATCCTGCGTATCGCCGGTGAACGTTACCGAATCGCCAATTTTAAGCCCGAGACGTCCGGCCAGCCCATCATCGATGGACACTTCTCCCGCTTTCGGTGCGCCATTGCCCGCTGTCAGCGGATTATGATCCGGCAATCCGTCCATCCAGGTCAGATTCAGCTCACGGTTTACCGCTTCCCCGCCTGCATCGTCCGGCTTGATTTTGTCCGTCGCGGCTTCGCCGTTAATCTTCGTCAGACGCGCCCGAACAATCGGATAGAACGTTTCCGGCTGCGCGTTGTGCTGATGCAGGAAATCCGTCACCTGAGGAACCTGCTCTTTGGTGATGTTGAGCAGAAAGAAGTTTGGACTGTCCGGCGGAAGCTGTTGCTCCCAGCGGTTCAGCAGATCCCCTCGCATCACCAGCAGCAGCGCCAGCAGCATGAACGACATGGAAAACGCCGCCAGCTGGCTGAGCGTTACCCACGGCTGTCGCAGCAGACGGTTGACCGCCAGACGCAACGGAAGCTGGCGGAAAGTCAGGCGGCGCAGCAAAAGCAAAGCGCCCCAGCCGATCACACCCAGCAGCAGCGATAACACCAGAACGCCGCCGAGCAGCGACCACAGCAATGCACTACCGCCCATCAAGGCGGCCAGAAGCCCGACAACAACCAGCACCATTACCGGCAGGAAATAGCGCAGCGGCCAGACGTTCGCCACAACGTCATTTCTCAGCACGCGCAGCGGTTGCGTGGCCAGCAACTGACGGTAAGGACGGATGCCAATCAGCAGTGAAATCACGACCATTGCGCCCATCGACCAGACCCATGGCCAGCCACCGGCAGGCGGCAATTGCGCGGGAAGCACCGGCGCGAGCACTTTCATCAGAACGGCTTCAAAGGCCAGCCCGACGATGCTGCCGCAAATCCCCGCAAGCACCAGAACCGCCAGCCACTGACCAATAATCAGTTTTCGCAGCGCCTTTTTCCCGGCGCCTAATGTTTTCAGAACCGCCACCAGATCGTACCGGCTGCGGCAGTAATGCCCCATCGACACGGCAATGGCGGCAATCGACAACATCAGCGTCAGCAGGGCTGACAACGTCAGAAATTGCTGTGAACGCTGCAATGATTTGCCCAGCGCGCCGTCGGAATCCTCCATGCCGGTCCAGCGCTGATCGGGTTTCAGCAGCCCTTTGATGGCATCGCCGTAGGTTTGAATGGCCTGCGGGGAACCGGCAAACATATAACGGTACGTCAGGCGGCTGCCCGGCTGAACCGCGCCGGTTTTCGGCACATCATCCAGATTCATGATCACGCGCGGCGCAGTCTGGAACGGGTTAAAACCTGCATCCGGCTCCTGAACAATCACACCGGCAATTTTCAGCGTACTGTCGCCGACATCCAGATCATCGCCCACTTTCACGTTCAGCAGCGCCAGCAAACGGGGAGCCACCAGAACGGTGCCCGGCTGCGGTTTCAGCCCGGCCGGTTCCGTCTGCAACGCGCCGTATAACGGGTACGCCAGATCGGTGGCTTTTACCGACGCGAGCTGTGGCGTGTTTCCGGCAAAGGTCATGGTCATGAAAGAGAGCTGACGGCTGACTTTCAACCCCTGCGTTTCGGCATCCTGCAACCAGGCTTCCGTAATCGGATGAGAAGATCGCAGCACGCGGTCGCCCGCAATAAACTCGCGACTTTGCTGGCTCAGCCCTTTGTCCATGCGGTCGCTGATACTGCCCAGCGCCAGCACGCAGGCCACCGCCAGCGTAAGCGCCAGCCAGACAATCAGCAGCGAGGGCGATCGCCATTCCCGCCAGAACCAGCGCCAGATCATGCTTCCTCCCACAATTTCCCGTCACGCAGACGCAGACGCCGCTGACAACGCGCCGCCAGTTGCTCGTCATGCGTGACCAGGATCAGCGTGGTGGCCGCATCGCGGTTCAGTGAGAACAGCAGATCAACAATACGTTCGCCGGTGGTGCGATCCAGATTGCCGGTCGGCTCATCGGCGAACAGCAGTTTAGGTTTACCGATAAATGCACGCGCCAGCGCCACACGCTGCTGTTCGCCACCGGAAAGCTGCGCTGGAAGATGATTCAAACGCCCGCCCAGCCCGAGACTTTCCAGCAACTGCACCGCCTGCTGACGGCTGTTGCTGTCACTTTCACCGCGCAGCAACGCCGGAAGTTGCACGTTTTCCAGCGCGTTGAGCGTCGGCACCAGCATGAAAGACTGAAATACAAAACCGACGTTTTTTGCCCGCAGCGCGGCGCGCCCTTCCTCATTGAGAGAGTTCAGGGATTTGCCGAGCAACATCACGTCACCCGAGGTGCCGTCATCAAGCCCGGCGAGGATCCCCAGCAGCGTCGATTTACCGGAACCGGATTCGCCAATCAGGGCAATTGTCTGGGCAGGTTTGACAACCAGCTCGACACCGGACAGGATGGTGAGCTGACCTTCACCCTGACCGACGTGCTTACTAAGATGATGAACTTCAAGAACGTTTTCCGCTGGCATCTCCCCTTCCTTATGTTGTTGGGATTGCTGAGTTTTCGCGCCGTATCTGCTGATAACTTACTGATTATCGGCGACAGTTTAAGCGCCGTCTATCGCCTTCCGGTAGCCGAATCCTGGCCGTCGTTGCTCAATAATAAGTGGCAAAAAGAAGGGGATAAACCCACGATTATTAACGCCAGCATCAGCGGAGATACCGCCGAACAAGGGCTGGCCCGTTTACAGACTTTGCTGCAACAACATCATCCGCGCTGGGTGCTGATTGAACTGGGCGCGAACGACGGACTGCGCGGCTTTCCGCCGCAGAACATTTCACAAACGCTGACCCGGATTATCAGTCAGGTAAAACAGGCCAACGCCGAACCGCTGCTGATGCAAATCCGTCTGCCGCCAAACTATGGCCGCCGTTACGGTGATGCGTTCTACGCCATTTATCCGGCGCTGGCAAAGCAGGAAAACATCCCGCTGGTGCCGTTCTTTATGGAGCAGGTCGCCGCAAAACCTGAGTGGATGCAGGACGACGGTTTGCATCCGGCACTGGCGGCACAATCTTTTATCGCCGACTGGATGGCCGACAAACTCGCGCCGCTGGTGACGCAGTAGGGTTACAAAAAATAATACCGTGACGTGATTAAAACCAAGACGTTACCTTTTTCACCCGACTCCCTAGTAAATCACAGCCATGAAAAATAGGGACACCTCACAGGTAAAGTTATGCAAAAAGCAGTATTAATTACCGGTTGCTCCAGCGGAATCGGGCTGGTTGCCGCACAAGATTTACGGACTCGCGGTTACCGTGTGCTGGCCGCCTGCCGTAAAAGTGCGGATATCGACACGCTCAGCCAGCTCGGTTTTGAAACTATTGCGCTCGATCTTGATGACAAACATAGCGTAGAACTCGCCGCCGCGGAGGTCATCGCGCTGACCGGCAACCGTCTTTACGGCCTGTTCAACAATGCCGGATACGGTGTTTACGGCCCGCTGAACACCATCAGCCGCGAGCAGTTTGAGCAACAATTTTCCACCAATCTGTTTGGTACGCATCAGCTGACACAGCTTTTACTGCCCGCGATGTTGCCGCACGGCGAAGGCCGCATTATTCAGACAAGCTCGGTGATGGGACTGGTGACGACGCCGGGCCGCGGAACCTATGCTGCGAGTAAATTCGCGCTCGAAGCCTGGTCAGATACGTTGCGCATGGAGCTGCACGGCACGGGCATTCAGGTGAGCCTGATTGAGCCCGGCCCGCTGAGCAGCAACTTTACGGCTAACGTGAATCAGTCACAGGCCGACCGGCCGGTCGAAAATCCGGGGATCGCGCGGCGTTTTACGCTGCCGCCTGAGGCCGTTTTGCCAAAATTGCACCATGCTTTAGAAAATCCGAAGGCGCGTCTGCGGTATCCGGTGACGCTGGTCGCCCACGCACTCGCCGTACTCAAACGCCTTTTACCCTCGCGTTTGCTGGACAAAATATTGCGCGGAAACAGCTAAGTAAAAGCTGCCTGGGGTTGAAGCCGTAAAAGCTGCCCCCATTTGCTCTTAAATACTTTAAATTTCTATACCCTAAATAATTCGATTCGCCTGAAGGCGTCTCGAAGTATGACGGGTAGCGGAGAGACAGAATTCATGCTTGCACAACCTACTGTTATCGATATCAACGAAACCAATCTGCATCAGACGCTGGAACAATCCATGTCGGTGCCGGTGATGTTTTATTTCTGGTCTGAACGCAGCCAGCATTGCCTGCAACTGGGGCCGATCCTCGACAAACTGGCGGTGGAATATGCCGGTCAGCTGATTCTGGCGAAAGTGGACTGCGATGCCGAGCAGATGATTGCCCAGCAGTTTGGCCTGCGTTCTATCCCGGCGGTTTACCTGTTCAAAGACGGTCAGCCGGTGGATGGTTTCCAGGGGCCGCAGCCGGAAGAAGTGATCCGCGAATTGCTACAAAAAGTTCTGCCAAAAGAAGAAGAGCTTAAACTCGCTCAGGCACAGGAACTGTTGCAGGCAGGCAATGCGGCGGAGGCTTTACCGCTGCTGAAAGAGGCCTGGCAGTTAAGTAATCAGCGCAGTGATATCGGGCTGCTGCTAGCAGAAACCCAGATTCACCTTAATCGCACCGACGACGCGGAATCCGTGCTGGCGACCATTCCGTTGCAGGATAAAGACTCCCGTTATCAGGGGTTGATTGCGCAAATAGAATTGCTGAAACAGGCGGCTGATACCCCTGAAATTCAGCTGCTGCAACAGGAATTACAGCAGGATCCTGAGAACGCCGAGCTGGTGGTTAAACTCAGCCTGCAATTGCATCAGGTCGGGCGTAACGAAGAAGCGCTGGAACTGCTGATGGCTCCACTGAAAAAAGATTTAGGTGCGGCTAACGGCGCTGCGCGCAAGACGCTGATGGATATCATGTCGGCGCTCGGCACCGGCGACGCGCTGGCGGCTAAATATCGTCGCCAGTTATATTCCCTGCTGTACTGATTCACGCTAAAAATTTCTTACGCACGTCGGGCACTTCCCCCTTCCTGACGTGCGTTTTTTTTCGCCTTTTTCCCTGCCTTTTATCCTCTGAACTATCCTTTATTAATACGACGCGTTAGTTATTTGTGCGACAATTGCGCACGCGCCTGACTTTCGGTGAGTGCGCCAGGGACATGTTTTTACTCGAATATTCCGCCGGAATATTCAGGACACAGTTTTACAGGAGTTTCATACTATGTTTGACCTCATTCCCATTCCTATCCTTATTCTGATCGTACTGGCATTGCTGGTGGTTTACGCCGGGATCAAAATCGTGCCACAGGGCTACCAGTGGACCGTCGAGCGCTTTGGCCGTTATACCAAAACCCTGATGCCGGGGCTGAACCTGGTTGTGCCCTTTGTTGACCGCATTGGCCGCAAAATCAATATGATGGAACAGGTTTTGGATATCCCTTCTCAGGAAGTGATTTCCCGCGATAACGCCAATGTCGCCATCGACGCCGTGTGTTTTATCCAGGTTATTGATCCGGCGCGTGCCGCCTATGAGGTCAGCAATCTGGAACAGGCGATCGTGAACCTGACCATGACCAACTTCCGTACCGTGCTGGGTTCGATGGAGCTCGACGAAATGCTGTCACAACGCGACAACATCAACGCACGTTTGCTACATATCGTCGATGAAGCCACCAATCCGTGGGGTGTAAAAATTACGCGTATCGAGATCCGCGATGTGCGTCCACCGGCTGAACTGATTTCTGCGATGAACGCACAGATGAAAGCGGAACGTACAAAACGTGCCGACATTCTGGAAGCCGAAGGCGTTCGTCAGTCCGCCATCCTGCGTGCGGAAGGTGAAAAACAGTCGCAGATCCTTAAAGCCGAAGGTGAGCGTCAGTCGGCGTTCCTGCAAGCAGAAGCCCGTGAACGTGCGGCAGAAGCGGAAGCGCAGGCCACCAAAATGGTCTCTGAAGCGATTGCTGCCGGGGATGTTCAGGCCATTAACTACTTCGTGGCACAGAAATATACCGATGCGCTGACCAAAATCGGCTCGGCAAACAACAGCAAAGTCATCATGATGCCGCTGGACGCCACCAGCCTGATGGGCTCGATTGGCGGGATTGCTGAGCTGCTGAAAGAAACCAAAGGCGGCAAATAATGCTTCGCGATTTCATAGCAAGTCCGCATGTATTCTGGCTGTCTTTGGGCGGCCTGTTGCTGGCGGCAGAGCTGGTGGGAGCAAGTGGTTACTTACTGTGGAGTGGCGTAGCAGCGGCGCTGGTCGGGCTGGTGACGTGGATTTTGCCGCTGCCGTGGGAATGGCAGGGCGTGGCGTTTGCCCTTCTGACCATTATCGCCGCCTGGTTGTGGTGGAAATGGCTGAACCAGCGCACGGACAAAACCAGCGGTAATTCGGCGCTGAACCAGCGCGGCCAGCAGTTAGTGGGTACTTACGCCACCGTGCTGGAACCGCTGAAAAATCAGTACACGCGGGTGCAAATCGGCGACAGCAGCTGGCGGGCGTCATGCGCTTCGCCGCTGGAAGTCGGTGATAAGGTAATAATTACCGGTGTCGAGGGCGCGACGCTGCGCGTGGAACGCCCTGCGCCGTAACGGCTAACGTTAGTGTTTGTGGCAACAGCCAGAAAGATTATCGATTATCGGGCAGTCTGCGCCATCATCACCGGGGCAGGATTCCGCCAGCGTCAGCAGGCGCTGGCGCATCAGCTGAAGTTCTTCAATGTGCCGCTCAATTTCGGCGGCCTTTTCTAAAGTGCGTGCTTTCACATCTGCGCTGTGGCGATCAGGATTATGGAATAACGCCACTAACTCCTGACACTCTTCCAGCGTAAACCCCACCTGCCGCGCCTGACGAAGTAACGTCAGTTCTTCAATATGTTTTTGTGCATAGCTGCGGTATCCGTTCTCGCTTCGCGCCGGTGCCGTCACCAGCCCTTTCTCTTCGTAAAAACGAATTGCCTTGCTGGTCAGCCCGGTTATTTTCGCCACATCACTGATATTCATTTCGCCTCCGCGTCGCCCTGTTTTGCACTTTATCTGAGCAGTATACGCGTTTACGGCATTGCGGCTTTACGGTTTTACGAAAATGCTCAGCTGTAATGCACGGTCTGTTTTTTGGTGCGCATCAGCAGCCACATGGGCAGCGGTAACGTCACGATAAGCAGGATCCACAGCAGAGAATAAACCGACGTCACGCCGTCGTTTTGCAGGTTGATAAACATTTTGACCGGTATACCCTGCGGGAAATAACAGAACACCATGACAATGCCGAATTCACCAATCGCCCGCACCCAGGCAATGGCGATCCCGGCGGCAATTCCGCGTGAGGCCAGCGGCAACGTGAGCCGGATAAGCACCTGAAAAGGCCGTGCGCCCAGCGTCTGCGCAGCCTCTTCGACATCGCGCGGCACCGCTTCCAGTGCGCCGCGCGCCGAGAGAATGAAATAAGGCAACGCCCCATAAATCTGCGCCAGTACAAACGCAGGCGCATTGTTATTGAGCGTCATACCGATGGTAGAAAGTGTTTCACCGACCGAACTGTAAGGCCCGTAAACCGACACCAGCAAAATCCCCATCGCCAGCGGAGGCGTCAGCAGCGGGATCAGCACCAGCACTTCAACCAAAGTGCGCCAGCGCGAGGTCGTTTTTGCCAGCCAGAACGCGACCGGCAGCCCGAGCAAAATAATCAGGCCGACCGATATCAGACTCAGGCCGAGCGAAACCACCACCGCATGGCTGTCGCCGTAAGCCAGGTGAAAATCTGACCACGGCGTAAGGAAAAGCAGCGTGACAAAAGGCACCATCAGCAGTGCCAGCGCGGGAACCGCCATTCCTGACGCGCGCAACTTAAAGGTTTCCGCCTTTAGGTTTGTCGTAGCCGTTTTGTTCAAACAGTTTCTGGCCCTTGGCGCTTTGCAGGTAAGCGATAAATTCTTTCGCCAGTTTCGGATGCGGCGCGTTGTTCAGCACCACCGCGTAGAAGACCAGCGGCTGCGTGCTCAGCGTTTTCTCTTTGCCGTTAGAATCTCTCACGTTGAAAGTCACTTGGCTGTACCAGTCTTTCGACATCTGCGGATTGCTCAGGTTGATTTCATCTGGCAGTTTGATGTACGGCAGGTGCGCAGAAATCGTGGCGCTTTCGTAGCCCGACGCGGCATCAACCTGACCAGCTTCCAGGCGGGTCAGAAGACCGCCCTCGCCCGAAATCTGCTTAGTATTCTGCACATCGCCCAGCACGGCTTTTTCCAGACCCGGCTGTTTGTAGTAATTTTCGGCCAGCATCATGGTGAAAATAATGTTCTGGCCCTGAGGATCGCTGACCGGATCGGTGCGGCCGAATTGTAATCCCGGGGTTTGCAGCACTTTCCACCACGGCTCAGCGCCCGCTTTGCCTTCCTTTATCGCGGCAAATTTTTCGGCATACTTTCCTTTCGGATTATAAGCAATGACCATGCTGGTGCTGGCCACCGGGATCGCCTGCCCGGCCATGCCCGCTTTTTGCAGGATTTCAACCGGCCCCGGTGTGATGGAAACAAAAACGTCCGCCACCACTTTTTTCGACGCCAGCAGGTTTGCCATGCCGTACGCACCCTGCCCCTGGCCCTGATAATTCACCTTGTTCTGCTTCGCAAAATCCGGCCCCAGATACTTATCCATCACCACGCCCATAGAACCGGCATAGGTGACGCGAAAATCATCCGCAGCCTGGGAAGCCTGCGCCGCCATTAACCCCGCCATAATCAGAAGTGTTGTCTGCATTTTTGCCATTGAAAATCCCCTTACCCTTCATCGCTATATAATTTTGGAGATAACGATAAGCCAATCCGCAAGGGAATTTCTAAATAAAGTGTAAATGAGAGAAAAATGAAAAATACCGGTAAGGCGAAAACCGTTGCTTGACCTTCCCCTTGCTGGAAGGTTTATCCTCTGTCATGAGTGAAAGCTAACCCAAGGAAAATAACCATGACCACCACCGTATTATCTCTGCAAGGCCTGTCCTGCGGGCATTGTGTGGCCTCAACGCGTAAAGCGCTCGAAGCGGTTGACGGCACCACCGCCGTTGAAGTTTCTCTGGATAAAGCCATAGTAAAAGGCGACGCCAGCAGCCAGAGCCTGATCGACGCCGTCGTGAATGCCGGGTACGAAGCCCAACTGCTGGAAGACGCGTCCCCAAAATCTGAGCCGCTGACCGATAAGGCGAGTGTTTTGCCGGAACCCCTGTCAGCGGCCGCGTCACCTGTTCCGGCTGAAAACCATGTGTTTCAAACCTCGGCCGCCGACGACAGCGTGCAGCTGCTGCTCAGCGGCATGAGCTGCGCCAGCTGTGTCAGTAAAGTGCAGCGGGCGCTGGAAGGCGTGAATGGCGTCGAACGTGCGCGGGTCAATCTGGCGGAACGCAGTGCGCTGGTCAGCGGTGATGCTGACCAGAATGCCCTGATTGCAGCGGTTGAACGCGCGGGTTACGGTGCTGAAATCATTATTGATGAAACAAAACGCCGCGAGCGCCAGCAGCAAACGGCGCGCAGAAGCATGATCCGTTTCAGCTGGCAGGCGGCGGTCGGGCTGTCGGTGGGTATCCCGCTGATGTTGTGGGGATTGCTGGGCGGAGAAATGATGGTCACCGCCAGCAACCAGACCGGCTGGCTGATTGTCGGCCTGCTGACGCTGCTGATAATGATTGTAGCAGGCGGCCATTTCTACCGCAGCGCGTGGAAAAGCCTGATGCACGGTAGCGCCAATATGGACACGCTGGTGTCACTCGGCACCGGTGCGGCGTGGATTTATTCCATTTCCGTCAGCCTCTGGCCGGATGCCTTTCCGATGCAGGCGCGGCATCTTTATTACGAAGCCAGCGTGATGATCATCGGCCTGATTAACCTCGGCCATGCGCTGGAACAACGCGGGCGTCAGCGCTCGTCACAAGCTCTGGAACGCCTGCTGGATCTCACACCGCCAACGGCGCGTGTGGTGACTGCGGAAGGCGAAAAAACGCTGCCGCTGGCCGATGTGCAGCAGGGTATGACGCTGCGCCTGACCACAGGCGACCGCGTTCCGGTTGACGGCGAAATCCAGAGCGGCGAAGCGTGGATGGATGAAGCGATGCTGACCGGCGAACCTGTCCCGCAACAAAAATCTCAGGGCGAAAAAGTGCATGCCGGCACGCTGGTCAGAGACGGCAGCGTGTTGTTCCGTGCGGATGCGATTGGCAGCCAGACCACGCTTTCGCGCATCATCAAACTGGTGCGGGAAGCGCAAAGCAGCAAACCGGAAATCGGCAAACTGGCGGATAAAATCTCGTCCGTCTTCGTACCCGTCGTGGTGCTGATTGCCCTGTTCAGCGGGGCAATCTGGTATTTCCTCGGCCCGCAGCCACAGCTGATGTATACGCTGGTGATCGTCACCACGGTACTCATCATCGCCTGCCCTTGCGCACTGGGGCTCGCGACGCCGATGTCTATTACTGCCGGAGTCGGACGCGCTGCTGAGTTTGGTGTGCTGGTTCGTGACGCCGATGCCCTGCAAAAAGCCAGCACGCTTTCAACGCTGGTTTTCGATAAAACCGGGACGCTGACAGAAGGCCAGCCGAAAGTGACGGAGATTCACACCTTCGGCGGTGTCACTGAACAGCAGGCACTGCGCTTTGCCGCAGCGCTGGAGCAGGGCTCGCACCACCCGCTCGCGCAGGCGATTGTCGATAAAGCGGAGGATCTGGCGATACCTGACGTGCAGAATTTCCGCACGCTCGGCGGGCTGGGCCTGCGCGGTGAAGCAGAAGGCAAAACGTTGTTGCTGGGGAATCAGGCGCTGATGCAGGAAAACGGCGTCGGTACGCAGCAGGCCGATGCGCTGCTGGAAGCGATGTCAGAGCAAGGTGCAACGCCGGTCCTTCTGGCGGTAGACGGTGAAATTGCTGCGCTGTTCGCCCTACGGGATCCGCTGCGCAATGACAGCATTGCCGCGCTGCAACGTCTGCATCAGCTAGGTTATCAGCTGGTGATGCTGACCGGCGATAATCAGCGCACAGCACAAGCTATTGCCGCGCAGGCAGGCATCGATACCGTGATTGCCGGTGTGCGTCCGGAAGGAAAAGCCGAGGCGATTAAAGCGTTGCAGGCCAAAGGCCAGCAGGTTGCGATGATTGGCGATGGCATTAACGATGCGCCCGCACTGGCGCAGGCGAATGTCGGGATTGCAATGGGTGGCGGCAGCGATGTGGCGATTGAAACGGCAGCCATCACGCTGATGCGGCCAAGCCTGAACGGCGTTGCCGATGCACTGGCGATGTCACAGGCCACGCTGCGCAATATGAAGCAGAACCTGTTAGGCGCGTTCGTGTATAACGTGATTGGCATTCCGGTTGCCGCAGGCGTGCTCTACCCGCTGACCGGCACATTGCTCAGCCCGGTTGTCGCAGGCGCGGCGATGGCGTTGTCTTCCATTACTGTTGTCACTAACGCAAACCGCCTCTTACGCTTTACCCCGAAAAAACAAGACGTTTCCTCTGTTCGCTAAAACGCTGACGCGTTAGCATGGTCTCTCATTTTTCGGGAGACCATGCGATATGGCGCAGTTTTTCAACCAGGCTTTCAGCTGGCTACGCAGGCTGTTTCCTGTCGAGTATTCATATCCTGCCATGGATATCCGGCTGCCCGGCAACCGCTCGCTGCATCTGGTCGGCAGCATTCATATGGGCACGCAGGATATGCAACCGCTGCCCGCGGCTCTCTTGCACCGCCTGCAAAAAGCCGATGCCCTGATTGTCGAAGCCGATATCAGCGGAACAGAATCCCCGTTCAGCATGTCCGGTGAATTTCCGGCTCTGGCCGATCGTCTGACCGAATCCGAATATCTCCACGTTGAACGCTTATGCGAAGAGCTTGGCGTTTCTATGTGGACGCTGAACCCGCTTCCTTCGTGGCAGGTCGCGCTGATGTTGCAGGCAACACAGGCGCAGCGTCTCGGATTGCGCGGGGATTACGGCATCGACTATCAGTTGCTGCAATCAGCAAAGCAGCAGAACACACAGGTCATCGAACTCGAAGGGCCGCAGGAACAGTTTGAACTGTTGCAGCAACTGCCCGACGGCGGCAGAGCGCTGCTCGAAGACACGCTGACGCACTGGCACACCAACGCCCGATTGCTGCAAACCATGATCAGCTGGTGGCTTGATGCCAAACCGGGTCTGCCGATTGAACAGCTGCCGAATACGTTCAGCAACGATCTCTACGATATTCTGATGAATCAGCGCAACCTGCGCTGGAAAAAACAGCTTTCCGAACTTCCGCCGGGAAATTACGTGGTCGCCGTCGGCGCGCTGCATTTGTATGGTGAAGGGAATCTGCCGGAATTGTTGAAAGGATAAAAAAATGGCCGGTTTTTAAGGCCGGCCAGTCAAAGAGGAATTTCATTTTTTTGTTATAGCTTCAGTGCAAGCCTTTTCAGGCACAGCACCGGCGCGCACAGGGTAGCAACCTGTAGCGGGTCTTGGCAATAACCATTCATTGCTCTACTATTTCCCCTCCGCGTAATAAAGATACTTTGTTGTTAAATTTCATCAGATTGAGCTGATGACGTTTTTTCGAACAAAAAAGCAAAATAAGGAGACAGGTATGACCCCTGCCGTATTGCTCCTGGAAAAAAATAAAGTCAGTTTTACCCTTCACCCGTATGAACACAGCAGCGACGAAACCAACTTTGGCGACGAGGCGGTGAAAAAGCTCGGGCTGGATGCGCGTCAGGTCTACAAAACATTGCTGGTTTCACTGAATGGCGATCCCAAAAATCTCGCCGTTGCCGTCACGCCGGTGGCATCAATGCTGGATCTGAAGAAAGTCGCCAAAGCGCTTGGCGCTAAAAAAGCCGATATGGCCGATCCCGTCATAGCACAGCGCGTAACCGGTTATCTGGTGGGCGGCATCAGCCCGCTGGGGCAGAAAAAGCTGCTGCCGACGGTGATAGATAGCACGGCGCAGACTTTCTCCACTATTTATGTATCAGGGGGTAAACGCGGGCTTGATCTTGAACTGGCGGCAGGCGATCTTTGCCGCTTACTGAAAGGCCAGTTTGCTGAGATCGCTAAAGCCGGCTGACCGGATCGACGCATTCCCGACACGCATTCCCTATATGCACAAATAAGACAGGTTCATCTGCTATGACCGACAATACGGCCACGCCAGACAGCCCGCAGAAAGACGCAGTCAAAAAGACTGCATTTTCTATTCTGGCGGCGATCAGCGTTTCTCATTTGCTCAACGACATGATTCAGTCGCTGATTCTGGCGATCTATCCGTTGCTGCAAAACGAGTTCTCACTCAGTTTTACCCAGATTGGCCTGATCACGCTGACGTATCAGATTACCGCGTCGCTGCTGCAACCGCTGATTGGCTATTACACCGATAAACATCCGCAGCCGTATTCGCTGCCCATTGGCATGGGCTTTACGCTCTCGGGCCTGCTGTTGCTGGCCGTGGCGCAAAGTTTCCCGGTTGTGCTGCTGGCCGCCGCACTGGTCGGTACAGGTTCGTCGGTGTTCCATCCGGAATCGTCACGCGTGGCACGTATGGCTTCCGGCGGACGTCACGGGCTGGCACAATCTCTGTTCCAGGTGGGCGGGAATTTCGGGGCATCCCTCGGTCCATTGCTGGCGGCATTAATTATTGCACCTTACGGCAAAGGCAACGTCGCGTGGTTCTCACTGGCAGCGCTGCTCGGCATTGTCGTTCTGCTGCAAATCAGCAAGTGGTATCGCCAGCAGCATCAGATCGCGAAAAAGCACGGGCCGGTGAAAAATACCGTGACCGTGTTGCCGCGTAAAACCGTGGCGATGTCGCTGGGGATTTTACTGGTGCTGGTGTTCTCGAAGTATTTTTACCTGACCAGCCTGAGCAGTTACTACACCTTCTATCTGATTCATAAATTTGGTGTTTCAGTGCAAAACGCGCAAATCCATCTGTTCGTTTTCCTGTTTGCCGTGGCGGCCGGGACCATTATCGGCGGCCCGGTCGGGGATAAGATTGGGCGCAAATACGTCATATGGGCGTCAATTCTCGGCGTCGCGCCATTTACCCTGCTTTTGCCGCACGCCAATCTGATGTGGACCAGCGTTCTGAGCGTCATTATCGGCGTGATTCTGGCCTCAGCATTTTCGGCGATTCTGGTGTTTGCGCAGGAACTGATGCCGGGGAAAGTCGGTATGGTTTCGGGGCTGTTCTTCGGCCTGGCTTTCGGCATGGGCGGCCTCGGCGCTGCGGTTCTGGGCTATGTGGCAGATAAAACCAGCATCGAACTGGTTTATCAAATTTGTGCCTTCCTGCCATTGCTGGGGATTTTGACGGCATTCCTGCCAAATATTGAACGTAAACAGGCCTGAAGCATTCCCTTCCGCTGCCGATATTCATTTATCGGCAGCAAAAAAAGCCGTTGCCTCTTGAGATTCACCCGCGAAAACCCATTTAAATCGTCCGTTCGATTTTTTTTTATGGCCTGTCGGGCATTTAACGCAAAAAAGGCCAAAAAACACCAACGCGTAAACGATTTTTACCATAAACTTAGAAACAATCTGCAACACATTTGTGCCACGCATAACCAGAAGGAGTCTGAATGCATCATTCTACGCCTCTTATCACTACCATCGTCGGCGGTCTGGTACTCGCTTTCCTGTTAGGAATGCTCGCCAACCGCCTGCGAATATCCCCTCTGGTTGGCTATCTCGCCGCAGGCGTGCTGGCCGGGCCTTTTACACCGGGCTTCGTTGCTGATACATCTCTTGCTCCGGAGCTGGCAGAAATTGGCGTCATCTTGCTGATGTTTGGCGTCGGTTTGCATTTCTCCATGAAAGATTTACTCGCGGTAAAGTCGATAGCCATTCCCGGCGCTGTAGCGCAAATCGCGGTAGCGACGCTGCTTGGGATGGGGTTATCACATCTGATGGGCTGGGATTTAGCGACCGGTCTGGTCTTCGGGCTTTGTCTGTCCACTGCCAGTACCGTGGTTTTACTGCGGGCACTGGAAGAACGGCAACTCATTGAAAGCCAGCGTGGACAAATCGCCATCGGCTGGCTGATTGTTGAAGATCTGGTGATGGTGCTGACGCTGGTTCTGTTACCGGCTTTCAGCGGCATGCTGGAAAGCCATCATTCAAGCCCGGTGGAACTGCTGACCGGCCTGGCCGTGACGATCGGCAAAGTGATTGCTTTCATGGTGCTGATGATGGTGGTTGGCCGCCGCGTAGTGCCATGGATCCTGGCCAAAACCGCCAGCACCGGTTCACGAGAGCTGTTTACGCTGTCGGTTCTGGCACTGGCGCTGGGCATCGCCTACGGCGCAGTCGAATTCTTCGACGTATCGTTTGCTCTGGGTGCGTTCTTCGCCGGGATGGTGCTGAACGAATCCGAACTCAGCCAGCGTGCCGCGCACGATACCTTGCCGCTGCGTGATGCTTTCGCTGTGCTGTTCTTCGTGTCAGTCGGCATGCTGT
This sequence comes from Rahnella selenatireducens, assembly GCF_046449555.1. NCBI lineage: Bacteria > Pseudomonadati > Pseudomonadota > Gammaproteobacteria > Enterobacterales > Yersiniaceae > Rahnella > Rahnella selenatireducens. The sequence goes on from NZ_JBKEZJ010000001.1 coordinate 566,987, forward strand.
TCGATCCGATGATTCTGGTGCGTGAGCCCCTGACGGTTCTCGCCACGCTGGCGATTATCGTGCTCGGTAAGTCGGTTGCCGCTTTCTTCCTGGTAAAAATGTTCGGGCACTCGCGGCGTACGGCGCTGACGATTTCAGTCAGTCTGGCGCAGATCGGTGAATTCGCGTTTATCCTTGCCGGTCTGGGGATCTCCCTTGGGTTGCTGTCAGAACATGGCCGTAATCTGGTTCTGGGGGGCGCAATCCTGTCGATAATGTTTAACCCGTTGCTCTTCAGCTTGCTGGAAAAGTATCTGGAGAAAACCGAGACCATCGAAGATCAGAGCGTTGAAGAAGCCGTGGAAGACGAAAAGCAGATCCCGTTTGATCTGTGTAATCACGCCCTGCTGGTCGGTTATGGCCGCGTTGGAAGCCTGCTCGGCGAGAAGCTTCAGGCTGCCGGAATTCCGCTGGTGGTCATCGAAAATTCCCGCCCACGCGTCGAAGCCTTGCGTGAACAGGGGATCAGCACGGTACTGGGGAACGCCGCCAATCAGGAAATTATGGATCTGGCACGTCTTGACTGCGCACGCTGGCTGCTGGTGACAATCCCGAACGGTTATGAAGCCGGTGAAATCGTCGCATCAGCCCGTACCAAACGCCCGAATATCGAGATTATCGCCCGCGCGCATTACGATGACGAAGTTACGTATATTATGGAGCGCGGCGCCGACCGCGTGGTGATGGGCGAGCGTGAAATCGCCAACAGCATGATCGATATGCTGCAAATCGATATCATGACTGAAGAAGAAAAACGGCCTTTCTGCCCGATCTGATCGGGCAAAAAACAGAGGCTCAGTACACTGACTGAGCCTCTTTTTCCTCTGCGCATTATTCCTTTAACTCCCCTCTGTAAAAATATTCGAATTCAAATCAATTCTCTGTATTCTGTGTTTATGCCAAATAGTGATCGGTAGGCGCAATGTTGTTATCCCATCTGGAAACGTTAAACATTTTAAGTACGCCGGTCTGGATCGTTTCGGCGCACAGCCAGCACATTCTTTTTGCCAACACTGAGGCAAGAAAGCTGGCAGGCAACAGCCTTTTGGGGCCACTGCGCAACGGCCAGTACTCTGTTTATTCCCAGGAATCTCTCGAAGCCTATCTGCCCAATTTAAAGAAAGGCGACCAGATTGTTGAAATCTGGACCATCCATAAAGAAGGCCGCGCATTTCCGCTAAGTTGCCGCGTTTCTCTTGCTAAATTCGGGATTCAGGAACCGGCCATCGTGTTCGAAGGCTCGCACGCCTCGTCCGCCAGCGCTCCGGTTATTACCCCTTTCCCCGATGAAACCAAGCCTTATCGTCGCGACGAAAGCGGTTTCTATGAACGTTTCTTCCAGACCAACAGCGCACCGATGCTGCTCATCGCGCCTGAAAATAATGGTCAGATTGTCGATGCCAATCAGGCCGCTACACGGTTTTATGGCTATTCACGCGATGAAATGTGCCTGAAACACACCTGGGAAATCAATGCGATGGGGCAGGACGTGTTGCCCGTGATGCATGAAATTGCCCGCCTTCCCGGCGGCCATAAGCCCCTGACGTTTGTACATAAACTGGCAGACGGAAATCTGCGCCATGTGCAGACTTACGCCGGGCCGGTGGTGGTGGACGGCACGCGGCTGATGCTGTGCATTATTCATGATATTACTGAACAGAAGCGCCTTGAGCAGGAGCTGGAGCGTGCGGCGTTGCTGGATCCGCTGACCGGCGTGGGAAACCGCCGTCAGTTTATGCAACTGGTGGAAAATGCCCGCACGCAGAATCCGCAAAGAACGCACAATTTCAGCCTGATGCTGGTCGATGCCGATCATTTCAAAGCCATTAATGACCGTTACGGACACAACAAAGGTGATGACACGCTGGTGATGCTGGCAAGAACGCTGGAAACGGGGATCCGTGAAACAGATACGGTTTTCCGCTGGGGAGGCGAGGAGTTTTTGATTTTACTTCCGCTGACCGGTCTGGAAGGTGCGATGCATGTCGCCGAATCGTTGCGAAAAATAGTCGAGGAACAGGCAGTCCCGGGGATCCCGCCGTTCACAGTCAGCGTGGGCGTAGCACAGTATGAAGCCGGAGAGGATTTTACCCGTTTGTTTAAACGCGTGGACGACGCGCTTTATCAGGCAAAAACCTCCGGCAGAAACCGGGTTCAGGCTGCGTCAGCCAAAGATTCGCTAACGGGGGAACGCCCCCCGTCACACTAACTTAACGCTCCCAGTAACTCTCTTCGAGGCTGTCTTCACGTTCCGGCAAACCCCGCGTCAGGCGCGGTGAATGCTGATTCAGCACCTGATAACTCACGCGGTTGGCGTATTTACACACCTGCGCCAGCGACGAATAGGTCAGGTATTCACGCGCATGTTTGCTGGAATTAGGCACCGAACTGCGGTGGAATCCGTTAGCCGCGATATCGTGCAACAGTGCTGATAACGCGCCATCACCCGCCCCGTTGGTATTCATGATTTTTTCCGGCCCGCCCATATACGGCGCGATATGCGAATAAATTTTCATCGGCTGCTGGCAGCAGTCACGGCGCATGGCACGGCTGAATTCATACTGGTTGAATTCAGCAATCGCGCCCGGCAACAAAGGATGTTGCGTGGTACGCTTAAATTCTTCTTCGGTGTAACTCGCCATGAACAAACCGTTTGGCCCGGCGGTACACAACACCAGATCCACCCACTCCAGCGCCTTGTCTGCGGCCATCAGCGGGTCTTTCAGACCGGTCAGCGCGAAACCCTCGTCTTCGTTCATCGCCAGAATCGAAACGTGATCACGCAGGAAATCACGCCAGGCCTGCGGATCGTCGGCAATAACGTATTGCGTACCGAGCGTTAAGACCACCGGTACCTGATGTTTTTTCGCGTATTCAATCGCCTGCATTGTCGCTTCCGGCATCGGTTCGCCGGGTTTGCTGCGCAACAGATAAGACGTCAGCAGCAGCGCAGACGCGCCGGCAATGACCTCTTCCGGCACGCTTGAGGCGCGGAGTTCGTTCATTTTACCCGGGCTGATGGCAAAAGTGCGTTCGCCGGTATCGCTGATCAGCGTGAAGCATCGGCCAATTGCGCCGTCGACGCCTTGCAGATAATTGAGATCGACACGGCTGGACGTGTTACACAGATAACGGTAGGCGTAATCGCCAATCTTCACGTTGCTGCACATCACGCCGAGCAGGACGGAACGGTCATCGGCCAGCACGGAATAGTTGTGTAACGTATTGCCAACGGTGCCGCCCGCAAACTGATGAGAAATGAGATCATGACTTCTCAGTTCCTGGTAAAGCGCTTCCGACATTTCATCATTCAGAATGTTGGATTCGCCGGGTGTCAGCCCGTAGCGGGCCACAAAATTTTCATCCACGCGCGCTTCAATATCTACCATGGTCTGGTCGATACCCACGATATAAGACGCGCCGCCTTCTGATTCCGGCTGCATCTCCTGCAACATGGAATCACGCAGCAAAGGGTCACGTGCGCTGACCGGAAAATAGTGTTTAGACTTACGTTTACCAGGAAATTTCATGCATTATTCTCAGGATATTCAATAAGCTCAGGCTTCATTCAGAAGTGCTGAGTCACCAGCTGTTGCAACAAATCGATATGCTCAGACTGGTCGTTTAAGGCGTCAATATATTCGAAGCGCTCGCCGCCTGCATGAATAAAAATCTCACGATTCTCTTCTTTGATTTCTTCCAGCGTCTCCAGACAGTCCGCCGCAAAGCCCGGGCAGATAATCTGAATGTGCTTAACGCCCTGAGCCGGAAGGCCTTTCAGCGTTTCATCGGTATACGGCGTCAGCCAGGGTTCGCGGCCAAAACGCGACTGGAACGTCAGCATAATTTTGCCGGCCGGCAGTTGCAGCGCCTCGATCAGCGCCTGCGCCGTTTCATGGCAGCGTTTTTCATAATCATCGCCTTCCGCAACAAAACGTTTCGGGATCCCGTGGAAGGAGAGCACCAGACGGTCAGGTTCACCATGCTGAGCAAATGAACGTTCGATGCTGGCTTTCAGCGCTGAAATGTACGCCGGATGCGTGGCGTAATCGCGGATAAAGCTCAGGGAAGGCAGACGGCGCTTAGATTTAAGCACGCGCGCCACGCCATCAAACACGGCCGCGCTGGTGGAACAGGAATATTGCGGATAAAGCGGCAGAACGACCATTTTCGTTACACCCTGCGACAGCAATTTTTCAATCGGATCTTTCATGCCCGGTTTGCCATAGCTCATTGCCAGTTCCACCGGCGTGCCTGGCAGACGTTCTGCCAGTGCCTTTTGCTGACGGCGGCTGTACACCATCAGCGGTGAGCCTTCTTCCATCCAGACTGCTTTATACAATTTGGAAACGCGCGGGGAACGCAGGGGCAAAATCACGAAATTCAGAATAGGCCACCACAGCAGACGTGGGGTATCCACAACGCGGATATCACTCAAAAACTCAGCCAGATATTTTTTAACGGCCTGCGGAGTTGGTGCTTCCGGTGTCCCGAGATTGACCAGAAGGACACCAAATTTGGTCTGCGTCATGCGGAATTTCCTACATTGAAGGCCCTGAAGCCGTTGTGAAAAGATGGGCGCCGCCGTTTAGTTGTTCATCACAAAGTGGCGCACGTCATTGTAACCAAAACAAAGACGAACGGAACAACGGCATTAGCTATCAGTGCGAATTGCTATTAATTACCCGTAATACTTCGAGGGGCACAAAAACAAACGGGGCGACCGAAGTCACCCCGTGGTAGTGCAGAACCGGTGAGGATTAGCCTAAAATTTTAGCCAGTTCATCACGCACTGCGGAAACCTGCTGTGTACCGTCAATTTTGACGTATTGGGTGTTACCCGCAGCGGCTTCTTTGCTGTAGTAGGAAATCAGCGGCTCAGTCAGCTCATGGTATTCCACCAGACGTTTACGCACGGTTTCTTCCTGATCGTCTTTACGGGTGATCAGTTCTTCGCCAGTGACATCGTCTTTGCCTTCAACTTTCGGCGGGTTGTACTGGATGTGGTACACGCGGCCAGAGCCAGGGTGTACACGACGGCCAACGATACGGTCAACGATCAGTTCGTCAGGCACATCGAATTCCAGCACGTAATCCACGCTGATGCCTGCGTCTTTCATGGCGTCAGCCTGTGGGATCGTGCGCGGGAAACCGTCTAACAGGAAACCGTTACGGCAATCTTCCTGCTGAATACGTTCTTTCACCAGCGCGATAACCAGTTCATCGGTGACCAGTTTACCGGCATCCATAATCTCTTTTGCTTTCTTGCCGAGCTCACTTCCGGCCTTCACAGCGGCGCGCAACATATCACCGGTAGAAATTTGCGGAATGCCAAATTTCTCCATGATGAATTGAGCCTGAGTACCCTTACCTGCGCCCGGAGCGCCCAGCAGAATGATACGCATTGCGTAAATCCCCTTGCATGTAATTTTTATAGAATTCGAAAAACGGTCAACCATACCATTCCGGGCGAAGATGCTCAAGGAACACGCCTTTCGGGCAGCGGGTTATGCCCTGTATTGACGGGGATAAACATCTGTCAGACCGTGCAAAAATACCCTGTAAAAAAGGGCATCGCTTGCGCGACGCCCTTCTTGTCTCTGTTCAATCAGACCGGAAAATTACGCCTGTAACAGCGTATTCATGCGGCGGATAAATAGGTTTGGATCTTCCAGCGTGCCGCGTTCAGCAAACAGCGCCTGATCGAGCAACAGTTCGATCCACTCGCTGAACTGGGCTTCTTCGGTGACGTCGGAAGCCCGTTTCACCAGTGCGTGTTCCGGGTTCAGCTCGAAGATGTATTTCACTTCAGGCGCGTCCTGGCCCGCAGCGGCAAACAGTTTCGCCATCTGCGTGGTCATTTCGTCCGCGCCGGTGGTGACGATAGCTGGCGTGTCGGTCAGACGGTGCGTCAGACGCACTTCTTTCACGCGTTCGCCCAGCAGCGTTTTCACACGTTCAACGAACGGCTCCAGCGCTTTCTCTGCTTCTTTCTGCTCTTCGCTTTCGTCAGCCAGTTTGTCCAGCGTTTCGTCGGCTTTGCTGACGGATTGGAAGGTTTTGCCATCGAACTCAGTCAGATAGCTCATCATCCATTCGTCGATGCGGTCAGACAATAGCAGAACTTCAATGCCTTTTTTGCGGAACAGTTCCAGATGCGGGCTGCTCTTCGCGGCGGCATAGCTGTCGGCAGTGATGTAATAAATCTTGTCCTGACCTTCCACCATTTTCGCCACATACTCTTCCAGCGACAGAGTTTGCGCGCTGTTGTCGTTGCGAGTGCTGGCGAAACGCAGCAGTTTGGCGATGGTTTCTTTGTTCGCGCCGTCTTCTGCCGGGCCTTCTTTCAATACCAGACCAAACTGTTTCCAGAATTGCAGATATTTCTCGTTGTCGTCTTTCGCCAGTTTTTCCAGCATTTGCAGAACACGCTTGGTCAGCGCGCTACGCAGGTTCTGGGTAATACGGCTGTCCTGAAGGATTTCACGCGAAACGTTCAGCGGCAGATCGTTGGAATCTATCAGACCCCGCACGAAACGCAGGTAGTTCGGCATGAACTGCTCGGCTTCGTCCATGATGAACACGCGCTGAACATACAGTTTCAGACCGTGTTTGTGATCACGGTTCCACATGTCCCACGGTGCCTGTGAAGGGATGTACAACAGGCTGGTGTATTCCTGTTTGCCTTCAACGCGGTTATGGCTCCAGCTCAGCGGATCACTGAAATCATGGGAAATGTGTTTGTAGAATTCGTTGTATTCTTCGTCGGTCACTTCCGATTTACCGCGGGTCCACAAAGCCTGCGCTTTATTGATTTGTTCCCAGGTCAAGGTGCCGTCTTCTTCGTTGCGGGTTTCGACTTCAACCGGCAGCGCAATGTGGTCGGAATATTTGCTGATGATAGAACGCACGCGCCAGTCATCCAGGAACTCGTCCTGATCTTCACGCAGGTGCAGGGTGATTTCGGTCCCGCGATCGGCTTTTTCGATATCAGCCAGGGTGTATTCGCCTTCTCCGGCGGATTCCCAAAACACGCCTTCATCTGCGCTGGCGCCTGCCGCACGGGTGCGCACGGTCACTTTGTCTGCCACGATGAAGGCAGAGTAGAAGCCCACACCAAACTGGCCGATCAGCTGGCTGTCTTTAGCCTGTTCTGAACCGACAGATTGCAGGAAAGCCTTGGTGCCGGATTTCGCGATAGTCCCGAGGTTGTCGATGACTTCATCGCGAGTCATCCCGATGCCGTTATCGCTCAGCGTCAGGGTGCGTTTTTCTTTATCAAACGCCAGACGCACATGCAGCTCGCCGTCGCCTTCATACAGTTCAGGCGTAGACAGCGCGCGAAAGCGCAGTTTGTCCGCGGCATCAGAGGCGTTAGAGATTAACTCGCGCAGGAAAATTTCTTTGTTTGAATACAGAGAATGGATCATCAGATGAAGCAGTTGTTTTACTTCAGACTGGAACCCGCGTGTCTCTTGTCCTTTCATACTCATCAAATTACCTCAATCCAGATACTGTTAGTGACCAAATCAGACGTTGAGGAGTAAGTGGGGTTATGCGCAGAGGTTTTCAAGCACAAGGAAAAATTTTTAAGAAGAAATGCAGAGGGATAGCAGAAATAATGCCGGGCGCAGCAAGGTGCGCCCGGCAATAACAGTCAGAACTTGAAAGGATTACGCCCGGCAAGGGAATGCGACAGCGTGGTGCCGTCAACCATATCCAGCTCGCCACCGACCGGCACACCGTGCGCAATACGGCTCGCCAGCACGCCATACTGGCCGCACATTTCTGCGATGTAGTTCGCGGTCGCTTCACCTTCAACTGTCGGGTTAGTCGCCAGAATCACTTCCTGGATGTTTTCACTCTCCAGACGCTCTTCCAGACGGCCTAAACCAATATCGTCCGGCCCGATGCCATCCAGCGGTGACAGGTGACCCATCAGCACAAAATAGCGACCGGAAAACTGACCGGTTTGTTCTATCGCGTGAATGTCCGCCGGGCTTTCGACCACGCAAATCTGACCGTTCTCTTTACGCCGTGGATTGGCGCAAATCGTACAGATTTCCTGCTCGGTAAAAGTACGGCAATCGGCACAGTGACCAATTTCAGACATGGCGCGCGTTAAAGACTGCGCCAGCCGCATTCCGCCGCTGCGATCGCGTTGCAGCAGCTGGAATGCCATACGCTGCGCTGACTTCGGGCCAACGCCCGGCAGGCAACGCAACGCCTCCATTAAAGATTCAAGGAGAGGGCTGGTTTGCATCAGAATGGCATCTTAAAGCCTGGTGGCAATTGCATGCCGCCAGAAACGGCTGCCATTTTTTCTTTCTGAGTTTCGTCGATACGACGGGCGGCATCGTTGAACGCCGCAGCGATCAGATCTTCCAGCATGTCTTTATCGTCTTCCAGCAGGCTTGGATCGATCTCAACGCGACGCACGTTGTGCGCACCGTTGATGGTGATTTTGACCAGGCCAGCGCCTGATTCACCGGTGACTTCCAGCTGAGCGATTTCCGCCTGAGCTTGTTGCATTTTTTCCTGCATTTGCTGGGCCTGTTTCATCAGGTTACCAATGCCGCCTTTTCCAAACATAGTCTTCTCTCTCAGCAATGGCCGCGTCACAACCGCGGCGTTTAAATAGGGCGAATACTTTCTTCATCCAGCTCAGCATCGAAGAAACGACGCAAAGTCTGAATGTTGTTATCCGCAATAATAGACTGACGCGCCTGCGCCAGCTTTTCTTCATAAATGGCCTGACGCCATTCCAGCGGCGTTTTCACCGCCAGATTATCATCTTCCACCACGGTCAGTTCAACCGGAGTCTGATGCTGTGCCGATAAGGCATCCGTCAGTACTTTCTGCGCCGACGGCGAATTCAGGTGCTTTTGCGATGAACGCAGATGCAGGCAAATTTTGCCCGGCTCAGGTTGCTCACAAAATGCATTCAGTGCCAGTTGTTGTACCAGCTTTGGCATTGGCATCTGGCTAATCTGAGCGGCCCATGCGTCACGCTCAATGGCTTCTTCGGCGAGACGTGAAGCCAGTTCCGGCGATTTCTCATGTTCCAGCGCGGCACGTAATGCTTTTGGCGTGGCGACCGGTTCCGGCGCTTCTTCCGGCTCGTTCTGCGCAACCCAGCGGTACGCTTCTTCTTTTACCGGCGCAGCGGGTTCTTTCTTCACGCTGGCCATTGTCTGCGCACGTTCAGTCACCGAAGCGAGGCGCTCCAGTGCTGAATTTGCCGGCCGCGCTTTTCCTGGCGCTGCCGGCTCAGCTTTTTTTGGGGTGGTACTCCCCTGCCTGAGCAACTGGGTTCGCGCCTGCAAAAGCTGGGCCGTGGTGTCCGGCATCTGCGCCGGTTCAGCATTGCCCTGCTGTGGCGGTGACGAATAATTCTGTGGAGCTTGCGGCGCCGGTGCCTGTGGTGGAGCGTACGCAGGTGCCGCCACCTGCTGAGGCGCCGGTTCTGCAATAATCACTTTCGGATGGAAGGCCAGCGCGCGCAGCAACGTCATTTCAACGCCCATGCGTTTGTCCGGTGCGTACGCCAGCTCTTTGCGGCCAATCAGTAATGTCTGGTAGTAAAGCTGGACGTCAGCTGGAGGAATCACCCGCGCCAGCTCACGCAAACGTTGTTCGATCGCGGCGTAATGATTATCGAGGACGGAAGGTAACAACTGAACCATCGCAATGCGGTGCAGCAATGCCAGCGTTTCCACCAGCAGATTTTCCCAGTCCACGCCACGCGATGCGGCCTGTTCCACCTGCGCCATCATCTGGCCGCCGTCCGCACTGACCAGCGCTTCAAGCATGGCCAGCGGCTGTTCGTCGTCAAGCGTACCGAGCATCTGCGCCACGGTTTCTGTCGTCACCGCGCCCTGCCCCATGGCGATCGCCTGGTCGGTAAGGCTCAGCGCATCACGCATACTGCCGTCCGCCGCGCGGGAAAGCAGCTGAAGCGCACGCGGTTCAGTCGTGATGGTTTCTTCAGTTAAAACGTGTTCGAGCTGTTTGCGGATCTGTTCAGCGTCCAGCGCCTTCAGATGGAACTGCAAACAACGCGATAAAATTGTGACCGGTAATTTTTGCGGATCCGTGGTCGCCAGCAGGAATTTAACATGCTCCGGCGGCTCTTCCAGCGTTTTCAACAGCGCATTAAAGCTGTGGCGCGAGAGCATGTGAACTTCATCAATCAGATAAACTTTGAAGCGGCCACGTGCCGGCGCGTATTGCACGTTATCGAGCAATTCGCGGGTATCTTCAACTTTGGTGCGGGAAGCGGCGTCGATTTCGATCAGATCAACAAAACGGCCCTGCTCAATTTCGCGGCAGTTATCACAAACGCCACAAGGTGTGGATGTGATGCCGGTTTCGCAGTTAAGCCCTTTCGCCAGCAAGCGGGCAATGGTGGTTTTCCCCACGCCGCGGGTACCGGAAAACAGGTAAGCGTGATGGATGCGCCCGAGCGACAGGCCATTAGCCAGTGCGGTCAGCACATGTTCCTGTCCGACGACGTCGGCAAAAGTTTGGGGGCGCCACTTACGGGCAAGAACCTGATAGCTCATTAATACCGGGAAAGTCAGGGGATCATGAAGGCAATGCTATCACAGCCTCGCCTGAGCAGGCGAGGCTTGTCTGGATCAATGCCCGTCGAAAGAAACCAGGCTGTAGCAGTTGATGCTTAAATCGTTGAGGCGTTTTTCACCGCCGAGTTCCGGCAGGTTGATGATGAACGCGGCGTCGGTCACTTCCCCACCCAAACGGCGGATCAGTTTCGCAGTGGCTTCAATCGTGCCACCCGTTGCCAGCAAATCGTCGATCACCAGGATTTTTTCGCCAGGTTGAATAGCATCAACGTGGATTTCAAGGCTGTCAGTACCGTATTCAAGATCATACGTTTCGCTTATAGTTTCACGCGGTAATTTGCCTGGCTTGCGAACGGGGACAAAACCCACGCCCAGAACCAAGGCAACCGGTGCGCCAAACAGGAAACCCCGTGCTTCAGTGCCGACCACTTTGGTCACACCGGCGTCGCGGTAACGATCGGCCAGTAACTGAATGCTTGCAGCATAAGCTTTCGGGTCTTCCAGCAAGCTGGTGACGTCACGGAACAGTATGCCCGGCTTAGGATAGTCAGGGATGGTCTTAATACTGTCTTTAATAAACTGTAGCTGCTGTGCGGTAGCGGTCATAATGTTAATTGCCTGATAAAGCTGCTGTTCATACTTAAACGCGGGCGGTCAAATGTCCCCCGTCACGCTCATATAAAGCATGCCGTTTAAGGAAGGAAATTGGGAGCGCACCGACGTACGAGATGCCCAAATCTATGCAAAGCTGCTTTAAAAAGCAACCCGCAGCCGGACATGATCACCTTTTTTATTGCTCAAGGTCAACCACTGGTAATCGCCACATCATGATCAGCAACATAAACATCATGCAGACCAATAGAATACGTACCCATAATAGCGGGACAAAATAAATCGAAATGGCGAAAGTCACTGCGATCAGGATCACTGCTTTGGGTTTTGCCCCTTTTGGCAACGCACGATGTTGCTGCCAGTGGCGAAGGTAACCGCCAAACCATGAACGATGGAGTAACCATTGGTGGAAACGCGGCGATGAACGGGCAAAACACCAGGCGGCGAGCAGCAAAAAAGGCGTCGTTGGTAGCAACGGCAGGACGACACCCAGCGTGGCCAGCACGACGCATATCCAGCCAGCGATAATCAACAGAACACGTTTCATGGAGAGGTTCAGGTTTCAGGATGAGGAAAGATGTGTCCCAGTGTAAACAAGTGTGAGATTGCTGTCATATCCGGATGAGGCTTGTATCGCAGGGGGTTACAGGTAAGCTAGGCGCGTCACCCAAGGAGAGTCGCCGTGAGCACAGAACGAATTTTACATGTCCTTGATCAGCAAATAGAAACGCTGGCGCGGGAAATTGAGCCGATTGGCCACGTTTCGGCCTCTCAGGCACGCTTTGATGTCGCCCTGTTTTCAACCAAAGGCACCCGTCTGCGGGATTATCTGGCTGAAATCAAAATCAATTTGCAGCAACTGAATCAGGAAGTTGTCGAAAAGCGTTCGGCGCAGGTGGCTTTTATTGCCGAACGACTGGTGGCGCAAATTACCGCCATGCAGCGCGAACTGGCGACGCAAACATTACGGAAAACGCACCAGACGACGGAACGCAAAAGCCATGATAACTATACGCGACTGGCGGAAACTCAGCAGTTTGAGCGCCGTCTGGTGGCAATGATTGAAGACAGGGAAACGACGCTCGGACAACTGGCTACTTTCGCCGATCAGCAGCGGGTACAGAAAGAACTGGCTGCGCTGGAAGGCCGTCTGATGCGTTGTCGTCAGGCGCTGGCTAAAATTGAGAGACAAATCGAGCGTCAGGAAAAAGGTTTTTGAATCTTTGTCACATTTTTTGAATCCGGCGTTCAGAGCCCGCCTTTTCTTATCTATAATGATAAGTCCAAAACCTGCTTCTAATAATGTTGGCTAATATGTCAGTAGAAAATGCGCCCCCCGAACTTCAGCTTGCTGTCGATCTGATTTACCTGCTTGAATGCAATGAAATTGCGCCCGAGACGGCTCTTGCAGCACTGGAAATCGTTCAGCGCGATTATCAGGAAAAGCTGAAAAACAGCAAAAACACGCTTTCTATCAGTTATCTTTAAGCCGTCCGGCTGCCTGCTTCAGGGGAACCCGTGGCTTTCCCCTGGATTGTCCGGCGGTAATTAGCTCTACGGCAGCGCGTCCGGTTCGTCTCCCGGCTGTTTCAGCGACCGCTTCACTTCCTGCACTTCGTTCCCGTCCTGGTTATGCAGATACACTTCCAGCTGATTGAAGGCGATATTAATGTCGTTTTCGCGGCAAAGTTTATCAATGCTGCGATTAAGCTCATCGACGGTATAGCTGCGATCCCCCAGTTCACGCACATAAACTCGCAGTTCGTGATCCAGCGTGCTGGCACCGAAATTCAGGAAGAACACCAGCGGCGAAGGATCGTTCATCACGCGCGGATTTTCATGTGCCGCCTGAAATAAGATCTCTTTCACTTTGTCGAGATCCGATCCGTAAGCCACACCGATTTTGATCAGCACGCGGGTCACTGTGTCGCTCAGCGACCAGTTAATCAGCCGCTCAGTAACGAACGCTTTGTTCGGGATGATCACTTCTTTGCGGTCGAAATCGATAATGGTAGTCGCGCGAATACGAATGCGGCTGACCGTTCCCGAGAACGTACCGATGGTGACGGTATCGCCGATACGCACCGGACGCTCGAACAATATAATCAGACCCGATACGAAGTTGGCAAAAATTTCCTGCAAACCAAAGCCCAGCCCGACCGACAGCGCCGCCACCAGCCACTGCAATTTGTCCCACGAAACACCCAGCGATCCGAGTGCAGTTATCGCGCCAATCACCGTAATCGAATAGGTCAGGATCGTGGTGATGGCGTACGACGTCCCCTGCCGCAGTTGCAGGCGCGAAAGCACCACGACTTCCAGCAATCCCGGCAAGTTGCGTGTTAAAACATACGCTACAATCACCGCCAGGAATCCAAGCAGCAAATTTCCAAGCGTGACCGTCTGTTGCGTCACGGTTCCGGCCACTGTGCCGGAGTAATGCCACAGCGAAATGCTGTCGAGGTATGAAATCACCGTCAGCAAATCGGACCAAATCCAGTAAAACACGGTGGCAAAGATGAAGAACAACACCATGGTGGTCAGCCGCAAAGACTGCTGGTTAATCTGATCTAACCCCAGCGGCGGTTCTTCTTCTACCGGCTCATTCCCTTCCGCGCCCTCTTTCGCAACGGCGGTCTGTCGCCTTGCCAGCGCACGCCGATAAGCCAGCCGTCGCGCCGCCACGCTCAGTCCGCGCAGCGCCGTGAGGTAGATAATGTTCCAGAAAATCAACAGATAAAGGCTGTCAATCCAGCGTCCCGCCAGACGCAGCGTGGTGTAAAAGTAACCGGTAACCACCAGCCCGGTCAGGAAAATCGGTGCCAGCGCGATAGCCGTGACCATCACGAGACGAATGCTGTGAGAGTCTTTTTCCCGCCAGCCGTCACGGGCAATCGGGAAGACCAGCACGCTCAGCGCCAGTAAGGTCAGGAATATCACTATCTGCCCGATGATGTCGTCCACCAGCCCCAGCGGCGCTTTTTCACCCCGTACCGACCAGAAGATCAGCGGTAACATTACCAGACTCAGGCGGATCACCGAACGTCGGTAATGTGCGCACGTGGCAACCGGCGTATTAAAGTGGCGCTCATTAATTCCGCCCGGTTTGAGCATCCGGTAACAGAAGCCCATCACAAACTGGAAGACGGCCAGACGCTGCGCCAGCGTCCATAAAAAATCACTCGAATCGATATCGCATTGTGAAAGCCAGTAGCCGACACCCAGCGTCAGAAACACCCCCGGCAGCACATTGAGCGCCAGAAGGATCAGCGCCTGGGGCGTGTGCAGCTGGCTGTCGCGCTTGAGCTGACCGACATCGTTGCTCAGTGATTCGATGCGCTGGTTGATGTATTTCCTTCGCAAGAGCAAAAGTAAAATAACCAGTAAAACCGGGATCGTGGCGGGCAACGAATGCAGCGCGCCCATCATCAGTTCGCCGCGCGGGAAATTAAAACTCAGGCTGCTCAGTTGGTTTTTCACATCGTCAGGCAACGACTTTATGAATTCCCAGTTCATCGGTTTATTGCTGCTCACCCAGAAAATTTGCTGCGTGAGCGTTTCAGTTAGCGACTGGTTAATACTTACCAGCTGCTGTTGGTTAATCTGCAAATTGATTGCCAGAGACAGCTGATTACCGAGTTGTTTATTCAGCTGATCGAGCAGTTCACGGCGCATGTCCACAATCTGATCGAGCGCGTCGTTGATATCTTCGTTAATGTTTTCTTTGCTGGTGGCAACGACGCCCTGAATGTAGCTGTCTCCCTGGAATAACGCGTCACGCTGCTGGTTAATAGTGAACTGTTCGAGACGTAAATCGGCTATGTGCGCGCTCATGTCGGTGATCAGGCCGGACGGCGGAATGGTATTTTGCTGTTGCTGATACAGGATCCGCGAAAGCAATAAGCTGCCTTTCAGCACGGTAATTTGCTCTTTAAGATCATGCTCGGCCTGCGCAGAGCGGTCGAGCCAGTTTTTTACCGTGATATTTTTCTGAACCAGCTGGTTGCCCTCTTCCGTGGCGGCAATCAGACGTTCGCTGAGCTTGCGGTTAATTTCCAGCTCCTGCGCCACCAGCGGATCGTTCTGAATGTTCGAAGTATCGTCCGGCGTCTGGGCTTCTTTCGCCGTCCGCTCAGACAATATCAGCCGCTTGCCATTCACCACTTCCTGCAATAACTGCGCGGTATGTTCGAGCTCATTAATGTGTGCGTTGGTGTAGTCACGTTGCTTTTGCAGTAAATCCTGCAACGTAGTGTTGGCCTCGAGGCTTTTGCGCTGTAAATCAATCTGCGCGCTGAGCAGCGCCTGCTGCGTCACCAGCATGGTTTGTTGTGTATTGCGAAGATCCTGTTGCCCCGGCGACATTCCGTTGAGCTGATTACGGATTTTCTGAATCGCCAGAGAATAGCTGTACATCGCGTTCTGCACGCGTTCGGGCTGGGTTTGCAGCGAAATCAGCTGGGTATTGAACGTCGACAAATCTTCCTGAGAGGACTGGAGATCGTCGAGCGTATCGTTAAGGCGATTCTCCAGCTGACGCAGCGACAACGCGGAAAGCTGCGCTTTATCAACGTCATCTTTGGTGCTGTTCTTTAACTGATCAAGCCCGTCCATCGCCACACGCAGTTTCTGCGGCGCTTCGGCAACCTGCTGATGAAGCTGAGTGACATCCTGTTTAACGCGATCTAACGCATCAAGATATTCCAGCGTATGAATCAAATCCTGCTGCGACAATTTATCTACCGGCGTCAGATTCTTCTGCCGGTTTAACGCATCTAGCTGATTTTGGACTTCATTACGGGTCGGAATATCGTTGCTGGCGGCGTGACCGGAAAGGGAAAATATCAAGAATGAGAGATAAATCACGAGCGCGAAAACACGCCAAATCCTATTTTTTTTCAGGACAGAAACGTTATCTGCAGGAACGGTCATACACCGGATAAACATACGTCAGCTTCAACTCATTTGCCGAATGAATAATATGAAGATGACAATAGCAGTGTTCGACTTTAAAGGAAGGAGAAAAGCGTTTCTGAATACAACATCAGAAAGTGTAATTTCAGGGCTGAAGTGTCAATAAAGATTGCAGACTTATTAATTGCGAGAAAACGATTACACGATTTTGGGCGACAGCATCAGGTAAGAAGAGTGGCGCAACATATCAAGATAAGTATCCACAAATCGCTCTGAATTCCTTTGTAAATCAAAACTTTCCGGAATAAACAACCAGTTTTCCATCAGGCCTGTCAGATATGCACGCAAAATAACGGCAGCCTGACGGGTGTCCAGCGTGGCAGGTAATTGTTTTTCATTAATACATCTCTCGAGAATACGTTCAATTTTACCGTATCCTTCCATGTAGAGCGATTTACGCGCTTCATGAACTGACGTCATCTCCCCAACAAATTCACATTTATGGAATATAATTTCCATCAATGCTTTACGTTGAGGATCAGTCACCGTAGCCACCAGAATGTAAATGAGGATTTCACGCAAAATACGCAGTGGATTATTCGGAAACTTTGTCTGATACTCTAGTTCGAGTACTTTAATCTGGGACTCGTAGGCCTCCCAAATCGCATTAAACAGTTCCACTTTGTTCCTGAAATGCCAATAAATTGCGCCCCGCGTCACACCGGCTGCATTCGCAATATCAGTCAGTGATGTCGACGATACTCCCCGGGCAGAAAACTCACGCACAGCCGCATCCAGTATGTGTTGTCTGGTTTCGAGCGCCTGTGATTTGGTTTTTCGTGCCATAGGGTTATCTTTCAGGGGAGTTTGATTTACATACATTCTTGAATGTATGTAACATAGCATGCACATACTAAGAGCGCAGCAATGGATTTTAAGTCTTGTGATCCATTGGACAATTTGAAATCGGACACTTGAGGTTTATTTATGAACAAAAACAGAGGGTTAACGCCTCTGGCGGTAGTTCTGATGCTATCCGGAAGTTTAGCACTTACAGGATGTAACGATAAAGACGCCCAGCAAGGTGCGCCGCAAGCCCCTCAGGTAGGCGTCGTTACACTGAAAACAGAACCGCTTAATGTGACTACCGAACTTCCTGGCCGTACTGCTTCTTTCCGTATCGCTGAAGTACGTCCGCAGGTTGGCGGCATTATTCTGAAACGAAACTTCGTTGAAGGTAGCGAAATTAAAGCCGGGACCTCTTTATATCAAATTGATCCAGCCACTTATCAGGCCGCGTATGACAGCGCTAAAGGCGATCTGGTAAAAGCGCAGGCTAATGCGCAAATTTCTCGTCTTACAGTGACCCGTTACAAACCTCTGCTCGGCACCAACTATATCAGTAAGCAAGATTACGATACTGCTGTAGCGACCGCAGCGCAGGCCGATGCCGCTGTTGTGACAGCCAAAGCGGCTGTTGAAACGGCGCGTATCAATCTGGCTTACACCAAAGTGACCTCCCCTATCAGCGGACGTATTGGTATTTCCTCTGTGACCGAAGGCGCGCTAGTTTCTACCGGTCAGACAAACGCAATGGCGACCGTGCAACAACTCGACCCTATCTATGTTGACGTGACCCAGTCGAGCAATGACTTCCTGCGTCTGAAACAGGAACTGGCTGACGGTTCTCTGAAACAGGTTGACGGTAAAGCACAGGTCAAACTGCTGGTGGATAACGGTAAGGAATATTCACAGGCGGGTACATTAGAATTCTCTGATGTGACCGTAGATGAAACGACCGGCTCCATTACGTTGCGTGCCATTTTCCCTAACCCACAAGGTTCGTTGCTGCCGGGCATGTTCGTGCGCGCACGTCTTGATGAAGGGGTAAACAACAACGCTCTGCTGGTTCCTCAGCAAGGTATCACCCGTAACCCACGGGGTGATGCGACAGCGATGGTTGTAGGTGCTGACAATAAAGTTGAACTTCGCACTGTCACCACAACGCAGGCAATCGGCGACAAATGGGTCGTGACAGATGGCCTGAAAAGTGGCGATAAAGTTATCGTGACAGGTCTGCAAAAAATTAAGCCAGGCGTACCGGTTACTGCACAGGAAGTTGATCAAAACGCAGCAGCACCCGCTACAGCGACGAAGTCTTAATAGGAGCCGGTAATTCATGGCTAAGTTTTTTATAGATCGTCCCATCTTTGCATGGGTGATCGCCATCATCATCATGTTGGCGGGGGCACTGGCAATTCTTAAATTGCCTATTGCACAGTATCCAACCGTTGCACCACCGGCTATCCAGCTGACCGCAACTTACCCGGGTGCGGATGCGCAGACGGTACAGGATACGGTCACGCAGGTTATCGAACAGAACATGAACGGTATCGACAACATGATGTACATGTCGTCGACCAGTGACTCTTCTGGTACGGTGCAGATCACCCTGACCTTTGCTTCTGGTACCGACGCGGATATCGCGCAGGTTCAGGTACAGAACAAACTGCAGCTGGCAACGCCGTTGCTGCCGCAGGAAGTTCAGCAACAGGGTATCTCCGTTGAGAAATCGAGCAGCAGCTTCCTGATGGTCGCGGGCTTTATTTCCAACAACGGTTCGATGACCCAGGATGACATCGCCGACTACGTCGGTTCGAACATCAAAGACCCTATCAGCCGTACTGCGGGTGTGGGTGACGTTCAGCTGTTTGGTGCCCAGTACGCTATGCGTATCTGGATGGACCCAAACAAACTGAACAACTACCAGCTGACGCCGGTTGATGTCATCAACGCGATCAAAATTCAGAACAACCAGATTGCAGCAGGTCAGCTCGGTGGTACACCGCCGGTTCCTGGTCAGCAGCTGAACTCCTCTATCGTGGCGCAGACCCGTCTGAAGTCCGCGGATGAATTCGGCAAAATCATTCTGAAAGTAAATCAGGACGGCTCTCAGGTTCGCCTGAAAGATGTGGCTAAAATTGAACTGGGCGGCGAAAACTACGACGTTATTGCCCGCTTCAACGGACAACCGGCATCAGGTTTAGGGATCAAACTGGCAACCGGCGCTAACGCCCTTGATACAGCCGCATCGGTCAAGGCAACGCTGGCTAAGCTTCAGCCATTCTTCCCGGCAGGCTTAGAAGTTGTTTATCCATATGACACAACACCGTTCGTTAAAATCTCGATCAAGGAAGTGGGTAAAACACTGTTCGAAGCAATCGTTCTGGTGTTCCTGGTTATGTTCCTGTTCCTGCAAAACTTCCGCGCAACGTTGATCCCAACCATTGCGGTTCCGGTGGTATTGCTCGGTACATTTGCGATTCTGGCAGCCTTCGGGTACTCGATAAACACGCTGACGATGTTCGGGATGGTGCTCGCGATAGGCTTGCTCGTCGATGACGCCATCGTGGTGGTAGAAAACGTCGAGCGTGTCATGGTCGAAGAAGGCCTGCCGCCGAAAGAAGCCACCAAGAAATCCATGGAGCAAATCCAGGGTGCACTGGTGGGTATCGCGATGGTGCTGTCCGCAGTATTCATCCCGATGGCCTTCTTCGGCGGTTCGACCGGTGTTATCTACCGTCAGTTCTCCATCACTATCGTTTCGGCCATGGTGCTGTCAGTTCTGGTGGCGATGATCCTGACGCCTGCACTGTGTGCAACCATGCTTAAGCCAGTTGCCAAAGGCGAGCATCACGAGAAGAAAGGTTTCTTCGGCTGGTTTAACAAGAAATTCGAACAAAGCACGCACCACTACACCGACAGCGTAGGCAACATTCTGCGCAGCACCGGTCGTTATCTGGTGATTTATCTGCTGATCGTAGTCGGCATGGCGTTCCTGTTTATCCGCCTGCCAACCTCCTTCCTGCCGGAAGAGGATCAGGGCGTATTCCTGACCATGGCGCAGTTGCCAGCAGGTGCGACTCAGGAACGTACGCAGAAAGTGCTCGATGAAGTCAGCAACTATTACCTGACCAAAGAAAAAGCTAACGTGAACTCCGTGTTTACCGTTAACGGCTTTGGCTTTGCGGGTCGTGGTCAGAACACGGGCATCGCGTTCGTCAGTCTGAAAGACTGGTCTGAGCGTAGCGGCTCTGAAAACAAAGTTCCTGCAATTGCAGGCCGCGCTATGGGTGCCTTCAGCACCATTAAAGATGCACTGGTGTTCCCGTTCAACTTACCGGCAATCGTTGAGTTAGGTACGGCGACAGGCTTCGACTTCCAGCTGATTGACCAGGCTAACCTTGGGCATGACAAACTGACACAGGCACGTAACCAGTTGCTGGGCATGATAGCTCAACATCCGGACTTGCTGACTCAGGTTCGTCCAAACGGTCTGGAAGATACACCACAGTTCAAAATCGAGATCGATCAGGAAAAAGCAACGGCACTGGGCGTTTCGATTTCCGACATCAACACCACATTAGGTGCTTCGATTGGTGGTAGCTACGTGAACGACTTCATCGACCGTGGCCGTGTGAAGAAAGTGTACGTGCAGGCTGAAAATAAATACCGCATGCTGCCATCTGATATTAATAATCTGTATGTCCGCGGTAGCGCAGGTCAGATGGTGCCGTTCTCTGCATTCTCGAGTGCCAAATGGGAATACGGTTCACCACGTCTGGAACGTTATAACGGTCTGCCATCGATGGAACTGCTGGGCCAGCCTGCTCCGGGTAAAAGTAGTGGTGACGCAATGGCAATGATGGAGTCTCTGGCTTCTAAACTGCCAAACGGTATCGGCTACGACTGGACAGGTTTGTCTTATCAGGAACGTCTATCCGGTAACCAGGCTCCGGCGTTGTACGCAATATCTCTGATTGTCGTCTTCCTGTGTCTGGCAGCACTGTATGAAAGCTGGTCAATACCGTTCTCGGTTATGCTGGTCGTTCCACTCGGTGTCGTCGGTGCGCTTCTGGCGGCAACAATGCGTGGTCTGAGCAACGACGTTTACTTCCAGGTAGGTCTGTTGACCACCATCGGGTTGTCTGCGAAGAACGCCATATTGATTGTCGAATTCGCTAAAGACCTGATGGATAAGGAAGGCAAAGGTCTCATCGAATCAACGCTGGAGGCAGTTCGTATGCGTCTGCGGCCGATTCTGATGACCTCACTGGCCTTTATCCTCGGTGTAATGCCGCTGGTTATCAGCTCCGGTGCAGGTTCCGGTTCTCAGAACGCAGTAGGTACCGGCGTAATGGGCGGGATGATCACAGCGACGCTGCTGGCGATCTTCTTTGTTCCGGTCTTCTTCGTGGTGGTTCGCCGCCGCTTTGGTAAGAAGAACGAAGACATCGAACACACCCATAAAGTAGAGCATCCGACGCTGTAACAGGATCCGCCCCACAGAAAAGGCCGCTTATGCGGCCTTTTTTTTCGCCTGGGTGTTGAACAGGAAAACAGATCGGTGCATACTAATTGTTATAGTATAACATAACATTTAGAGGCATTATGAAACCCGCGATCCATCCTGCTTACCGCACTGTGGTTTTTCACGACACCAGCGCAGACGAATATTTCAAAGTCGGTTCAACCATTTCTACTGACCGAACCATTGAGCTGGAAGGCGCAACGTATCCGTATGTGACGATTGAAGTCTCATCAGCATCACATCCGTACTACACCGGTAAGCAGAAAGAATATTCAAAAGAAGGCAGTACCGCGCGCTTCAATCAACGTTTTGGCAGCTTCCTCGGTAAGAAATAAACAACTTCAGGGAAAATGAAATGCAAGTACTCAGTTCATTACGGTCGGCTAAAAACCGACATCCGGATTGCCGCATAGTCCGCCGTAAAGGCCGGATTTACGTGATTTGCAAAAGCAATCCACGCTTCAAAGCTGTACAGGGTAAAAAGAAGAAACGTTAATATTTTCTACTGCCCCGTTGCCCATAAAATAAAAGCCCCCGCCGCTTGCCCGACGGGGCTTTTTCTATGATTAAGACATGATGTAAACCTCCTCACAGCATAACCGTGAGGAGGGAAATCTTATTTCATGCTGGCGACAATCGTCTCAACGTTATGTCTGAAAGCTTTCACGTAAGTGGTTGCCGGGCCTTGCGGACCTGACAAGGCTTCCGGATACAACTCTCCGCCCGGTTGCGCGCCGCTGGCGGCAGCAATTTGCTTAACCAGACGTGGATCGGTTTGGTTCTCGATGAAGTAAGTTTTCACTTTCTCTTCTTTAATCTGCTTAATCAGTGAAGCCACACCACTGGCACTGGCTTCCGCTTCGGTAGAAAAACCGACCGGTGCCATAAAGCTGACGTCATATTCCTGACCAAAATAACCGAATGCGTCATGACTGGTCAGCACTTTACGTTTTGACTGAGGGATCCCCGTGAATTCCGTTTTCGCCCAGGCATCCAGCTTTTGTAACTGCTCAATGTAAGCCGTGCCACGCTGGCGGAAATAATCCGCATCTTCTGGATCGGCTTTGATTAACGCATTCATCACATTGGTCGCGTAAATCACGCCGTTCGCCATGCTGTTCCAGGCATGAGGATCGGTGATTTGCTTGCCGTCTTCTTCCATTTTGCGGGAATTAACGCCTTCAGATGCCGTCACCAGATGGCCTTTATAGCCGGAAGCTTTCACCAGTCGATCAATCCATCCTTCCAGCCCCAAACCGCTGACAAACACAACGTCAGACGCATTGATGGCCTTGCTATCTTTAGGTGAAGGTTCAAAACTGTGCGGATCACCATCCGGCCCGACCAATGTGGTCACCTTGACGTGTTCGCCCCCAACTTCCTGGACGATGTCACCCAGAATTGAAAAACTGGCTACCGCGTCGACGGTTTTCGCCATCGCCAGCGGGCTCGACAGCAGGGCAGCTACTGCGAGCGATACAGGTAATACTTTCATCATGTCCCCTTAATAGTGGTACTTCTTAACAACGCGAGGCCGTTAACATCCCGCCACGCTTTCCAAATAAAACTGAAATGAAGAAAATAACGGTCGCACTCAGCACAATCGCCGGTCCAGCCGGCAACGACGCGTAATAAGACCAGATCAGCCCGACCACGCTGGCGATGACACCAATGATCATGGCGCTCAGTAAGGTATGCGGTAAATCCCGCGCCCAGAAGCGTGCGCTGGCGGCAGGCAACATCATTAAACCGACTGACATCAGCGTGCCAAGGATCTGGAAACCGGCAACCAGATTGATGACGACCAGCGCCAGAAAAATACCGTGGATCGCCGCCAGCCATTTCCCTGCGCTGACGCGAAGAAATAAGGAGTCGAAAGATTCAATCACCAGAGCACGATAAATGCAGGCCAGCACCAGCAATGACAGGCTGGTGATAATGCCGACCATAATCATGGCGGAAGAATCGATGGCCAGAATCGAGCCGAACAAAACGTGCAGAAGGTCTACGCTTGAACCGCGCAGCGAAACCAACGTGACACCGAGCGCCAGCGAGCCGAGATAAAAACCGGCAAAACTGGCGTCTTCTTTAAGCTGCGTTCTGCGGCTCACCAGCCCGGATAACATGGCAACCGCCAGCCCTGCGATAAACCCGCCAATCCCCATTGCGACCAGCGACATGCCTGAAATCAGATAGCCGATAGCGGCACCGGGTAATACCGCATGCGAAAGTGCATCGCCAACCAGACTCATACGACGTAATAAAAGGAAAACACCCAGCGGCGTGGCGCTGATTGATAATGCGATACAAGCGATTAAGGCACGGCGCATAAAACCAAATTCAATAAAGGGATCGGCCAGCAAATGAAAAAGCATCATGAATTTGCGACTCCCGCCGCCAGAGAAAAAGGTTCTGCCGAGACGCAGGCATGAGCCTGATGAGGGAAATGTCCGAGAACGTCGTGCGCACTTCCCCACAAATTTTGACTGGCGCTGAGATAAAGCACGCGGGGAAAATGCCGCGCAACCATTGAGATGTCGTGTAAAACCGCGATCACGGTTTTACCTTCCTGATGCCACTGCGCAATAACTTTCAGCAGCAGCTCAGTCGTCTGGCTGTCGATGCCGGTAAACGGCTCATCGAGCATAATTAACGGTGCCTGCTGAACCAGCAAACGCGCGAACAGCGTGCGCTGCAACTGGCCGCCGGAAAGGGAACCCACAGGAAGCTGTGACATTTCTGTCATGCCGACCGTCTCCAACGCCTTTGCCACCGCCGCAGCAGACTGGCGGTTAATTCCGCCAAACAAACCGCTTTGAGGCCAGCAGCCCATAGCGACCAGATCAAAGACACTGATAGGAAATCCGCGATCCAGTTCGGCCTGCTGCGGTAAATACGCCAGCCGCGGACGTTTGCCGCCGGTAAACGTAATATCGCCCGCAACAGACTGTTGCAGCCCGGCGAGTGTTTTCAGAAACGTCGATTTCCCTGCGCCGTTCGCGCCAATAATGGCCGTCAGTGAACCACTTCGAAACTGCCCGTTCAGCGGCATAGCAACCGCTTGCCGGTCATAACCGACTTCGACATTATTAACAAAAATCATGGTAGAGAAATCGCCCAATAAATCGCAGCCCATAAAATGACGAGCGCAGCCAGTACAGCAAAGCAACGTACCGGCGAAGAAAGCGTAAAGAGTGTTTTGGTCATGGCTCCTCCAATAGTTATAATATAACATCACAAACCAACCTGCGGAGCAATACGTGAACTGTTTCAGTTTTTTACCAGCTGGAGGATTTCAGAGGTTGCCGCAGCACCGGGCTACGGGAAAAAATGTCAGAAAAGGGTAAAAATTGATGTACTGATGGTAATTTGCATTATAATCAGAAAGTTATGAAATTTCTTTCCGGGATTTTTTTTCACTGGTCAAAACACATCCTGTTAAAAATGTGCAATAATGAAGAGGTAAGTGAGTAAGAGGTAATTAATGTTGAAGAAAATCATCCCTTACGATATTAATGAGAAAATTCTAACGCTTCAGGAACTGCAACAGATAATTGGCTGCAATTTATCTGAAATTGAAGCTCCGTTAATTGGCGATTTATGTTATTTCTCAGAAAATGCGCAGTATGAACCAAATTCTTTGCAAATCGTGTCAATAACGCAAATTGACCAAAACTATTATTCAATGACTTACCGTTTTCGCTGGACAGTCTTCAATGGTTGTCTGGACATTAATGCCGAAGAGTTCATGACGCAAAGTGTCACATTCCATGTTAAACCTGCGGGTTTAGAGTTTGATATTATTGAACTGAACAAAGGAACACCGGCAGACGAATTGTAAGTTTGAGTAATACGTTTGCACAGCTTTCTGAAAATGAATTATATTTAAATTACCGACCGTATATAAATCGTGTAAACCTCTTATCAAAGACATTGTCCAATGTGATGGTCTTTGAAATTTTAGTAAGTTCATAGCGTTTGTAGTGAGAGCCGTTTCCTGTAAGCCATCAAGTTTTGTTGTTTACTCACAGAGTGTTATCAACACCGAATAAACCATTACGGAGGGGATGATATGGATGAGTACTCGCCTAAGCGGCACGATATCGCTCAGTTACGCTACCTGAATGAAATGCTGTACGATGAAGGGATTGCGACGCTGGGTGACAGTCATCATGGCTGGGTCAACGACCCAACCTCGGCTGTAAACCTGCAGCTCAATGAACTGATTGAACACATTGCGTCTTTCGTGATGAGTTTTAAAATTAAGTATCCGGATGATACCCATTTAAGTGACCTGGTTGAAGAGTATCTGGACGATACCTACACCCTGTTCAGCAATTATGGAATTAACGACTCTGACTTACGCCAATGGCAGAAAACCAAGAAGCGACTATTCAGAATGTTCTCAGGGGACTACATCTGTACCCTGATGAAGACTTGAGTAATAATTTATATGCAGTCATCAGATAAAAATGAAAAGGCGAAGATGAACAAAATCGACTATTTGATGCGTTTAAGAAAATGCACCACTATTGATACACTTGAACGTGTCATTGAAAAAAATAAGTACGAACTTTCCGACGACGAACTCGAATTGTTTTACTCGGCAGCAGACCATCGTTTAGCAGAGCTAACGATGAACAAGCTGTACGATAAAATCCCAGTAGCCGTTTGGAAATTTGTACGTTGATCGATAAAGCAGGGTCGAAATAATTTTCGACCCAACGCTTATTATTTATACAAAATAACGTTAGAATTATTTAACAATCTCATTCAGATAATTCCCTCTGCTTTCTGTTTGATCTGCTTGTGAAATGTCTGCAACAAAAACTGAAAACATTGTTCCGTTTTCGGCGATCTCAATGGCGCGGGTTTCCGCATCATCGCAACCGTGCGACTTAATGTTGGCTGCTGCAAATAAATCACCGTTAATTCTTTATCGTTAAGTGTTGCAGTATATAACTCCGGTAATATTGCCACCGCTAGCCGCGAACGAACTAAACCATACAACGTTTCCTGAAAATCTACGCGATATCCCACACGTAAATTAAACCGATGACTCTCAATCATCGAAGTCACCAGCCGGCTTACATTTCCCTTTGAAAACATAGCAATATCCCTTTTCGCCAGCTGTCGCCACGGAATATTATGCCCTTCTGCCAGCGCATCATCGCACCGCATCACTGCCACAAAAGGATCCTCAAGCAGAGGATAAATAGCAACAGAACCCGGCACAGTACTGTCGGTTGCTCCGATACCAAAATCCACAGAACCGTTCTCAAGTTCCAGTAATAAAGCATCGTTTGTCAGGTCGTGAAATTCCACACGCATATCAGGGAAATATTCGGATAATAATTGCGGAACCGCCGGAAATAACAGTGTACTGACCGAAGGCACAAGCCCGATACGCAAAGTCCCGTCGCCGCCCTGCCGCATAATTTGCTGCATATCATCAAATACGCCATGCGCCGTATTCAATAAGCGCTCTGCATATGGCAAAACAGCTTCGCCCTGCTCTGTCAGACTTACGCCCTGCGCGGTCCGGTGCAACAACTTTCCGCCCAGCACAGATTCAATTTGCCGCAGCGCGCTGCTCAGCGCGGGCTGACTGATTGCGAGTCGGATCGCCGTTTCTGTAAAACTGCGCAACTGCGCGAGCGTGACAAAATACTGGATTTGCTTGAGCGAGAGTGCAGGCAACCGGCGCCAGGGTTCAGACATATTTGCAGCCTTTCCGCGAAAAATAGAAAACGTTTGCTCAGCATAACCGCATCTTATAGACGGATAAAATAATTCATCTGTGCAAAGCCGTTTCCTCTGCCTACATTAGCCCGATAACACTGCAAATCCGGATACTGAAATGACCGATAACATCGCTTCTGCTTCCCTGCGCCAGCGGGCTGTGAACGCTGCCTTAGGGAAAATCCCTTTCGACCGCCTTCTGATAAATACGAAAGTCATCGATATGGTGACGGGAGAAATTCGCGAAGCCGACGTCGGGATCACCGGAAATATGATCGCCAGCGTTCATCCGTGTGGAAAATTTACGCAGGCCAGCAACGTAGATGATTTAACAGGCTGCTATCTGTCGCCGGGCCTAATCGATACACACGTCCACATTGAAAGCTCACACCTGCCGCCGGAAAAATACGCGGAAATCGTCGTCGCTCAGGGTACCACTACAGTGTTCTGGGATCCGCATGAACTGGCGAATGTACTGGGCGTTCCGGGCGTTCAGTACGCCGTTCAGGCAAGCCGGAATTTGCCCTTACGGGTAATTTGCGCGGCACCTTCCAGCGTGCCTTCAACGCCGGGCCTGGAAATGTCCGGCGCTGATTTTAAAGGTCAGGAAATGCAGACCATGCTGAGCTGGCCGGAAGTGGCGGGTGTCGCAGAAGTCATGGACATGTACGGTGTGCTCAACGGCAGCGAGAGAATGCTTGAGATCCTTGATACAGGGCTTAAAAGCGGCAAACTCATTGAAGGCCATGCGCGCGGTCTGAAAGACGAGCAGCTCCAGGCGTATCTGGCGGCGGGCGTCACTTCCGATCACGAACTGACTTCCGCAGAAGATGCCCTGGAAAAATTGCGCGCTGGTCTGACGCTTCAGATTCGCGGCTCGCATCCCTATCTGTTGCCGGACATCGCCGCCGCGCTGCTCGCGCTCCCGCATTTGTCTTCGCAAATTACGTTATGTACCGACGATGTCCCACCGGACCATCTGCTGGAAAAAGGCGGGCTTATTGCACTGATTAAACTGCTCATTTCTTATGGTCTGCGCGTTGAAGATGTGTTGCGAATGGCTACATTCAATGCGGCGATCCGCATGAAACGTTCAGATTTAGGGCTGATAGCCGCAGGCCGAACCGCTGACATTATCGTTTTTGATTCGCTGGAAAACCTGCATCCGGAAGCCGTATATGTTGCCGGCGCTCGCGTTGCCAGCAACGGCAAACTTCTGTTTACGCCAGCGGCAGCCAGCGGCGTGGTTCCTCCACGCGATACGATGCAACTTAAGCCGCTCAGCGAAGATGATTTCCGCCTGAAAATACCCGGTCTGAACAGCGGTAAAGCGCGTCTGCGTAACATCAAAGGTGCGCGGTTCACCCAGTGGAGTGAAGTCACGGTCAGCGTACAGGACGGCGCCGTTCAGCTTCCTGATGGCTTCAGCCTGATTTGGGTTCAGCATCGCCACGGCAGGCACGACGCAACGCCAAAAATGGCTCTGCTTGAAGGTTGGGGAGAATTGCGCGGTGCGATTGCTACGTCTTACTCGCACGATTCACACAATCTGGTAGTTATCGGGCGCGAACCGGCCGACATGGTGCTGGCGACAAACCAGCTTATTGCCAGCGGTGGCGGCATGGCTTTAAGCCAACACGGCAAACTTCTGGCCAAAATTGAGATGCCGATTGCCGGTATGCTTTCTGATTTGCCCGCAGAACAGCTGGCGAAAGAATTTAAGAATCTGCGCGAACTCAGCGCACAGATCGCCGACTGGGAGCCGCCTTATCGCGTCTTTAAAGCGATTGAAGGCACCTGCCTGGCGTGTAACGCAGGGCCGCATTTAACCGATTTAGGCCTGACCGACGGCGGTTTACGTGAAATCGTCAATCCGGTTCTGGAAATCTGGCCCGATAATGACTGATTCGTTCTCAGCGCTAAAAACACAAAAATGATAGCAAGCACAACATTATAAAAAGCATTTTCAGGGGAGTTTGTATGAGTGAAAGTTCGGTAAAAAATGTCACATCTGCGACTGACGGCGGCTGGCTGGAACGCCGCTTTCAGTTACGCCAGCGCCAGACCAAAGTCAAAACGGAATGTCTGGCCGGCATAACCGGATTTCTGGCCGCGGCGTATCTGCTGGTTGTTATCCCGGGATTGCTGGCAGTGGGCGGAATGGACAAAGGCGCGGCTACCACGGGCGTGATTGTGGTGTTTGTTCTCGGATCTTTGCTGATGGCCTTTTACGCCAACCTGCCGTTTATGGTGGGCCCGGGGATTGGTGGCTCGGTTCTGGTCGGTATTACGCTGGCTGGCGACGGCGTCACCTGGCCGGTCGCGCTGGGTATCGCCTGCTGGTCGGGGATTTTATTCTTTATCATGACCGTGTTCGGCTTACGCGAAATTGTCACCCGCTCGGTTCCGCAGTCAATCAAATTAGGGCTGACGGCGTCCATCGGGATTTTTGTCGCCCTTCTCGGCTTTCGTAATGCCGGGCTGGTAATGGCGAACGCAAAAACATCGGCTCTCGGGCTGGGTGATTTTACTGCGCCGGGTGCGCTGATTGCCCTGCTTGGATTGCTGGTTGCCATCGGATTACAGGCAAGAAAAGTGCCGGGTGCCATTCTGTGGGCTATTTTACTGGCGACTGTTACGGGTATTCCGTTCGGCGTCACGCATCTGCCTGAACACTGGCTTTCCCTGCCGCACTCTGTCGCACCACTGCTGGGAAAAGTTGACCTAACAGGCGCAATCAATATCGCTTTCCTGCCATTTCTGTTTATCTTTTTTGCGTCTGAATTTTTTTCAACAATGGGTACTACGCTGGCCGTCGGCGGCGAGGCCGGATTGCTGGATGAACATGGCAACATGAAACACATTAACCGCCCTTTCATGGTTGACTCCATTGCTGCCGCACTGGGACCGGTTGTCGGTATTCCTGCGGCGACGGCGTTGATTGAATCTTCCGCCGCAGCCGAAGCGGGTGGTAAAACCGGTCTGACGGCGCTGGCCGCGGCGGTCATGTTCCTGCTTATGCTGTTATTCACGCCGGTTGCGCTGATGATCCCCAAGGAAGCTACGGCGCCAGCGCTGATTTTGATCGGCCTGAATATGTTCAGTAATCTGAGAAAAGTTGATCTGGGCAATTTTACCGATGCGTTACCGGTGCTGATGATGGTCATGATCACGCTGATTTCGAACAGCTTCGGTACCGGTATCGCCGGCGGCTTACTGTTTTACATCATCATTAAAATCGTGGCAGGAAAAGGGCGCGAAGTTCCGCTGGAGTTGTATATTCTGGCTTTTCCGCTGGTGTACTACTTCGCCACGCTAGTGCATCACTGATTTCATTTCACCCAATAACAGGCGCGGAAATACCATGCCTGATATTTTCAGGCAGACGCAAAGTTTATCTTGATAAGTGAACGGTATTGCAGAAGAGGTAAAACGGAAGGGCCTGAAATTGGTGGAGGCCCTGCCAGCTACATCCCGGCACACACGACACCTGCCATGGCTGCTTCCTTCCGGACCTGACCGAGTTAACAAGTTAGTGTTGCGGGAGAACCAACAGGGCCCCCATTGTCGTTGTTGGCTCCGCGTCTCTGCACAAGAGAATCGAAGCGGTGGGCATTATCTGTGATGACCAGAGCAAAAGCAAGTTAACCGCCGACAACCGTTGTTTTCTTAAACAATACGCCTGAATCAGGCCGGACAGAATCCCGATTTTTACGTCATACTGTCCGGCAAACACTGAGGAGGATGTCATGTCGGAACCCGATAACTTTCGCCAACGCGTATTCCAGATTATCGCCGCCATCCCAAACGGACACGTCACTACGTACGGTAACGTGGCGCAGCTCGCAGGATCTCCGCGCGCGGCGCGTCAGGTCGGCGGCATACTCAAGAAACTTCCGGAAGGCAGCACCCTTCCCTGGCATCGCGTGATTAACCGTCACGGCGAGATTTCCCTGCAAGGCGAAGATTTTAAACGTCAGCGTCAGGCGTTACTGGCTGAAGGGATTGTCTTTAAGAAAGGCAGAGTCGATTTAGAGAAGTACGGCTGGAAATGGTAGAACTCCGCCCATAAAAAAGCACCGCCGGGGCGGTGCCAGAATAAGAGAGACAGTCTTTACATCAGTAAGTTGACTGCGATGGCACTGCGCTGATCGGTGCCGGCGAAGTGCCCAGCCCCGGGTTAGACGGATTGCTCAGCGGACCTGAAGCATCCGGCTTGGTGGCAACAGGTACGGCGACAACCGGCACCAGTTGCAGATCGGCACGGGTACCCTGCCCATGGTTAATCACTTCCTTAATGCTGTCGGTGACGAAGGTCATCTGACCATTAACGGTCACCGCTGCGCTCAACAAAACGCGGGCATTTGGCGCAATTTCCTGCGGGTTATACGGCAAGATGAACGTAAACGGCGCCTGTTTACCCTGAGTTCTTGCGACTTTCTGCGAAATCACGCGTGAAGGCGCATCCGCTATAGACGCATCAGACAATGTGACGGTCAGAACCGCATCAGACGGTAAAGCCACTCGCTGATTGATAAATACGCTACCAGACACGTTTGGGCCGGTGATCGCAGGTTCAGTCGACGGACTGGCCGCCGTATTAACAGGGGGCTGTTGCGCCGGATCCTGGTGGTGCGGTGCGCACCCGGCAAGAGTCAGAGACAGCGCGGTTCCACCTACTATCTGCCAAAGTTTCATTGATCGTACTCCCTTTTTATTAGTCGCTTGTCGACAAGCTGTAATAAACGCCGACGATGAATTTAGTGACTTTAACCAGCTTACCTATTAATCATGGCACAAAAATCTGAAGTTTTCCTCCCGACGACAAAACAGGGCTTCTGAGCATCAGGAAGATCCACTATGATTAACAGGTTAGACCTGTGCCGGAGACCGCATTTTTTTCGCCCGGCATGCATCAACCGGTTACTTTCATGAGGCCACTATGAGTCAGGCATTAAAAAATCTGCTGGATCTTTTAGATCTGGAAAAAATCGAAGAAGGGCTGTTTCGTGGTCAAAGTGAAGATCTGGGTTTACGTCAGGTCTTTGGTGGTCAGGTTGTCGGTCAGGCCCTGTATGCCGCCAAACAAACCGTACCGGTCGATCGTGGCATTCACTCGTTTCACAGTTACTTTTTGCGTCCGGGCGATAGCAGTAAACCGATTATTTATGACGTTGAAATCCTGCGCGACGGCAACAGTTTCAGCGCACGTCGGGTGAAAGCCGTACAGCACGGTAAGCCGATTTTTTATATGACGGCTTCTTTTCAGAGTCAGGAAGAAGGCTTCGAACACCAGAATACGATGCCGGACGTGCCACCGCCGGAATCACTGGTGTCAGAATCCGATATTGCTAAAAATCTGGCGCACCTTATCCCGGAAAAATTCCGCGAAAAGTTTATCGGCCATAAGCCAATCGAGATGCGTCCGGTGAAATTCCATAACCCGCTGAAGGGCAGTGTTGAAGAACCACACCGCGCAGTATGGTTCCGCGCGAACGGCGAAATGCCTGACGATCTGCGGATCCATCAGTATTTGCTGGGCTACGCATCAGATTTCAATTTCCTGCCAACGGCGCTACAACCTCACGGCATTGGCTTCCTGGAACCGGGAATGCAGGTGGCGACCATCGATCATTCGATGTGGTTCCACCGCCCTTTCCGCATGGACGACTGGCTGCTGTACGCCGTTGAAAGCACCTCAGCTTCTGGCGCCCGCGGTTTTGTTCGCGGCCAGTTCTATACACGCGAAGGGGTTTTAGTGGCTTCTACGGTGCAGGAAGGCGTGATCCGCCAAAGACCGGTCGAATAACACCGTTTTTCACAAAAAGCAGACATAAAAAAGGGGCGATAGTGATATCGCCCCTTCTGTTTTTTCATCTTTATTATTTTGTACTGCTTAATTAGAGAGTTAGCGCACTACTTTCTCTGAAATCAACTTACTGGTTGTAAGCATTCTCGCCGTGGCTGTTCACGTCCAGACCTTCACGTTCCTGCTCTTCAGGAACACGCAGACCTACAATCATGTCAGCCACTTTGTAACCGATGAAGGCCACAACGCCAGACCAGACCAGTGTAACGCAGACGCTGAAGAACTGAACCCAGACCTGATGGCCCATGGTGACGCCTTCTGCATAACCCACACCGCCCAGAGAGCTGGAAGTGAATACGCCAGTCAGCAGACAACCTACAATACCGCACACGCCGTGAACACCGAACACATCACACGTATCGTCCACACGCAGCCATTTTTTCAAGGTAACCACACCCCAAAGACCGGTGATGCCGCCTACCAGACCGATAATCAGAGCACCACCCACGCCGACAGTACCGCACGCCGGAGTGATAGCAACCAGACCTGCGATAGCACCGGAGCTTGCGCCCAGCAAAGAAGGCTTACCGCGAACCATCCACTCAACCAGCGTCCAAGACAGGATTGCACCTGCGGTCGCAATAACGGTGTTGAGGAATGCCAGGGCTGCAATGGAGCTCGCCGCACTTGCAGAACCAGCGTTGAAACCGAACCAGCCCACGTACAGGATTGAAGCGCCGGTGAAGACCATCGGCAGGTTGTGTGGTTTGAACGCTTCTTTGCCAAAGCCTGCGCGTTTGCCCAGCAGATATGCACCCACCAGACCTGCGATAGCGGCGTTGATGTGAACAACCGTACCACCCGCAAAGTCCAGCGCGCCATCAGCCGCCAGGAAACCGCCTGCCCAGACCATGTGAGCCATCGGGATGTAAGAGAAGGTCAGCCAGATCACAGTGAAAATCAGCACCGCAGAGAAACGAACACGTTCAGCGATACCGCCCACAATCAGCGCTACAGTGATGCAGGCAAATGAACATTGGAACGCAACGTGAATCATCTGGGAGAAGGTGCCTGTGACAGAATCCAGGCCGATGCCTTTCATCATCACATTGCTGAAGCCGCCGAAGAAGGCGTTACCTTCACTGAATGCGAGGCTGTAGCCGTAAAGGATCCACAGAACACAAACCAGCGCGAAGGTCACGATAACCTGAGTCAGCATGGACAGAACGTTCTTAGAGCGCAGTAAGCCGCCGTAAAACAATGCCACGCCAGGTACGGTCATAAACAGTACCAAGGCAGTACAGATCATCATAAATGCGTTGTCAGCACCGTTTGCGGCTGCCGGTGCTGCTGCCATGGCAAGCGAAGGCAGCAATGCAACCGCGCCAAGCCCCATCATGGATAAAAGTTTTTTCATTATTAACCCACCCCTGTTTCTCAAAACTGTTTTTTCTAACCTGATTTATATCAAAGCGATTTATATCAGAGATAAAGGCCTGAAATTACAGTGCTGCTTCGTCAGTTTCACCCGTACGAATACGGATGACGCGTTGCAATTCTGCAACGAAAATTTTGCCATCACCGATCTTGCCGGTGTAGGCCGCTTTGCTGATCACGTCGATCACTTCATCCAGCTGATCGTCAGCGATAGCAATGTCGATTTTTACTTTTGGCAGGAAGTTCACGCTGTATTCCGCACCGCGGTACAACTCAGCGTGACCTTTCTGACGGCCGAAACCTTTAACTTCTGTTACGGTCAGCCCCTGAATTCCAACAGCAGACAGTGCTTCACGCACGTCTTCCAGCTTAAAAGGTTTGATCACCACAGTAACCAGCTTCATATTGCCACTCCTCGAATTAAGGGCTTGCCGCGAGAAACCTCGCGCCCGATACGGAATGGTTAAAGCAAAGGGTGTGCCAGAGTTGAAATCACGTAAATATTCATGCGATTCCCGCGTAATACGGCATTTTCAGATTATTCGTGACCCGGCGCACAGTTGTGAGACCGTATTCATCCTAACCCCGCACGCACCATTTAAGTGCCTGTCGCTGCTTTTTAGTGCAGAGGAATTCAGCGGAACGTTTT
Source organism: Rahnella selenatireducens (assembly GCF_046449555.1). NCBI lineage: Bacteria > Pseudomonadati > Pseudomonadota > Gammaproteobacteria > Enterobacterales > Yersiniaceae > Rahnella > Rahnella selenatireducens. The sequence goes on from NZ_JBKEZJ010000001.1 coordinate 602,146, forward strand.
GCCTGCATGGTTCAGGTGCGTGAGACGCTAAAAGGGAGGATTAAAAGGGCAGGAAGAAATGAACTGGCGCAGCAATCAGTTTGCGCCAGCTGAAAGATTATACGTTTTCTGTTGCTGTAATAACCGCACTGGTTGACGCCAGTTCCTGCCCGGCGAGCTGCAACTGATACATCTGATAATAACGACCTTTTTCTGCCAGAAGCTGTAAATGATTACCTTGTTCAACCGCCTGGCCCCGATGCAATACCAAAATATTATCGGCATCGACAATCGTTGAAAGACGGTGAGCAATCACCACCAGAGTAGTTTGCTGACGGATAGCCCGCAGCGCACGCTGAATTGCCTGCTCGGTTCCGGAGTCAATGTTAGCCGTTGCCTCGTCAAGGATCAGAATTTCTGGTGCCTGCACCAAAACACGCGCCATCGCCAGCAACTGTTTCTGGCCAACGGAAAGATTATTCCCCTGTTCACCCAGACGCGTATTCAGCCCTTCCGGCATTTCACGCACCAGTGGCGAAAGCTGCACGATATCCAGCGCGTGCCAGACCTGAGCTTCATCAATGTCCCGCCCCAATGTCACATTGGCGAACACCGATTCCGCCAGCACCACCGGATCCTGCTGAACCATTGCGATACCTTTACGCAAGCTGGTATGCGACAGGTCCGCAAGATTGCGTCCGTCCACGCGGATTTCACCTTTATTAAGCGGGTAATATCCCATGAGCAGATTCGCCAGCGTACTTTTCCCGCTACCGGTATGCCCGACCAGCGCCACAAACCCGCGCGACGGAACGTGCAGGGAGATATTTTCCAGCACCCATTTGTCGTGCTGATAAGCGAAGCTGACGTCCATGACTTCAATTTCTCCGCTGGTGAGTAATTTGTCGTCCGGACCGTATTGCTGCTGGGTTCTGTCCATCAGATCAAAAATACGCTCACCGGCAACGACCGCTTGCTGCAAAATAGATTGCTGCGAAGTCAGTTCAATCAGCGGTTCGTTGAGGCGGCCGAGATAGTTAATGAAGGCATATAACACGCCCACACCAATTGAGCCTTCGGCACTGAATCCGAAAAGCAGCAATAAGCCGCACAGAATCAGCGACGAAAACAGGCTGAGCAATGGACGCAGCAAAAAACCTTCCAGCCTCAGCGTTTGCATACGTGCCATGTAGTGTGACTGGCTTGCGCGCGTGAGGCGTTCGCCGAATCTTTTCTGCTGACGAAATTGCTGGATGACGTTCATGCCATTAATGACTTCGTTAAACCCGTCATTAATGTCCGCCAGATAAGCGCGCACCTTGCGGACAACCGGCGTGCTATAGACCTGATACAGCCCCATCACGACAAATACTGCCGGGAAAATGCAAATAGCCACAGAAGCCAGCCGCCAGTCGAGACTAAACATCGCGATCAACATTGCGCCAATCAGAGCGATGCTCCGCAACACTGTAGATACTACAGTCACATACAAATCACGGATGACTTCAGTATCATTAGTCACCCGGGAAATAAGCTGTCCGACGGGCTGCGTATCGAAAGCGCTGAGCGGCTGCCGGAGTGCGGCGTCCATCACATCGGTGCGTAAACGCTGGACCACGCCAACAGCGGCACGGTTAAACAGCAACGCCTGAAAATAGTGCAGGCTTGCGGCAAGAAATTGCAGGGAGATAAAGCAAAGTGCCAGCAAGCTGACTTTCCCCCACGGCAACTCCCCTTTCGCGACATAGTGATCAATAAAGAAACTGATCAGAATAGGCCCGGTCACTTCCGCCGCGGCGGCAACCCACAACATCACGACAGCATAGGAAAGTGGCTTACTGTAGGGTTTTCCGTATTTGAGAAGTCGTTTAAGCGTTGGCCATAACTTCTGAATTTTATTTGTTTTTTGTTCAGCCACGTTTTTCCATCTCCATTTCCTGCGGCACGTCGTCCAGCGCAGCTTCAAGCTGCTGATAGCGGAACATATCCCGGTACCAGCCGGGATGCGCTACGAGCTGATCGTGATCCCCACGTTGCGAAATACTTCCATGGTTGAAGACCAGAATTTCGCTTGCTTCGGTCAGGGCTGAAAGTCGGTGAGCGCTGATAATCACCGTGCGGTCACTTCCCCACTGCCGTAAGTTATGCAGGATCTGATGTTCCGTACGGCCATCAACTGCCGACAGCGCATCGTCAAGGATCAGGATTTCTGCTTTCATCAGCAACGCACGGGCGATGGAAATACGTTGTTTTTGCCCGCCGGAAAGCATTACGCCGCGCTCACCGACTTCGGTTTCGTATCCCTGAGGCAACCGCAGAATATCGTCATGTACGCTGGCAAGCCGCGCCGCTTCTTCAATTTCTTCCTGAGTGGCTTCCGGGCGCCCAAGTGCGATGTTTTGCGCCACTGTGTCGGAGAACAAAAAAGGTGTCTGGCTGACAATCGCCAGACGCGCGCGCCAGTCGTCGAGCTGAATGTCTTTAAGAGATAACCCGTGATAGCGCACGTCCCCTTCTGTGACGTCAAACTGACGTTGGAGTAGAGCCAGAAGCGTACTCTTCCCGGAGCCGGTCGGGCCGCACAACCCGAGCATTTTGCCCGGCTGGAGGGTGAATTCAACAGCATTCAGTGCAGACTGATGATTTTCAGGATATTGGAATCGGGTTATCCGAGCCTCGAGTACGGCCCGGCCAGCCGGTAACGGTTTTGTCCCGTCAGCTACAGCAGGGGCTTCCTGCAACAAACTTCGGATACGGCTGTACGCCGCACTTCCGCGTTCAACGATATTGAACATCCAGGCCAGCGCCAGCATCGGCCAGATCATCAGCCCGAGATACATCACAAAACTGGTTAATTCGCCGAGCGTCAGGTGACCGTTGACCACCATCCAGCTCCCGCCGCCAATCGCCAGCAGGTTTGCCATGCCGATAGACACATAAATGGTCGGATCAAAACGCGCATCAACACGGGCGACGCGCATGTTTTTAGCGCCAGTATCTGCCGCAACATCGGCAAACTGCGAGGACTGATGATTCTCCAGCCCAAAAGCTTTGATCATCCGGATACTGGTGAGGCTTTCCTGCGCCTGGTCATTCAATGAAGAGAATGCCGCCTGCGCCGTTTTGAAACGGGAATGTAGCTGGTCGCCATAGCGCTTGATGATGATCGCCATCACCGGCATTGGCACCAGAGAAAGTAGCGTCAGCTCCCAGCTAATCTGCGTTGCCATTACAATCAGCACCGCGAGCCCCATGACCAGCGAATCAACCAGCGTCAGAACGCCCTCTCCTGCTGCAAAGACCACGCGGTCAACGTCGTTGGTCGCACGGGCAATTAAATCACCAGTGCGATGACGCAGATAAAAGGCCGGATGCTGGCGGCTGAGCTGCCGGAAGAAATCCTGCCGCAGTTCGACCGCAAGCTGATAGGACGCCCCGAATAACAGCACACGCCAGACGTATCGCAACAAATACACCACAACAGCCGTGCCCAGCATCAGGCCAAGCCACGCGAAAAGCACACTGGCAGACATTTGTTTTGACGTTACGCCATCAATAATTACGCCTACCAGCTTGGGTGGTAGTAATTGCAGTATGGCAATAATGATCAGTAAGCCCACGGCACCCAGATACCGGCGCCATTCGCGTCGGAAGTACCAGCCTAATTGTGCAAACAATCTCACGCAGTGTTTTCCATACAAATAATAATGATTTTATTGAGTTAAGCAGGTTTGATAAACCCCGCTTTCTCTTCAGGACGACAAGGATACCAGAGTTAACATGCGTTTCTGATGAAACTTTTTACTGCAACTTTTGCATTAAATTGGCAATGCGGTGGTCGATTTTATGCGTTCCATCGCAAAACTTGAGGTCACATCGTTCAGTCCTGGAATGCCGTTCACAAGCCGCTTGTAAAAATTGTCATAGCTTTTCATATCGGAAACTTGAACCTGGAGTAAATAATCGTATTCCCCCGCCATCCGGTAAAACCCGAGCACTTCGGGAAAAGCTTCAACCTGCTGTACAAATCGCTGATACCACTCACTGTTGTGATGCTGAGTTTTAATCAGGACAAACGCCGTCAGGCTTAGTCCGAGTTTTTCGCCATCCAGCAAGGCCACTTTTCCACAAATAATGCCGTCGTCTTCGAGACGTTTTATCCTTTTCCAGCAAGGCGTAGTGGTGAGGTTTACCGCCTCTGCCAGCTCATTCAGAGAAAGCGTGCAATCCTTCTGCAACAATGACAACAGTCTGAGGTCAATTTTATCTACCATAACGCACTCCGGGAGAATAATTTTCTACAACACGTGTAGTTCATGGGTTAAAGGGTAACTTATTTCTCTGCCGCTTGCGTTATTCTTAATCCCACAAAACTTCTTCTGCGAGCTCTCAATATGCAAAACGCCTGGGTTAATCACGCTATCAAAGAAATCGACGCGGATTTTCAGCGTTCAGCCGATACACATTTAATTCGTCTCGCCCTGAACGATTTCCCCGGAATTTCGCTGTATCTGAAAGATGAGAGCACGCATCCGTCCGGCAGCCTGAAACATCGTCTGGCGCGTTCCCTGTTTTTGTATGGTCTGTGCAACGGCTGGATACGTGAAAATACGCCGATCATTGAGGCATCGTCGGGCAGCACGGCTATTTCTGAGACCTATTTCGCGCGCCTGCTCGGCCTGCCTTTTATTGCCGTGATGCCTGCCTGTACCGCGCCACGCAAAATTCAGCAGATTGAATTTTATGGCGGCCGCTGCCACTTTGTTGAAAACTCCGGTCAGATTTACGCCGCTTCCGAACAGCTTGCCCGTGAACTGAACGGGCATTACATGGATCAGTTTACCTTTGCTGAGCGTGCTACCGACTGGCGGGGAAACAACAATATCGCTGACAGTATTTTCCGGCAGATGTCACGCGAGCCGCATCCGGTTCCGCGATACCTGGTAATGAGCGCCGGAACAGGCGGCACCTCAGCCACGTTGGGCCGCTACATCCGTTATCAGGGGCATGACACCGAACTGGTGGTTGTCGATCCGGAAAACTCAGTATTTTATGATTACTATCAGCAACGTGATGCCAGCGTAACCGCGCAGTGCAGCAGCCGTATCGAAGGGATTGGCCGCCCGCGCGCCGAGCCTTCTTTTATTCCCAGCGTTATCGACAGTATGATGCAGGTGCCTGATGCTGCCAGCGTCGCGACGCTTCACTGGCTGGAAAAAGTGCTTGGCCGTAAAGTGGGCGGTTCAACCGGAACAAATGTCTGGGGCGCACTGCAACTGGCTAAACAAATGCGAGAAAATGGCGAGACAGGTTCAATCGTCACGTTACTTTGCGACAGCGGCGAACGTTATCTGAATACTTATTTTGATGAGAACTGGGTCGCGAAGAACATCGGGGATATTTCGGTGTACGCACACCAGCTTGAAGGTCTTAACTAATAGCTATAATTCCTCGAAATTATTCGATCTACAACAAGGCAGCAAATGAACGAATCCCGATGAACTTACACGAGTAACTGATTCGGGTAAGAGAGTGCAGCTAACGCAATTGTAGTTCGAAGGATGAAGAGGAAAAAAGCCGGGACAGATAATCCCGGCTTGCTGCAAAACCTTAATATTCGGGGGAATAGGTGAGGTTTGGTGTGTGCAGCCAGTGTTGCAAAAAGTGAGACACCGCCTGATTCCGGCAATGACCGATGATTTGGAGATGGGGGGATTGTTCCTTCAATACAGGCAATGCGTTACCCATGATCAGCCCCATTCCGACGCTCTCCAGCATTTCCCGGTCATTCATCGCATCGCCAAAGGCCATGCATTCAGACATTTTAATCTCCAGCCCCGCCGTCAGAAGTGCCAGCGCGCTGCCTTTGTTACAGCCCGCAGGCTGCACATCCAGGCAATCATGCGCCGAAAAACACAGGTCCAAACGATTGCCGAAATGCGCTTTCAGCTGCGGAACCAATTTCAGCAAGGTTTCATGCGGGGCGCAGAAACACACTTTGCTGTTGCCTACATCGGGCAATGTGCGCAGATTCTGCAAATGATAACGGAAACCGCTGAACTGATGCGGGATCAGCAAGTCGGGATCGTCCAGAGCGGTAAACCAGCCGTCATCACGAAAAACATGCTGACTCGCCGGTGTATCCCAGGCTGTGTGCAGCAATTCATGCGCACAATCCTCCGGTAAATCACTGGCGTGGAGTAAATGTCCGGACAAGTCATGAATACGTGTGCCATTGCCGGTAATCAGAAAACCTTCCATCCCGATATTTGCCAGAATATCTTTCATTTCAAGATAATGGCGTCCGGTGGCAAAGGTGAGACGCATGGGTTTTTCTGCCAACTGGCGCAGCGTTGCCAAAGTTTTATCGCCCAGGGTATGGTCGGGTAAAAGAAGTGTGCCATCCATATCGAATGCAGCTAAACGGTACATATTTCCTCTCTGGGCGGGAATGATTTTCACGCTCAAAGTATGGACTGCGATTTGCGGAACTAATAGTGAACAGTTTATGAATACTCTTCCGGGTTTAGTTCACACTTTGGTTTTCAGCCCCGCGCAAGCAGCAAAAGTCTGCGATATGCTGAAGTAAATCTCATACCATAATAAATAAGGTTCCGTATTTCCCATGCGATTGCAAAACCGGCTAAACCAGTATCAGCGCCTGTATGTGAAAACAGGGCAGGAATCTGTTTTACTCACGGTGACTGAACTGGCAGGCATTTTCTGTTGCAGCGAACGCCACACGCGCACATTGCTGAGCCATTTTAAAGATGCGGGGTGGATAAACTGGCACTCACAGTCCGGTCGCGGAAAACGCGCGTCGTTGTGCTGCCTTAAATCACCCGACGATTTACGCGGAGCTTATCTGCAGGAATTGCTCAGAAACGGTGAACATTCGTCGGCTTTGCAATTCAGCCAGTTGGATCCCACACATCTCAATACCCTGCTTGCGCCGCACCTTGGCGGACAATGGCAGGAAGATGCCCCGACGCTGCGGATCCCGTATTACCGCCCTCTCCAGTTTCTGGATCCCTTAACGCTGACCGGCCGCGCAGAACAACACCTGGCGCATACTATTCATGCCGGTCTGACGCACTTTGTCCCCGGAAACCCGACGCCGCAGCCGGATCTGGCTCATCACTGGCAAACCAGTGATGACGGCAAAACCTGGCAGTTCTTTTTGCGCAGTCAGCTTTTCTGGCACAACGGAGAACCGTTGAAAACATCGCAACTGCTGGCGCGTTTTGAGCAATTACGTCATTCAGCGCGAGGGAAACACAATCTGGCTTCGGTGATCCGCCTTTCCCAGCCACATGCAAAGTGTCTTCAATTCGATCTCGATACCCCTGATTACTGGCTGGCACACCGGTTTGCCGATCTCAATTGCCTGCTCTCGCATCCTGAAAATCCGCACATCGGCGCGGGACCTTTCCGGCTGGCGCATTTTTCTCCCGAACTGATCAGGCTGGAACAGCACACCCTTTATACCCTGCAACATCCTTATCTTGCGGCGATAGAATTTTGGATCACGCCGCAGTTATTCGCGCAAAAGAATAATGTGAGCTGTCAGCATCCGGTGAGGATCATTCTGGGAGAAGAGGAAGAATTGTCGCGCGTCAAACCGGTCAGACGCAGCACCAGCCTGGGATTTTGTTATATCGCCACCAATCTGCGGCGGGGCGTTCTGAATGAAGCGCAGGCACGGAAAATTGTCCGGCTGATCCAGCGTAGCGGCATGCTGGATAATCTTCCGATTGATCATGATCTGGTGAAAGCCAGCAAAGAAATGCTGCCAGGCTGGCCCATTCCGTTGCATGACGATACCGACGTTCCCCTGCCAGAAAAACTGAGGCTCCTGTTTCATCCGCCGGTGGAATTTGAACTGGTCGCTCAGGCTTTGCAGCAAAAACTGGCTGATGAGGGCTGCACGCTGGAAGTCGTTTATCACGAGGGGCGTTTGTGGGAAGACGGAGAACTATTGAAATCCGCCGATCTGCTGCTCGGCGATCGTCTGATCGGTGAATCGCCGGAAGCCACACTGGAAAACTGGTTGCAGCAGGATCCGCTCTGGCAGGAAATTTTGCGCGAAGATGATCTGCACAATCAGCAACAGCGCCTCCTCCATATTCAGCAAATTCCGCTCGAAAACCATCGCGCCGATGAACTGCGCGATCATTTTTATCAGTGGATGCAAACCGGGATCGTGACGCCTTTATTCAATTATCAATATCAGGTCAGCGCACCACCGCGGATCAGCGGGGTTCAGCTCACGGCGTGGGGCTGGTTTGATTTTTGTCAGGCCTGGGTTCCGCCACCTTTGTTATCCGAAAACGCGTGAACGAGCTGTTTCGCTACACTCTGACGTTAAAGAAAAGTACCATTAACCCAATTTTACTGCGCAGGACGTAGTCGTTTTCGTAATACAGGTAAACAGAATGAAAAGAGCAGTGGTGGTTTTCAGCGGCGGACAAGACTCTACAACCTGTCTGATTCAGGCATTGAAGCAATATGACGAAGTTCACTGTGTCACGTTTGATTACGGTCAGCGTCATCGTGCTGAAATCGAGATTGCACAAAAGCTGTCCGTGGAATTAGGTGCCCGTGCGCACAAAGTGCTGGACGTCGGCTTACTCAATGAACTGGCGGTCAGCAGCCTGACGCGCGATAACATCCCCGTGCCGAACTTTGGCGATGAAAATGACGGCGGCCTGCCGAGCACTTTCGTTCCCGGCCGTAATATTTTGTTCCTGACGCTGGCAGCCATTTATGCCTATCAGATTCAGGCAGAAGCCGTGATTACAGGCGTTTGTGAAACTGACTTCTCCGGTTATCCGGATTGCCGTGATGAGTTTGTCAAAGCCCTGAATACGGCAGTTTCGCTGGGCCTGGCGCGCGATGTGCGCTTTGAAACCCCGCTGATGTGGCTCAATAAGGCCGAGACCTGGGCGCTGGCAGATTACTATCAGCAACTGGATTTGGTGCGTCACCAAACGCTGACCTGCTATAACGGGATTGCGGGGGACGGCTGCGGTGAATGTGCGGCCTGCCATTTACGCGCTAACGGCCTCCAACAGTATCAGCTTGATAAAGAGGGCGTTATCTCCAGCCTGAAGAAGAAAACCGGCCTGCGTTAACCGTCAGACGGCAGTCTTTTGGACGGGCGAGCCGAAAGCCGCCCGTTTTTATTTTAACTGTACAGCCGCGAATCAGTCGTTCTCAAGTTCCAGCTCGCGTAATCTTTCCAGTAACTCACCTTCCAGCGGCAACGCTTTTTGTGTCCGCAGATCGATACACACAAACGTCAGCGTGGCATCTGCCACCACTTCACCTTCACAGGTCACCACTTGTTCGAGAACCCCGCTTCGCCCGTTGAGTTGCTGCAGGCTGCTGTCGATACGCAGAACGTCGCCGAGCACAGCCGGTTTGCGATAATTGATATTGATATTCACCACGATGAAAGCGATTTTGTTTTCGCTCATCCACTGGAAGCCGGACTGATTATCCAGCCATTCCCAACGTGCCGTCTCCAGAAATTCAAGATAACGCGCGTTGTTAACATGCTGGTAAACATCGATGTGAAAACCGCGAACTTTAATAAACGTATGCATAGTGGAAAAAAACTCCTGATAGTCGCCTGAGGCATACAACCAAACTGGTCAGATGTCTTTAGAGATTAGCAGAAGAAAACGGCGGCAACCGTTCAGGAATTGCCACCGCGACATCCGTCACAGTTTCAGACGGTCCTTGTTACGTTCGAACAGTGCGGCACCGATCCCCGGCACTTCGCGCAACTGTTCGATGTCGGTGAATTGCCCGAGTTCTTCACGGTAGCTGATAATGGCCTGCGCCTTTTTCATCCCTACGCCATTCATCACTTTGGCAAACTCTTCCGCTGTTGCAGTATTGATGTTGACGGTACTTTCATCTGTAACCGCTACCTGTTCCTTTTTCACCTGCGGGCCTGAGACTTTGCCCGCTGCGGTCACGGGCGCAGCCGTCGTGGTTGCCACGCTACTGGCAGCATTCGGTGCCGCCTGCAACATCACAGGTAAAGTAGAAAGCCCCAGAGCCAGAGCCAACGAAAGTGAAGTAATGCCTAATTTTTTCATGCTGTATCCTCCATGTGTTTGACAGCACGGAGAGAGTGCATCAGGGCGAAACGACGAACAATGGGCAACTTTCAAATATGGAAAAGGCCGCGAAAGCGGCCTTTGTTTGTTGCAACGCGTTGCAAAACTTTGCGGCGTTTACTGGTTTTGTGCAGCTGAACCGTATTTGATTTTTGCTTCCTGACGCAGATTTGTCAGCAGCGCATCAAAGGTCACGTTTGCGGAAGTTTGTTGCATCTCCTGCGTGAAACGTGCCACGTCGGCTTCAGGAATAACCCCTGGAGTCACGCTGTTCAGTTTAACCAGAACGCTGTTACCTTTTTCATCCTGAGACAGACCATAAACCGGCTGGTCTTTCTGCGGATGTGGCAACGCATAGACGTTTTCTTCGAACGCTGAAGGCTGCTGGCTGCGCTGTACTTTCTGTACTGCGCCAAAGCTCAGACCTGCGGCTTTCATCGCGTCATCGCCTTTACCGTCTTTCAGGGCGGTCAGCAGTTTTTCTCCATCAACCCGCGCCTGATCCTGTGCTTTTTGATGTTTAAGCATCGTCGTCACCTGATCTTTCACGTCAGCGAACGGTTTAACCCCTTCAGCTTTATGCGCATCGACACGCACCACGAAAGCGCGATCGCCGTCTACGGTGATGATATCAGAGTTGCTGCCCGGTGAACCGTCCTGACCAATCAGACCGCCTTCAAAAATCGCCTGCACAACAGGTTTAAAATTAATACCTGCGGGAATTTGATTCTGAGTGAACCAGTCGGTATGAACCGCTTTGGTTCCTGCAACCTGCTCAGCAGAAGCTAAAGACTCGTTATCATTGGTCGCGGCTTCGCTGACTTTTTGTTGCAGCGCGTAGTAAGCATCCAGTGATTTTTCCTGCTTCAGCTTGTCGGTAATCGTGTTACGGACTTCAGCCAAAGGTTTCACCTTCTCAGGCGTCACATCTTCAAGGCGTAAGATGAAGAAACCACTGTCAGATTTAATGACGCCAGACACCTGACCTTTTGTGGTCAGATTCGCGTTTTTAAATTCCGGCAGAGTTGTTTCAGGTTCCATCCAACCCAAATCACCGCCTTGTTTTGCACTCAGTGCATCGGTGGATTTGGTTTTCGCCAGCTGTGCGAAATCAGTGCCTTTCGCCAGTTCTGCTGCCACAGCGTCGGCGTCAGCCTGAGTTTTCAGAACGATAACGCTGTAACGACGACGTTCCGGCTGACCGAATTCGTTTTTGTGCTGATCGTAATAAGCGCTGATATCCGCGTCAGTCACGTCAGTTTTGCCCTGCATCGCCGCTGCATCCATTTCGATGTAGCTGATCTTGACTTGCTCAGGGGAAATAAAGCTGTTTTTGTTCTGGTCGTAGAAAGCCTGTAACTCAGCGTCATTCACCTGTTGCTTCGCCGCCAGTGAGTCTGTGTCCAGTGTTGCAGTTTGTACATCGCGGCTTTGCAGGATCAGCTCGCCCAGCGATTTGCTTTCCGCTGGCAGAACAAAATCGGACTGACCGAAGGCTTGCTCAAGCTGCTGGCTGATCAGCTGACGTTTCATCAACTGTGCAAAATTATCCGCAGTGTAACCCATGCTCTGGATGCTTTGCAGATATTTAGCGTTATCGAAACGGCCATCAGTCTGGAATTGTGGGGTGGCAAAAATCGCGTCTTTAATCTGCTGATCGCTGACGGTGAAGCCTAATTTTTTGGAATACTGTTCCAGCAAAGTGACGTCAATCAGGTTGCTCAGGGATTCCTGACGCAGTTGCTGCATATAACCTTCGCTGCCGGCCAGTGCTGAGAACTGATCACCGAGCTGTTGTTGTAACCGGCTGCGCTGATTCTGCACCGCCTGCTCCAACTGAGCACGCCCGATTTCCTGACCATTCACTTTCGCTGCATAGTCGCCTGAACCGCCGACCAGGTAGTTGCCCACCCCTGTCAAAATAAAGGACAGAATAATCAGGGCCAGAATGATTTTGAGCACGACGTTATTGGAAGCCGCGCGTAAATTGTCCATCATAGTGAGGCAACACTCCGCTGTAATAAAAAAAGCGCACCGTTTTCGATGCGCCTTATATCTTACCTTACCAGCCCGATGACGTCAGGTTATTGTTTAACAACCAGACCTGAATGAAAAAGCATCAGTGATACCGCTCACACAGTTTCGACGTCAGTCAGCAGGTAATTAACCGTTAACGGCATCTTTCAGCGCTTTACCTGCACGGAAGCCAGGAACTTTAGCCGCTGCAATACTGATTTCTTTACCGGTCTGTGGGTTACGGCCGGTACGTGCTGAACGTTCACGCACTGAGAAAGTACCGAAACCAACCAGAGCTACTTCATCCCCAGCTTTCAGGGTGTCAGTTACAGATGCAAGAACAGCATCCAAAACACGTCCCGCTGCGGCTTTAGAAATATCAGCACCGGCAGCAATTTTGTCGATCAATTGTGACTTATTCACTCTTTTCATCCCCTCTTAAAATTCGATCATCACGGCGCATTTTCCCTACGGACGTGACCGCGCTGCTGTTATATCAATCTTGTCAGGGCTATGCAAGCGACTGAAAGCAGCCTGAAACCCTCTGACAGTTGACTAACTTAACGGCACAAAAAAAAGCTGGCAAGTGAGATTTCACCTGCCAGCCTGAGTTTTATTCAACTGTGTAAGTCGAGGTCACTATTTTGCTGCAACCGGCAACGCGCCGTAAGCCGGATTTTGCAGTGCGATGTTCAGAACATCATCAATGCGTTTAACCGGGTGGATCTCAAGATCTGCCAGCACGTTCGCCGGAATTTCTTCCAGATCGCGTTTGTTGTCATCTGGGATCAGAACAACTTTGATGCCGCCACGATGCGCTGCCAGCAGTTTTTCTTTCAAACCGCCGATCGGCAGAACCAGACCACGCAAAGTAATCTCACCGGTCATTGCCACATCCGCACGCACCGGGTTGCCGGTCAGACAAGACACCAGCGCGGTACACATTGCTATACCGGCACTTGGACCATCTTTTGGCGTTGCCCCTTCAGGTACGTGAACGTGAATATCACGTTTTTCGTAGAAGTCAGGGTTAATACCCAGTTTGTCCGCACGTGCACGCACAACGGTCAGCGCAGCCTGAATAGACTCCTGCATGACTTCACCCAGAGAACCGGTGTAAGTCAGCTTTCCTTTACCCGGTACGCAGGCCGTTTCAATGGTCAGCAGTTCGCCGCCCACTTCGGTCCACGCCAGACCGGTAACCTGGCCCACACGGTTTTCGGTGTCAGCACGGCCATAATCGACCTTCTGCACGCCGAGGAAATCTTTCAGATTGTCGCCGTTGATTTCAATGTGCTTGATGTCTTTATCCATCAGCAATTGTTTAACCGCTTTTCGGCAAAGTTTAGACAATTCACGTTCTAAACTACGCACACCCGCTTCACGTGTATAGAAACGGATAATGCCGATAATCGCGCTGTCATCAACAGTCAGTTCGTTCTTCTTAAGCGCATTACGTTCAAGCTGTTTGGGCAAGAGGTGCTGTTTGGCAATGTTCAGTTTTTCGTCTTCGGTGTAACCGGAGAGACGAATCACTTCCATACGATCCAGCAACGGTGCAGGAATGTTCATCGAGTTCGAGGTCGCTACAAACATCACGTCTGACAGGTCGTAATCGACTTCCAGATAGTGATCGTTGAACGCCACGTTCTGTTCAGGATCCAGCACTTCCAGCAATGCTGAAGCCGGGTCACCGCGCATATCAGATGACATCTTGTCGATTTCATCCAGCAGGAACAGCGGGTTTTTCACCCCAACTTTCGCCATTTTCTGAATCAGTTTGCCTGGCATAGAACCGATGTAGGTACGACGGTGACCGCGGATTTCCGCTTCATCACGTACACCACCCAGCGCCATACGCACATACTGACGGCCCGTCGCACGCGCGATGGACTGGCCCAGTGAGGTTTTACCTACACCCGGAGGCCCGACCAGGCACAGGATTGGTCCTTTGATTTTGCTGACGCGTGTCTGCACCGCAAGATATTCAAGGATACGGTCTTTGACACGTTCGAGGCCAAAGTGATCGGTATCCAGAACTTCCTGGGCTTTGCGCAGGTCTTTTTTCACTTTGCTGCGGGCGTTCCATGGCACCTGAAGCATCCAGTCGATATAACCACGAACAACCGTGGCTTCGGCGGACATCGGCGACATCATTTTCAGCTTTTGCAGCTCAGCTTCGGTTTTTTCACGCGCTTCTTTCGGCATTTTAGCCGCTTCGATTTTGCGTTTCAGCGCCTCGTGCTCATCAGGCGTGTCATCCATTTCGCCAAGTTCTTTCTGAATCGCTTTCATTTGCTCATTCAGATAGTACTCGCGCTGGCTTTTTTCCATCTGTTTTTTGACACGATTACGAATGCGTTTCTCAACCTGCAACAGGTCAATTTCCGATTCCATCATCGCCATCAGATATTCCAGACGCTCGGTGATATCAAACATTTCCAGCACGGATTGTTTGTCAGCGAGTTTCAGCGGCATATGTGCAGCGATGGTGTCAGCCAGACGTGCAGCATCTTCAATGCTGTTAAGCGAAGTCAGCACTTCCGGCGGGATCTTTTTGTTCAGTTTGATATAACCTTCAAACTGATTAATCGCTGTGCGAACCAGAACTTCCTGCTCGCGTTCATCCACGGCCGGAGATTCAAGGTATTCGGCCTGGGCAGCAAAATGCTCGCCACTGTCAGAAAGTGTCGTAATACGCGCGCGTTGTAACCCTTCCACCAGCACTTTTACAGTACCGTCCGGGAGCTTCAGCATTTGTAATATTGAGGCTACCGTACCCACGGAGAAGAGATCGTTAACGCCCGGCTCATCGGTTGACGCTTCTTTCTGCGCCACCAGCATGATTTTTTTGTCGTGATCCATCGCGGCTTCGAGGCACCGAATCGATTTTTCCCTGCCAACAAACAACGGGATCACCATGTGCGGATAAACCACCACATCGCGCAGAGGCAATACGGGGATTTCTATGCGTTCAGAACGCTCAGGGTTCATAGAGCTCTCTCTTAGTTTAGCTTCCGCCAGGTTAAGGAAATCTCGTGAAACACGAGTCAGACGGGTTTCAGCAAGTCGTTAACTGAGTATATGGGGATGAATGTCCGACATTCAACGATAAGAATGTGCGAAAAAAAAATGGGGGACAAAATCCCCCATTTCGTGGCTAACTCTCTGGATAGATTGGCTAATTATTCGCCAGATGCTTGTTGTGCTTCTGGTTTGCCATAAATCATCAGAGGTTCTGACTGGCCCGCAATCACGGATTCATCAATCACCACTTTCTCGACATCTTCAAGAGATGGCAGATCATACATCGTATCCAGCAATGCGGCTTCAACGATTGAACGCAGACCACGAGCACCGGTTTTACGGATCATGGCTTTTTTCGCAATCGCGACCAGCGCTTCATCACGGAATTCCAGTTCAACGCCTTCAAGATTGAACAATGCCTGATATTGCTTAGTCAGGGCATTTTTCGGCTCTTTCAGAATTTGAATCAGAGCTTCTTCATTCAGTTCGCTCAGTGTTGCTACGACAGGCAGACGACCAATGAACTCAGGGATCAGACCAAATTTAATCAAATCTTCTGGTTCAGCCTGCGCCAGCAACTGACCCTCTGTTGCTTTCTGCTCTTTGCCTTTCACTTCTGCACCAAAACCGATACCGGTATTGGTATTGATACGCTGACCAATCACTTTATCCAGGCCGGCAAACGCGCCACCACAGATAAACAGGATTTTCGAGGTATCAACCTGCAGGAATTCCTGCTGAGGGTGTTTGCGTCCGCCTTGCGGAGGCACGGCAGCCACAGTCCCTTCAATCAGTTTCAAAAGTGCCTGCTGAACACCTTCACCGGACACGTCACGTGTGATCGATGGGTTGTCAGACTTGCGGGAAATCTTGTCGATTTCATCAATATAAACAATACCGCGTTGCGCTTTCTGTACGTCGTAATCACATTTCTGCAGCAGTTTCTGGATGATGTTTTCGACGTCTTCACCCACATAACCGGCTTCGGTAAGCGTGGTGGCATCGGCCATCGTGAATGGCACATCCAGGAAACGCGCCAGGGTTTCAGCCAGCAGCGTTTTACCGCTACCGGTCGGCCCGATCAGCAGAATGTTGCTCTTGCCTAATTCGATACCGTTGCTGGTATCGCCATTACGCAGGCGCTTGTAGTGGTTGTAAACTGCCACTGCCAGCACTTTCTTCGCAGGCTCCTGACCGATAACATAATCGTCAAGATGCTGACGAATCTCATGCGGTGTCGGTAAAGCGCTGCGTTCACGGTGTGGCGCGACTTCTTTGATCTCTTCGCGAATAATGTCGTTACATAAGTCGACACACTCATCGCAGATATACACTGACGGCCCGGCAATCAGCTTACGAACTTCATGCTGGCTTTTGCCGCAAAAAGAGCAGTACAGCAGCTTTCCTGAACCGTCTTTGCGCTTATCTGTCATCAGTAAACCTCTTCTTTAATATCAGTCCCGAAGCGTAACAAACACTACGGCACGACCCTATTACACAACAGCCGCATCATTGGCTGATGTCTGTTCGTTCCCGTTATCACTCAAAGTGAGCAACGTTTGTTTAACTGGCAAACGCTGCCCCTGAGACATCCTTATGAGTATAACTATAGACCATCAGCCCGGCAGAACTAAGCCGTCAGGCGCGATGGGTAAATACAGAATCGACTAACCCGTACTCTACAGCCTCGTTCGCAGACAGGAAACGATCTCGTTCAGTGTCACGCTCTATTTCTTCGAGAGATTTGCCCGTATGTTTCGCCATCAGCTCATTCATGCGGGATTTCACTTTCAGAATTTCTTTCGCGTGGATCTCGATATCGGTTGCCTGACCCTGGAAACCACCCAACGGCTGATGAATCATCACACGGGAGTTTGGCAGGCAGAAACGTTTGCCTTCAGCACCCGCAGTCAACAGGAATGCACCCATTGAACACGCCTGTCCCATGCATATGGTGCTGACGTCTGGTTTGATAAATTGCATGGTGTCGTAAATCGACATCCCTGCCGTGATCACGCCGCCCGGTGAGTTGATATAAAGATAAATGTCTTTTTCCGGGCTTTCTGCTTCCAGGAAAAGCATCTGGGCAACAATAAGGTTAGCCATATGGTCTTCAACCTGGCCAGTCAGGAAGATGATACGTTCCTTAAGCAGACGGGAGAAGATGTCGTATGAACGCTCGCCCCGCGAAGTTTGCTCAACCACCATGGGTACCAACGCCATGTTTGGTGCAAATTGCTCTCTTTCACCACTGTATGACATAACCGTCTCCTAATAGATTCTGTTTGGCGATCTTTAAAACCGATTCTACTTGAGATAGGCACACATGACTATGCTCAAGCGGCCAAGTCGCCATTTACACGTCTGACGGTCGTTATCAGTCAGATTTTAACTGCAAATTTACCTGGGTTCTTCATTATCAATTGGGGGATTTATCCCCTTTTTTCAAGCCTGACAGAAAATTTCTTTTCTCTTTCACCCCGACCGGGTAGATGAAAGGCCATATTGGTGAAATAGAATGAACAGGTCTACGTGAGCTGTGCTTTATATTGATAAATATAGTGCAAAAACAACAGCCAAAAACAAAAAGATCTGATTTTTAGGAAATAAAAAGCCCGCAGTAAAAACTGCGGGCTTCAGCGTCAAACCTGTAAACAGGTTCAGCAACGTGCAATCAGATTATGCAGGTTGAGTCTGGTTCATCAGCTCAGTAAAGGTGGTGGCTTTTTCAGTCACTTTCGCTTTAGACAACAGAGTTTCGACCGCTTGTTCTTCCAGCGCGACGTTACGCATGTTGTTCATCAGCTCTTTATTTTTGCTGTAGAACTCAACAACTTCCTGTGGATCTTCGTACGCAGAAGCCATTTCTTCGATCAGCGCTTTAACGCGATCTTCGTCTGCTTTCAGTTCGTGCTGGCTGATCACTTCGCCCAACAGCAGACCAACAACGACGCGGCGTTTAGCTTGCTCTTCGAACAACTCGCGTGGCAGTTCCAGCGCTTGTTTTTCGTTGCCACCAAAACGCTGTGCAGCCTGGCGACGCAGAACGTCAACTTCGCCATCGATCAGTGCAGATGGCACGTCGATTTCGTTGGCGCTGACCAGACCGTCAATTGCCTGAGTTTTGATGCGGTTACGTACAGCACCTTTCAGTTCGCGTTCCATGTTTTTACGCACTTCTGCACGCAGACCTTCAACAGAACCATCAGCCACGCCGAAACGTTTGATGAATTCTGGCGTCAGCTCTGGCAACTCACGCTCTTCAACTTTCTTCAGGGTAATTGCGAACTTAGCTGCTTTACCTTTCAGATTTTCAGCGTGGTAATCTTCAGGGAAGTTCACGTCGATAGTGAATTCTTCACCGGCTTTGTGACCGACCAGGCCATCTTCGAAGCCTGGGATCATGCGGCCCTGGCCCATAGCCAGTACGAAATCAGAGGCTTTGCCGCCTTCGAATTCTTCACCGTCGATAGAACCGGAGAAATCAACGGTAACGCGATCTTCGGCAGTCGCTGCAGCGTCAGTTTCTTTCCAGTCAGCTTGTTGCTTACGCAGAGTTTCCAGCATGGTATCAACATCAGCGTCGTTAACTTCAACAACAGGTTTTTCAACTTGGATGTTTTCCAGATCTTTCAGCTCAACTTCCGGGTACACTTCAAATTCTACGGAGAAATTGAAGTCTTCACCCTGCTTGTACTCACCCGGGATGTAGTTAGGTGCGCCAGCTGGATTGATTTTTTCTTTGATGATCGCATCAACAAAGTTGCGTTGCATCAGATCACCCAGTACGTCCTGACGTACTGAAGCGCCATAGCGCTGTTCGATGATGTGGCTTGGTACTTTACCTTTACGGAAGCCGTCAATACGTACTTTTTTAGAGACGTTGATCAGTTCACTGCTCACTGCTTTTTCAATGCTTTCAGCAGGAACAGTAATCGTTACGCGGCGCCCAAGGCCTTGAGTGGTTTCAACAGAAACTTGCATCTTGTTACCTCAAAAAAAAATCACAGTGCTCGGTCAACTCCAGAAGTCGTTCTCAAGATGAGAAGCACAATTGCGCAAACTTACCTTGAAAACGACTTCTAAGAACCGGGACAGTTCTGTTATCAGAACGTAGCCCTGTATTCGAGAGCGTCCGAAACCATTCCGGAAAAATTAGACGCGACATTATAGCGACGCATGCGCACTGAGTCGAGGACGGTATCTCTACGCGCGGGAGGGAAACTCACACGGGACTCGATCCTTCGAAAAATGCGGCCGATGCAAAGGCGTAAACCACCTTGTCGTCTGCCTGTCAGAGGAAAAACAAAAACGGCCCGGGGGCCGTTTCTTGAAATTCGCCTCTACTAATACCGCATCTGGTAAGGAAAGTTCCAGTTTTACCGTATCAAATGCTGATATTTGTACCTTTTGTGAATCAGATCGTCCGTATCAGGCCATTGTGCCTGCGCCGCGGCAAGGGGGGGAGGCAGGAACAGTATCCTGCAAACCCTCCCATTCTTTAAGGGTGTAGGTGTGTAATGCCAAAGCATGCACACTGCCTGCCATCTCTTCTGTTAATTTCCCGTAGATTGCACGATGACGAGCCAGAAAGCGCTCTCCGATAAATTTATCGGAGACCATTACGACTTTGAAATGGCTTTCTGAGCCAGCCGGTACGTTATGACGATAGCTTTCGTCAGTCACTTCCAGGAACGCAGGGGCGAATGCCTCAACTAATTTTGCTTCTATTTGCTCACGGATCATAGCAATCTCCTCACACTGCATCAGCAGAGAACTGCGCCTGTCTGGTACGCGTATGTACTTAAAACTCTCTACATTTAAATAATAGGCTGCTTTGCAGCTCTGCGTTAATCACATTAAAAAATTTATGCAGTTGATTGATAAAAATGGCACTCAGTCTGTCAAAGAAAATGCGGCTTCGCTACGCCGGAGTCAGTGATACTGCATACTTGCTGAAAAAAAACGCTAAATATCCATTTTTACAGATTGTTGGGACTTCCACCCGCAAATGGCGATGTTATGATGTCGGCAAATTTTTGAGCATTACTCCTTTATTAATATTGAGAAAACACACATGTTAAAAAAAATCATTTTCCCGATGCTGGCACTGTTCATGCTGGCCGGATGCGCCACCAGCACTAACACGCTGGATGTCTCCCCGAAAATTGTTCTGCCTTCACAAGATCCAACACTTCAGGGTATCACGATCAGCATCAACGGAGCTGACCAGCGCAAGGATCAGGCACTGGCCAAAGTTAACCGTGACGGCCAGCTGATCTCCCTGACGCCTTCGCGCGATCTGCGTTTCCTGTTGCAGGAATCTCTGGAAAAACAAATGACCGCACGCGGTTATATGGTCGGTGCTGACGGTGCTGTTGATCTGCAGATCGTCGTCAATAACCTGTACGCGGATGTTCAGGAAGGAAACCTGCGTTACAACATCACCACTAAAGCCGATATTTCTATCATCGCTACAGCGAAAAACGGCAGCAAGCAGGTGAAGAACTATCGTTCAACGTATAACGTTCAGGGCGCACTTTCTGCCACCAATGCCAAAATCACCAACGCGGTTAACACCACGCTGGGCGATGTCATCAGCGACATGGCTTCCGACACCAGCATCAGTGACTTCATCAAGGCTAACGCCCGATAAGCTCCGGCTGAAATCTGTGTGACTTAATCTGCCCGGCCTGTCCGGGCAGATTGCTTTTAGAACAAGCATTTCTTCCTTTATTCTCCCCGCTTCCTTTATTATGCCCCTGCTTCACTCTCTCACCGGTTCGCAGGAACACATTTTCATGATCAGTCAGTACTTTAAGATTTTCACGCAACGCAATACCGTCATTTTGCTGCTTCTGGGCTTTGCTTCCGGCTTACCTCTGGCGCTGACGTCCGGCACATTGCAGGCGTGGATGACCGTCGAAAATGTCGATCTGAAAACTATTGGGATTTTCTCGCTGGTCGGCCAGGCCTATGTATTCAAATTTCTGTGGTCGCCGATGATGGACCGCTATACCCCGTCATTCCTCGGGCGTCGTCGCGGCTGGCTGATTCTGACGCAATTGCTGCTGGTCGCGGCGATTTTCGCCATGGGCTTTATGGATCCCGGTAAAGATTTGTTCTGGCTGGCGGCGCTGGCGGTGCTGATTGCCTTTGCGTCTGCTTCGCAAGACATCGTGTTCGACGCGTATAAAACGGATTTACTGCCGCCTGAAGAACGCGGAAACGGTGCTGCAGTTTCCGTACTGGGCTATCGCCTGGCGATGCTGGTTTCCGGCGGGCTGGCGTTGTGGCTGGCAGACCGTTATCTCGGCTGGCAGTACATGTACTGGCTGATGGCGGTGCTGATGCTGATGGGCGTTTTCGCCACACTGATATCGCCGGAACCGCAAAACTCTCAGCCTGCACCGCGCACGATTGAAATGGCCGTCGTGGCACCGCTTAAAGACTTCTTCGGCCGTAACAATGCCTGGCTGATTTTACTCCTCATCGTGATGTACAAAATGGGCGATGCGTTTGCAGGCAGCCTGAGCACGACATTTTTAATTCGCGGCGTTGGGTTTGACGCCGGAGAAGTCGGGCTGGTAAACAAAACGCTCGGTCTGATGGCCACAATTATTGGCGCACTCTTTGGCGGAATGCTGATGCAGCGTCTGAGTTTATTCCGTGCGCTGATGCTGTTTGGTATTTTGCAGGCTGTTTCGAACGCGGGTTACTGGATCCTCGCCATTACAGACAAAGATTTGTATACCATGGGCACGGCGATTTTCTTCGAAAATCTGTGCGGCGGTATGGGGACGGCAGCGTTTGTGGCCCTGCTGATGACACTTTGCAACCGTTCGTTCTCCGCGACACAGTTTGCCCTGCTCTCGGCGCTTTCTGCTGTGGGGCGCGTGTATGTCGGCCCAATTGCCGGCTGGTTCGTGGAAGCTTACGGCTGGCCGTGGTTCTACCTTTTCTCGATTGTCGCAGGCGTTCCGGGGTTGCTGCTGCTGGCCGTTTGCCGCCAGACACTCGAATACACCCAGAAAACAGACACTTTCCTGCCGCGAATTCACTTCGCTAAACTTTACGGTTGGGCGCTGCGCTGTATGCTGGGCGGAAGTTTGCTCCTGGTCGCGTGGCTGGTGACGCTGATTGTAAACAGTTCTGGCTGGGCATCGTGGCACGGTCTCGCCGGGATTTTGCTGGAGGCAGGCGTTTTCGTTTGTCTTATGGGGATTATTTTAGGCAGTTTGCTCGATTTTCTCTCACTCCGGCGCACCGCACGTTCCTGATTTACCGCCATTCATTATGAAAATGAATGGCGCGTTTCATTTAACAATTGATCTATAAATATCACCCAATAAATTTAATTCAGGGAAAATTATATTTGTTGGGATAATTTTTCTCCGGTTCTTTTTGAGCGTTTTATTTCACTTGAAATCTACATTAATTTAACATTAATTAAACCTATCGCCGGGATTATGGACGGCCATAATTATTTGAAAATGTATCACCCCTTGTTTTTCATCACTATAGAAAAAAATCCATACGCAACATATTGTTGCCCACTGTAAATTGTCACGATCCGTGACATGTGTGACTCCGTTAACATAAAGTGTCAACAGCCCTTTGACACTTGTTTAAGCGTGTTTACAGTCCTGCAACCTTCCCGTAAAATGCCCGCACACCTGAAGCGACAATAGAGCCCTAGTTATTGAGGTCGTTAGATGAGACTTAAGAAATACAATAAAAGTATTGGGATGTTGTCCTTATTTGCCTCCGCGTTAATGTTGAGCGGCTGCAATACGGCATTGATGGATCCCAAGGGAGCAATTGGACTTGAGCAGAGAACGCTGATTTTAACAGCGATTGGTTTAATGCTGATCGTCGTTATTCCAGTTATTATCATGGCTTTTGCATTTGCGTGGAAGTATCGTGCTTCCAACACAAATGCTAAGTACAGTCCGGATTGGTCCCACTCCAACAAAATTGAAGCCGTCGTCTGGACTGTTCCAATTATTATCATTGCCATTCTGGCAACGATTACATGGAAAACCACCCACGCGCTTGACCCGTTCAAGCCAATCGTGACTGACCAAAAACCGATGACGGTTGAAGTGGTTTCTCTGGACTGGAAATGGTTGTTCATTTATCCGGAACAGGGCATAGCGACCGTTAACGAACTGGTTATTCCTAAAGATGTGCCTGTTCAGTTCAAAGTCACTTCAGACTCTGTCATGAACTCGTTCTTCATTCCTCAGCTCGGCGGACAGATTTATGCGATGGCCGGTATGCAGACTCAGTTGCACTTGATTGCAAATGAAGCGGGTACCTATAAAGGCATCTCAGCAAGCTTCAGCGGCCGCGGTTTCTCAGGTATGAAGTTCAACACCATCGCGACCCCAACCCGTGCCGATTTCGACACCTGGGTAGCGAAAGTGAAAAGCGCACCGAACCAGCTGGCAACCACTGATGACTTCAACAAACTGGCAGCACAGAGCATCGACAACCCGGTCGAATACTTCTCTGTGGCGAAACCAGGTCTGTTCAAAGAAATCATTGGCAAATACTCCATGCATGACATGAAGGCCGCACCAGAAGGTCATACCATGCCAATGCCTGCAGGCAGCGACATGAAAGGCATGGATATGGGTGGACAGTCTCACGCAGCCGGAGCCGAGGAATAAACGATGTTCGGAAAATTAACGCTTGATTCGGTTCCGTATCATGAACCGATTATCATGGTCACCGTTGCCGCGATTATTATTGGTGGCCTGGCAGTAGTTGCCGGCATCACCTATTTCGGCAAATGGAAATATCTGTGGACCGAGTGGCTGACCTCCGTCGACCACAAAAAATTAGGTATCATGTACATCATTCTGGCTTTCGTCATGCTGTTGCGTGGCTTTGCCGATGCCATCATGATGCGTAGCCAGCAGGTGCTTGCTTCTGCGGGTGAACCTGGCTTCCTGCCGCCTCATCACTACGACCAAATCTTTACAGCGCACGGCGTGATCATGATCTTCTTCATGGCGATGCCTTTCGTAATTGGTCTGATGAACGTCGTGGTTCCTTTGCAAATCGGCGCACGCGACGTGGCATTCCCGTTCCTGAACAACGTCAGCTTCTGGTTCACCGCTGCTGCTGTGGTTCTGATCAACATCTCTCTGGGTGTGGGTGAGTTCGCGCAGACCGGCTGGTTGGCCTATCCGCCGCTGTCAGGTAAGGAATACAGTCCGGGAGTCGGGGTCGATTACTGGATCTGGAGCCTCCAGATATCCGGTGTCGGGACCTTGTTGACCGGTGTTAACTTCTTTGCGACCATCCTGAAGATGCGCGCTCCTGGTATGCCGCTGATGAAAATGCCGGTATTTACCTGGGCCGCACTGTGCACCAACGTGTTGATTATCGTGTCCTTCCCGATTCTGACCGTGACTGTTGCACTGCTGACTTTAGACCGTTATCTGGGCACCCATTTCTTCACGAATGATATGGGCGGCAACATGATGATGTACATCAACCTGATTTGGGCCTGGGGCCATCCGGAAGTGTACATTTTGGTTCTGCCAGTCTTTGGTGTGTTCTCGGAAGTTACCGCAACCTTCTCCAAAAAACGTCTGTTCGGTTACACCTCGCTGGTATGGGCAACCATCGCCATCACTGTGTTGTCGTTCATCGTTTGGCTGCACCACTTCTTCACCATGGGTTCAGGCGCTAACGTCAATGCATTCTTCGGCATCATGACGATGATCATTTCTATCCCGACCGGGGTAAAAATCTTCAACTGGCTGTTCACCATGTATCAGGGCCGTATCACACTCAACGCCGCAATGCTGTGGACCGTTGGCTTCATCATCACCTTCTCTGTGGGTGGTATGACCGGCGTTCTGTTGGCGGTTCCGGGTGCTGACTTCGTGCTGCACAACAGTCTGTTCCTGATTGCCCACTTCCATAACGTTATCATCGGTGGTGTGGTCTTCGGTTGCTTCGCAGGCCTGACTTACTGGTTCCCTAAATCCTTCGGCTTCACGCTGAACGAAAAATGGGGTGTGCGTTCATTCTGGTTCTGGATCATCGGTTTCTTCGTTGCGTTCATGCCACTGTATGCACTGGGCTTCATGGGTATGACCCGTCGCGTCAGCCAGAATATCGATCCTGAGTTCCACCCGCTGCTGGTTGTTGCTGCGTGCGGTGCTGCCCTGATTGCTATCGGTATCCTGTGCCAGCTGATCATGATCTTCGTTTCTGTTCGCGACCGTGACCAGAACCGTGACCTGACCGGTGACCCGTGGGGTGCACGTACTCTGGAGTGGGCAACCTCTTCTCCTCCTCCGTTCTACAACTTCGCTATCGTGCCGCAAATTCACGACCGCGATGAGTTCTGGGACATGAAAGAGAAAGGCACCGCTTACAAACAGCCTGCTAAATATGAACCGATTCATATGCCACGTAACAGCGGCGCCGGTTTCATCATCGCTATGCTGAGTCTGGTTTGTGGTTTCGCATTAATCTGGGATATCTGGTGGTTGGCGGCAGTGAGTTTCGTTGCGCTGGCTGCGACCTGGATTGCGAAAAGCTTCGACGAAGATGTTGATTACTACGTGCCAGTTGAAGAAGTGGAACGTATTGAGAACCAACATTATGAACAAATCCGTAAAGCAGGTGTGAAACATGGCAACTGATACTCTGACTCACCACGATGAGGCCCATGCTGAGCATGGGCACCACGACGCAGGTGCAACCAAAGTCTTCGGCTTCTGGATCTACCTGATGAGTGACTGCATCCTGTTTGCGAGCCTGTTCGCAACGTATGCAGTACTGGTAAACGGGACCGCTGGCGGTCCCTCTGGTAAAGACATTTTTGAACTGCCGTTCGTGCTGGTAGAAACCTTCTGCCTGTTGTTCAGTAGTATTACTTACGGCTTTGCAATGCTGGCCATGAATAAGGGTAACAAAGCAGGCGTTAACGGCTGGTTGTTCCTGACTTTCCTGTTCGGTTTGGGCTTCATCGGGATGGAACTCTATGAATTCCATCACCTGATTGCTGAAGGCTTTGGCCCGCAGCGCAGCGGTTTCCTGTCCGGCTTCTTTGCCCTGGTCGCCACCCACGGTCTGCACGTGACCTGTGGTCTGATTTGGATCCTGACCATGATGGTTCAGGTTGCACGTCGCGGCCTGACAGACGTTAACAAAACCCGCCTGATGTGCCTGAGCTTGTTCTGGCACTTCCTGGACGTGGTGTGGATCTGCGTGTTTACCGTTGTTTATCTGATGGGAGCGATGTAATGAGTCATTCTGCTACTTCCCATGGTGGTGCAAGCCACGGCAGCCTGAAGTCATATGCAATTGGCTTCATCCTGTCGGTTATCCTGACGGTGATCCCGTTTGCTATGGTCATGACTGACACAGCATCACATTCACTGATCCTGGGTACAGTGGTTGCATCCGCTATTATCCAGATCGTTGTCCATCTGGTGTTCTTCCTGCACATGAATACGTCGTCGGAAGAGCGCTGGAACCTGGTGGCGCTTCTGTTCACCGCTGTGATTATCTTTATCGTCGTTGTGGGCTCATTGTGGATTATGTATAACCTCAACCTCAATATGATAGTCAGTTAAAGAGCCGAGCTGCACGTGATGATTAAGCAATACCTGCAAGTAACGAAACCAGGAATTATTTTCGGCAACTTAATTTCTGTCATCGGGGGATTCCTCCTTGCTGCCAAAGGCAGCATCGACTTCCCACTTTTTCTCGCCACACTGGTGGGTGTATCGCTGGTCGTCGCATCGGGTTGTGTATTTAACAACTTCATCGACCGCGACATCGACCGGATCATGGAAAGAACGAAGAACCGGGTCCTGGTGAAAGGGCTTATTCCGCCGAAAACAACCCTGGTTTACGCGACCATTCTGGGTATTGCGGGCTTTGCGTTGTTGTATATCGGAGCTAATCCGCTGGCCATGTGGTTGGCGGTTATGGGCTTTGTGATTTATGTCGGCGTTTACAGCCTGTACATGAAGCGCAACTCGGTTTACGGCACGCTGATCGGCAGCTTGTCTGGCGCAGCGCCACCGGTGATTGGTTACTGTGCTGTTTCCGGCCAGTTTGATACCGGTGCGCTGATCCTGCTTCTGATTTTCAGCCTGTGGCAGATGCCGCATTCGTACGCGATTGCCATCTTCCGCTTCAAGGATTATCAGGCAGCAGGCATCCCGGTTCTGCCGGTGGTGAAAGGTATCTCTGTCGCCAAGCATCATATTACCGTCTACATTCTGGCGTTTATGATTGCAACGCTGATGCTCACGCTGAGCGGCTACGCAGGGTATAAATACCTGATTGTGGCGGCGGCGGTTAGTATCTGGTGGCTGGGCATGGCACTGAGAGGTTATAAAACGGAAAACGACGTGGTCTGGGCGAGAAAATTGTTTGGTTTCTCCATCATCACGATCATGTCGCTCAGCTTCATGATGTCTGTAGATTTTAACTCTACACCGGCATCATTACTGACCTACGTTTGGTAATACAAGCCGGAAGCTTAACCCGCTGAAATCACATTAAAAGGTCAGTAGCGATACTGGCCTTTTCTTTTGGTGAGCCGGTCAGGCAAAACCCGTAATATCTGCTAAAGATCCATCGTTTTACCCAAACTGGCTAAAAGCACTACAATAGCCGGATTGTTATTTTGAGGTAGTAATGTGAACGATAACCAGATGACCCCGCAGGAAAGTCGGGCGACATGGGGGCTAGGGACAGTATTTTCTTTACGCATGCTTGGCATGTTCATGGTCCTGCCGGTCTTAACCACCTATGGCATGAAGCTCTCCGGCGCCAGCGAAACACTGATCGGTATCGCCATCGGTATCTACGGGCTGGCACAAGCCGTTTTCCAGATCCCGTTCGGGCTGCTTTCTGATCGCGTTGGCCGCAAACCACTGATCGTTTTTGGTCTGGTCATCTTTTGTATTGGCAGCATTGTTGCCGCCTCCACCGAATCCATCTGGGGCGTGATCATTGGCCGCGCCCTGCAAGGTTCCGGCGCGATTGCCGCCGCCGTCATGGCTTTACTGTCTGATCTGACGCGTGAACAGAACCGCACCAAAGCGATGGCGTTTATCGGCATTAGCTTCGGGATTACTTTTGCGATTGCGATGGTTCTCGGCCCGATTATTACGCATGCGTGGGGCTTACACGCGCTGTTCTGGGCGATTGCTGCGCTGACTATTTTGGGCATCATTATTACGCTTGCCGTGGTCCCCTCCCCTGCCACGCATATTCTGAACCGTGAATCGAGTATGGTGAAAGGCAGCTTCGGCAAGGTGCTGGGCAACGCCAAACTGCTGAAACTCAATTTCGGCATTCTGTGTCTGCATATCCTGCTGATGTCGAGTTTTGTGGTGTTACCGCAAGTGATGGAACACGCTGGTTTCCCGCCAAGCGAACACTGGCGCGTTTACCTGATCACCATGCTGACGTCTTTCGTTGCCGTTATTCCGGTCATTATCTACGCCGAGAAAAAGCGCCACATGAAGCAGGTTTTCATGGGTTGCGTGGTGGTGCTGTTGCTGGCTGAAATTGTGCTGTGGGCCGCCGGTCTGCATTTGTGGGCTGTGATTGCCGGTATCCAGTTGTTCTTCCTGGCGTTTAACGTGATGGAAGCCATTCTGCCGTCGCTAATCAGCAAAGAATCTCCGGCAGGATACAAAGGCACCGCGATGGGCCTGTATTCCACCAGCCAGTTTATTGGTGTGGCGATCGGCGGGAGTCTGGGCGGATATGTTTTCGGTCACGCCGGTGCCGGTGCGGTCTTCATGGTGTGCGCAGCGATTGCCGTTGTCTGGCTGTTCGTGAGCGCCACAATGAGCGAGCCACCGTATGTCAGCAGCCTGCGTATTACGCTGTCTGAACTGGCGGTGAAAGATTCGGCCCTTCAGGCGCGCATACTGGCTCAGCCGGGTGTGGCAGAAGCCGTGGTGGTTCCGGAAGAGTTCAGCGCTTACGTAAAAGTTGATACCAAAAAGACCAACCGTAAGGCACTCGAACAACTGGTCAGCCTTGCGTGATGTAGGTGACAAAGAAGGTGTGCTCATGAAAATGGCACACCTTTTCATTTTTATGCCCACCGCTGTGATACCCCTCACTTAAAAAATTTCCCCAATCGTTATCCTCAGGAATTCCTTAACAAAAATTTTGTCAGTGATGACGGCCCTATGGCCTTTTGAGGATCCTATGAAAACGTATGCTTTAGTCGGTACCGGCGGACGCTCGGGTTTATACATTGAGGCGATTACCGGCAAATATCGCCACAATGCGAAATTTGTCGCTTTCTGTGACACCAACCAGACGCGTATGGATTATGCGAATCAGCAACTGGAGCAAAGCGGTATTGCCCGGGTCTCCACCTGGAAAGCTTCTGATTTCAATACGATGCTCGACGAAACTAAACCGGATATCGTCATTGTCACCAGCATGGATCGCACGCATGACGACTACATTGTCCGCGCCCTGCACGCCGGTTGTGACGTCATTACCGAAAAACCGATGACCATCGATGAAAACCGGGCACTACGAATTCTTGATGCCGTCGACGCTACCGGTTATCAGGTTCGTGTCGCGTTCAATTACCGCTACGCGCCCCATCACAGCAAAATCCGCGAACTGCTCCAGCAGGAAACCATCGGTGAAGTCCTTTCTGTTCATTTCGAATGGCTGCTCAATACCGAACACGGCGCCGACTACTTCCGCCGCTGGCATCGCGAGAAACGTAATTCCGGCGGTCTGCTGGTACATAAATCCACGCACCACTTTGACCTGATGAATTTCTGGCTTAACAGCACGCCGGAGAAAGTTTATGCGCAGGGCGATTTGCGTTTTTACGGCAAGGAAAATGCCGAGAAGCGCGGCGTAAAAGATTTCTATCCGCGCGCCCACGGCTACAAACAGGCGCAGAATGATCCTTTCGCACTGCATATGGCAGGCAACCCGCAGCTCAAAGCGCTGTACCTCAATGCTGAACATGAAGATAACTATTTCCGCGATCAGAGCGTTTTCAGCGATGGCATCAGTATTGAAGATACGCTGTCGGTGCTGGTCAAATACCAGAACAAAGTGCAGCTGACCTATTCGCTGAACGCTTATCTGCCTTGGGAAGGCCTGAACGTGGTGTTCAACGGGTCGAAAGGCCGTATCGAGATGAAAATTGTCGAGATGTCCTACGTGAACGCGGGTGGTAAAAGGGAGAACGAAGGCAGTATAGAAAAAGCCGAAATCACGGTTTATCCGTTGTTTGCGAAACCGTGGCAGGCGCAGTTCCAGCTGGGCGAAGGCGGTCACGGCGGCGGTGATAATGCGATGCTGGAAGATCTCTTCGGCGAACGCACAGATGATCCGTTAAAACGCGCCGCCGATCACCGTGCAGGCGCTATGTCGATCCTCACCGGGATCGCCGGAAACCTATCAATGCAAACTGACCGGCCGGTTTACTTCAAAGACTTCGAACTGGTTAAACGCCTGTGTCAGAAGAAATAACACCCACAAAAAAGGGACGCGATAAGCGTCCCTGTCGGAATCATAAATAGCCAAGCAATTCGTGTTGTGGAAAGGCGGCAACCGAAGGGATCCGATGAGCTTACACCGGTAAGTGATTCGGATCCCTGAGAGAAGCCAACGCATCCACAGTGCGAAGTGCGACGGCTACTAGTCGCGAAAGTTTTTGAACTGGAACGGCTGGCCGAGATCCCCGTTGCGAATCAGCGCCATGACGGCCTGCAAGTCATCGCGGGCTTTACCGGTGACACGGACTTCATCGCCCTGAACCTGCGCCTGCACCTTAATCTTACTGTCTTTGATCAGCTTGACGATTTTCTTCGCCAGCGCAGATTCAATTCCGGAATGCAGTTTGGCTTCGAGGCTGTAGGTTTTGCCGCTGTGCTCCATCTGCTCAGGAATTTCCAGTGCGCCGCCTTCAATGCCACGCTTGGCCAGCTTTTCACGCAGAATATCCACCAGCTGATTCACCTGAAAATCAGATTCGCTGGCGACTTTAACGCTCTCGTTCTTTTCGTTGAGATCGAAGCTGGCAGGAATGTTACGGAAATCCCAGCGGGTTTGCAGTTCACGGCTGGCATTTTCCACGGCATTGCGCACTTCCTGCATGTCGATTTCGGAAACAATGTCAAAAGACGGCATAATCGCTTCTCCCTGTAGTTTTGTATTGCACGTTTTATGGCGAGCATAATGTCGATGATGGCGTGCATAATACCGCCTTCAACCGTCGATGCCAAACGGCAACAAAAAACCAGCCACACAATGTCGCGATGGTCAAAAAGTGCAGGTGAAAATGTGATGTACAGCACGAATGTCTATACTAATAAGATAACCGGACAGCAGAATATTCTTTCTACAACCGGCTTTAACGGCGGTTTTCGCCACATTCCCCGGGAGGCACAATGAAAATAACAGTTCTTGGTTGTGGTGCGCTGGGGCAACTTTGGCTTTCAGCACTTTATCAGCAAGGCCACGACGTTCAGGGCTGGATACGTATTCCGCAGCCATTTTGTGCCGTCAACGTGATTTCTCCCGAAGGCATCGCCTTTAACCGT
This sequence comes from Rahnella selenatireducens, assembly GCF_046449555.1. Classification (NCBI taxonomy): domain Bacteria; kingdom Pseudomonadati; phylum Pseudomonadota; class Gammaproteobacteria; order Enterobacterales; family Yersiniaceae; genus Rahnella; species Rahnella selenatireducens. The sequence continues at coordinate 633,884 of NZ_JBKEZJ010000001.1, forward strand.
AACCTGCCCACCAACGATCCTGAGCATCTGGCGCAAAGTGAATTACTGCTCGTGACCCTGAAAGCCTGGCAGGTTTCCGGAGCCGTCAGCGCGCTGATGCCGATACTTAACGATAATTGCGCGATATTATTGCTGCACAACGGCATGGGAACCGTCGATGAATTACCGCCTAACCGGCTGGCGATTTTGCAGGGCGCAACCACGCACGCGGCGCGCCATGAAGACAACGCCATTCTCCACGTTGCCACCGGTGCCACGCATATCGGGCCCGTTTCGCCGCGCGCTGCGGCGCTGAGTTCTCTGGCAGATGTGCTGCACCACGCGTTGCCGGACGTCGCTTGGCACGACAACATTAAACCGTCGTTGTGGAATAAACTGGCGGTGAACTGTGTGATTAATCCCCTGACTGCCACCTACGATTGTACCAACGGGGATTTGCTGGCGTATGCCGACCAGATTGAACAAATCTGTCAGGAAGTCGCGCAGGTCATGGCGATTGAAGGCGTGGAAATTCACAGCGAATCGCTGCTGAGTTTTGTTTATCAGGTGATTGATTCTACCGCCGCCAATCACTCTTCCATGTTGCAGGACATCCGCAATCAGCGTCACACTGAAATTGATTACATCACCGGTTACCTGCTGCGTCGCGGACGCAAATACGGACTTAATCTGCCGGTCAACACCCGACTATTTGAACAAATTAAAAGAAAGGAAAACGACTATGAGCGCATCGGTTCTGGTCTGCCTGGCACCTGGTAGCGAGGAAATTGAAGCCGTCACCGTGATTGATTTGCTGGTTCGCGCCGGCATCAATGTCACAACCGCCAGCGTTGCGGGGGATGGCAATCTGGAAATCCGCTGCTCACGCGGCGTGCGTATCCTGGCAGACGCCGCGCTGGTGGATGTCGCCGATGACGACCATGACGTTGTTGTTTTGCCCGGTGGCCTTGGCGGCGCGACCTGTTTCAGCGAAAGCCCGCTGCTGGTGGAGAAAGTCCGTCAGATGCGCGTGAGCGGTAAAATCGTGGCGGCCATCTGCGCCGCACCCGCGCTGGTGCTGGAATATCACGATTTATTCCCTGTCGGGAACATGACCGGTTTTCCGGGCCTGAAAGACAAAATCGATCCGAACAAATGGTCCGACCGCCGGGTAATTTTCGATCCGCGTGTAAACCTGCTCACCAGCCAGGGGCCGGGAACGTCCATGGAGTTCGCGCTTAAAATTATTGACCTGCTTCTGGGCAAAACCAAAGCCGCTGAAATTGCCGCACAACTGGTACTGGCGCCGGGTATTTATAACTTCACCGATTAAAGCGCGCGCGAATCCTAATCCGGATGCCGCAAAGCAAAAGGGGCTCAGCGATGCTGAACCCCTTTTTTTATCAGAGCGAATTTTTGTATCAGAGCATAGAACTAGGGGCGATAAACTTTGACGTTGTTAAAGCCCTGCTCTTTCAGGTATAGCGCCTGTAAACGGCTCATCACGCCACGATCGCAATACAACAAATAGGTTTTAGTCTGGTCGAGGTCGCCAAACTGAGTCGCTAGTTTGTAGAACGCCAGAGGTTTAACCTCAACGTTTTCCAGTGTCAGCGGCTGCGCGTCGACTTCATCCGGCGCACGAACATCCAGCACGATATCAGTTGACGTAAATTCAGCGACCGTTTCAACTTCCAGCACGACTTCTGCGGCTTGCGCTGCAATTTCGCGAATATCGACATTTCGCGCTTCGCTGACCACTTTATCCAGCACGCTGAAATCGAACATCGCTTCTTCGGCTTCGATTTTCGCTTTCACGGCTTTCACCGTCGGGCTTTTGGAAATCACGCCACAATATTCCGGCATAGTTTTCGCAAAATCTTCCGTGCCGATTTCACGGGCAATCTTGATAATGTGCTCTTTATCATGAGAAATCAGCGGACGCAGGATCAGCGTGTCAGACACGTTGTCGATCAGGCGTAAGTTGGTCAGCGTCTGGCTGGACACCTGGCCCAGCGCTTCGCCGGTCACCAGCGCCTGCACGCCATAACGTTCAGCAATAGAAGAAGCGGCGCGCACCATCATACGTTTGAGCACCACGCCCATCTGACCGTCTTCCACTTTCTCGAGGATCTCGCCCACAACCGGTTCGAAATCGACAGAGATGAAACGCACGCGGTGTGAGCTGCCAAAACGGTTCCACAGATAATGTGCTACCTGTTTCACGCCAATTTCATGCGCCGCGCCGCCCAGATTGAAGAAGCAATAATGCACACGACAGCCGCGACGCATCAACATATAACTGGACACACCGGAGTCGAAACCGCCGGAAATCAACGACATCACGTCTTCCTGCGTGCCGATCGGATAACCGCCCTGACCTTCGAGACGGCTTTTCACCAGCACCAGTTTGTCGTCGTTGATTTCCAGTTTCACCGTCACCTGTGGCGCGGTCAGGCTAACTTTTGCCGATTCGATATGCTGGTTAAGACCGCCACCGATGTAACGTTCTGCTTCGGTCGAAGAAAAATCATGTTTACCGCGACGCTTAACACGCACGCAGAACGTTTTTCCTTCCACTTCAGCACGATACGCTTCCAGGGTTTGTTCGAAAATATGGTGAAGATCCGTGTAAGGACGGTCTTCCACTTCTTCGACATAACGGATACCCGGAATACGGCAGAGTAATTCCTGAATCAGGTCGTGTTTGCTTTCGTCTTTGCTGCGAACTTCGATATGATCCCAGTGGCGGACTACTGCCAGCGTCTCATCATGCGGTCGCACCACGTTGCGAATGCTGCTTGAGAGGATCTTAATGAAGCGCAAACGCACAGATTGGCTCTTGATGGTGATTTCAGGGAACAATTTAATGATAAACTTCATGGCAGTCTTTTGTTAGCGGGTGAAAAAACGGGGTAGTAAGTCGCTGAATAAGGATCTAGGATCCTATTATTGCTAAGCCAGATGTATGTTATGTGTCACATTAGGCTTAGCAATAATATCTGCGGCGCAGAGTATATCACTTAAAATGCGTACTCTGTGCACAAAACCCAACAGCAGATGTCATGCTGAACAGGAATGTCTCTCGAGGCTGAAAACCAGCTCTGCGGCTCAGGCCTCTGATCATCAATTCTGATCAACGATATCAAAAGAGAATTATGCCAAAAAAATCTGCACCACCTGCCAATTTTGAAACGGCCCTGGCCGAACTGGAACAGATCGTTTCCCGCCTTGAATCTGGCGAGTTGCCTCTGGAAGATGCGCTGAACGAATTTGAACAAGGCGTCCAGCTGGCACGTCAGGGGCAGCAAAAACTGCAGCAGGCAGAGCAGCGTGTTCAGATCCTGCTCGACAGTGATAATGATGCCCCGCTGACCCCTTTCACCCCGGAAGCAGAGTAACTGGTCATGTCTGAAGCGATCTCCTTATCTTCTTCTGACAGCTTTACTGGCGAACTTCGTGCCATGCAAAAGCGTGTCGATGGCGTTTTGACGGCCTACGTCAGCGCGCAACCTCTTGCGGATTTACCGCTGGTAGACGCGATGCGCTACGGCTCGCTGCTGGGCGGAAAACGTCTGCGCCCGTATCTGGTGTATGCCAGCGGTCAGCTGTTCAGCCTCGATTTGAAAAATCTGGATGCACCTGCGGCGGCGGTAGAATGCGTTCATGCATATTCCCTGATCCACGATGATTTGCCTGCGATGGACGACGACGATTTGCGCCGTGGTCAGCCGACCTGCCACATTAAATTCGGCGAAGCCAATGCCATTCTTGCCGGTGACGCACTGCAGACACTGGCATTTTCGATTCTCGCCGATGGCGATATGCCGGACGTGGCCGTGAAAGATCGCCTGTCGATGATTTCCGAACTGGCCAGCGCCAGTGGAGCCAGCGGCATGTGCGGCGGTCAGGCTTTAGATTTGGCCGCCGAAGGTCAGCAGGTTAATCTTGAAGCGCTGGAAAAAATCCACCGTCACAAAACTGGTGCGCTGATTCGCGCCGCCGTGCGCATGGGCGCACTGGCTGCCGGTGAATCCGGACGCGCCGTGTTGCCCATCCTCGATAATTACGCACAGGCGATTGGTTTAGCGTTTCAGGTTCAGGACGATATTCTGGATGTGATTGGCGATACCGCCACCCTGGGCAAACGTCAGGGCGCGGATCAACAACTCGGTAAAAGTACTTACCCGGCCCTGCTGGGCCTGGATGGCGCAAAAGCCAAAGCGATGGATCTGTATCAGGAAGCCGTTTCCGCACTGGATCAGCTGGCTGCACTTTCTTACAACACAGCGCCACTTCTCGCGTTAGCCAGCTTTATCATTGAACGCGATAATTAAACTTACTATGAGCAACTGATGAGTCTTGAATTAGCCAAATACCCGACACTGGCGCTGGCGGAGAATCCAGAAGATCTCCGCTCACTCCCAAAAGAGAGCTTACCCAAGCTCTGTGACGAACTGCGTCAATATTTATTGGCCAGCGTCAGCCAGTCCAGCGGACACTTTGCGTCCGGTTTGGGAACGGTAGAACTGACCGTCGCCATGCATTATGTCTACAACACGCCCTTCGACCATGTGGTCTGGGATGTGGGCCATCAGGCCTATCCGCACAAGATTCTGACCGGCCGCCGCGAACGCATTTCCACCATCCGCCAGAAAGGCGGGCTGCATCCGTTCCCGTGGCGCGGCGAAAGCGAATACGACACGTTGTCCGTGGGTCACTCCTCGACGTCCATCAGTGCCGGTCTGGGCATGGCCGTTGCCGCCGAGCGTGAAGGCAAAGGCCGCCGCACCGTTTGCGTGATTGGCGATGGCGCAATCACTGCCGGGATGGCTTTCGAGGCCATGAACCACGCGGGCGATATCAAACCGGACATGCTGGTTATCCTCAATGATAACGAGATGTCGATTTCCGAAAACGTCGGGGCGTTGAACAATCATCTGGCGCAGTTGCTGTCCGGAAAGCTGTATTCGCGTCTGCGTGAAGGCGGTAAAAAAGTTCTGTCCGGCCTGCCGCCGATTAAAGAGCTGGTACGTCGTACTGAAGAACATCTGAAAGGCATGATGGTGCCGGGTACGCTGTTTGAAGAGCTGGGCTTTAACTATATTGGCCCGGTTGACGGACACGATGTGGTGGCGCTGGCGCAAACGCTGAAAAACATGCGCGAGCTGAAAGGCCCGCAATTGCTGCACATCATGACCAAAAAAGGCAAAGGCTACGCGCCGGCGGAAAAGGATCCGATCAGTTTCCACGCCGTGCCGAAATTCGATCCGGCTTCAGGCACGTTGCCAAAAAGCAAAGAAGGCCTGCCAACCTACTCCAAAATCTTTGGCGACTGGCTGTGCGAAACAGCGGCCAAAGACAGCAAACTGATGGCAGTTACGCCTGCGATGCGCGAAGGCTCCGGCATGGTGCGCTTCTCGCGTGAATATCCGCAGCAGTATTTCGACGTTGCGATTGCTGAACAGCACGCGGTGACGTTTGCCGCCGGTCTGGCTATTGGCGGCTACAAGCCGATTGTCGCGATTTACTCGACGTTCCTGCAACGCGCGTACGATCAGGTGATCCACGATGTGGCCATCCAGAATCTGCCGGTGCTGTTCGCCATTGACCGTGGCGGCATCGTCGGGGCCGATGGCCAGACGCATCAGGGCGCTTTCGACTTGTCCTTCCTGCGCTGCATTCCGAACATGACCATCATGACGCCAAGCGATGAAAACGAATGTCGCCAGATGCTGCATACCGGTTATCACCATAACAGCGGCCCGGTAGCAGTGCGTTATCCGCGTGGTAACGGCACGGGCGCCACCTGCGAACCGCTGGCGTCGCTGCCAATTGGCAAAGGCGTTGTGCGCCGTGAAGGCGAGAAAGTGGCCATCCTGAACTTCGGTACTTTACTGCCGGACGCGCTGGCAGCAGCTGAAAAGCGTAATGCCACCGTCGTGGATATGCGTTTTGTCAAACCGCTGGACGAAGCCCTGATTCAGGAACTGGCGGCCAGCCATGAAGTACTGGTGACGCTGGAAGAAAACGCCATTATGGGCGGTGCGGGCAGCGGCGTAAATGAACTGCTGATGTCCAAACGCATTCTGGTGCCAGTGCTTAATATCGGCCTGGCGGACAGCTTTGTTCCGCAAGGCACACAGGACGAAATCCGTCACGATCTGGGGCTGGACGCCGAAGGCATCGACCGTCAGATCACCGACTGGCTGGCCTGATCCTTTTCCCCTCTTTCGGCCTGAAAGAGGGGATTTTCCTTTCTAACTTTTTCCACCGTCACCCAATCCTGCCGTTCAGTAAGCTACAGTTATAGCGTGCTAATCATTTTCACGATTTTCTGACTTCAATTCATCCTGACCAGGAGATGTCATGCAATACACTATTCTCGGGAAAACCGGCCTGAACGTCTCACGCCTGTGCCTTGGCTGTATGACGTTCGGTGAACCAGATCGCGGAACCCACGCATGGACACTGCCCGAAGAAAGCAGCCGCCCTATCATCAAACAGGCGCTTGAGGCGGGAATAAATTTCTTTGATACCGCCAACAGCTATTCTGACGGCAGCAGCGAAGAAATCGTCGGCCGCGCACTGAAGGACTTTGCAAAGCGTGATGAGATTGTTGTGGCGACCAAGGTTTACAACGCCGTCACCGGCCTGAAACCGGGGCTTTCCCGCGCATCAATCCTGCAGTCTATCGATGACAGCCTGCATCGTCTCGGCATGGAATATGTCGATTTACTGCAAATCCACCGCTGGGATTACGAGACGCCTATCGAAGAAACGCTGGAAGCGCTGAATGACGTCGTCAAAGCCGGTAAGGCACGTTTTATCGGCGCATCTTCCATGCACGCCCATCAGTTTAAGCAGGCGCTGGATGTCTCCGCGCAAAATGGCTGGGCGGGTTTTGTCTCGATGCAGGACCAGTACAACTTGATCCAGCGCGAAGAAGAAAACGAAATGTACCCGTTGTGTCTGGAAAAAGGGATTGCGGTTCTGCCCTGGAGCCCGCTGGCTCGCGGTAAACTCACCCGTCCCTGGGGCGAAACCACCGCGCGTTCTGTGTCGGATAATTTTGCCAAAACGCTGTACGACGCGACGGACGAAGCGGACGGTAAAATCGCTGAACGAGTAGGAAAAATTGCAAAAGATCACGGCGTGCCGCGAGCGCAAATTGCGCTGGCGTGGATCCTCAGCAAACAAGTTGTGACAGCACCGATTATCGGCGCATCCCGCCCTGCGCATCTGACGGATGCTATTGGCGCGCTGGACATTACGTTGTCAGCAGAAGAAATTGCAGAGCTGGAAATGGCGTATGTGCCGCACGAGGCCACCGGTTTTAAATAATCTCAGCCGCTGATAAGTGGTTGAAACGTAAAAAGGCGCTGCGGGAAACCGGCAGCGCCTTTTACATCATAGCGTATCAGCTCAGAATAACGGCCAGTGATGCCCCACCATATAGATAATCGCGGCAGCCAGAACACCGGCGACCACATCATCGATCATGATCCCCATTCCGCCCTGTACATTGCGATCAAACCAGCGGATTGGCCACGGTTTCCAGATATCCAGCACGCGGAAAACGAGAAATCCGATCAGCACCCAGCGCCAGTCATTCACGGGGATTGCCATCAGGGTGATCCACATCCCGACGAATTCATCCCACACAATACTGCCGTGGTCATGAACCCGCATATCACGCGCCGTCTGGCGGCACAGATACACACCGATGCAGATGCTGAACATAACGATCATGGAATACACCTGCCACGGCAGGTAAGTCATCACGATCCAAAACGGAATTGCCGCAATCGAACCGGCGGTGCCCGGTCCGACAGGAAATAAACCACTGCCGAAACCTGTTGCCAGTAAATGCCACGGATTGCGCAGGTTCAGACGCTTTTTCGCAGCCGCCATGTCCTGCACCGGATCACCGGTTTTTCCTTTGTACCCTGCCGGGCGTTTTTTACGGCTTATATTCACAACAACTCCTTACCGGCAAAATGATCGAACCCCTGCCATTCAAGCTTAACGGCGGCCCCGGAACGCATAAATTTGAGGCCTTCAGAAAGCGGAGCAATTTGCCCGACACAGGTAAAATCAACGCCCAGATGGCTGAGCGCAACATCCAGCGCGCCACGGTTGATTTCCGGTACGGTAAAGCACAGCTCGTAATCTTCACCGCCCGTCAGCGCCCATTTCAATGCCTGTTCAGGATCAGCGACTGACTTCATGGCATCGGAGAACGGGATCGCATCGAGATCGAGGCGCGCACCACAATCACTGGCTTTAAGTATATGTTTAAGATCAGAAATCAACCCGTCAGACAGGTCGATCGCTGAGGTCGCTAAATCGCGCAAGCCTTGCCCCTGCAAAACGCGTGGGGACGGACGAAGATGGCGTTTCAGCAGAAAATCGCGGGTTTGGATATCACTGACATTCAGCTCTTCGAGAAGGATCGCCAGACCCGCTGCGCTGTCGCCCAACGTGCCGGTGACGAAGATCCAGTCTCCGACGCCTGCGCCGCCGCGTGTTAATGCGCGACCGACGGGAACCAGCCCCTGAATGGTCAACGTCATGCTCAGCGGACCGCGGGTAGTGTCACCGCCAATCAGCTGCATACCGTAATAATTGAGCTGGTCGAAAAGGCTGTCACTGAAGGCCTGCAACCAGTCAGGGTTCACTTCAGGAAGCGTCAGCGCCAGCGAAACCCACGCAGGATCGGCGCCCATTGCAGCCAGATCGCTGAGGTTAACGGCCAGCGCTTTGTAGCCGAGATCCGCCGGTGAAATCGTTTTGAGAAAATGGATGCCTTCGACAAGAGTATCGGTACTGACTGCTAAAAGTTGCTTCTCGCCCACCGTCAGTAAGGCACAATCATCACCAATGCCTAACTGAACATCCTGTCGGGCGGTTCTGAACCTGTTGAAGTAGCGAGTGATTACATCAAATTCGCCGCATGCCATAGCACAATTCCAAATCGTTAGAATGACTTAAGGCCGGAAGCCCGGCCTTAAAAAGGGGTGTCACACAGAGGATAAGCGAGGTGACATCACCAGATTATCAACAGAGTCAGTATTGCACCGAAAATGACTGTCGCCATTTGTGAATACCACTGACGCTGGCTGACGATCATTTTTTACGAATGTGCGGGCCCGCTTTGTCCAGCACACCGTTGACAAACTTGTGACTGTCTTCAGCACCGAAGGTTTTAGCCAGTTCGATAGCTTCGTTAATCGCCACTTTGTAAGGGACGTCCTGGCGTTTGCTCAGCTCAAACAGAGCCAGACGCAAAATCGCTCTTTCCACCTGGCCCAATTCATCCAACTGGCGGGACAGGTATGGCGCCATCAATGCATCGAGTTTCTCTGCACTGTTTGCCACACCAGACAGCAGTTCGCGGAAATAGGCAATGTCTACGTCTTTGACATCCTGCTCGGTCAGGAATTCTAATTCAACATCGGCGATGTCATTTTTCGACAACTGCCAGGAGTAAAGCGCCTGGACGGCACATTCACGGGCGCGGCGACGAGCAGCAGGTTTCACGGATTTCCCCTTAACAAGATTCAGGCCTTAATAGCCTTGATAACATTGATCATTTCAAGCGCGGTCAGTGCAGCTTCTGCACCCTTGTTACCGGCTTTTGTCCCTGCGCGTTCGATGGCTTGTTCGATGCTTTCTGTCGTCAGCACACCAAAGGCAACCGGGATTTCGCTGTTCATTGCAACGCTGGACAGGCCAGAGCTGCATTCGCCCGCTACGAATTCAAAGTGGGCAGTGCCCCCGCGGATCACAGTTCCGAGCGCAACAACGGCGTCGTACTTACCGCTTTCAGCCAGTGCACGGGTTGCCAGAGGCAATTCGTATGCGCCAGGGACCCAGACTACGGTGATGTTGTCATCGCTGACCTGACCGATACGTTTCAACGCATCAACAGCACCTGACAGCAGGCTGTCGTTGATGAAATTATTAAAACGAGCAATCGCGATCGCTACGCGCGCGTTCGGCGTGGCTACAGCACCTTCGATAACGTTCATAGTTTTCCTTAAAGTGGGTTCAGGAGTTTCTAACCCCCGCCGCAGGGGGGCGGATTCTATCATAAAATTACCCTGTCTGGACATGCGCTTTTCAAACCCATTCAGACAGAGAGGCGTAAAATTCTCAGTACGTGTTGTTTAGTACACCGGCTTCAGGCGCAAACGTAAATCCGGGCCAATTTGCCTGATATCGCTGAAAGCGAATTCAGGAGCATCGGCCAGATGCGTTAAGCCAGGCAGTTCACACAGCGCGCGGCCATTATTACCTAATAGCTTCGGTGCCATATAAACGATTAATTCATCAACCAGACCAGCCTGTAATAAGGCGCCCGCCAGTTGCGCACCCGCTTCTACCCAGATGGAATTTACCTGGCGTTTTGCCAGTTGCATCATCAGCAGAACCAGATCAATACGATTATCGCGTCCGGCCACGCGCCATTGTTCAACGGATTCGGGCCAGATTTGTGTGTCAGTCTCCAGACGCGCCAGCAACACGTTGCCGGGTAAATTCACCAGCTGATGCTGTGGCGTGACGCGATTCTGGCTGTCGAGAATAATGCGCAGCGGCTGACGCAGATTTTCCTGCGGATAAACCGCCTGCACATCGCTGCCCAGTTCATCCCAGCGTACGGTCAGCGACGGATTGTCTGCCAGCACCGTCGCGCTGGTGCTCAGGATAGCCGAGCTTTCTGCGCGAAAACGCTGAACATCGGCGCGCGCCGCAGCGGAAGTGATCCACTGGCTTTCGCCCGAGGCCATTGCGGTTCTGCCGTCCACCGATGCGCCCATTTTGAGCTGCACGTAAGGAAAACCGGTACGCATACGTTTGAGGAAGCCGAGATTCACGACTTCCGCCTGCGAATGCATCAGCCCGTGGCTGACCTCAACGCCATTTTGTCTGAGACGATATAATCCCCGGCCCGCAACTTCCGGATTGGGATCCTGCATCGCCGCGACAACGCGGGCAACGCCTGCGGCCAGCAATGCATCTGCACAAGGCGGTGTGCGTCCGTGATGGCTGCACGGCTCGAGCGTGACATAAGCGGTCGCGCCCCGGGCTTTCTCACCGGCCATGCGTAATGCATGAACTTCCGCATGCGGTTCACCGGCACGCAAATGATAGCCTTCACCGACGATTTCGCCATTAAGGACAATCACGCAGCCGACGTTCGGATTAGGTGTGGTGGTGAAACGTCCGCGACGCGCCAGCTCAAAAGCACGCGCCATAAAACGTTCATCACGGTGTAATTCGTCAGACGATGTTCCGGCAGGCTGTTCGGGGAGCATTTACTTTCCTTAGTCCTGAAGACGGGCAATCTCTTCGCCAAATTCACGGATATCTTCAAAGCTGCGATAAACCGATGCGAAGCGGATGTAGGCGACTTTATCCAGCCCTTTCAGGGCATCCATCACCAGATTGCCAATCATTTTGGCAGGAATTTCACGTTCACCGGTAGCCCGTAGCTGCGATTTAATGTGGCTGATGGCAGTTTCGACGTCGTCGGAGCTGACCGGTCTTTTTTCCAGCGCTTTCAGAAAGCCGCTGCGAAGCTTGTCTTCGTTGAAAGGTTCACGAACTTCATTGCTTTTAATGACGCGCGGCATTACCAGTTCCGCCACTTCAAAAGTCGTGAAGCGTTCATGGCAGTCCAGACACTGGCGGCGTCGGCGGACCTGAGATCCATCACCTACCAGGCGGGAATCGATGACTTTAGTATCAACAGCGGCACAAAATGGGCAATGCATAGCACTTCCTGACAGCGGGCATAATTGGACACCAGTTTACCCCGAAGTGTGCCGACAACAAAGGCTGTCGCTACTTTCATAGACATCAGGTTAAACTTACTCATCTTATATTGATGCCCGGATCGAATGTTTCAACGGGCAGATGAAAGGAAGTCTCTGATATGACAAAACCTCCCCGCCTCTTACTGGCCTGTGCCGTACTGTTCAGCCTGTCGGGCTGCGCGCAGCAAGATCCCAAATTACCGGAACTGAAAGCCGAAGTAGGCCAGCTGAACCAAAAGCTCTCCCGCCTGACCGATCTGGCGACAGCACTGGAACAGCAAACTACGCTGAACCGCCAGTCCACTAACGGGGTCTATTTGCTTCCTGCGGCGAAAAGCGCTGCACTGGTGAAGAGTGAAATTGGCGAACTGAGCCTTGCACTGACCCGCGTCGCACCCGATGCCAGCGGCGTTCAGGCCGTATTAGAGATTAAAAATAATGCTGGCCAGCCGCTGCCTGCATTTACCGCCACACTGAACTGGGGCCAGCTGGATCCGGTGACCGGTAAGCCGCTGACTGTAGATATGCAAACGCAGACCATCACGGTTGAACCGGATTTATTACCAAGGCCGGTGAAAACGATAGAGTTGAAATTCGATCAGGTGACGGTCGAAACGCTAGGCTTCGTTCATCTGCATAATATTGTCGCCACACAGAAACCCGCTCAGGCCGCAGAATCCGTTACGGCGAAGTAAAAACCAGACTTTCAGTTTAAGAAAAGCAGACATAAAAAAACCCCGCATTGCGGGGTTTTGACTTTCTACGCTACCGGCAGATTACGGCAGAATCGAAGGCTGATCTGCACCTTCTTTTTCCACTTTCTGCTGCAACATATGTTCACGCTTCATGCCCAGTTTCAGAGCCAGCGCGGACGCAACGTAGATTGATGAAGCCGTACCAATTGAAACACCAATCAACATGGTCAGTGAGAAACCACTGAGCAATGCACCGCCAAACAGATACAACATCAGGATCACGACTAACGTGGTACCGGATGTGATCAATGTACGATGCAGCGTCTGGGTCAGCGACACGTTAAAGATTTCGTAAGGTGTCCCGCGACGGATCTTACGGAAGTTCTCACGAATACGGTCCGATACCACGATGCTGTCGTTAAGCGAGTAACCGATAACCGACATCAGTGAAGCGACGATGGTCAGGTCAACTTCGATATGGAACAACGAGAGTACACCCATGGTGATCACAACGTCGTGAGCAAGCGCGATAACAACACCTGCGGCAAGACGCCACTCGAAGCGGAAACCAACGTAAATCAGGATAGCGATCAGCGCCACTAACAGTGCCATAGCACCATTCTGCGCCAGATCTGCCCCCACGCTCGGCCCGACAAACTCGATACGTTTCACCTGAGCATTCTGGCTGGTTGTTTCGTTAATCACGCTAAGAACTTTGGTACCCAGAACCTGGCCGCCTGTTTCACCCTGAGCCGGTGGCATACGTACCATGATGTCACGGCTGCTACCAAAGTTCTGTACCAGCGGATCGGCAAAGCCTGATTTCTCAAGCGCAGCGCGCATCACGTCCAAATCCGCAGGTTTTTCCAGCGAGATTTCAATGACCGTACCGCCGGTGAAATCCAGACCCCAGTTGAAACCTTTCACACCAATAATGGCGATAGAAAGGATCAACAGGAAACCGGAGATACCGAAAGCCCAGTAATCCCAGCGCATAAAGTCATAGACTTTACGGCCGTGGTTTAATTGTTCAACAGTATATTCCTGTGCCACAACGCACTCCTCAGATAGACAGCTTTTTGATGCGCTTGCCGCCGTACAACAGGTTTACGATGGCACGGGTACCGACGATTGCGGTAAACATTGACGTCGCTACACCAATACCGGTTGTAATCGCAAAGCCTTTAATTGCCCCGGTGCCGACGGCATACAGGATGATAACCTTGATGAGCGTCGTGACGTTGGCATCAAAGATGGAGCTGAACGCGCCTTTGTAACCTTCTTCGATAGCCTGCTGTACTGAACGTCCGTTACTAAGTTCTTCCTTAATACGTTCGTTAATCAATACGTTGGCATCAACCGCTACGGCAAGGGTTAATACGATACCCGCAATACCCGGCATGGTCAGTGTTGCTCCCGGTATCAGGGACATGATCCCAACAATAAGCACCAGGTTAGCAATCAGCGCAGTGGTCGCAATCAGGCCAAACTTCTTATAGAAGAACAGCATGAAGATAATCGAAACCACAAGTCCTGCCAGACAGGCTTCCAGACCTTGCTTGATGTTTTCCATACCCAAGGTCGGGCCGATGGTACGTTCTTCAACAATCTGAATTGGCGCAATCAGAGCACCAGCACGCAGCAGCAGAGACAACTGGCGGGCTTCATTCGGATCATTCACCCCGGTGATACGGAAGCTGTTACCCAGACGTGACTGAATCGTCGCGACGTTAATAACTTCTTCTTGTTTCGCCAGAATCGAACGGCCATTCGCATCTTTCTTACCGCTGTCTTTGTACTCCACGAACAGGGTTGCCATCGGTTTGCCGATGTTATCCTTGGTAAAGTTAGACATGGCGTTACCGCCAGCGCTGTCGAGAGAGATGTTAACCTGCGGCTGATTGTATTCATCCATGCTGGATGTGGAGTCAGTGATATGGTCGCCGGTCAGAATCACACGTTTGTACAGGACAACCGGGCGACCATCACGGGTATTTTTCACTTCACTGTCACCCGGAACACGGCCTGTTGCCGCCGCAGAGGCGTCTACATTGGTGTTAACCAGACGGAATTCCAGCGTCGCCGTTGCGCCTAAGATTTCTTTAGCGCGGGCAGTATCCTGAATACCTGGCAACTCAACCACAATACGGTCTGCGCCCTGACGCTGTACCAGCGGCTCGGCCACACCCAGTTGGTTAACACGGTTACGCAGGATAGTGATGTTTTGCTGAACAGCATACTCGCGCGCCTCATTCAGGCGGGCATCAGTCATCACCACTTTGACAGCAGTATCGCCGCTGTTGGTGATGACTAAATCGCGGTGACGTGGTGTCAGATAGCTGACCGCCGCATCGCGGGTCGCAGCATCACGGAAACGCACTTCAACGCCATAGTTGTCGAGCTTACGCACCGTGGCATAAGGGATATTCTTGTCGCGCAAATCGCTGCGCATGTTGTCCATCGTTTGTTCTTGCAGCTTGCTTAACGCGGTATCCATATCCACTTCCATCAGGAAGTGAACACCACCACGCAAGTCGAGGCCCAGCTTCATCGGCTCAGCACCCAGCATGCTCAACCAGCGCGGCGTTGCCGGAGCCAGGTTAAGTGCAATCACAAATTTGTCGCCCAGAACGCCGTTCAGCACTTCACGAGCGCGAAGCTGAACATCCGTATCTTTGAAACGGGCAAGAATAGCGCCATTCTCCAGAGCAATAGATTTACTCTGGATATTATTTTGATCTAATGCGTTACGGACTTGGTCCAGCGTTGCTGCACTGGCGTCGGAACCCCGAGCACCAGTGATTTGAACAGCCGGATCCTCACCATAAAGGTTGGGAAGTGCATAAAGCAGCCCGACGATGATCACAACGACCAGCATCAGATACTTCCACGCAGGATAACGGTTTAACACGGCAGTTCCCTTCGGGAAAATCGAAAATTAGATAGACTTCATCGTGCCTTTTGGCAGAACTGCTGCCACGAAGTCACGCTTGATCATCACTTCGTTAGTGTCGTTCAGTGCGATAACCACGTAGCCAGTTTCAGCTACTTTCGTTACGCGACCGATCAAACCACCCGTGGTCATGACTTCGTCACCTTTACCGATGGAATCCATCAGTTTCTTGTGTTCTTTAGAACGCTTTTGCTGCGGACGCAGGATCATGAAATAGAAAATCAGACCAAATACCACCAGCATGATAACCAGAGAGTAAGGACTTCCCTGTGATGGTGCGCCAGTCGCTGCGACAGCATCGGAAATGAAAAGACTCATTTAAATTCCCTCATTGTTGTTGTGAAGCAAAATTGTTTTAGAAAATAACAGTGATCCAAGCCGGAGTCTGGCGATGAAACGTCTCGCACAATACCCCATAATGCCGGTTCAACAAATTATAAAATCGGCACCACCTTGTGGAGATGCCGACACGACAAAGAAATCAGAAGTTTAAAGGCGGAACAGGCTTGCCTTTGCGCTCGTAGAAGTCTGTCACAAACTGCTCTAATTTACCTTCTTCGATAGCCTGGCGTAAACCGGCCATCAGACGCTGGTAATAGCGCAGGTTATGGATGGTATTCAACCGCGCACCGAGAATTTCGTTGCAACGGTCAAGATGATGCAAGTAGGCGCGGCTATAATTGCGACATGTGTAGCAATCACAGTGTTCGTCGAGCGTCGAGGTGTCATCTTTATGCTTGGCGTTACGGATTTTTACGATACCGTCGGTGACAAACAGGTGGCCGTTACGCGCATTACGCGTTGGCATGACGCAGTCAAACATATCGATACCGCGACGAACGCCTTCAACCAGATCTTCCGGTTTACCCACGCCCATCAGATAACGCGGTTTGTCTTCCGGGATTTGCGGGCAAACGTGCTCAAGGATACGGTGCATGTCTTCTTTCGGCTCGCCTACCGCCAAACCGCCCACAGCGTAACCATCAAAGCCAATATCTACCAGCCCTTTTAATGATACATCTCGTAAATCTTCGTAAACGCTTCCCTGAATAATACCGAACAAAGCATTCTTATTATTCAATTCGTTGAAGCGATCGCGGCTGCGTTTTGCCCAGCGTAAAGACATTTCCATAGAACGTTTTGCGTAATCCCAGTCAGCAGGATATGGCGTACATTCATCGAAGATCATCACGATGTCAGAACCGAGATCGTTTTGGATCTCCATGGATTTTTCCGGGCTCAGGAACACCGGATCACCGTTGATCGGATTGCGGAAATGCACGCCCTCTTCTTTAATTTTACGCATCGCGCCCAGACTGAACACCTGGAAGCCGCCGGAATCGGTGAGGATCGGGCCATGCCAGTTCATGAAATCATGCAGATCGCCGTGTAGCTTCATGATTTCCTGACCCGGGCGCAGCCACAGGTGGAACGTGTTGCCCAGCAAAATCTGTGCGCCGGTTTCTTTGACTTCTTCCGGGGTCATGCCTTTTACGGTGCCGTAAGTGCCCACAGGCATAAATGCCGGGGTTTCAACCACGCCACGTTCAAAGACCAGACGTCCACGGCGCGCGCGGCCGTCGGTAGTGCTTAATTCGTACTTCACATTGCCTCCAGCATCAGAGAAACAGTCTGATGAGGTTAAGTCCGTGGCATGACGCCCGGAAAAGAAAGCCCGAATACACCGAGTGCGTCCGGGCCGTTAACTGCTGATTCAGGGTTACTGGCCCACCACTTCCTGCGGCGCCAGCGGGTTACGGTTGATGAACATCGCATCGCCATAACTAAAGAAACGGTACTGCTCTGCCACCGCCTGATGGTAGGCATTCATGGTATTTTTGTATCCGGCAAACGCCGACACCAGCATGATCAGCGTGGATTCAGGCAGGTGGAAATTGGTAATCAGACAATCAATCACCTGATAATGGTATCCCGGATAGATGAAGATTTTAGTATCGCCAAAGAATGGCGCGATCAGCGCGTCTTCACCGGCTTTCGCCGCGCTTTCTAGCGAGCGAACCGACGTGGTGCCCACGGCCACGACTTTATTGCCGCGCGCTTTACACGCAAGAACCGCATCCACCACTTCCTGAGGCACTTCCGCGTACTCAGCGTGCATGATGTGGTCTTCAATGGTGTCAACGCGCACCGGCTGGAAAGTCCCCGCGCCGACGTGCAGCGTGACAAACGCCAGCTCAACGCCTTTTTCTTTCAGCGCATCCAGCAGCGGCTGGTCAAAGTGCAGACCGGCGGTCGGTGCGGCAACAGCGCCCGGACGTTCGCTGTAAACTGTCTGATACAGCTCGCGGTCAGCGTCTTCATCCGGACGGTCAATATAAGGCGGCAACGGCATGTGGCCGATTTCGTTAAGCAGCGTAAAGACATCGCGGTCTTCATTAAATTGCAGCTCGAACAGGGTGTCGTGACGCGCCACCATCGTGGCTTTAATGTCTTCGTTTTCCCCCAGCAGCAGCTCTGCGCCAGGCTTTGGCGATTTCGAGGCGCGAACGTGCGCCAGAACGCGGTGCGAATCGAGCACACGCTCAACCAGCACTTCAATTTTACCGCCGCTGACTTTACGGCCAAAAACACGGGCCGGGATCACGCGGGTATTATTGAAGACCAGCAGATCGCCGGGCAGGATTTTATCGAGAATATCCGTGAACACGCCGTGCGTTAACTCACCGCTCGGCCCGTCAAGAGACAACAAACGACAGCCGCTGCGCTGGGTCTGCGGATAGCGGGCAATCAGGGATTCCGGGAGCTCAAAAGAAAAATCGGCAACACGCATGGCTTTTCACTTCACTTTAACGACAAAAACAGGCGGCTTAGTCTAGTGGGACGGGGCATCCCCTGCAAGCTTATGAACGAAGAAAGGCACCCGCAGCCCTGTCAGGGATCAACTTTCCTGCGTTATACTCGCCCGATGAATTTTTTAGCACACCTCCATCTGGCCTCTCTGGCCGACAGTTCTCTGCTGGGCAATCTGCTGGCGGATTTCGTTCGTGGCAATCCTGACGGGCAATACAGCCCGGATATTGTCAGCGGGATCCGCATGCACCGTCGCGTCGATGTCATGACCGATTCCCTGCCCGAAGTGAAAATTGCCCGCAGCTATTTTCGTGATGATTTCCGCCGCGTCTCGCCGATTACGCTCGACGTGGTGTGGGATCACTTCCTGTCGCGCCACTGGAATTCTCTGCATCCGCAACAGCCACTGGAAGATTTTATCGCTGCCTGTCAGCAGGAAATCGAGCCGCAACTTCCGGGCATGCCGGAACGTTTTCAAAACCTGAATTTCTATATCTGGCCGCAGCGCTGGCTGGAGCGTTATGCCGTTCTGCCATTTATCGGCGAAGTCTTGCAGGGCATGGCAAGCCGCCGCCCAAAACTCAGTGCACTGAGCGGCTCGTTTCACGATATAGAGCTCAATTACGACGCACTTGAGCAACTCTTCTGGCAATTTTATCCGGTCATGATGCAACAGGCGAAAGACCGAGAACTCTGAATACCCCCTTAAAGTTGTGAGTGACGGCACGATCCTCTGCAAAACAGCGGGTTGTTGTTAAAGAAGATTGAGACTTAGGTCAAAGACTGATAGCCGAGTGCTATCTGATTGATTGGTCTGATGGGGTTTATTCACCTGAGGGTTGCCCCTATACTGGCAGTCGTTTTGTTCACCCTTTCCACTCACCTACGACACCCTCAAGGGTCTTAAAGGAGTAATTTATGGTTCTGGTAACTCGCCCAGCCCCTGACTTTACCGCAGCAGCAGTACTTGGTAGCGGCGAAGTAGTTGAAAACTTCAACTTCAAAAAACACACAGCAGGCAAACCAACTGTTATCTTCTTCTGGCCAATGGACTTCACTTTTGTGTGTCCTTCTGAGCTGATCGCTTTCGATCACCGTTACGAAGAATTCCAGAATCGTGGCGTAGAAGTTGTTGGTGTTTCCTTCGACTCCGAGTTCGTTCACAACGCATGGCGTAACACGCCGGTTGAGAAAGGCGGTATCGGTCCTGTTAAATACGCAATGGTTGCTGATATCAAACGCGAAATTCAGAAAGCCTACGGTATCGAGCATCCGGACGCTGGCGTTGCACTGCGCGGCTCTTTCCTGATCGACAAAGAAGGCGTTGTTCGTCACCAGGTCGTGAACGATCTGCCACTGGGTCGTAACATCGACGAAATGCTGCGTATGGTTGACGCGCTGCAATTCCACGAAGAGCACGGCGAAGTGTGCCCGGCTCAGTGGGAAAAAGGCAAAAAAGGCATGGGCGCATCTCCGGATGGCGTGGCTAAATACCTGTCTGAAAACGCTTCAAACCTGTAATCCCTTCACGGATTTAACGGTTATCAACGGTCAGCTTAGCTGGCCGTTTTTTTTGCTCTGGATTTGTCCCGATCACATTTTCCCGCCCCACCGACTCGTTCCTTCTTATTTACGTCTACGCTAAAAACGTCCGGTTATCGCCAGAATGGCGTGCACTTTGCATAAAATTCTCCGGCGAACGGAACAACATCGCCATTAAAAAAGCGTTATCACACAATAACCTGAAGGTTATGACTCTAAAAGACAGGGTATAAACAGGAGTTTGAATGTTACGGAATCCATGGAAAAAATCAGTCCTCGCACTGGCAATGCTGACCAGCCTCCCGCTGTACGCAGCGTCTAACCCGGCGGTCGAAGCGCAGAACGGAATGGTTGTCACCTCGCAATACCTGGCCTCACAGGTTGGCGTCGACATTCTAAAAATGGGCGGAAATGCCATTGATGCAGCCGTCGCCGTCGGTTACGCGCAGGCCGTTGTTAACCCATGTTGTGGCAATATCGGTGGCGGTGGCTTCATGACGGTGCATCTGGCTGATGGAAAAGACACGTTTATCAACTTCCGCGAAACGGCTCCCGCTGCTGCCAGCGCCAATATGTATCTTGATGCCGACGGAAATGTGAAAAAAGGCGCCAGCCTTTACGGCTATCTGGCCGCAGGCGTGCCGGGAACCGTGCTGGGGATGGACACCGTACAAAAAGAATACGGCAAACTGACCCGCCAGCAGGTTATGGCTCCGGCAATTAAGCTGGCGCGTCAGGGCTTTGTGCTGACCCGCGCGGATACCGACATTCTCGATACGACGGTTAAGCGCTTTAAAGAAGATCCAGAAGCCGCCCGCATTTTCCTGCGCAAAGACGGCAGCGCCCTGCAACCCGGCGACAAACTGGTGCAGACCGATTTAGCCAACACGCTCGAATCCATTTCTCAACACGGCCCGGATGCTTTCTATAAAGGCAAAATCCCGGCGGCAGTTGAAGCCGCATCGAAGAAAGGCGGCGGCATCCTGACCGCAGCGGATTTCGCCAGTTACAAAGTGACGGAAGACACGCCAATCACCTGTAGCTATCGCGGATACAAATTTGTTTCCGCACCGCCTCCGAGCTCCGGCGGTGTGACGATGTGTGAAATTCTCAACATCGTTGAAGGCTACGACCTGAAAAGCATGGGCTTCAACTCAGCAGCGTCCATTCATGTTCTCACTGAAGCCATGCGCCACGCTTATATGGACCGCAATACCTATCTCGGCGATCCGGTATTTGTGAAAAACCCAATCGACCGGCTGGTCAGTAAAAGCTACGCGGAAGAAATTCGTAAAAAAATAGAAGCAGATAAAGCGACGCCTTCCACGCAGGTGCAGCCAGGCATGGAACCGCACGAAAAACCGGAAACGACGCATTATTCCATCGTCGATAAAATGGGCAACGCCGTGTCCACCACGTACACCGTCAATGGCCGCTTTGGTTCCGTGGTGATTGCACCCGGAACTGGCTTCTTCCTGAACGACGAAATGGATGATTTCACAACAAAAGTCGGCGAGAAAAACCTGTACGGTCTGGTGCAGGGAACCAAAAATTCCATCGCCCCCGGTAAGCGCCCACTATCGTCGATGAGCCCGAGTCTGGTGACTAAAGACGGAAAAATCTTCATGGTTCTGGGCTCGCCGGGCGGTTCTCGCATCATCACCATTACGCTGCAAACCGCGCTGAACGTGATTGATTACGGGATGCCTCCGCAGGAAGCAGTCGATGCGCCGCGCATTCATCACCAGTGGCTACCGGACGAAGTGTATTACGAGCAGCGCGGTGTTTCTCAGGACAGCCTGAATATCCTGCAAAAAATGGGATATAAAATGGTTGAGCAAACCCCGTGGGGCGCAACGGAGCTGATTCTGGTGGGTCTGCCGGGCGCTGCGGGTGTAACGCCGGTGAACTCAGGCAACGACTCAGCGGTTTCGGGGAAAGTCCGTGAAGGCTATCTGTATGGCGCAAATGACGTGAGACGCCCTGCCGGTGCTGCTATAGGCTATTAAACCACACTAAAAAAGCCCCGATATCATCATGATGCCGGGGCTTTTATTAATCAGCCGCAGGTAAGTGCTTGCTTACGCTTTGTTGCTGAGCGCCAGTGCTGCTTTCTTACGGTCGTTACGCAATTTGAAGCGGTAACCGACCAGCAGCGCCACAACCCAGACCAGACCGACATACAGCGACACGCGGGTATCCGGGAAGTAACCAATCAGCCCGATGATAAACACCAGGAAAATGATCCCGAAGACTGAGGTGTAAACGCCGCCGCGTAGCGGGAATTCCAGCTCTTTAATCTGCTGTTTGCTGAGCTTGCGACGGAATCCAATCTGAGAGAACAGGATCATAATCCACACCCAGACGGTCGCGAAAGTCGCCAGAGACGCAATCACCAGGAAGACGCTGGACGGCATGATGTAGTTCAGATAAACCGCCACCAGCAGCGCCGCCATCATCACCAGAACGGTGACCCACGGCGTGCCGAGACGCGAAACTTTGCTGAACATTTTAGGCGCCTGCCCCTGCTCTGCCATACCGTGCAACATACGGCCCACGCCGAATACGTCACTGTTAATCGCAGAAAGAGACGCGGTGATCACCACAAAGTTCAGAATAGTCGCCGCCGCCGCAATCCCCATGTGCTGGAACGTCAGCACAAACGGGCTGCCTTGCGTGCCAACCTGATTCCAAGGGAAAATCGACATAATCACAAAAAGCGTACCCACGTAGAACACCAGAATACGCAGCGGCACGGAGTTGATGGCTTTCGGAATGGATTTCTTTGGATCTTCCGCTTCACCGGCGGTAATACCGATGATTTCGATACCGCCGTAGGCAAACATCACCAGCTGCAACGACAGGATCGTGCCCATGATGCCCTGGCTGAAGAAGCCGCCGTTCGTCCATAGATTATGGATGCCGGTCGCCTGCCCGCCGTTGCCAATACCCCAGAAGATGATGCCGAAACCGGCAATGATCATGATGATGATGGTGAATACTTTAAAGAAGGAGAACCAGAACTCCAGCTCACCGAACACCTTCACGCTCACCAGATTGATCGCGCCGATAATCAGTACCACACTCAGCACCCAGGTCCATTGAGGTACATCCGGGAACCACACGCCCATATAAATACCGAACGCCGTCACATCGGCAATCGCGACAATCAGAATCTCAAAACAATACGTCCAGCCGGTGATGTACCCGGCCATCGGCCCGAGATAATCCTGCGCGTAACGGGAGAACGACCCGCTCTGCGGATTATTAACGGACATCTCGCCCAGCGCCCGCATGATGATAAACGCGATAATACCGCCGACCAGATACGCCAGCAGCACGCTTGGTCCGGCCATTTTTATGGCATCGGCAGAACCGTAAAATAACCCGGTACCGATGGCTGATCCCAGTGCCATAAAGCGAATATGGCGCGTTGTCAGGCCACGTTTTAGCTTCGTGCCTGGCGCTTCTTTTTGCTCTGTTGGTTGTCCAGCTTCTTGCTGCATGTGCATTAACCCGTATGTTTTTTAAATATCAAAAGTGCGTATTTTAAGAAATTAACTTTTTTACCCGCCAATGAAAAAGCCACGGAAGATTCTCCGTGGCCCGATTGGCGAAACATTCAGCAGACTAATTATATTTTATGCCGTTGAACATTCACCAAATGATCATTGGTGAGCAGTGACGCTACGCGGACCGCTGATTTTGTCATAAATACCGGCCAGCACCAGCATTAATAATGACGGTGGTAACCAGGCCAAACCTTGCGCCGCCAGCGGCAGGTTCGCTGTCCAGGCTGGCATCAGGTCTGCAAAAGCAGAAGCTTTGATGCCGTCAACAATACCGAAGACCAGGCTGACAACCATCACAGGCGCGACGATACGTGTGGTGCTGTTCCACCAGCGCAGGGTGAAGCTCAGTACGACCAGTGCAATACACGGCGGATAAATCGCCGTCAGAACCGGTACGGAAATCTGAATCAGATGGCTCAGGCCCAGATTGGACACCAGCATCGAGAACAGACCCAGAATGAAGACCAGCGTTTTATATGACAGCGGCAGATACTGAGCGAAGAACTCAGCACAGGCGCAGGTCAGGCCAACCGCGGTGACCATACAGGCGATGAAAATCAGCGCGCCGAGGAAGAAGCTACCTACGCTGCCAAAAGTATGTGCCACGTAAGCATGCAGGATCACTGCGCCGTTGGTTGCATTTGGCACCAGTGAGGCGCTGTTTTCACCGAGTTTGAACAGGCTCAGGTAAACCAGCATCAGGCCCAGACCGGCAATCAGACCTGCCAGAACCGTATAACGGGTCAGCAGTTTGGCATCGGTCACGCCACGCGAACGTGCCGCGTTAACGATAACAATCCCGAAGACCAGCGCGCCCAGCGTATCCATCGTCAGATAGCCGTTAACGAAACCGCTGGAGAACGGCACCGTCTGGTAGGCGTCAACCGCAGGCATCGACTGACCAGCAGGCCACAGCAGTGCAGCGATACCCAGTGCGCCCAGCGCCACCATTTTCAGCGGTGCAAGGAAATGCCCGACGGTATCGAGCAGACGACCCGGATACAGGGAGATACCAATCACCAGAGCGAAATAAATTACGCTGTAAATCAGCAGAGGCAGCGGGCCGTCACCGGTCATCGGCGCGATACCCACTTCAAAGGAGACCGTCGCCGTACGCGGTGTGGCAAACAGCGGGCCTACAGCCAGATAACAGACGGTCGCCAGAAGAATACCGGCACCACGACCAATTGGCGTACTCAGGGCGTCAACACCGCCACCGACGCGCGCAAGCGCAATCACGGTCATCACGGGAAGCCCTACCGCCGTGATCATAAACCCGGCAGCTGCCCACCAGACTTCATGACCGGCCTGCAAGCCAACCATCGGCGGGAAAATGATATTTCCTGCCCCGACGAATAAGGCGAAGGTCATGAAACCCAGCGCCAGAATATCTTTATTTGTTAAACGAGTACTCATGATTGGTGTCGTGTTGCCTGTTCAAATGAATAAAGTGTCCGATGCTGTCGTCGTGCCACTCCGTCAGAAGGATGAATGGCGTTGTCATAGCCAGAGAGCACCAATGTAAGGATCGGAGTGAGCTAAAAACGCCTGATGATATGCAGATGATTACGTTGTTATGCAGGGAGTATCGAGCGACAGCGGGGCTTAAGGTAAACGTTTATAGCGTAGAAAGGCAAGCTGTGATCCAAAAAGCAGAGTGTTCAACCAGATTAATACAACAAAGCAGTAATAATCACTAAATACCCTTCGAAACACGCAATATGATATGTATGATTTTTGAACGAACAAAGCACAAGATATGCTCCATTGAGATTAAAAATGCGTGAAATCACCACCTGAAGGTCATTTCACGCACAATATCCAGCATTTTTACAGGTTCAAAATTTAGCCGCTTGCGGATTTACCAGACGCGTGCAGCGATATCCACCACCAGTTTCAGTTTTTCCCACTGCTGCGCTTCGGTCAGGCTATTACCTTCTTCCGTTGACGCGAAGCCACACTGCGGGCTCAGGCAAATCTGGTTAATGTCCAGATATTCAGCCGCTTCAGCGATCCGCGCTTCAACGGTTTTTGCCAGTTCCAGCTCGCCGGATTTGGTGGTAATCAACCCCAGAACCGCCTGCTGATGACCCTTTTTAATGAAACGCAGTGGCTCGAAACCGCCTGAACGTTCATTGTCATATTCCAGGAAGAAGGCGTCGATATTCACCCCGCCAAACAGAATCTCTGCCACCGGCTCATAGCCACCTTCAGAAATCCAGGTTGAACGGAAGTTACCGCGGCAAACATGCAGACCAATCACCAGATCGTCCGGTTTACCGGCGATGGCTTTGTTGAGCACGTCAGCGTAAGTACGTGCTAACGCTTCCGGAGAGTCGCCACGCTCGCGGATTTGTTTCTTCTGATCTTCAGAACACAGATACGCCCAGACGGTATCGTCGAGTTGCAGATAACGACAGCCGGCATCGTAAAACGCTTTAATCGCGTCCCGGTAAACCTGTGCCAGATCGTCAAAATAGTCTTTCAGATCAGGGTAAACGTCTTTGCTGATGGCGTTACGGCCACCGCGGAAATGCATCACGCTCGGGCTCGGAATGGTCATTTTCGGCACCGCCGTTCCGCTGATGCTTTTCAGAAAACGGAAATCTTCCAGCATCGGGTGCGAACCAAAACCGAGTTTGCTCACCACTTTGATGCTGCGCGCTTTTGTCTGTACGCCGTTGAACTGGATCCCGTGAACCGCATCGTAACCTTCCACCCCTTCCAGACCTTCGAAGAAGTCAAAGTGCCACCACGCACGGCGGAATTCGCCATCCGTCACCACTTGCAGACCGGCTTGACGCTGCAAATCCACCACACGGCGGATTTCCGTGTCTTCCACTGCACGCAGCTGCACCGCATCAATCTCACCGTCCTGAAACTGTTTACGGGCTTCTTTGATTGCGGCCGGACGCAGGAAACTGCCAACGACATCAGCGCGGAACGGAGGGGTGGTACGTTGCATGAGAACTCCTTATGGCATCACGCCCCTGGCGGAATGCGAATGATTTACAAAGTAAATAATTACGTTGCGTTATTTATAGACATCTGGATGTCTAAACGGCTTTAAGGCCATACTGTCATGCAGCCTGTTCACCTACAACAGAGGAATTTTCATGGGACGTGAAATAAATTCATGATCACGAGGCGACTTCACTCCATAAACAGAAATGAAAAAGCCTGCTATCGGCTGATAACAGGCTTTAGGGAAATTACAGAAATTAAGGTTTTACGGAGACCGGGGAGTCTGCCCCCTGAGGAACAATCAGTTTCGGTGCCAGAGTAAACATAAACCGGGTGCCGACGCCGACTTCGCTGAGAACTTCGAGTTTCGAATTATGGTGGCTGAGCGCATGTTTCACGATAGCAAGCCCCAGCCCGCTGCCGCCGGTCTGGCGTGATCGCGCCTTATCCACACGGTAAAAACGTTCGGTCAGACGCGGTAGGTGCTGCGGCGCAATACCCGGCCCGTTGTCGCTTATCTGGAACTGCGCGCCGTGCGGGATTTGCTGCCAACTGACTTCAATCCGTGTACCCGGCGGGGTGTGATTCACGGCGTTATACACCAGATTCGACACCGCACTGCGCAACTGATCTTCGTTGCCAAAGACTTTAAGCTTTTCGTTTACGCGAAACACCACCTCATGTTTCCCACCGCTCAACGTCTGCACTTCCCGCTCAAGCATGCTCAGCATCAACGGAATATCGACTTTCTCGTGCATATCGATATTGGCGGATGCTTCGATTTTCGAAAGAGTCAGCAGTTGTTTCACCAGCCCGTCCATTCGCCGCGTCTGTTCCTGCATCGTATCCAGCGCTTTGGTGCGGAACGGCTCTTCCAGCTTGGCGTCTTCCATCATTTCCAGATATCCCTGCAACACCGTCAGCGGCGTACGAAGTTCATGGCTGACGTTGGCAAAGAAGTTACGTCGCGCGCCTTCGAGCTGACGCATCTGCGTTACGTCACGCGCCACCATCAAAAGCTGCCCCTCGGAATACGGCATCACGCGAAACTCGACGTAATGTTCATTATTAAGTTGAAGGTTCAGGGCACGGCTGAAGTCACGGGTCTGGATCCAGGTGCGGAATTCCGGATAACGCAGCAGGTTAAAAATATGCTGCCCGTTATCTTCCGGCCAGCGGAAACCGAGAAGATCCTGCGCCAGTCCGTTACACCAGAAGATATTGCCTTCTTCCGTCGTCAGAACCACTGCATCCGGCAGCGATTCAGCTCCGCTGCGGAAACGTTTGATCAATTGACCTAATTCACGACGACGTCGCCGGTTGCGCACCTGCATCTGGTTCAGCCCGTAAAACAGCGGTTCCCAGCTCCAGCGCCCGTTCGGCGGGGTGATGCTGCGGTCAAGCCACAGCCAGTGAGAGAGTTTAAGCTGGTTGTAATAATTCCAGCCCAGCGCCGCGACGAGCGACGCAAAGAGGAGCCAGCCGAAATGGCCGACGAAAATTCCGAGGATCAGCGCTGGCAGGCAAAAGAGAAAAAACTCACCGGCCAGACGTTTCCATGACAAACGTTCTAACACACAGATTCTCCGCTGTGGGGGACTCAATAACGCGTTGAGAAACGATATCCGGTACCACGAACAGTCTGGATCATTCTGTCATGTCCGCTGGTTTCAAGCGCTTTACGCAAACGACGAATATGCACGTCAACCGTGCGATCTTCCACATAAACGTTAGTGCCCCACACGTTATTGAGCAACTGTTCCCTGCTGTAAACGCGTTCAGAGTGGGTCATAAAGAAGTGTAATAACTTAAATTCGGTTGGCCCCATATCGAGCGCCTGCTCGTTGGCCATCACCCGGTGAGACGATGGATCCAGACTCAGCCCCTGCATGTCGATCACTTCCTCGACCGCCATTGGCGAAATCCGGCGCATCACCGCTTTAATACGGGCAACCAGTTCTTTGGGTGAAAACGGTTTGGTGATGTAATCATCGGCACCGACTTCCAGGCCGCGCACCCGATCTTCTTCTTCACCGCGGGCGGTCAGCATCATCACCGGAATTTCGCGTGTCAGCGCTTCACGTTTAAGGTGCTTAATAAACTGAATACCGGAACCGCCGGGTAACATCCAGTCGAGCAGGATCAGTTCAGGGTAAGGTTCAACTAACTGGCCAATCGCTGAATCAAAATCTTCAGCTTCTACTGCCTGATATCCATTCTGTTCCAGTACAAAACACACCATTTCACGGATTGGAGCTTCGTCTTCAACCACCAATATACGTCTAGCCATCGTAGGTCCTGCCAATAGGTTAGCGATCTTTTATTTGATTGCGGGCGCCATTATGCGTCAGTTTTGTGACAGATTTATGAATGAAAATGATGGTTCATTTAAGGCAAATATGACAGGTAAATTCCTGCCATCCTGCTGAAATTGGTCTGATTTATCGGGGACAGGTTCCCCCGCTGACGTTTATACTTTGCCCCATTGTCGTCATACAGGGTTCACACGGGAGTCTCATGCGCCTGATCCATACCTCTGACTGGCACCTCGGCCAGTACTTTTTTACCAAAAGCCGCGCCGCTGAACATCAGGCATTTTTGCGCTGGCTGACCGGTCAGGTGCAACAGCATCAGGTGGACGCCGTCATTGTCGCCGGGGACATCTTTGATACCGGCTCGCCGCCCAGTTACGCCCGCGAGTTATATAACCGCTTCGTGGTGGAATTACAACAAACCGGCTGTCAGCTGGTGGTGCTGGCCGGAAATCACGATTCCGTCGCCACGCTCAATGAATCCCGCGAACTGCTTTCGTGCCTGAATACGCGGGTGATCGCCACCGTGGGCGAAAAACTGGATGAACAGGTTCTGGTGCTTAACACACGCGAAGGCCAGCCCGGCGCGGTGTTGTGTGCCATTCCGTTTTTGCGTCCGCGCGATTTGCTTGCCAGCCAGGCCGGGCAGTCCGGCAACGACAAACAGCTCGCCTTGCAGGAAGCCATTGCGGCGCATTATGACGCGCTGTATCAGGCCGCGCTGGCTAAACGTCAGGAACTTGGCGTGCCGCTGCCCATTATCGCCACCGGCCATCTGACCACCGTCGGCGTCAGCACGTCTGACGCCGTGCGCGACATCTATATAGGCACGCTCGACGCCTTCCCGGCGCAGGCCTTTCCGCCGGTGGATTACGTAGCACTCGGGCATATTCACCGCGCCCAGTGCGTCGCAAAAACCGAACATATCCGTTACAGCGGCTCACCCATTGCGCTGAGTTTTGATGAGCTCAGCAAAACCAAAAGCGTTTACCTGCTTGATTTCGACGGCGCTACGCTCAACGCCATCTACACGCTGGAAATCCCCGTTTTCCAGCCGATGCAGATCATCAAAGGTTCGCTCGCAGACATAGAAAAACAACTGACGCAATTTGCTGACGGCGATGCCGGTAAACCGGTCTGGCTGGATATTGAAGTCGCCACGCAGGACTATCTCAGTGATATCCAGCGGCGTATTCAGACGCTGACCGCAGATTTGCCGGTGGAAGTCGTTCTGCTGCGCCGCAGTAAAGAACAGCGCATCAGCAGCATCGAACAACAGGAAAAAGAAACGCTCAGCGAACTGAGTGTCAGCGAAGTGTTTGAACGGCGGCTGGCGCAGGAAACCGATCCCGACGAACCGCGTCAGGCGCGGATGCGCACGCTGTTCGCTCAGGTTGTCAGTCAGGTCACCAGCGGCGAGTCCGCAGAGGATGCCGCCCAATGAAAATTCTCAGTCTGCGTTTAAAAAACCTGAACTCGCTGGAAGGCGAATGGAAAATCGACTTCACCGCTGAGCCTTTTGCCAGCAATGGATTATTTGCCATCACCGGCCCGACCGGCGCGGGGAAAACCACCCTGCTCGACGCCATCTGTCTGGCGCTGTATCACCAGACGCCGCGTCTGAACGTCACGCCAAGTCAGAATGAACTGATGACCCGCCACACCGCCGAATCGCTGGCAGAAGTCGAGTTTGAAGTCAAAGGCATTGGCTACCGCGCGTTCTGGAGCCAGCGCCGTGCCAAAAACTCGCCGGACGGCAATTTACAGGCCCCGAAAGTGGAACTTGCACTGCTGGCCGATGGCAAAATTCTGGCCGACAAAGTGCGCGATAAACTTGATGCCATCGCCGAGCTGACCGGGCTGGATTTCGGCCGTTTCACCAAATCGATGATGCTTTCACAAGGCCAGTTCGCCGCGTTCCTGAATGCCGATGCCAACGACCGCGCGGAATTGCTGGAAGAACTTACCGGTACTGAAATCTACGGGCGACTTTCTGAACGCGTGTTTGAACAACATAAAGAAGCCAAAAATCAGCTCGACGGTTTGTATCAGCGCATGGCCGGTATCGAGTTGCTCAGCGAAGAGCAGCGTCAGGCGTTCGAAACGGAACTGGCCGCGCTGAACGCGCAGGAAATTATCCTCAGCCAGCAGGCACTGCAACGCCAGCAGGATCTGAACTGGCTGCAACACTGGCAGCAGGTGCAGCAAAAACATCAGCAATCTCAACAGCAGTTAGCGGCGGCGGAGCAGGAAAACCTCGCTGCAGCGCCGCAGTTGCAACAACTCGCGCGCAGTGAACCGGCTGAAAAACTGCGTCCGCTGCTCAGCGACCGGTTGCGCTGTGAGAAAGAAACGCAGGAGTTACAGCAGGCGCTTACGCAGCTGGTTCAGCAGCAGGAACAACAGGCGGCGCAGATGACGCCGCTGGCTTTGGCGCTGGAACAGGCGAAATCCGCTCGCCAGAAACAGGCCGGAGAGCAGCGCCAGCTCCAGACGCTGATGGACGAAAAAGTTCTGCCGCTGGATAACGAAATTGCCCGGTGGCACAAATCACTGACTGACACGCAGCAGGCCGTCAGTGAAGCACAGAAACAGGCCAGTGAGCACAGCGCGATGCTGGCGAAAATCACCGAAGAGCGCCGGAAGCTGGAGGCACAGAGTCAGCAGCATCAGACGAAACACGCGACGCTGACCGGTGCGCTGCAGGTTCAGCAACAACATCAGGCCGGACTGGAAAAACAACACCCGCTGGCTGCTTTGCAGAAACGACAATATGAACTGGCGCAGCTGCGTCCGGTGCGTCAGCAGCTGTTTTCACTCGCACAAATTTTCCCTCAGCTCGATTCGCGTGTCCGTCAGCAACATCAGGATTTTGCGCAGAATCAGACGGTCATCGCGGAAGAAGAAGAACGCCTTGGCAAAATCCGTCTGCAGTGCCAGAAGCAACTCGAGCATCTGAATGATGTCAAAGCGCGCCAGAAAAGCGAGGAGCTGATCGTCAGCCTGACGGCAGAACGCGCCAATCTGCAAAGCGGTCAGGCCTGTCCGCTGTGCGGTTCCACCTCGCATCCGGCGATTGAAAGCTATCAGGAGATCAAACCGTCTGAAACGGCTCAGCGTGTTGAGAAAATGCAGCTGGAATTCGATGCGGCGAAAGCCAGCGGAATCGAACTGGCGGCAAAGATTAAAAGCCTGAAAGAACAGCAATTGCGCCTGCAAACGCAGCTTGAGCAGGACCAGCAGCAGTTGAACGCGCATCTCGAAAACTGGCAGAAAACCAGCGCTACGCATGGACTAACCTTCACGCTGATGGATGCGCCGGACATTCAGCAATGGCTGGCGTCATGCGATCAGGAAGAACAGCAAACGCAGGAAACCCTTAGTCAGCATGAACAGCTGGCGCGTGCGCTGCAACAGGCGAAAGACGCCCTCAGCGAAGCCGTCAGCGAGCAACAAAAAGTCCAGCAGCAAAGCGCCTTACTGGCCGAGCGTTATATGCTGACGCAAAAAAATCTGTCCACATCGCAGGAACAGCTTGAGCGCCTGCAAACCCAGTTTGCAGTGGGCGAGAAAACGCTGAAAGAACTGACAACTCAGCGCACAGAACTCTTCGGCGACCGTCAGGCCACGCAGGTTCGCGAGCACTTACATCTGCAACAACAGGCCGCCGAAAAAACCGTCAGCGAAGCCGAGACGGCCCTGCACCGGGCGCAGGAACATCGCGATAAACTGGCCGGTCAGCTCGCCAGCACGCAGCTGCAACATCAGCAGTCCACGGCACGTCTGCAACAGGCGCAAACAGACTGGCAACGGGCGCTGGCCGCCAGCGAGTTTGCGGATGAAGTGGCGGTGAAACTCGCCCTTCTCGACGACGTATTACGCCTGCAACTTCAGCAACGTAAAGACCAGTTGCAAAAAAAACTGGCCCAGGCTCAGGCACTGTTAAACGATGCGAATGAGATGCTGGAGAAACAGCAGCGGGCACGGCCTGCGCATCTGAGTGAAAACGAAAGCGATCTCACGGCGCTGATGGCAGAGCAGGAATCGCTGTCACAAAGCCTGAAAGCGCTGCAACAGCGCACCGGCGAAGTGAGTAATCAGCTTAAATTCGACAAGGAACGTAGCGGCAGCCAGCAGCAGTTAATCGTCCAGATTGCGCAGGCGCAGCTGACCTGCGATGACTGGGGTTATCTTAATCAGATGATTGGCTCCAGCGATGGCGCAAAATTCCGTAAGTTCGCGCAGGGGCTGACGCTGGATCATCTGGTGTATCTGGCGAACCGCCAGCTGGAAAAACTGCATGGCCGTTATCTGTTGCAGCGTAAAACCAGCGACGCGCTGGAGTTGCAGGTTGTCGATACATGGCAGGCCGACGCCGTGCGTGATACCCGCACGTTATCCGGTGGCGAGAGTTTCCTGGTCAGTCTGGCACTGGCGCTGGCGTTGTCCGATCTGGTGAGCGATAAAACCCGCATCGATTCGCTGTTCCTCGACGAAGGTTTTGGCACACTCGACGCCTACACACTGGACACCGCGCTGGACGCGCTCGACAGCCTGAACGCCTCCGGTAAAACCATTGGCGTGATTAGCCACGTTGAAGCGATGAAAGACCGCATTCCGGTGCAAATCAAAGTGACTAAGGTGAACGGGCTGGGTGTCAGCCGTCTGAGCAGTGAGTTTAAAGTCCCGTCGCAGTAAACGATAAAGCCGCATGATGGCGTGACATCATGCGGCTTTTGTCTGCCAGACAATTACAACGCGAAACGCGATTGCGGCCACAGCCAGGCTGCACCGCGAACACCGCTGGAATCACCGTGCACCGCTTTGAGGATCGGCGTTTCACATTCGCCGCCAAAGACCCACTGTTTGATCAGCACGGGAACGGTCTGGTACAGACGATCCACGTTGCTCATGCCGCCGCCAAAAACGATGACATCCGGATCCAGAATATTCACCACATTGGCCAGCGCCTTCGCCAGACGACGCTCGTAGCGGCCCAGCGCCAGCTCCGCCGTTTCATCGCCCTGCTCCACAAGCTCAATAATTTCCGCGCCTTTCAGCCGCTGGCCTGACAACCGGAAATAATCTTCCGCAAAACCGGTGCCCGACACAAACGTCTCCACGCAACCGGATTTACCGCAATAACAAGGCACATCGCGGGCAAACTGAATTTCTTCTTCATCCTGCCACGGCAAGGGGTTATGCCCCCACTCTCCGGCATTGCCATTTCCGCCCGCGTGCGCCACGCCGTTAAGCGCAACGCCGGAACCACAGCCGGTGCCGATAATTACCGCAAACACTGTATGACGCGCGGCGCCCGCGCCGTCGGTCGCTTCGGAAACCGCCAGACAGTTGGCGTCGTTGGCAATATGAACTTCGCGTTTTAACAACAGCGCCAGATCTTCATCCAGCTGCTGGCCATTTAGCCAGACCGAGTTGGCATTTTTCACTTTACCGGTAAACGGCGAAAGCGTGCCGGGGATCCCAAGGCCGACGCTGCCGTGCTGGCCGGTGGCTTTTTCGGCGTCCAGCACCAGACCTTCAATCGCTTTCAGCGTGCGTTCGTAATCATTTCTTGGCGTATCCACCCGCTTGCGGAACAGTTCTTTCCCTTCGTCGGATAACGCGATGACTTCTATTTTTGTGCCGCCTAAATCAATGCCAATACGCACGTTTTCTCTCCTTTTTTTGCCGGTAGGGTCAGTTATTTTGAGGTTAAATCAGTGTAGAAGCTCGCTGCTGTCGTCACCAGAATAAGCTGTTATGCAATGTTTCATGCTGCGGTGATTTCTTAACGACGACCGGCGCTCAATTGGTTATCATGCCGCCCTGCATTCATTTAATCAGCGTACCACGAGTGCGCCGGGACAGGGATAACGCCATGTTATGGTTTAAGAATTTGTTGGTATACCGTTTGAGCCGTGAAGTTTCGTTATCTGCTGACGAAATGGAAAAACAGCTCAGCGCTTTCACCTTTACCCCGTGCGGCAGCCAGGATATGGCGAAAACCGGCTGGGTTTCACCGATGGGTTCCCACGGCGGCGACGCGCTGACTCACGTTAACGGCGGTCAGATCCTGATATGCGCCCGTAAAGAAGAAAAAATCCTGCCTTCTCCGGTCATCAAACAGGAGTTACAGGCCAAGATTGATCAGCTTGAAGGTGAGCAACACCGTAAGCTGAAAAAAACCGAAAAAGATTCCCTGAAAGATGAAGTGCTGCACAGCCTGATGCCGCGCGCGTTCAGCCGTTTCAGCCAAACATTCATGTGGATCGACACCGTCAACGGCCTGATCATGGTCGATGCCGCCAGCGCGAAAAAAGCGGAAGACATGCTGGCGCTGCTGCGTAAAAGCCTCGGTTCACTGCCGGTTGTGCCATTAACCATGGAAAGCCCGATTGAACTGACGCTGACCGAATGGGTGCGTTCAGGCCAGACGCCTGCCGGTTTTGCCCTGCAGGACGAAGCCGAACTGAAAGCGATTCTGGAAGAAGGCGGCGTGATCCGCTGTAAGAAACAGGCGCTGGTCAGCGACGAAATCGCTACGCACATTGAGAATGGCAAACTGGTGACCAAGCTGGCTGTCGACTGGCAGGAACGCATTGCTGTTGTTCTGGCCGATGACGGTAGCATCAAACGTCTGAAATTCGGCGACGAGATCCGTGACCAGAACGAAGACATCGATCGCGAAGATTTCGCCGGACGTTTCGATGCGGACTTTGTGCTGATGACCGGTGAACTGGCGGCGCTGATTCAAAACCTTATTGAGGCCCTGGGCGGCGAAGCCCAACGCTAGTTATCCCCTTCATCCTTGAAGCGGCCTCCGCGTTGGCCGCCTTGATGCAACTCGAATGATTTTGGGTATACGGAGTATGAAATAAGAAAAGGCGCTCATTGGCGCCTTTTCTTATTATGCTGTGTCTGAATAATTTATTTGGTCAGATACTTGCAGAGATACGACGTGGTTTCGCCTACCTGCAAATTGAATTCACTTTTACCCGGAATGTAGAAGGTTTCGCCCGGCTTGAAGACCTGCCAATCGGGAGAACCTGGGATCAGCACTTTCAGCGAACCGCTGATGACGGTCATTTCTTCCGGCTTAGCGGTGCCGAAAGTGTATTCGCCGACGGCCATCACGCCGACGCTGGCTGAACCCGTACTGTCGCTGTCAAAACCAATCGACTTAACTTTCCCGTCAAAATACTCATTATTTTTCAACATAGATTGGCCCTTTGCGATAATTTTCAGAGCCCCCATATTAGGGGCAGAAACCTCGTTCTGTCACTGATTATTACCGCTTTATCTGCACCAGACGACACCGCCCGCAAAGCGGCGTCGCTGATTTGATTTTAGCGTCGTACAGTGCCATTGTGGGTGGCTGTCCGCTCCGCAAAAATCCGCTTTAACTCTTAACGTCTAACGTCAGATGATCAGTTCCGCCGCCAGTTTTGCCATCAGCACGTTCGACAACAGAACCGGAATCCTGAGATGCTTTTTCAGCAATTCGGCGTGATGCCGCGTGTAACCAATACAATCGAGCACCACCACTTCCGCACCCTGCTGCGCCAGACGCATCGCCGCTTCGAGTAGGGTCTGGTCATCGGAAATATACGGGCTGGCCACCGCAAAGCACGGCGGTTTGGACAGCTTCCGCCATTTGTCAGACTGCTCGACGATCTGCTCTTCAATCGGCACGACAATTCCGGCGCGATGTTCGCCGACAATCGCGCTAATCAGCGGCGGGATAATCCGGTCAGGCTCCAGCAGAAGCGCATTGCGGGCGCGCAACTTTTTAAATTCGCCGGTACACAGCAGCAAAATGGTCATGCAGCCAAGCGCTTCCAGAACGTCGATTTTTTCCTGTAATCCGCGTTCGACCCGATGTGCCGCCATGGTGACCTGCGAACCGTCCAGTAAACGCGACACCAGCACCGCATCGCCTTCCGCAGGCGCATAACGTTGCTCAATTTGCTCCGTGCTCATTCCGTCCAGCAGCCCCACATGGGTGACTGATTTTGCCGGAAGATGCGCCATCAGCAGCGGCATAATATCGCTGCGCGGTGCCTGTCCAATGGTTAACGTCGCAAAGGTCGTCATCATAAGGCTTACTTCCGGTTTTGCAGATGGCGCAAGCTTCCGTACAGCGACAACAGGAGTTGATATTCGTCAGCATCAAAGAACTGGCACGTACCGCGCCCGAATTCTTTTGCGACTTCCACGGCAAACTTCGCCGCCAGGGCGATATCCACTTCATGGCTCGCGCCGGTACCGCAGCCTGGCACCACAGATTCTGCCGTGATCGCCACGCCTACCACCGGAACGTCGGTCGCTGTTGACGGCTGCAAAATGCTGTTGAGGTGATGAACACCGTTGCCGTATGGCGTGATGTCCTGTGTGGTGATCGGGAAAGTGACCGCCGGCTTACCGCTGGTCATCTCCATAATGCGCACCAGATCTTCGGAAATACGCAGGATGTAGCCCTCTTTCACCGTCGGCGAAATGGCGTAACCCTTGTGATTGATAATGCGGTTGCCTTTGGTGGTGTCTATGGAAAGGATCGCATCAACGCCGTCGACCACTTCGTTGTCATTCATGGTCACGTCGTCGATCGGCGAATCCATGAAATCTACCGGATCGTGCGGGCGGGTTGGCGCGTTCGGGCAGATGTGGGTCGTGATAATGACATCGCCTTCAAGCGTATCGCCTTTACGCTGCATGTCCGCCAGTTTCAGCGCGCAAGTTACCGCAGCAATCGCACCGTCCGCATCGGACACCAGACCAATGCGCGTCGGGCGTGCACCAATCCCGCCCAGACGGCCGATAATCCCCAGAGTCGGCGCAGTGCCGCCGCCGCTTTTTCCTTTGCTGCCGGGCACGGTAATACGGACGAAATCCGTGCCGCCTTTCGGGCCATCCGCACGGTTTGTGCTGGCGATGATGCCCGGATAACCGGCAAATAAATCCACAACATCCTGACCGCTGACGTGTGCGCTATCCATCAGTTCAAATACCGTTAGTGTCTGTTGCAAACTCATCACAAATCCTCTTAAAACTTCGTGACCGGCGCACAGGCGCAGAAGCCAAAACGGTCACGAATGCTGTTCATCATTGGAACAGTCAGTGTTTAATGCTGGCCAGATAACGGCCCTGGTGTTGGCAATAACGCTTTACTTTTTGGCACTGAAAACCGAGGTGAAGAAGCTGTAAAGTGCATCACCAGCAATGAAACCTGCCGCCAGCACTTCCATCGGCGTACGCCCTTTTTCACCCCAGATACGAATAATGATGATGCGCAGCACGATACCGCAGACCACCGCCCAACCCGCCATCACGCTGTTGATCAAAAGCCCGGTCGCCAGCAGTACGCCAAGCTGGCGTTTAGGCCCGCCGATCAGCTGAATCAGCGCGCCCGGAATCGCCCAAATCAGCAGGCTGTGGGCAATTCCCGGTTGAGCGCCCGCCTGTATTGTTTTGGCGTAAACGCGCGCCACCGGTGGCACCAGATCCTGCGCGAAGTAGCCGTAATGGGCGTACCACACCACCGGGATCGCAATGATAAAAGCCAGCAGCGCGGCGAATAACTGAATGCGACGCCCCGTCAGTTCGGTTCGTAAATCTTTGCCATAACCGCGCAGAATAAATCCGGCTTTCAGGTCGAAGCCCATATCGGCAAACGCCGGGCCGGTTGCAGCGGTAAAGCCGGTCAGCACGCAAAGTGCCAGCGGCGGGAACCCAATCAGAATGCCGATAATCAGCGTGATCAGTGCCACGGCAAACGCCGGGAACCAGCCGGAATGCATAGCCGCAATGCCGACGATCAGCTCGTGGAAGAAAGCGGCAAAGGCGGCGTAAGCCACGAACGCAATCAGCATGCCGACGGACATTTCGCTATACAATCCCCCGGCCAGCGCCAGCAGTGCAGCAATCGCGATATAGCCGAATGCGCCCAACCCCAGCGCCGTACGCACTTCTTTCGCCGGTTGGGTAAATGTCGTGCGGGCATCGGCATTTTTGGCGCGAACCACCTGAATCACCTGAATCAGCGAAACCAGCCCCGCGCCGACCATCATGCCGTGCGGAATTTACAGGGCATTGAGATCCAGCCCGGCTACCGGTTGTGCATAAGCGCGGATCAGTAATCCGATGCCGAACATACTGAGCGCCCAGATATTGCCGATAAACGCCGTCCCAAAAGCAGCCATAGGGATTTTCAGCACCGCGCCACCGAGCCCGATCACTACCCCCGCCACCAGCAACCACGCCTGACGCCCGCCGTTATCACCGGCTTTGATGGCTTCAGCCGCCGCCACGCCCGGAGGCCAGGCATTACTGGCCGGGAAAACTTTGGTATCGAAGAGACGGTAAAGCAGATAAGCATCCAGTAGCATCGCGGCGGCCACACCGATAAACATCGGCATAATCAGCTGCGGCTGCCCGAGAACATAAGGCACGGCAATCGGCATCAGCAGGCTGTTTGCTGCGCCAAAAGTTGCGGAAGAAATGACGGTTTGCGCCAGATTCTGGGTATGGATTGAACGGTAGCGCTGAAAAGCCTGCATCGGAATGCGTGCCAGAAGCATGGCAAACAGCGCGCCGATAATAGAAGTATTAGGGGTAACGCCTAACGTCGTTATTAACTGAACCCCGATGATAGCGCCTAAAATAGACAGAATAATCATCACGATGAGCGTGCCAATATCCTTTAGCGGATCTTCCTTATTATCTTTTGATGGTTGGTCTGACATAAGGCCCCTGGTGTTGGCTAAAAGTGAATAACAAAAATCATCCGGATCCGTTACTGGTCATTGCGATGAAAAATCATTGCCAGTACTCATCACCCAATTTTTCGGCGACTTGCCGTGTCACAGCAATCAGCCCTTCCTTTATACCTTGCGGAATATTTTTCCCCCGTTCGGGAGAAGGGAAAGACAAACAAAGTCCTACCGTTTCATTTCGGTGTTTATTAAAAATGCTGGTCGCTAAAGAACTGATGCCCTGAAGCGTTTCATTATTGGCAAACGATAATCCTGTCTGCCGGACTTCCGCCAGCCTGGCCAAAAGAAGATCCATATTTGCGGGGGAATTGACGGAGTTAACCTGATATTCCCCGTTAAAACGCTGAACCACGTCTTCGTCGCTAAAACGCGCGAGGATCGCACGGCCAATGGCGGTCTCATGCGCGGGCAGCAGGCTTCCGGCGGGCGTCACCACTTGTAAATAGGTTCTGCCGGGGAACATCCGCATAACCATGATATCGCGCCCTTCCAGCATCGACACATAGCCAGTGCATTGCGTCAGCTGACTCAGTTGCGTCATATACGGTGAAACGGAATCCACTAACGGCGCGGATAAATAATGGCTGGATACTGCCAGCAATAATTTCCCAATCCGGTATAAGCGGCTGTCCTGATCGCGTTCCAGCAGCCCTTGAGTTTCCATCGTCATCAGTAAACGTGAAACGGTACTTTTCGGTAGTTTTAAATTTTCGACCACGTCACTGAATGACAAGCCGGGATGTCCCTGCCGGATCCCCTGGGTTGAAAATAACTTCAGCACAGCAGCCGCATTTTCTAAAGTGGTCATAAAGGAGTGAGTTCCGTTATATGGAACAGGGTTCCTGTTAAGTTAAATAAAAACTAAAGCTGATACGTATCAGCGTCAAGGCGTTTATTTAACCGTCAGAAGAAGACAACTAAATTAATATGCTTAAAGAAATTCCTAAAGCAATCGAATGACGAGGAGAGGGAAATGAATGCCGAGTATTTATGAAGTGAACGATGTAAAACTCAGCAGATTATTTTGATTAAATATTGCGCAAAATATACAGCGCGATTGAAGCTTCGACCAGAATGATCGTGATCGACCAGATTGCGGGCATGGCTTTACTGTGCTGGTTAAAGAAAGACATCAGGGGTTTCATCATCGGGTCCGTTGTGGGTTTTCAGCGTCATGGCGCTGCGTCTAAGTAATCACCTGAGTTATTAGTTTACGCCCGGTCATACACCAGTACAATACTTAGGCGACTGAGATCCGCATCACGATAAATGGCCCGTTTTGTTTACAGTTTAACGCCGGATTTTAGCCAAAAAAAACGGGCCTCAAAGGGCCCGTCGTAATGACGTTTTACTGCAGATGTCATTTAACGCGCCATCTGCAACGCCAGTGCATCCACGACAGAATTCACCACCTGCGCGGGATCCTGAGTACCATCTACCACGTGGTGAGCGGCTTCCTGATACAGCGCTTCGCGTTCATTCAGCACTTGCATCATTTCTTCGGTGATAGGTCTGCCAGTCAGTGTAGGACGCTGATCTTCCTGCGGGGCATCTTCCAGACGATTTGCCAGCGTCGATGCCGGTGAACGCAGATAAATAACTGTTCCAGCTTCGCGCATAAAGTCACGGTTTTCCTGCGCCAGCACCGCGCCGCCGCCGGTCGCGACCACGGTCAGCGGTGAGCATACCGCTTTCAGGGCTTCAGTTTCACGGCGACGGAATCCCTCCCAGCCTTCAAGGTCGACAATATCCGCTACGCTGAGGCCTGAGGTGCGCAACAGGTACAGATCGGTATCGACAAATTTGTAGCCCAGCGCTTTTGCAAGCTCACTGCCCACTGTCGTTTTACCCGCGCCACGCGCGCCTACCATGAAAATGGGTTGTGTCATTACCGCTATCCTTTATTCCCCGAAAGTCCCGTATCTCACGTGATGAAAATCCATCATCAATATGAAGTCTTTGTCGCAAAAGTCGTCTGGTGTTCTTGCCTTATGCTGTACTCGCGAGATAGTACAACAAAAAAGCCTCACTGGCAGATTTTTGTCACCTGCCGGTGAAGCTTCTGTAGCGTTTTATTTACGCCATTCAGGGCATCATACTGAAAAATCCTTGTAGCGCAATGCCCTGCAAACCGCTCAGACAGCAAGAATATCTAAGTGGCTGTATCAGCGGGGTTTACAGATATACACAATGGCCGGTGGAAAATTCTTCACCACGCGTATTTTTTTCCATGTGAAATAGCGCGACAGCAGTTTCTCAGACATCTGACTGTACTGAAACAGGACCAGCACGCCGTCTTTGCTTTTCAGCTGCTGCTGCGTTTTTTGCAAAATCTTCATGCTGGTTCGCACCGGCATCGACAACAGCGGCAGGCACGAAAACACCGCGTCGTAATCCGTGCTCATGTGTTCGGCAGAATGCGCCATCACCTGAAAGCGTCGGTCTTCCATCTGATTAAGCTTACGGACAAACGCGGGCTGTATTTCAAACGCTTCCAGCTTCGCATCCGCGCGCATCCTGCTGAGGATCCTCCGGGTCAGCACGCCATCTGCGGCGCCCAGCTCTGCGATATCAAGCGACGTCGTCCAGTCAATCTGGCTCAGCATCGCATGACACAACCATGGCGAGGATGGCATCAGCGTCCCCATCGTCCGTGGTGAAGTAATAAAATTCTGCAGATAAAAAAACTGGTTCTGAAGCGAAAGACCGGTGTTCTTAATTGTCATTCTTGCGGCATTCAACATATTAACTCCTCCTGAGGAATCAGACCCCCATTAAGCCAAAAAATTCTTAAGAAATGATTAATAAGAAAAATAAACGTTTGCAATTTTTAGCTCATAAAAATCACATGGGATGATTCTCAAAAAATGTCGAAAAATAACAGAGGTGGCACAAATAATAAAAAGGCCAATGTCAGGTGACATTGGCCTTCTCACTCGTATTGACTTAATAACGTCTTAATAAAAAGTTTCAGTTATCAGCCGATAATCTATACCCAAAATAATTCTAGTTGCTTGAAGGCGGCAAGGCCGTGAATTCCCAGGCGCTTACTCAGGTCAGTGACTGGGGTGAACGGGTGCGGCCAACGCGTAAGCAGCTTGAAGTATGACGGGTATAAATCTTATTTATACAGCTCAACGTTAGCACGGGTCAGGCTGGAATCGCCGGGAGTACCGGCACCGACTACGCGGTAATGTGTCGCGCCTTTATCGCTGGCGATTTGGTCTAGCTGGTCATGCAGGCTGCCAGGGACGGTATTTGACGCACTCACTGAAACCATACCCAGTGACTGGTAGTTACCACTTTGCGCCTGCATTTCTGAGATAGGCGAGGCGGCAAGTGCTGAGAATGAAGCGACGGTAATTACAGCTGCAGTGAACATAGGTAAGAGTTTCATAATACGCACCTTTCTTTCGTTAGTTTCGTTAATTAATGGAGCGGAAGTCATCCGTTGAATTAATTATCGGCGAATCAATGAAAGCGGACGTAATGCAACGTAAAGAAGTTTAACCATTGTGGTAAAAATAAGGAGAGAATGAAAGTAAACATTTCCTGCCAGATAACTGGCCGAAAATCAAAGATATTTAATGGAGAAAGTATGGAGAGTTTTCAAAGTTATTTATAACCCGGACAACATTCGCACAAATCGACTAGGGAGTGCAATCGCTGTTATGATTATTTTTTAGGGTTTTACCTGTCGCCGTGATCACCTGCACAGCCAGGGCGACAAAGGAACGGTTTTCGCGTGCGCGAAAGCTGATTTTAACAACAAAATTCCCCTGCATCTTCCCTGCGGAATGATGACCGGGACATAAGGGAGTATTTATGGCGGGTGGCAGCCTTCTGGCCTTGATCGACGATATTGCATCCATACTTGATGATGTAGCCGCAATGAGTAAGGTCGCGGCAAAAAAAACAGCCAGTGTGTTGGGAGACGATCTGGCACTGAACGCGCAACAAGTTTCCGGTGTTAAAGCCGACCGGGAATTGCCGATTGTCTGGGCCGTGGCAAAAGGTTCGATGGTCAATAAGGCCATTCTGGTACCGCTGGCGCTGCTGATCAGCGCGTTCATTCCCTGGGCAATTACGCCGCTGCTGATGATTGGCGGTGCGTACTTATGCTACGAAGGCTTCGAGAAAGTCGCGCACAAACTGATGCCCGGCGATCATCACGAAGAGAAAACGGTCACACCGCAGGTAAAAGATGAGGCCGATGCCAAAAAACTGGAGAAAGAAAAAGTAAAAGGTGCCGTGCGTACC
Source organism: Rahnella selenatireducens (assembly GCF_046449555.1). Classification (NCBI taxonomy): domain Bacteria; kingdom Pseudomonadati; phylum Pseudomonadota; class Gammaproteobacteria; order Enterobacterales; family Yersiniaceae; genus Rahnella; species Rahnella selenatireducens. The sequence goes on from NZ_JBKEZJ010000001.1 coordinate 677,569, forward strand.
GATTTCATTCTTTCTGCTGAAATCATCGTGATCTCGCTGGGCATCGTATCATCCGCGCCGTTTATCAATCAGGTCACCGTTATGGTGCTGATTGCCGTCGCCATGACCGTCGGCGTTTACGGGCTGGTCGGCGCGATTGTCAAAATTGACGACGCCGGTTTGTATCTCAGCAAGCTTTCAGGTGAAAGCAGCGTGATGAATGGCGTACGTGCGTTTGGCCGCGTCATTGTGAACGCCGCCCCGTGGCTGATGAAAACGTTGTCTGTGGTCGGGACTGTCGCGATGTTCCTGGTGGGTGGCAGCATCATCAGCCACGGTTTGCCGTTTATGCACAGCCTGATTGAGCCCCTGACGCACGGCCATGAGAGCTGGATCAACACGCTGATTACCGGCGCAACAGATTTAGTCGTCGGGCTGATTGTCGGCGCCGCCGTTCTGGCGCTGGTGATGCTCGGACAAAAGATGTTTGGGAAGAAATAAAGAAGCATAACTCTCGCCCTCCCTTTCCGCGGAGGGCGAAACTCCCTTCATTTCCCTTATCCCTTAGTCGCCACCAGCATCATAATATCGCTGGTAAATGTGCCGTCGGGCTGGATTTCAAAGTGGCGGACCACGTCGTCCGACATCACTTTTTGCAGTTCGCGGATGGCGACGGCGAAATGCTCTGGCGTGCGCATGCGGGCAATCCAGCTGGTGAATTCCAGCGGCAGGCGGTCGGCGGTGACTTCACCGGCAATTAGCCCGGCACCGGACGCCATTTCCAGCCATTCGCCCGGAGAATAGTTGCGGACGTGGGAGGTATCGCGCAAAACCTCGACCGTTTGCAGATAGATATCCAGCAGCGGATGCCCCGGCGACACAACGTCCATCATGATAAATTTTCCGCCCGGTTTCAGCACTCGCGCCACTTCACGCAGCGCCTGCCCGACATCGTGCCAGTGGTGCGCGGAATACCGGCTGATGATGATATCCGCGCTGGCGCTGGCGAAAGGCAGCGATTCTGCCACACCCTGCTGAGTAGTGATATTTTCCAGCTGCTTATCTTTCGCGGCCTGTGCTACCACGTCCAACATTTGCGCCGACAAATCATAGGCAATCACATTTTTTACGGCGCGCGCCGCAACAAAACTGGCGTGCCCTGCGCCGCAGCCCAGATCAATGATCTGCGCATCTGGGAATGGCGCCAGTAAAACGGCCAGACGTTTTAAATCCGCGCCCTGCGCATGAACGGCGCTGGTCAGATAATTTTGCGCCTGCGAACCAAATTGCTTATCAACCGCCTGACTGTGTGTATTTGTTGTCATTTTCATTGCTCCTGTTTGCCTTATTATTTTGGGGAAAATGCCGGTTTCAGATGACCTCAAAATCACTATAGGCATTGTTCTATACGGGTACAATATGAGCATTTATACTGGTATGAGTTACTTCCTGCCTGAGAAAAAATATGATTGATAACGCAGAGTCGCTCAGCGGCCCGGGAGCCCTGGGCGCCTTTTTACGTACACACCGCGAACGCGTCACGCCGGAAATGGTGGGCCTTCCCGGTTCTGCGCGGCGCAGAACCAGCGGGCTGCGGCGCGAGGAGCTGGCACAAATCAGCGGTATCAGCGCCACGTGGTATACCTGGATTGAACAGGGCCGAGATGTGTCGATTTCTGCCGCCACGCTGGACAGGCTGGCGAAATCCCTGCAAATGGAACCGGCCGCCCGCGAATATCTGTTCAGTCTGGCGTCAGTGAAAGATCCGCTTGCCGTGCCCCTGTCGGGCGCGCCGGATGACAGCCTGAAGAATTGCGTCAGTCAGATCGCCGGCCCCGGCTATCTGCTCGACAGTTGCTGGAATGTGCTGGCGTGGAATCCCCCCGCAGGCGCGTTATTCAGCGGCTGGCTGGGAACGGTTGAACAGCCTAATCTGCTGGATTTTATGTTTCTGCATCCGCTTGCACGCCAGCTGGTACCCGACTGGGCAGAACGCGCGAAACGCGTGGTGGCAGAATTTCGTGCGGAAACCAGTCATTACGCTCATTCCGACGCTGTGCGTCAAAAAGTGATCAGCCTGCGCGGGCAAAGCAGCGAATTCAATCAGTGGTGGACGCAGCAGGAAGTGCTGGCGCGCGAAGGCGGCGCGCGGCGTTTTAACCACCCGCTCAGCGGCGAAACCGGTTACCAGCAGCAAACGTTTTTTCCGGCGGGTTACGCCGATTGCAAACTGGTGATGCTGGTACCGGAAAGCTGAATTGCGCTGACGGACAGACTGCTGTTTTTTCTCATTTATTCGGCCTTAACATCAATTGACATCCGGCAGCCTGATATGTGAGGCTGATTTGATTAGTTTCACAGATGATTTCCGGCCGCAGGACAACGCAGATGATGACACGCCAGATTTATCAGGATGAAAAGATTGAGATCCGTATCGCAACCGAGCTGGAAGCGATCACGCATTTTGCTGCCGTTCAGGCTTCCGTCGCCGAGATTGGCGAGTGGGAATCCTGGTGTACGGATAAATACTCGCTGGAAGACAGCCGGAAATATCTGACCGACTGTGAGCACAAACGTCATCGCGGCACAGAATTCAATTTCTGCCTGTTTGAACGCGCCACCGGCCATCTGATTGGCAGCGTGGGCATCAACCGGATCAATCAGGATTATAAGTTTTCTAATCTCGGCTACTGGATCCGCACCGGTTACACCGGTCAGGGGCTGGCCACGCTGGCGGTCAGAGCCACGGCGCGCTTCGCGTTTAAAGAGCTCGAACTGACACGACTGGAAATCGTCGCGATGGACGGCAATGACCGCAGCCGCCGCGTCGCGGAAAAAGCAGGTGCGACGTCCGAAGGTTTGCACCGCAACCGGCTTTATTATCATGGTCAGCCACGCGACGCCTGGATGTATTCCCTGATCCCCGGCGATCTCTGAGGCTGGCTCCACAAAAAAGATAAGGCAACAGAACATGACTTTCTCTACCCATACCGTTTCTACCGACTGGCTGGCGAAGAATCTGAATTCACCGGACGTGGTCATTATCGATTGCCGTAAATCGAAACCGGGCATTACTCCACCGATTGATTTTCATGGCAAATATCTTGAGGCGCACATTCCCGGCGCCATTTATGTCGAAGTCGACAGTATTTCCGATTGCACCACCGGCCTGCCACACATGATGCCGACGGCGGAAGAATTCTCCGCGTCGATGAGTCGTCTGGGCGTGGCAGACTCGCAAACCATCGTGCTTTACGATGAAGGGGATTTGTTCTCAGCGCCGCGTGTCTGGTGGATGCTGACCAGTTTCGGCGCGAAAAGCGTGCGCGTGCTCGATGGCGGGCTAAATGCCTGGATTGCCGAAGGTAAACCCACTCAGAGCGGCGAACACACCCGCGTGCCGTCGACGTTTAATGCCAGACTGGTACGCCCGGTCGTCGCCAACGCGCAGCAGGTGAAAGATGCGATCGGGAAAGTGCAGATTATCGATGCACGCTCACAGGCACGTTTCAAAGCCGAAGCGCCGGAACCGCGTCCAGGGCTGCACGGCGGGCATATTCCGCAAAGCCTCAGCGTGCCGTTTACCGAGCTGACGAAGGATGGCCATATGAAGTCGCCACAGGAACTGAAAGCCGCGTTTGAACAACTGGGCGTGGATCTGAATAAGCCGGTAATCACCAGTTGCGGATCCGGCGTAACGGCGGCGGCGCTGGCCTTCGGTCTGGACGCGCTGGGCGTTAAAGATGTGCTGCTGTACGACGGATCATGGGCTGAATGGGGCGATGTGAACGAAGATTTCCCGATAGAAACGCACTGATCTCCGGTTGAATCTGACACACTAAACCGGACATTTCTGTCCGGTTTTAGCTGACTGATTCCGGTATCAGCTCACGCACACCAAACTCTTCTGCAATTCTTTTCATCTGCCGGATCACTTCATACGCCGGTCGCGGCACCTCGGTAAACGATTCGATCAGTAACGGTTTACTCACCGCTTCACGGGAAACTTCATGTAATGCCTGTCTCAGCATCGCCAGATGTTCAGGGGATGTCAGCGCGGACGTGATCAGCGGAAGCCCCGGTACGGCGGCGGTTTGTCCCACAACGACCAGTCCGCTGACCCGTTCCGGATCGGTGCGGCGCAGAAGTTCGAGTGTCACGCAGTCAATCGCCGCAATATCGGCTTTATGCTGCTTCACGAACAGAAGTGATTCGAGATGGCTGCCGGTAGCCAGCGCCTCAGAGAAGAATTTTCCGTTTTCTGCCAGCGGCGCAACCAGCGCACGCAGGCTGTTGTAACCCGACTGGGAATCGGTGCTGTTGAAAGCCAGTCTGCGGTGGCGAAAGCTGGTGAGATGTAAGCCGCTGTGTTCTTCACGGGCCAGCAAAAAACTGCGGTAGCGAAAACCATCACAACCGGGCGCACGGTAACTGAATGTGCCAACCAGTTGCACCTCTGGCAGGCTTTCCACCAGCGGGAAGCCGCAGGTCTGGCTCAGCAGCAGATCTTTATTTTGCCAGTGCGCCAGTAAATCCGTCGGCCAGCTCAGTGAAACCGGCAGCGGCATCATGCCCAGACGCTTAAGTTTGCCCAGTAACGCAACGGTGAAAATTTCCACGTCCAGCGGGGAAATGGCGTACATCGGTAAAGACATCAGCATGATCTGGCAGCTCCGTCAGGGGGGATCCTGCTGATAATCATAGTCGCTGTGACCGTTTTCTGCTGCCGGTTCTCCCGCAGCAAACGGATGCATTTCCACCGCGACCGGCGCGCGTGTATGCTGCCGGAACCACTCGCGGTAGCCTTTTACCACAAACCCTTCGCTGCGCCGGATATACGCATCGCGGTCGGCAATATACACCTGCCTCAGCGCAAACCACGGCACGCCCGGCAAATCGTGATGTACCAGATGATAATTGAGATTCAGAAACAGCAGACGCCAGACAAATCCGGCTTCGTTGAGCGTGGAACGCGCTTCGGGTGAGTGTTCAGCGCGATGCTCGTAGAAGGAGCGCACTTTCGTCAGGCTTAACGCCGGATAGCTGATTGCCAGCACAAACCAGCCCGGAGACAACCCCTGCCGCGCCATCCAGACCAGCAACAGCGCCAGCAAAATTCCGTGGGTCAGCCACATCGCGACGGTACGCCATTCGCCGCGGAAAACCGCCATCAGCGTTCCGGTAAGCGTGCTGAAAATATCCAGCATCGGGCCAAGTATCATCCTGCCAGGCAAGGTATTGCGCAGACGGACGACGAACATCATACCGGGCGTCAGGCTTTCCCAGTTTCTGCAGCTGAAATAATAGGCTTCGGGATCGTCACCGGGGAACGTCAGATGTTCATTTTTGTGGTGCTGCAAATGCGTGTCGCGGTAAAGCCCGTAGGGATACCAGACCGCCAGCGGCAAGGTGCCGAGTAGCTGGTTCAGCCAGGCTTTACGCGTGGGATGACCGTGAATGAGTTCGTGTTGCAACGACATATACCAGGCGGTAAACCAGATAAGCGCGGGCGTGCCGAGCCACGAGCCAAGGCTGTTCCAGAAGAACACCACGGAAAACCAGCCGCCGTAAATGGCAGAAATCAGGCACCACGTCGGTATCTCCAGTCGCCACCAGAGGCTGCGGGAACGCGCTTTAATATCGCCCCGTTGCTGCGGGCTGAGATAGAAAGAAGAGGACGCCATAATGTGCCGGAGTAAGAAAACTTCGGCACATTATCGGATGACTATTTGCTGCCGCTAACTAACTTAAAACACTATCTATTGCCAGTTAGCGGCTAAGGCGGGTTCAGCCCTGCAAATCTTTATGTATGGCTTGAGTGAACTGATCCATCGGGCAGAAGCCCTGCTTATCCACTTTACAGCCGTCGATTTGCAGCGTGACGCGCTGAGGAGGATTCTTCAGGCTCAGAGCCACGTTGTTGCGGATCTGATGCGCCGTCGGATAAACGTATTCTATCTTCATCAGATCTTTATCCGCTTTCTTGTCATGCCACCGCTGGAAAACCACCGTGCCGCTGATTGGCGTACGTTCAAATTGCCCCGGCAGTGTGTAATCCTGCGTTTTCAGTGCCGCAAGCAATGAAGCGATGTTCGAATCATGCCCGACCAGCAGAGCCAGTTTTGCCTGCTGCGCAGCTTTCTCATCCGCCGTCGAGGCCTGTTTCGGATTAAGCGCGCCGGAGATGAACGTCAGCAAAGGTTTCGCCGCATTGGCGGCAATCGCCGGAGAGCCAAACAACGTTTCGTGATAAAGATTTTTGATGGCTTCCAGTTTCGTCCACTGTTCGTCGGTACTGATTTTCCCCCACGCCACGTCCTTCATCGGGTAACCTTCGTAATATTGCAGCATGAACGCATCCGCCGCGCCGGTTGCCATACGTAACGGTCCGGTAATGCCCGGTTCTTTACCCTGCGTGAGCACCACGTCCGAAGATTGAGACGCCAGATCACACTGCTGTTTCTCTTTGCAGATTTTGCTGTTTTTGTAATCGAGAATATTTTCGAGCAACGCATAGTTTGGCTTCAGGCGCTGATTCAGCCCCGGCAAACCGCCCTCGCCCGCATGCTGACTGATGGAGTTCAGCGCACTGGTTTTGAAGCTGTCATTCACTTCAGCGGTAATAATCGGGTTAAACACCGGATCCATTTTGCCAATTTCTACACGGTTAATAACCTGAACATCACAGCCGGGAAACGCACCCGTGGTGATATGTTTCGCCGTGTCGATCGTGCGCGGCAGGCTGTTGGCATAAGCGAAAACCTGCTCGGATTGCGGGCATCCTGTATCTGGCAGGAGTTTGTCTTTTGCCAGCCATGCGCGGAGGTAATGCCCCATATGCTCGGAGATTTGGCCGCCTTTCGGGGTCAGCAATCCCCCTTCCGTTTTCCAGACCGGCCACGTATGTGTGGTGGATTCCGCCAGCACATCACCATAATTCACCAGCGGCGCACGGATGCCGTGGCGGCTGAGAACAAGCACCTGTTGTAATTCAAGGTTATCAGATTGAGCAGCCTGAGCGGCGGGCAGAGAGAACGGTAATAAGCAGGCAAGTGCGGTTAAGGCGAGAGTGCGCGATGTTGTTGTTTTCACGAATGATCCTCTTTATGAATATTCCCTGAAATAGAAAAGCGCCGCACTCATTCTGCGTTCAACAGATTGATAAGTGCAGCGAATTTTCAGCATAGGTGAATATTGAGAAAAAGAGGGAGATCGTGCTCACAACCCCGGCCTGCATTGTCACAAAAGTGTAACAATGCAGAGTATCAGAACTGATACCTCAGCCAGGCAAAGAACACATTCCCGTTGTTGTAGGTTCCCGGAATATACGTGGCCTGGAAAGTCAGCTTGTTATAACCGATGGAGGCCAGCGGTAAAACGATAGGAATAGGAATATATTTATAATCATCGCGCGCCGTCACGGCAGCGGTATAACCCAGACCTAAACGAAAATCTTTATCCTGCGCAGGCGTCCATATTTTCTCCCAACCATAACCTCCGATCGGCTCCCATTTATTATGCGAGTCTTTAAACGCCATAAAATAAATGCCGTTCCAGTTCCCTTTGTTATCATAACGGGAAATACCATAACCTCCGCCCCAAGGGCGCTCGTTATATTTATCGGTTTTCTCTTTATCGTAAGTCAGGCGGTTATGCCAGGTGATGACCGGCAGATATAAATCCTGAGAATCGGAATCATTCCACGTAGTGGAAACCTTGTCTTTGAAATCAGACCACAAACCGGGAATGATGGATTCTTTTTGAGGTGCGCCGGAGCCACTGACAGGCTGAGTGCTATAGCTGGCAGCAAAAACCGGTACACAAAATGCGAGAGAAACGGTGAGACTAAGATCCCTGAATATTTTCTTTACTAACATCTTTTTTAATAACTCCCTGACGTAATGCTCGTATTATAACTGACTCTTAACATCATGGAATTAAACGTAATTAAAACAGGAAGGCACACAAGGTTAATTAATTGAAATTACTGATGTTCGCACTTTAATTATGAGAGTAATCCTATGAATATAAAGTAAAGTTTTCGTCAGCAAATAGAAAATTTAAGATAATTCGTATAAAAAAATCCGCAGGCTTTCGCACTGCGGATTTTTATTACTGAGGCTATTTAGCGCTTAGCCCAGCTGTTTACGCGCGTTACGGAACATACGCATCCACGGGCTGTCTTCGCCCCACTCTTCCGGATGCCATGAGTTGCTGACGGTACGGAAGACACGCTCAGGGTGCGGCATCATGACGGTGACGCGGCCTGAGAGGTTGGTGACAGCGGTGATGCCGTTCGGAGAACCGTTCGGGTTGGCCGGATAGTTTTCAGTCGCCTGACCGTTGTTGTCGACGAAACGCAGCGCCACCAGATTGCTGTGTTCGATCTGCGCCAGATGCGCGGCATCACGGACTTCCACATGGCCTTCGCCGTGGGAAACGGCGATTGGCATACGTGAACCGGCCATGCCCTGCATGAACATCGACGGGCTGGCAGTCACTTCAACCAGGCTGAAACGCGCTTCGAAGCGGTCAGACAGGTTGCGCACAAAGCGCGGCCAGTGTTCTGCGCCCGGGATCAGCTCTTTCAGGTTCGACATCATCTGGCACCCGTTACACACGCCCAGCGCCAGCGTTTGCGGACGGTGGAAGAATTCAGCGAACTCTTCACGTACGCGTTCATTAAACAGAACAGACTTCGCCCAGCCTTCGCCCGCGCCCAGCACGTCACCGTAAGAGAAACCGCCGCACGCGACCAGCGTGTGGAAGTCCTGCAAATCACGGCGACCTGCCAGCAAATCGCTCATATGCACGTCAACCGCATCGAAACCAGCGCGATGGAAAGCCGCCGCCATTTCAACGTGGGAGTTCACGCCCTGCTCACGCAGCACGGCTACTTTCGGACGCGCACCTTTCGCAATGTAAGGCGCTGCCACGTCTTCATCCGGCGCAAAGTTCAGTTTCACGTTCAAACCCGGATCAAGATCGTTGGTTTTGGCCTGATGTTCCTGATCGGCACATTCCGGGTTATCGCGCAGGCGCTGCATCTGCCAGGTGGTTTCTGCCCACCAGGTGCGCAACGTGGTGCGGCTTTCGCTGTACACCGGCTTATCGCCCTGCGTAATGATGAAGCGGTCGCCGGTTTCAACTGTACCGAGGTAATGCGTGCAATCTGCCAGACCAAACTGTGCCAGCGTATGCTCGACGGCTTCGCGGTCAGTAGCACGAACCTGAATCACTGCACCCAGTTCTTCGTTAAACAGCGCCGCCAGAGAATCGTTGCCCAGCGTCGCGATATCCGCCGTCAGCCCACAGTGACCGGCAAAGGCCATTTCCGCCAGCGTAACCAGCAAACCACCGTCGGAACGGTCATGGTAGGCCAGCAGTTTCTGTTCAGAAACCAACGCCTGCATGGCGTTGAAGAAGCCACCGAGTTGTTCAGCACTGCGCACATCCGCTGACGTGTTGCCGAGCTGACGATAAACCTGCGCCAGCGCCGTCGCGCCCAGAGCGTTGTGACCGGCACCCAGATCCACCAGCAGCAATGCGGTGTCGCCTTTATCGGTGCGCAGTTGTGGCGTCACGGTATGACGCACGTCTTCAACGCGGGCAAATGCTGTGATGACCAGAGACAACGGTGAAGTCATCTCGCGTTGTTCGTTGCCTTCCTGCCAGCGGGTTTTCATCGACATGGAGTCTTTGCCCACCGGAATGGTGATGCCCAGCGCCGGACAGAGCTCTTCGCCGACCGCTTTCACCGCTGCATATAAACCGGCATCTTCGCCCGGGTGACCAGCCGCAGACATCCAGTTAGCAGAAAGCTTAACGCGTTTTAGGCTGCCGATTTCGACCGCGGCCAGGTTAGTCAGTGCTTCACCGACGGCCATGCGGCCAGAAGCGGCAAAGTCCAGCAAGGCGATTGGCGCACGTTCGCCCAGAGACATCGCTTCACCGTGATAGCTGTCGAGGCTGGCGGTAGTGACCGCGCAGTCAGCCACCGGGATCTGCCACGGCCCGACCATCTGATCGCGTGCCACCATACCGGTCACGGTACGGTCGCCAATGGTGATCAGGAAGGTTTTCTCCGCCACAGCAGGAAGATGCAGAACGCGGTTTACCGCTTCGGCAATCTGAATATTTTCACCGTTGAGATCGTCGCCCTTCGCTTTCAGCGTGGTGACGTCACGTGTCATTTTCGGAGTTTTACCCAGCAGCACGTCCAGCGGCATATCAATCGGCTGGTTGTCGAAATGGCTGTCTTCCAGAGACAGATGCATTTCTTCTGTGGCTTCACCGATCACCGCGTAAGGCGCGCGCTCACGTTTACAGATGGCATCGAACTGCGCCAGCTGAGCCGGTGCAACCGCCATGACGTAACGTTCCTGCGATTCGTTACACCAGACTTCCAGCGGGCTCATGCCCGGTTCGTCGTTCAGGATGTCACGCAACTGGAAGCGGCCGCCACGATTGCCGTCGCTGACCAGTTCAGGCATCGCGTTGGATAAACCGCCTGCGCCCACGTCATGGATAAACAGAATCGGGTTGGCTTCACCGAGCTGCCAGCAGCGGTCGATCACTTCCTGGCAACGGCGTTCCATTTCGGGGTTGTCGCGCTGTACGGAAGCAAAATCCAGATCCGCGTCAGACTGGCCGGAGGCCATTGAAGAAGCCGCACCGCCGCCCAGACCGATATTCATCGCCGGGCCGCCGAGCACAATCAGTTTCGCGCCAACGGTGATTTCACCTTTCTGCACGTGATCAGCACGGATGTTGCCGATACCGCCCGCCAGCATGATCGGTTTGTGATAACCGCGCAGCTCAGGGCCATTGTGGCTGTTGACGTTTTCTTCGTAAGTTCGGAAGTAGCCCAGCAGCGCCGGACGACCAAATTCGTTGTTGAAGGCTGCGCCGCCCAGCGGGCCGTCAGTCATAATATCCAGCGCGGTAACGATACGATCCGGCTTACCGAAGTCCTCTTCCCACGGCTGTTCGAAACCCGGAATACGCAGGTTAGAAACGGAGAAACCGACCAGACCGGCTTTTGGTTTTGCACCGCGACCGGTTGCGCCTTCGTCACGGATTTCACCGCCGGAACCTGTCGCCGCCCCCGGCCACGGAGAGATCGCCGTCGGGTGGTTATGGGTTTCAACCTTCATCAGGATGTGCGCCTGCTCCTGATGGAAATCGTACAGGCCGTCTTTCGCATCGGCGTAGAAACGGCCGACCTGCGAACCTTCCATTACGGCTGCGTTATCTTTGTACGCGGAAAGCACGTGATCAGGCGTCTGTTCGAAGGTGTTTTTGATCATCTTGAACAGGGATTTCGGCTGCGTTTCGCCGTCGATAATCCAGTCAGCGTTGAAGATTTTATGGCGGCAATGCTCTGAGTTTGCCTGTGCGAACATATACAGTTCGATGTCAGTCGGGTTGCGCCCCAACGACGTAAAGGCTTCCATCAGGTAATCAATTTCGTCCTGCGCCAGCGCCAGACCCAGTTTGGTATTGGCGGTTTCCAGCGCGATACGGCCTTCGCCGAGAATATCGACATGCTGAACCGGTGCAGGCTGTTGCTGAGCGAATAGCGCGCTGGCGTCTTCGAGCTTGCCAAAGACGGTTTCCACCATGCGGTCATGCAGCAATGCGCCCAGCTGCGCCCATTGTGCTTCGGTCAGTTCAGGGGCCTGAACGTAAAACGCCAGACCGCGCTCAAGGCGAAGAACCTGAGATAAACCGCAGTTGTGTGCAATATCAGTCGCCTTGGAAGACCACGGAGAAATGGTGCCAGGGCGCGGGGTAACCAGCAGTAAACGACCTGTTGGCGCGTGTTCAGCGAGAGAAGGACCGTATTTCAGGAGGCGTTGCAGCTTGGTTTGTTCGTCCGAATTCAGCGGCGCGCTGACATCGGCAAAGTGTACATATTCGGCGTAGATATCATTGACCGGAAGGCGTGCTTCCTGACAGCGGGATAATAATTTATTAATGCGAAAAGCCGACAAAGCGGGCGAACCACGCAGTATTTCCATAATCACAGATCTCTCGTCTTCGAAGACACTGACCACAGTGCTTCATTGGGCGCAACAGGGGGAAAACGCGGGCTATTATAAAGAAAGCTGACGGCATACGAAACCGTTTGCGCAGGGATTCTTGATATTCATTTATAACCTTTCAAAGATCATGGTTAATATGAATAAAGTTGCAGACTGACGTTTTGTTGAGCAAAATGCGACAGCACTGGGGATATAACCATAGAAACTGCACAGCATATCGTAAAATACAAGAGCGCTGCAGCGAGATAACTATTTGACGCGACTAAAAATTAACTATGTTCTGATGGGGATTGCCGCCCTGTTGCTGGCGCTGGCCTTATGGCCTGCTGTCCCGTGGCACAGAGGCGAAGGCGACCAGTTGGATCAGATAAAATCCCGTGGAGAATTGCGCGTAAGCACGCTCAATTCTCCACTGACTTTTATGGACTCCCCGGAAGGCAATCTCGGTTTCGATTATGAACTGGCTAAACGCTTCGCAGATTATCTGGGCGTGAAACTGGTTGTAAATCAGCACACCACGATCGAGTCCATGTTCGACAGTCTGGACAATGATAAAACCGATATGCTGGCCTCCGGGCTGGTGTACAACAATGCGCGCCTGAAAAACTACCGTGCCGGGCCGGAATACTATTCCGTTTCTCAGCAATTGGTTTACCGGCAGGGTGCCGTTCGTCCGAAAAGCTTTGCGGATGTAAAAGGTTCGCTGGTGGTTTCTGCCGGCAGCGCACACATCCTGACACTGGAAGCCGCCGCCAAAAAATACCCTGACCTGACCTGGACCACGACGGACAAGCTTTCGCCGCGCGACCTGCTGCAGCAAGTTGAGAACGGTAAACTCGATTACACGCTGGGGGATTCCGTCACCATCGCCCTGATGCAGCGCGTTTACCCTCGTCTGGCCGTGGCCTTTGATGCCACGGAAGATGAGCCGGTGACCTGGTATTACCGCAAGGAACCGGATGACGACAGCCTTTCTGCGGCGATGCTGGACTTTTTCAGTCAAATTTCCGAAGACGGTACGCTGGAGAAGCTTGAGGAGAAATACCTCGGGCACGTCGGCGATTTTGATTATGTAGATACGCGGACGTTCCTGAACGCCATCGACAGCACGCTACCGGTCTTACAGCCGCTGTTTGAAAAATACGCGGAAAAAATTGACTGGCGGCTGCTGGCGGCGATTGCTTATCAGGAATCACACTGGGATCCACAGGCTAAATCGCCGACTGGCGTGCGTGGTGTGATGATGCTGACCCGCACCACGGCGGATGGCCTGAATGTAGATGACCGGACCGATGCCGAGCAAAGTATCCGCGGGGGCGCGCTGTATCTGTCGCATCTGATGGATAAGATGCCGGAATCGATTCCTGAAGATGAACGGATCTGGTTTGCGCTGGCGGCGTACAACATGGGTTACAGCCACATGCTCGACGCCCGTAAGCTGACAGCGCAGCAAAAAGCCAACCCGGACAGCTGGGCCGATGTGAAACAACGTCTGCCCATGCTTAACCAGAAGCGCTATTTCAGCCGTACAACGTATGGCTACGCGCGCGGCACGCAGGCGTACAACTATGTGGAAAACATTCGCCGGTATCAGCTCAGTCTGGTCGGGTATCTGATGGAGAAAGAGAAGCAACAGGCGCAGAAAGCGGCGTTGCAGGCTCAGCTCGGTCAGGGTTATCCCGTCGTGGACGCTAAAGAAGCCCTGGCGCCATAGCGTTTACAGCGGGCAAAAGGGCTTATTCTTCTGAGGTATAACCGGCTTGCGCAGCGCGCTCTGCCAGCCGCAGTGCTTTTTTCTGGCTACGGCGTAAACGAAAGAACGCGCTCAGCTGTTCTGAACATTCTTCCGCTAAAACGCCCGGCAGAATTTCCACCTGATGATTCATGCCCGGATGGCGCAGAACGTCCAGCAGGGAACCGGCGGCGCCGGTTTTGGCATCCGCTGCGCCATACACCACGCGGCGGATACGGCTGTGGATCATCGCCCCTGCGCACATCACACAAGGTTCAAGCGTGACGTACAGCGTGGCGTCCAGCAGACGGTAATTTTGTACGGCACTTCCGCCAAGGCGCAGCGCCATAATTTCCGCATGCGCAGTCGGATCATGATGACCGATAGACCGGTTCCAGCCTTCACCAATCACCTGGTTATCCAAAACCAGCACCGCGCCCACCGGCACTTCGCCTTCATCCTGCGCTTTCAGCGCCAGATTCATGGCATATCGCATCCAGTGTTCGTGCTCTTTCATCTCTGCTAACCCATTACCCAACTCTGCGTCCGACACGTCAACCTCAATCTCTTTTTAGCGGCCAGCAGTATACCTGTGTCATCCCAATGCAAACAGGCCGGAAACCGGCCTGTTTGAGTATGACAGTTAAGATGATGCTGCGGCGGCTAAATTATTCCAGTTGCTGGAGTTCACCCTGCTTGCTGACGCGAAAGCGGTGTTCACAAAAAAACAGCAGCGGGTTGTCCTGCTTACTGTCGCTGTAGCCGCTGTAAAGTTTCAGCGGCGAACCAATGCGACGTTCAAGCTGGACGACTTTTTCCTCGCCCAGACAGCGCAGAGGCAGTACCCAGCCGCCTTTACCGCGCGCAATGCGGCTGCCCACCAGACGCACTTTTGGAAGAAACAGCGACGCGTTATACACCTGTTGCACCAGATTTTCCGGTGAACCGGTGATCAGCCACACTTCGGTATCATCACTGTCGAGGTATTCACGCAACCGCCGCTGTACGACCGGGAACTCCACCACTTTGTGGCGAAACGCCGTGACAAACTGCAATTCCAGCGCTTTAAGCCGGGCTTCGCTGTGACCAAAAGTAATCGACCAGAGCAGCAAACTCATCGGCCAGCGTGCGGCCCGTCCGTGCATCACCAACCCTATCGCCACCAGAGGCAAAACAGGGATCACCAGAATCAGGTTCTGCGGCATCCGCCGGAGCAAAAACCGCAAAAAACTCCCGAACATGTCCTGCTGGTGCAGCGTTCCATCAAGATCAAAAAACACGACCCGTCGATCAGGCTTCGTACTCAATCCGTTACTCCTCGGGATCGTTGAACCCCATCAGCCAGGTAAAAATAAAACCAGCCAATACCGTAATGACTAAACCGGCGAGATACAACATGACTTTGCCGGAAATAATGGTCAGCGCCAGCGGCAATCCGGAAATACCAAAAGTGATCACCGTCGCGACTTTCCAGTAACAGATTAGCGCACCGCCGACCGCACCGCCTAAGCAGGCACCGATAAAAGGCCGTCCCAGCGGTAATGTCACCCCAAAAATCAGCGGTTCCCCGATGCCTAAAATACCGACCGGCAGCGCGCCTTTAATCACTTTTTTCAGCCGCGCATTGCGGGTTTTCATGTATACCGCCATCGCTGCACCAACCTGTCCGACGCCTGCCATCGCCAGAATAGGCAGTAACGGGTTAGAACCGTGCGCCTGAATTAGCTCAACGTGGATCGGCACCAGCCCCTGATGTAACCCCGACAATACCAGCGGCAGGAAAGCGCCTGCCAGCACCGCACCGACCAGCAAACCGCCTTTATCTATTGCGATATTAACGCCGTGGGCGATGCCGTCAGAAATGAAACCACCGATGGGTTGCAGGATGACAATGGCCAGCGTGGCGGTAATCAGCGTGGTAATCAGCGGATTCAGGATCAGCTCGACCGACTCAGGCAGTAAATTACGCAGCCGTTTTTCAAGCCAGCACATCAGGGCTACCACAAGAAGCACCGCGATTACCCCACCGCGACCCGGCTGCAACGTTTCGCCAAACAGCGTAATTTGAGCCAGCGCCGGGCTGGAGAGAATGCCAGCCATCACGCCGCCCATCGCCTGTGAACCACCGAATACGCGGGCCGCATTCACGCCCACGAGAATATTCATGATGGCGAAAACCGCGCCGCCAAAAACCGCTAACAACCCGAGAATATTCGGGAAATCCGTGGCAATGGAACCGGCAATATCTGGCCGCTTGAGCAGGTTGATAATGCCCATGATCAGACCCGACGCGATAAAGGCCGGGATCAGCGGGATAAAGACATCAGCCAGTTTGCGCAGCGCCCCGCTCATCGGCGCGGAGTATTTGGCTTTCGCGCTGGCTTTGTTACGCGCGATATCATTTGGAACCGGCGCATCCACCGTGCCGAGCAACGCGCGCATGGCATCCACGACTTTCGCCGCCGCACCTGGCCCGACGATAAACTGATGCTGATCGCCCTGCTTGAGGTAGCCTTTAATGCCCTCCAGCGTTTTCAGGCGGGTCAGATCCAGCCGCGCGTCGTCATGCACTTCCACGCGCACACGGGTCATGCAGTTTTCCAGTTTGCTGATATTTACTTCGCCGCCGACACCCTGCAAAATTTGTGACGCTAAGAGATTCGTTTTATCCATCGCCATGCTTTTCTCTCCGTATTATTCCGCCAGAGCAGCGCGCAGGAATCCATTATGCTGACTCAGGCGTGCCTTCGCTGCGGACGCATCAATACCGGCCAGCAGCATCAGGATGGCCGGTTTAACGTCAAAATCAGTTTGCGATAATGCCTGTTCAGCGTCAGCACGCGAGGCTCCCGTGGCTTCGACCACGATGCGGCAGGCACGATCGACGAGCTTCACGTTGGTGGCTTTTACATCGACCATCAGGTTCTGGTAAACCTTGCCGGTTTTGACCATTGCGCCGGTCGAAATCATATTCAGCACCAGTTTTTGCGCCGTGCCGGATTTCAGACGGGTCGAACCGGTCAGGGCTTCCGGGCCAACCACCGGAGAAATAGCGATATTTGCCTCACAGGCAATCGGGGAATCCGGGTTACAGGAAATGGCGACTGTCGCGCATCCCCGTTCCGTTGCGTAGCGCAGTGCGCCGATGACGTAAGGCGTGCGGCCGCTGGCAGCAAGCCCGACGACTGTATCTTTGTCCGTCAGGTTGAGGTTTTTTAAATCTTCCACGCCCAGCGTTTCACTGTCTTCCGCGCCTTCCACGGCTTTCAGCATCGCACCAGGCCCGCCGGCAATCAGCCCGACCACCATGCCGTGCGGCACGCCAAAGGTCGGCGGGCATTCGGACGCATCGAGAACGCCGAGGCGGCCACTGGTTCCGGCGCCGAGATAAATCAACCGGCCACCGGCTTTAAAAGAGGCCGCAGCGCTGTCTACCGCTTTCGCTATTTCCGGTAAAACTTTCTGAATCGCTTCCGGCACTTTACGATCCTGCTGGTTGAAGCAGGTCACCAGCTCAAGCGTGGACATCTCATCCAGATTCATGGTTTCCGGATTACGTGTTTCTGAAACGAGGGTGCCCAAATTCGCGGTGTGATTCATGATGTTCTCCTGAATTTTTAATTCAAATTAATTAATTATTATTTGAATATTTTATTCATCATTGCGAGGAATATTTGCTATTTTAGATAATATAATCCGTAAAACGTGACGTAAGTATTCAGAGAGGCTGGGATAACCCACCATGAGTTGCATGATCCGCATCCGCCAGCTTTACCCGACACTGGCACAAAATGACCGCAAACTGGCTGACTTTTTACTGGCGCAGCCGGAGCAGGCGCGCCATCTGAGTTCGCAGAAACTGGCTGAAATGGCCGGAGTCAGCCAGTCCGGCGTGGTGAAATTCGCCCAGAAACTGGGCTATAAAGGCTTTCCCGCGCTGAAATTGGCCATGAGTGAGTCGCTGGCGTCCCCCAATAACAGTGAGCCGGTTACCGTCCATAATCAGATTCTGAGTACGGACAGCCTGCACGTTGTCGGGGAAAAACTGCTGGCCGAAAAGCAGTCTGCGCTGCGTGCTACGCTGGACATCAACAGCGAACCTCGCCTGCAAATTGCCCTCTCAATGCTGACTGATGCCAGAAAAATTGTGCTGACGGGCATCGGCGCGTCAGGGCTGGTCGCGAAAGATCTGGCGTATAAATTGCTTAAAATTGGCGTCACTGCCATCGCGGAATCCGATACGCACGTGCTGATTGCCACCGTTCAGGCACTGTCAAAAGACGATTTATTGCTGGCAATTTCCTCCAGCGGTGAGCGCAGTGAAATCAATCTGGCGGCACGGGTGGCGAAAGAAAGTGGCGCAAAAGTGCTGGCACTGACTGGCTTCTCGCCAAATTCATTACAGCAGCAGGCTGACCATTGCCTGTATACGGTCGCCGAATTACCGGCAACCCGAGGTGCGGCGCTTTCGGCCACCACGGCGCAATCTTCCCTGACGGATTTACTTTTTGTTGCGCTGGTTCAGCAAGATACAGAGCATGCACCGGAACGGATCCGCCACAGCGAAGAGCTGGTGAAAAAGCTGGTTTGATCAGGATCATTTGAGGTGTGGAAAGGCGTGAGTGCGGATCCTACGCCAGCGCAATTCTGCTATACTGCGCGCCCTGATTATTGAAGATACGAGAAAGACTATGGCCCTGCTGATCACACACAAATGCATAAATTGCGATATGTGCGAACCGGAGTGCCCGAATCAGGCGATTTCGATGGGCAATGAGATCTATGAAATCGACAGCGATCGCTGTACGGAATGTATCGGTCATTACGATAAACCGACCTGTCAGAGTGTCTGCCCGATCGACAATACGATCATCATCAATCCAGAGCATAAAGAAACCAATGAAGCGCTGTGGGATAAATTCGTGGTACTGCATCACACCGTATAATTCACGGCGTGATGCACAGAATTAATTTTCGATAATCACGGTTGCACAGGCATAACGGCGTTCATCAGCCAGCGTGACATGCACCGATTTCACGCCCATTTCTGCCGCCATTTCCGCTGCGCGCGCATGGAATACCAGCCCCGGTTTCCCGAGGCTGTCATTGACCACTTCAAATTGCTCAAATGCCAGACCGTTGCGGATCCCGGTTCCCAACGCTTTTGCTGCGGCTTCTTTGACCGCAAAACGCTTGGCCAGAAAGCGAACCGGCTGCTGATGTTGCTGGTAAACAGCCCATTCATTCGCGCACAGAAT
Source organism: Rahnella selenatireducens (assembly GCF_046449555.1). NCBI lineage: Bacteria > Pseudomonadati > Pseudomonadota > Gammaproteobacteria > Enterobacterales > Yersiniaceae > Rahnella > Rahnella selenatireducens. The sequence goes on from NZ_JBKEZJ010000001.1 coordinate 696,585, forward strand.
ACGGCGCGCCAGCCGGTCACCGCTGCGTTCAATCACAGCTTCGATACGGGTGATTTCAACGATATCCGTACCTAAACCTAAAATGCTCATTAACGGCGTGCTTCCCGCATCAGGTTTTTCATTTCACGCACGGCACCGGACAATCCGTCAATCACTGCCTGGCCGATAATTGCGTGGCCGATGTTCAGTTCATGCATTTCCGGCAGGACCGCAATCGGCTGCACGTTATGGTAAGTCAGGCCGTGGCCCGCATTAACCTTCAGGCCTTTGCCTGCGGCATAGGCTGCACCTTGTTTGATGCGTTCCAGTTCCGCAAGACGCTCAAGATCGGTTTGGGCTTCAGCGTAAGCGCCGGTGTGAATTTCAATATAAGGCGCGCCGACGGCAACTGCGGCGTCAATCTGACGCAAATCCGGGTCGATAAACAGGGAAACCAGAATACCCGCTTCGCTGAGACGGGAAACGGCGACTGTCATTTTGTCGAGCTGACCGGCCACGTCCAGCCCACCTTCGGTGGTCACTTCTTCACGTTTTTCCGGCACCAGGCAGCAGAAATGCGGCAGAATTTCACAGGCGATCCCGACCATTTCATCGGTCACGGCCATTTCCAGATTCATACGGGTCTGGATAGTCTGGCGCAAAAGACGCACATCACGGTCGGTGATATGGCGGCGATCTTCGCGCAGGTGAACAGTAATGCCGTCCGCCCCCGCCTGCTCGGCGATAAATGCAGCCTGGACCGGATCAGGATAAGCCGTACCACGCGCATTACGCAGTGTCGCGATGTGATCAATGTTAACGCCCAACAGCAACTCAGCCATAACAGCTCCAGATTTTGAATGGATTGATTTAAGAATGGAACAAAAACGATTTCCGCAGTTTACACCTTACCGTATGTCAGGGTGTAGAGCGGAGTCTGAATTAACCGGCAGAATTGTCAGAAGATGAGACGGGCTTTTTAACCTGAAACTGGCGGAACAGCTCCCGACTTTTCAGCGGTTTCCCACCGAGATATGGCTTCAGCGCCATGCGCGTGAAACGTTTGGCGGCGCGCAAAGTGACGACGTCGAATTCACGACTGGCGAGGGCTTTTAAATCCCTGCCGGTGAAACTGGAATTGTCGATAACCAGACTGGCGGTAAACCCTTTCTCTTCGCGGTAACGGTAAGTCATGGTGTCACTGACTTCTTCGCCGCTGCCTGCGCAATGCAGAAAATCCACGCCGTAGCCCAGATGATACAAAAGGGATAATTCGAACTGGCGCAGGGCATATTCCGGCGAGCCTGTGGCACCGGCCAGATTTTGCAGACAATTTAGATAATCGAAGAATAAGGCGGAATAGTTGGCTTCCTGCTCGAGTACGCGGGAAACCAGCTCATTGACGTACAGACCGCTGTAAAGCATTAAACCAGAAAGAGGAAGTGCCAGAGAAACCGGCTCGGCGTTGCGCAGGGTTTTGACTTCTCCACGCCCGCTCCAGCGAACCAGTAAAGGCGTAAAAGGCTGCAGGCAGCCTTTCAGATTGGACCGGCGGCCACGCGCACCTTTAGCTAGTATGCGTACCCGCCCTTGTCCCTCAGTGAAGAGATCCAGCATTAGGCTGGTTTCACTGTAAGGTCGCCCATGCAAAACAAATGCGCGTTGCCAGCCTTCCATAGGCGCGGACCTTATAAGTCGTCTACATAACCCAGGCTGCGCAATGCACGTTCGTCATCTGCCCAGCCGGATTTGACCTTAACCCACAACTCAAGATGGACTTTCGCTTCGAACATGTTTTCCATGTCCTGCCGGGCTTCGATGCCAATCGTCTTGATTTTAGAGCCTTTGTTACCGATAACCATTTTCTTCTGGCCTTCACGTTCAACCAGAATCAGGCCATTGATATCGTAACCACCACGCTCGTTGGTGACGAAACGTTCGATTTCAACGGTAACTGAATACGGTAGCTCTTCGCCCAGGAAACGCATCAGTTTTTCACGGATGATTTCAGAGGCCATAAAGCGCTGTGAACGGTCGGTAATATAATCTTCCGGGAAGTGATGAATCGCTTCCGGCAGACGTTTACGAACCAAAGCCGCGATGGTGTCTACGTTTGTCCCTTTCTCAGCAGAGATAGGCACGATATCGACGAAGTTCATCTGCTCGCTAAGGAACTGCAAATGTGGCAGTAATTTAGATTTGTCAGTGACGTTATCAATCTTGTTGATAGCCAGCAGAACCGGCGATTTCAAATCACGCAGTTTGTTGACGACCATTTCGTCATCGGCAGTCCAGTTCGTGCCTTCAACCACGAAGATCACCAGTTCAACATCACCAATTGAGCTGCTTGCAGCACGGTTCATCAGGCGGTTGATTGCACGTTTTTCTTCGATGTGCAGCCCCGGAGTATCCACGTAAATAGCCTGATAAGGCCCTTCGGTATGGATGCCCATGATGCGGTGACGCGTGGTTTGTGGTTTGCGTGAAGTAATGGAGATTTTTTGCCCCAATAATTCATTAAGCAATGTAGATTTGCCGACGTTGGGACGGCCTACGATTGCAACAAAACCACAGTAACTTTTTTCTTCGCTCATTCAAGCTCCAGCTGTATCAGCGCTTGTTCCGCTGCCGCCTGCTCGGCTTTTCGGCGACTTGAACCGGTTCCTACAACCGGTTGGTTCAAGCCACTGACCTGGCAGTGGATGGTAAACTCCTGATCGTGCGCTTCACCGCGAACCTGCACAACCAGATAAGAAGGCAACGGCAGATGGCGACCTTGCAAAAACTCCTGTAAACGGGTTTTTGGGTCCTTCTGCTTATCACCGGGACTGATTTCGTCTAAACGACTACGGTACCAATCGAGAATCAGCTTTTCGACGGTCTGGATATCACTGTCCAGGAACACGCCGCCAATGAGTGCCTCCACCGTATCCGCAAGAATTGACTCACGGCGGAAACCACCACTTTTCAATTCGCCCGGCCCTAAACGCAGACATTCGCCGAGATCGAATTCACGTGCCATTTCAGCTAACGTATTTCCACGTACCAACGTGGCACGCATACGACTCATATCTCCCTCGTCAACACGAGGAAAACGATGGTACAAAGCGTTAGCAATTACATAACTAAGAATTGAGTCACCCAGGAACTCTAAACGCTCATTGTGTTTACTGCTGGCGCTGCGGTGAGTCAGTGCCTGCAATAAAAGCTCCTGCTGTTGAAAAGTGTAGCCCAGCTTCCGCTGAAGCCTGTTTATTACGATGGGATTCATGAGTTACCAATAGATCAAGAATGCGTCAAAAACTTCAGCATACGGAACAGGCCTGCTTCGCCCTAAGCCAATCCAAAGCTGTTTCGTTTGCAAAGGCTCCCTCTGTTCTTTTGTTTTTTTGTTCTTTTCAAAGAAAAAACTAAAAATCTGGGGGGCCAACTTTTATCGCCCGAAAGGATATTCTACAACGGGTGAAAATATAATGCTGCGCTAATATACCTGCCAAAACAGAAGTTGCAGGAGCAATAGCTTCCTGCAACTTGAATTATCGGGTTACTGACGCCGGCAGATTAATGAATGCCACCAATACGGCTTAAACGAACTCCGGTCGGCCATTCACCTTCCTGCTTTTTAAAGCTCATCCAGATTGCAGAAGCTCTGCCCACTAAATTCTGTTCTGGCACGAAGCCCCAATAACGGCTGTCTGCGCTGTTATCACGGTTATCGCCCATCATGAAATAATGGCCGGCCGGAACAACCCAGGTTCCCAGAGGCTGACCCGGCTGCTGGTAATACGCACCCAGCTGATCACGCGCGCCAGGCACGGTCAGAATACGGTGAGTCACGTTGCCCAGCGTTTCATTGCGTTGCACCAAACGAATGCCGTCTTGCGGAACGTTACCGGTCGGTGGAGTCTCAAAGAAACCGCTGCTTGCTTCGCCACCAGAAGACTGGCCGAAAGTCTGTACAAAATCACTGGCTGTACCCGTGTCGTAGGTCACCGCAAGCGCCGTATTGCAACTCTGACCATTTTCACAGGCAGGCTGAACGGTCACCTGCTTGCTGAACGGGTCATAGGTTACGCGGTCGCCCGGCATCCCTACTAAACGTTTAATATAGTCAATGCTAGGATCACGCGGGTATTTAAATACCACCACGTCGCCACGTTTTGGTTCGCCAGTCGGAATAAGCTTGGTCTGAGTGATCGGATCTTTCAGACCATAGGCGTATTTTTCCACCACAATGAAATCGCCAATCAACAGCGTTGGCATCATTGAACCGGACGGGATCTGGAAAGGCTCATAAATAAATGAACGCACCACGAACACGACTAACAATACCGGGAATACAGAAGCACAGGTTTCCACCCAGCCAGGCTGTTTCGCGACCTTACTCAGCGTGACGTCGTCAACTGCACCGCCAGTTTCGGCCTTAATTTTAGCAATTTTAGCCCGACGTGCAGGTGCAAGCTTGAAACGATCAAGGCACCAGATAATCCCTGATACCAGCGTTGCAATCGCCAGAATCAGGGCAAACATGTTAGCCATGCATACTCCCTACAACTCAATTAAGGATTTACTTGCTTTCTTTGCCCACGTGCAGAATGGCCAGGAACGCTTCCTGCGGTAACTCTACGTTACCCACTTGTTTCATACGTTTCTTACCATCTTTCTGCTTCTGCAACAGTTTTTTCTTACGGCTGACGTCACCGCCATAACATTTGGCGAGAACGTTTTTACGTAATTGCTTAACCGTCGAACGGGCAATGATGTGAGCACCAATCGCCGCCTGGATGGCAATATCGAACTGCTGACGCGGGATTAATTCCTGCATTTTCTCAACCAGCTGGCGCCCACGGAATTGTGAGTTGCCACGGTGAGTGATCAGCGCCAGCGCATCCACGCGGTCGCCGTTGATTAGAACATCAACACGCACCATGTCTGAAGTCTGGAAACGTTTGAAATTGTAATCAAGAGACGCATAGCCACGCGAAGTCGACTTAAGACGGTCGAAGAAATCGAGCACGACTTCCGCCATTGGAATTTCGTAAGTCAGTGCAACCTGATTACCGTGATAAACCATGTTGGTCTGCACGCCACGTTTCTCAATACATAACGTGATCACGCTGCCCAGATATTCCTGTGGCATCAGCATGTGACATTCGGCAATCGGTTCACGTAATTCGAGAATGTTGTTCAGCGCAGGCAATTTAGACGGGCTGTCGACATATACGGTTTCGTTGCCGGTCGTCAGGACTTCATACACAACCGTCGGTGCGGTGGTGATCAGATCCAGATCGTATTCGCGTTCCAGACGTTCCTGAATGATTTCCATGTGCAACAGACCAAGGAAACCGATACGGAACCCAAAGCCCAGCGCCGTAGAACTTTCTGGCTCGTAGAACAGGGAAGCATCGTTGAGGCTCAGTTTGCCCAACGCGTCACGGAAGTTCTCGTAATCATCGGAACTGACCGGGAACAGGCCAGCATAAACCTGTGGTTTCACTTTCTTAAAACCAGGCAGGACTTTATCAGCAGGGTTGCGGGCAAGCGTTAAGGTATCGCCAACCGGCGCGCCCAAAATGTCTTTGATCGCGCAAACCAACCAGCCCACTTCGCCGCAATTCAGGATGTCTTTATCAACACGTTTAGGCGTGAAAATACCCAGACGATCGGCGTTATACACCTGTCCGGTACTCATCACTTTAATTTTGTCACCTTTTCTCATGGTACCGTTTTTGATACGAACCAGAGAAACCACGCCAAGGTAATTATCAAACCAGGAGTCAATGATCAGCGCCTGCAGAGGGGCTTCCGGATCACCTTCCGGTGGAGAGATATCACGAACCAGACGTTCCAGCACTTCCGGCACGCCAACGCCGGTTTTCGCTGAGCAGCGCACGGCGTCGGTTGCATCGATACCCACGATATCTTCGATTTCCTGCGCAGCGCGATCGGGATCTGCAGCCGGCAAGTCAATTTTGTTAAGAACCGGAACAACTTCCAGATCCATTTCCATCGCGGTGTAGCAGTTTGCCAGCGTCTGCGCTTCTACGCCCTGACCGGCATCGACCACCAGCAACGCACCTTCACAGGCGGCCAGAGAACGCGAAACTTCATAAGAGAAGTCAACGTGTCCCGGGGTATCGATAAAGTTCAGATGATAAACCTGACCATCTTTCGCTTTGTAATCGAGGGTAACGCTTTGCGCTTTAATGGTGATGCCGCGTTCACGTTCCAGATCCATTGAATCGAGAACCTGCGCTTCCATTTCACGATCGGACAAGCCACCGCAAATTTGAATAATACGGTCTGACAGCGTCGACTTACCGTGGTCAATGTGGGCAATAATGGAGAAATTTCGTATATGCTTCATTATAAAAGTTTTTCTGCCTTGGTATTTCTGAATCATTCGCCATGAACATACAGCGACGGTTTGTAGGTTGGCTGTCTTTCGCCTAAGTCGCAGCATTCTACATGCCAGTACGGTGAAAACCTAGTCTCGGCACGCCCTAACTCCAGATTATGCGAGCTTTCCCATCAGGAAGAGGCCAACTTTTCATTTATTTTCATATGTTGTCTCTGCGCGTCATACTACAACTTCCATTAATCATGGGTCTGGCAGATGCAAAAGCCTCGTATTTATTTTAGGAAAATACCCATATACAAAAACCGGAATGGCAACATAATATATTGTTATAAAAAGAAAATAACTCCCCCCAATCGACTAAATTCTTAATTACTGTCTTCTTTAAACAACTTTTTTTTTAATTCAATCCGGTCACAAGGTTAACGATATGATCAATGAAGGGCGGCTGCTCAGTCAGCATGGCTTTGCCAAAGCCAACTCTTGGATCACTCTGGTCCTGTCAGTTTTGTTACTGATTGGCGGCGCAGTGCAAATAGCATTCCTGCTGGCTTTCGGTCACACCGCCGCCGGGCTCCACAGCGTTGCAGTGTCTGCTTTACTCAGCATTGCGCTGGGGATTGTCCTTATGATGATGAGGCGGCTAATACGGCCAAATCAAATCTATCAGCTGCATGAAAACGGTATTTTAGTTATAAGCCAGACGGATAAAAAGAACCGTTTTATTCCTTTTGAACGGATTATGGATATATATCGTTTCAGAACGGGTAAATACACACGTCGTATTTTAAACACCATGATTTTTCGTGAAGAAAATAACAAAACGTGGCACCGGATCACGCCAAACATTGCGCATTCCGAACGATTAATCGAAGTCATTAAAAATGAACAGCTAATGTTTCGTGGACCGTGGGCATTAAATACTTTGGCTCAGGGTGGAGATATAATTTTTACCCGCCTGCTCAATGCTCGCTGCGGATTGAAATGGTTTATCAGCTCCAACTTTCTGGCGACACACGAAAAAAGGATCAGGCTGAGCGCGCTGATGCTGACGACAGATGAAGGGAAAATGGTACCCGTTGAGGACATTCAGTTTATCAGCGGTGGCAGCAACAGCCCGCTGATCAGATTACTGGATAAGCACGGTCGGATCCTGTTTTCCGTCCCTTATACTTCGCTCTCAAGCGCCGATCTGTTTATCGCATTGATCGAGCATATGATTCAGAACAGGATCCCCGTCAGAAACTAAAAATGCCACTGAATCAGAAGAAACAGTGGCATTTATCCGCATCATGAATTGAGACGTTTTTACGAAGGTAATTCGCTGTCAGTAGAGTAGCGGAATGCATTAGGAGGTAATCCGACCTGCAACACCACCGGCTGATAACCGGCTTTGCCATCGACTTTTGCCGCCAGTGCTTTCGCAATCAGGAAGCCCAGCCCGCCGCCCAGCACTGCACCAATAACCGCATACATATCTTCCTTCAGCAGAGCCTGTAACAATCCGCCGCCGGCAATCACACCAAACAGTGGTGTCATGTAAACCAAAAACGCTGAACGTAAAAGACTTCCCTCAGGGATCCCCAGTTCGACTTTCTGGCCCGGTTCCAGACGTTCATTGATGCTGACCTGAAGATTATGCTCGGTTTGTGGCCCTAATTCGTTCAAAACCCGGGCGCCACATCCTGAACGTGAATGGCAGCTACTGCACCCAGCCTGCGTCTCACAACGCAGCGTTGCAATACCATTTTGCCACGAGATAACCGTGGCCCATTCTTTCATCATGTGATCACCCGTTTTTAAGCCAAAAGTCATTTTGCGGAGAATACGACACTGTCAGCAATACGCTTAGCAGTTGAAGGTGGCAGTTCGCCGACGACAGTAATCTCATTGCCGTTGCGAATTTCTGTCTGCACCGTTCTGCGCCCCTGTCTGATCAACTGCTCAGAAGGCCCGCTAGTGGTAGCGCTGATATTGACGGAGAAACTGAACAATCCATCGGTATACAGACGTGATTCTATCGTGACCGGCATATTTGGCAAGTTTCGGCGACTACTTGCCACTTCCGTCACACCGGCCGGAAGCCATTTCACCTGCCAGCTGAATTTTGCCTGCTCTGAAGCAGGTAAAGAAAGCACCGGAGGTAAACTTGCCTTCTCGAGATCAGCCAGCGTGCTGATGACTTGGTTTCCATCATCAAAGCTGATGACACGGAACTGCTCCAGTGTCTCACCATCTCTGTCTAACAGATCTACCCGCATCGGTAATTTCGTCTGCTCGTCTACCCAGATAACGTAACTGAAACGCGTGCCATCACGCGAAACGACTCGGATCACCTGACTCAGACGATCTGCCGCACGGGCGCGGCCTACGGCAATAAAGTCGTAGTATTTTGAAAGCAGGGAGAAATCGCTGAAAACGATGGAAGGAAGGGAATCAACGATATGATCGCCATCCAGAGTGAAAGGCTGCAACCCGGTCTCAAAGTAACTGATGTCTTTTCCGCGCTGGACAATTTCACGGCGCGGCCCATCCATCAGAACCAGTTGAGCGAGCAAGACTTCCTTCGAGACAGCATGACGATAGCGAAAGGAGTCAATCCCCTGCTTCGTAATGTTGATAAACCCCATTTCATAATTCAGCGACTGGCTGGCAGTACCCATTTCTTGTAATAACGCCCCGGAAGTAGGTTCTGCCGAGGCGATACTTGAAGAAAGCAGGCTACCTGTCGCTAAACAAACGGCAAACCAAAATTGCTTCATTACTGCGTTTGCGTTCCTAAAGACTGAGTTCCTGGGACCTGAACAGCGGCTTGCTGCGGGGTAATCGGTTCGAGTTGAAGCTGCTCTGAATGCAAGCGTCGCTGCAATTCGTAATCCTGCAACATAGCATTGATACGCTTGCGTTGCTCCTGCACATTTTGCTGCCCGCTGGTAGTATTGCCTTCATTTGGCACGCCGAAGCTGACCGGAGAAGCTTTACCCATCATTGGTAACGTGTTGAATGCAGGGGTTTCCGGAGAGGCACCCGATACGTCAGGCTGATTGTAGTGCTGAACACCCACAATCACGGCCAGAGACACACATGCGGCCACACCAATCTGCGTCAGCTGGCTCGCCCAAGGACGAACTTTGTGCCAGAAAGGCATTTTCTGCCAGGTATGAGGCTGAGGCTGCGATTCTGTTGCTGAACCCGGCACCAGTTTAACCGGCTCATTTGCCAGCGCTGCGGCCACACGGTCTGCGATATCCAGATGCACCACATTCCCAATATCACCGCGTAGTGCATCGCGGATCAAATGATAACTCTGCCAGCTTTGCTGAAGCTTATTATCCGTTGATAAAGAACTTAACAGTTCAGAATCAATCGCTTCACCATCCATCAGAGCGGAAAGCTTTTCTTTCTGCATGCCTAAGTACCCTTCCTGTGTCCGTCATCTCTAACGCTGGATGAGCGGTTGAACTTTGTTATCAATTGCTTCCCGGGCACGGAATATACGGGATCTGACCGTACCCACCGGACAATCCATGATGGCGGCTATTTCTTCATAGCTCAACCCATCCAACTCCCTCAAGGTAATCGCCATGCGAAGATCTTCAGGAAGTGCTTCAATAGTACGGAAAACTATCTGCCGCAACTCTTCAGACAACATCAAGTTCTCAGGGTTCGAAATTTCTTTCAGGGCGCCGCCACTTTCGAAATTTTCGGCTTCATTTGCGTCGACGTCACTTGAAGGCGGACGTCGTCCCTGAGCAACCAGATAATTTTTCGCTGTGTTGACTGCAATACGGTACAGCCAAGTATAAAAAGCACTGTCGCCGCGGAAAGATTCCAGCGCGCGATACGCTTTAATAAAAGATTCCTGAACCACATCAGGCACATCGCCCTGTGGCACATAGCGGGATACAAGGCTCGCTACCTTATGCTGGTAACGGATAACCAGTAAATTGAACGATTTTTGATCACCCTTCTGGACCCGCTCAACCAGAACTTGATCGGCTAACTGCTCGCTCATCCGAGGTAAAATCTCCCCAAAACTATCTCCGCGCTTAAAGTCGTACTGCCAGCTTTCATCATTATATTCCTGAGCAAGTACTGCTTGGAGTTCACATGAAACATAAAGTTCCACATCGCCATTGTTTTTTCTATTGAAGTCTTATGCCCGTGGCTTTTTCACGGAGGTTTAGGCTAACATGAATTTCCCTCTTCTTCTGCAAACATCATACGTTATGCAACCTTCATCTGAATTTGTTAGCGATGTATTGATAATCGGAAGTGGCGCTGCGGGCCTTTCTCTGGCTTTGCGACTTGCAGACCACTGTCGCGTCACTGTTCTCAGTAAGGGCCCGCTCAACGAAGGCTCAACGTTTTACGCACAGGGCGGGATCGCCGCCGTTTTCGACGAATCAGACAGCATTGCCTCACACGTAGATGACACATTAATTGCTGGCGCAGGCTTATGTGATAAAGAAGCCGTTGAATTTATCGCCAGCAACGCACGTCATTGTGTCCAGTGGTTGATCGACCAAGGCGTACTGTTTGATACCGAAACCAATGAGAGCTCAGAAGAGCGATATCATCTGACTCGCGAAGGCGGTCACAGCCACCGCAGGATCCTGCATGCTGCTGATGCTACAGGTAAAGAAGTAGAGACTACGCTGGTTGGGAAAGCAAGGGCGCACGCCAATATTTGCGTTAAAGAACGCTATAATGCCGTTGATTTAATTACCTCAAGCAAGCTGGGTTTGCCTGGTACGCAGCGCGTGGTGGGTGCCTATGTCTGGAACCGCGACAAAGAGCACGTCGAAACTCTGCGCGCTAAAGCCGTTGTACTGGCCACCGGTGGTGCGGCGAAAGTCTACCAATACACCACTAATCCGGACATTTCGTCCGGCGATGGCGTCGCGATGGCCTGGCGCGCAGGATGCCGGGTTGCCAATCTGGAATTCAACCAGTTCCATCCGACTTGTCTCTATCATCCTCAGGCACGCAATTTTCTGCTGACTGAAGCCCTCCGCGGCGAAGGCGCATTGCTCAAACGCCCTGACGGCACACGTTTTATGCCTGATTTCGATGCACGTGGCGAACTCGCACCACGTGATGTGGTAGCGCGGGCAATCGACCATGAAATGAAACGTCTTGGCGCGGATTGCATGTATCTGGATATCAGCCACCGTCCGCCGGAATTCATTAAGCATCACTTCCCGATGATTGACGAAAAGCTACAATCACTCGGCATTGACCTGACTAAAGAGGCAATTCCGATTGTTCCAGCCGCACATTATACCTGCGGTGGTGTGATGGTTGATCAGCACGGGCGTACCGACCTAGACGGTTTGTATGCGATCGGCGAAGTGAGTTATACCGGATTACACGGCGCTAACCGGCTGGCGTCCAATTCGCTGCTGGAATGCGTAGTTTACGGCTGGTCGGCGGCGGAAGACATCATCAAGCGTTTGCCGCATGCCAAACTGGCAAAAAACATTCCGCAATGGGATGAAAGCCGTGTCGACAATTCGGATGAGCAAGTGGTTATTCAGCATAACTGGCATGAACTGCGGCTGTTTATGTGGGATTACGTCGGGATTGTTCGAACTACAAAACGTCTGGAGCGGGCGTTGCGGCGCATCATGACTCTGCAACAGGAAATTGACGAATACTATGCTAACTTCCGTATTTCCAATAATTTACTCGAATTACGCAATCTGGTGTTAGTAGCAGAGCTGATCGTGCGCAGCGCACTGGAACGTAAAGAAAGCCGCGGGCTGCACTTCACGCTGGATTATCCGGCGTTAGAGGAAAACCCTCAAACGACAATCTTGCAGCCTTAGACGCTAAAAAGTGCGAAGGAACGCACTTTTACAGACGCAAAATCCATCAGTAATTCAGATAAAAATCAGCAATCAGCGCACAGAACGCTTCGCTGTAAATACCTTCTGATTTCCGCAAATCCAGTTCCACTTCTTCTTTCTCAACGGGCTGTTTCGATAACGTCAGTAACAGGCGATTAAGGGGTTTTCCCGGACGATCGCGCACGGCCATCCGCCATGCGCTGAACCAGCCTTGCTGATTCGCCAGCGTTTCAAATGCCAGACAAATGTCATAAGGCAGAACAACGCTGAATAACCCTTGCGGCGTAATCAACTTCCCGGCGCATTCAAGCAACGCGGCGTGGGTCAGGGTTTCAGTATAACGGGCCGCATTTCGCGCTTCATCTCGACAGGCTACCGCCGATTCGAAATAAGGCGGATTGCTGACAATCAGATCATACTCAGCCGGGTGCTGCCGTGCGTAATCATTAATATCCTGCGCGAAGACAGACAACCGTTGCGCCCAGAAAGATTCGCGAAAATTCTCCGCAGCCTGTTCAGCGGCGGCAGGTTCGAGTTCAACGGCATCAATAGTGGTTTGAGGGTCACTGCGCTGAGCCAGCATTATGGCAATAAGGCCGCTGCCGCAGCCGATATCCAGAATGCGCTTGGCCCCGCTGACGGGTGCCGTCGCGCCAAGCAGAACGCCATCGGTACCAACTTTCATCGCACAGCGATCGTGCGCGACGAAAAACTGTTTAAAGGTAAACCCGTTGCGCCGCAAAGGCCGGGCCGAACTAACTTCTTTTGCCACTCATATCACCGTAATTACGCCGGCCATCAGGCCTCTGAACGAAAACTGTCGTAGCATAGGGTAAAGAGATGTGGAGGAAAAGGCACGCAAACCGCTTAAATAGGTGAAGATCGCGCCTAACACGTCTATAATCGGCGCCCCAAGTAGAGGTAGACCATGACTGTAACCACTTTTTCCGAACTCGAACTCGATGAACGCCTGATTGACGCCTTAGGCGACAAAGGCTATAGCCGCCCGACTGTCATACAGGCAGAGGCAATTCCGCCAGCAATGGACGGACGCGATGTGTTGGGTTCGGCTCCTACCGGCACCGGCAAAACCGCGGCATTCCTGTTGCCAGCCTTGCAGCATTTGCTGGATTTCCCGCGTAAGAAATCTGGTCCACCCCGTATTCTGATCCTCACGCCAACCCGTGAACTGGCTATGCAGGTTGCTGAACAGGCGCGTGAGCTGGCGAAACATACCGATCTGGATATCGCGACGATCACCGGCGGTGTGGCATATATGAACCACGCCGAAGTGTTCAGCGAAAACCAGGACATCGTCGTTGCGACGACCGGCCGTTTGCTGCAATACATCAAAGAAGAAAACTTTGACTGCCGGGCAATTGAAACGCTGATCCTTGACGAAGCCGACCGCATGCTGGACATGGGTTTTGCTCAGGATATCGAAACGATTTCTGCCGAAGCACGCTGGCGTAAACAGACGTTGCTGTTCTCCGCAACGCTGGAAGGGGAAGCCATCCGTGAATTCGCAGAACGAATTCTGACTGAGCCGGTTGAAATCGAAGCCGACCCGTCACGCCGCGAGCGTAAAAAAATTCTGCAATGGTACTACCGCGCAGACGATCTGGCGCACAAAACCCAGATGCTGATCCATTTGCTGAAACAGGAAGATGTCACCAAATCGGTAATCTTCGTGCGTAAGCGTGAGCGTGTGCATGAGCTGGTAGCCTGGTTACGCGAAGCAGGGATCAACTCCTGTTATCTCGAAGGCGAAATGGTTCAGGTAAAGCGTACTGAAGCGGTAAAACGCATGGTTGAAGACCGCGTCAACGTGCTGGTGGCCACTGACATCGCCGCCCGTGGCCTGGACATCAACGACATCAGCCACGTGTTTAACTTCGACCTGCCTTTGACGGCGGATATTTATCTGCACCGTATCGGTCGCACCGGCCGTGCAGGCCGTAAAGGCACAGCCATTTCATTCGTGGAAGCGCATGACCACCTGCTGCTGGGCAAAATCGGTCGCTACCTGAACGAGCCGCTGAAAGCGCGCGTGCTCGACGGGTTCCGTGCGAAAACCAAAGCACCGAGCGAGAAAGTTACCGGCAAGCCATCGAAGAAAGTGCTGGCGAAACGCAAAGAGAAGCAGAAAGAAGCGCAGGAAAAATCGAAGGTGAAAGTTAAAGTTCGCCATCGTGACAGTAAAAACGTCGGCAAACGTCGCGTTAAACCTGATGCTGCAAAAGACACGTCAAAATAAGCCACCTGCGGCTTATTCATGACGAAAAAAAACCGCCTGAACATGAACTGCACTTTACTCAGTTGGGTGTCCAACTATTGGGGGGCAGTTCAGAACAGGCGGTTTTTTATTATCTGAAATTTACGTAATCTGTTGAGATTACAGGCTTTCAGTGAAAGTACGGGTAATTACATCGCGCTGCTGTTCAGCAGTCAGCGAGTTAAAACGCACCGCATATCCAGAAACACGAATGGTCAGCTGCGGGTATTTTTCCGGATGTTTAACAGCATCTTCCAGCGTTTCGCGACGCAGAACGTTAACGTTCAGGTGCTGGCCGCCTTCCACACGTACAGTCGGTTGAATTTCCATTGGAACTTCACGGTATTCAAACTGGCCCAGTTCGCTGACAGCAACGATCTGGTCTTCCGCATAACCCGCTTTTGCACAAACACAGCGAGCTTCCGATTTTTCATCATCCAGCAGCCAGAAAGAGTTTTTCAGCGCTTCGTTATTGGTTTTGGTAATTTGGATCCCGGTGATCATATGTTGCCTCCATAATTGGCTACGATACTGTGAATTGATTGGTGTCAGGTTGATCAACAACCCATGGTTCCTGCTGTCAGATATAACAGTAGAACACCCCGCATTCTTTGATTAATATCAACCTTTCCAATGTGGTTATTCCTGAACATCAGCATATTTATGTTTTATATCAATTTTTCCAAGTGGAAGGCTTAAATTATTTTTGTAAATTATCAATAATTTTTGCATGGAAGCGTTAAGCCGCAGATAAACATCAGCAAAAGCTCAGGCGGGTTTAACTCGGAAGAATGAGCAGGTAAGCTACGCGCAAAGAAAAATCACCTTGAAAAGGAGAGCGTCAATGTCCACCACTCTCACCTGGCATGACGTCATCGGTCAGGAAAAAGAACAGCCTTACTTTGTTGATACATTGAAGTTTGTTGCCGCTGAACGCGCGGCGGGAAAAACGATTTATCCGCCCCAGCACGATGTTTTTAACGCCTTTCGATCCGCTGAACTTGCTGATGTGAAAGTCGTTATTCTGGGGCAGGATCCGTATCACGGCCCGAATCAGGCTCACGGACTGTCCTTCTCGGTTCGCCCTGGCATTCCTGCGCCGCCGTCACTGGTGAATATATATAAAGAGCTGGCAACGGACATTCCCGGTTTTGAGCGTCCTCATCATGGTTATTTACAAAGCTGGGCCGACCAGGGCGTACTTCTGCTCAATACGGTGTTAACCGTAGAAGGCGGAGAGGCGCATTCCCACGCCAAACTGGGTTGGGAAACCTTTACCGATCGGGTGATCGCAGCCTTGAATGAAAACCGTGAGGGAATTGTATTCTTGCTGTGGGGATCTCATGCCCAGAAGAAAGGCAATATCATTGACCGCAACCGCCATCACGTACTAAAAGCGCCGCACCCTTCCCCGCTTTCTGCGCATCGCGGTTTTCTGGGCTGTAAGCATTTTTCTCAAGCAAACGAATTACTCAAGCAACAAGGGCTGGCACCCATTGACTGGATGCCTGTTTTACCGGCCACGGAATAGCATAAAAAAAGAGGCACCCTGAAGGTGCCTCTCTCATTTTTACATTCGTTCTGAAACAGAGTCAGGCTTTGGCCTTAGAAACCGCAACCATCGCCGGGCGTAACAGACGGCCATTCAGCATGTAGCCCTTCTGCATCACCATCATGACGTGATTAGGTTCTACTTCGTCGGATTCCATCATCGTCATCGCCTGATGCTGCTCAGGGTTGAATGGAACGTGGATGTCGCTTACCACTTCCATACCGAACTTGCGTACAGCGTCCAGCAGAGATTTCAGGGTCAGTTCGACGCCTTCAATTAGCCCTGCCAGCTCTGAATTCGATTTATCAGCCAGATCCAGAGCACGCTCCAGGTTATCGATGACCGGCAACAATTCACCAGAGAATTTCTCAAGGGCAAATTTGTGCGCTTTCTCGATATCCAGTTCGGTACGACGACGGATGTTTTCCACTTCCGCTTTCGCACGCAGCAGGCTGTCGCGCTCACGCTGCTGAACTTCTTTCAGCTGTGCTTCCAATTCAGCAATGCGTTCATCGCGGGGGTCAACGACATCTGCCGCCTGAGTTTCCGCTTCCACTTGCAGCTCTTGTTCCTGATTCAGTTCTTCAGAGACTTGCTCGTCAGGTGTCTTATGTTCTTTACTACTCATGAATCTCTCCGCGTTTTAGCATTAATCTTGCTAGTTGACTTATTATGGGGATCAAAACCGGGGTTTCAAGGTTTGGTTTTGAATGAAACCGGTCATAATGCAGGTGTCATCACACCCTGCTGAGGATAACCACAGCGATGAATAAAAAATTTGAGTGCATTGGGATCGTTGGACACCCACGCCATCCTTCGGCACTTGCCACCCATGAAATGCTCTATCACTGGTTAATTTCAAAAGGTTATCAGGTCGTCGTTGAACGACAGGTGGCACAAGATTTAGCCCTGGAAGGCGCACAAACCGGCAGTCTCGCAGAGATTGGCAAACTGGCCGATCTTGCCGTTGTAGTTGGCGGTGACGGTAATATGCTGGGCGCCGCGCGCGTTCTGGCACGCTATGACATCAAAGTTATTGGCATTAACCGCGGTAATCTCGGTTTTCTGACCGATCTCGATCCTGATAACGCCCTTCAGCAACTCGATGATGTTTTGCAGGGCGAATACATCAGCGAGCAACGCTTCCTGCTGGAAGCGATGGTGCGCTGTAAAGATCAGCAATGCCGCGTCAGTACCGCTATCAATGAAGTCGTTCTCCATCCGGGGAAAGTGGCGCATATGATTGAGTTTGAAGTCTATATTGACGACAAATTCGCATTTTCCCAACGTTCAGATGGCCTGATCATCTCCACGCCGACAGGCTCAACGGCGTACTCACTTTCCGGGGGGGGGCCGATTCTGACGCCCACGCTTGAGGCCATCGCGCTGGTGCCGATGTTCCCTCACACGCTTTCCGCCCGTCCGCTGGTCATCAACAGCAGCAGCACAATTTGCCTACGTTTCTCACATATGAGCAATGATCTGGAAATCAGCTGTGACAGCCAGATCGCCCTGCCCATTCAGCCGGGCGAAGAAGTGGTGATCCGCCGCAGCGAATTCCATCTGAACTTAATCCACCCGAAGGATTACAGTTATTTCAATACATTAAGCACCAAACTCGGATGGTCGAAAAAACTCTTCTAATTTGATAAAAAATAATTCGCCAGCCCCTTTACTGTATATAAAACCAGTTTATACTGTATGTAATTACAGGTCTGTTGTTATGTACAGGAAGGTGATCATGCTGGCGCAATTAACTATCAGTAACTTTGCCATTGTCCGTGAATTAGAAATCGATTTTCATGCAGGGATGACAGCAATCACCGGCGAAACCGGTGCAGGTAAATCCATTGCTATTGACGCACTGGGCCTTTGCCTGGGCAACCGCGCCGATGGCAGCATGGTCCGCCTTGGCGCAAGCCGTGCAGATATCTGCGCGCGTTTCACTCTCGCCGATACACCTTCCGCAAAACACTGGCTGGCCGATAATCAGCTGGATGAAGGGCATGATTGTTTGCTGCGTCGGACGATCAGCAGCGATGGCCGCTCACGTGGATTTATCAACGGAACGCCTGTGCCGTTATCTCAACTGCGCGAACTGGGCCAGCATCTTATTCAAATTCACGGCCAGCACGCCCATCAGCTTCTGCTCAAACCTGAGCATCAGAAAGATCTGCTCGATGCGTACTCAGACCAGCCTCTGTTGCTGGCAGAAATGCGCGACGCTTACCAGAACTGGCATCAAAGCTGCCGTCAGCTGGCGCAATATCAGCAGCAGATGAATGAGCGTGAATCACGCCGTCAGCTCCTGCAATATCAGTTAAAAGAGCTCAATGAGTTTTCCCCTCAGCCGGGTGAATATGAGCAAATTGACGAAGAATATAAGCGTCTGGCCAACAGCGGTCAGTTGCTCTCTCTCAGCCAAAGTGCTCTGTATTTGCTGGCCGATGGTGAAGAACAGAATATTGTCAGCATGCTCTACACTGCCCGTAATCAGTTAACAGAACTGGCAGAACTCGACAGCAAAATGAACGAACTGATCATTATGCTGGATGAGGCGTCGATTCAGGTTAGCGAAGCCAGCGACGAACTGCGTCATTACAGCGAACGTCTGGATATGGATCCGAACCGCTTGTACGAACTGGAACAGCGCTTGTCCCGACAGATGAATCTGGCGCGTAAACATCATGTCAGCGCAGAAGAATTACCGGAACTTCATCGCCAGTTGCTTGAAGAACAAAAGGCATTAGATGAGCAGGAAACGAATCAGGCCGAGCTGAGCGAAGCAGTGCAGGTGCATTACCATCAGGCAGTGACCATAGCAAAACAATTACATGACAAACGTCAGTACTTCGCCGATGAACTCACACACCTGATTACCCAAAGCATGCATGCGCTATCCATGCCGCACGGTAAATTTAAAATTCAGGTTCAGTTCGAGCCTGAGCATCTCAGCATCGAAGGCGCGGATCGCTTGGAATTCAAGGTTACGACTAACCCTGGCCAGCCTCTTCAGGCGCTGGCTAAAGTGGCATCCGGCGGTGAGCTGTCGCGTATCGCGTTGGCGATTCAGGTCATTACGGCACAAAAAATGGAAACTCCGGCGCTGATCTTCGATGAAGTGGACGTCGGTATCAGCGGTCCAACTGCCGCTATTGTTGGCCGCCTGTTGCGCCAATTGGGTGAATCGACACAAGTAATGTGCGTTACTCACTTACCGCAGGTTGCAGGATGCGGCCATCAGCATTATTTTGTCAGCAAGGAAACCGACGGCGAAGTGACAGAAACTCAAATGAATCGTCTTGATAAGAAGGCGCGTTTGCAGGAATTGGCACGCTTGCTGGGCGGAAGTGAAGTCACCCGAAACACGTTAGCCAATGCAAAAGAGTTACTCGCAGCGTAAAAAGCTCAACTTTTTTACATTTAAGCGGTCATACAGGTGCCCCGCAAAGGTTTCAAACTGATGAAAGGTCTATTATCATCGGCATCTTATGCCCTAAAGGAATGTAATGACTATGCGCTGTAAAACGCTAACTGCCGCCGCTGTAGCTCTTCTAATGCTTACTGCGGGCTGTTCCACTCTGGAAAAGGTGGTTTATCGGCCTGACATCAATCAGGGGAACTACTTGTCTCCTGCTGATGTACAAAAAATTCATACCGGCATGACTAAGCAACAGGTTGCTTATGTTCTTGGCACGCCGATGTTGCACGACCCGTTTGGCAGTGATGTTTGGTATTACGTGTTCCGTCAGGAGCCAGGTCATGAAGGTGTAACTCAGCAAACATTAACGCTGACCTTCAACCAGGGTGGCGAGCTGACCAACATCGATAACAAACCAAAGTTGAGCGATCAGCAATAAATCACCCGGGTGTGATGGTCGTTGGTAACTACCAAAAATCATCTTTCAGGGTAAAAAAATAAGGCGCCTAAGGCGTAATGCCGATCAGTTAAGGATCAGTTG